>JAQULF010000028.1 GCA_028718745.1 Patescibacteria group bacterium | reverse complement strand
AGAATATAAAAATGGTCAATATCAATTTTCTTATCTTTTTAGCAGAGAAAAAATTCAAGATTATATTGAATCTATTGCCGGTAGAATTAATAAAGACCCAGTGGATGCCAAATTAACAATTACGAATGGTAAGGCCAGTATTTTTGAATCATCACAGAATGGCTATGAGCTCGATCAGGATAAAACTTTTCAAGATATTGGCAGTTTATTAAATGATAGGATAAAATCAGTTAGCTTGTCTGAAGAAATCAACAACCAAACCATTCAATTGTCAGTTAAAACACAAAATCCGACTATATCCAATGATACACTCAATAATTTAGGCATTAACGAACTTATTGGTAAAGGCAGTACGAGTTTTAGCGGCAGTACGGAAAATAGAAAATATAATATTAAACTCGGGACACAGTTGGTTAGCGGGGCATTGATTAAACCGGGCGAAGAATTTTCTTTTCTTAAAGCGCTTGGTGATGTTACAGAGGCACGCGGTTTTAAGAAAGAGTTAGTTATAAAAGAAGACCGAACTGCGCCGGAAGTAGGTGGGGGATTATGCCAAGTTTCAACTACGGTTTTCCGCGCAGCACTCTATAGCGGTTTGCCTATTACCGAGAGATCTAGCCATCGCTATCGTGTTAGTTATTATGAGCCGCCTGTTGGGATGGATGCGACAATTTACGATCCTTCCCCGGATTTAAAATTCAAAAACGATACCCCGGGCTATATTTTGGTTCAAGGAAAAGTTAGCGGTAATACTCTAACTTTTGAATTTTATGGTACTAGCGATGGTCGCAAGATAGAAATTAGCGATCCGCGTGTATACGATATTACTACTCCACCCGAACCGGTTTATATTGAAGATGCGAGCTTGGCGCCAGGAGAAACAAAGATGCTAGAAAAAGCTCACAATGGAGCTTCGGCCGAATTTTACTACAAAGTTACTAACGCTGAGGGTAAAATCACTTTTGAGAAAACTTTTTATTCTAAATATGTGGCTTGGCGGGCGGTATATGCCAAAGGACCGGGGGAAAGTAGTTCATCTAGTTCTCAATCCACTCCGACACCTACACCTGTTCCTGAATCCAGCCCAACCCCCACGCCCTCTCCCGCTCCAACCGAAACCACAACCGCGAGTTCTTGATTGATATTTTTGTCTTTTTAGTTTGACAGATCAGGTTAAAACTGCTATTATTTTAAGCATGTTCTTTAACAGAAAAAAATATGCGAAGGAGGTGCTGGTAATGTCAAGAACAGGCATAATCAATAAAATTACGAAGAAACTCGCGACTACTCCGACATCCAAGCTCTAACTTGTGTGTGGTCTTTTGGAAAAAGTTCTCGATCCTGACTGGGAACAACCGATAAAAAAATTTCTCTCCAAATCAAAGTTACTTGAATTTCTTTCCACTGTTGTCATTCCCGCTACTACTAAACCTTTTA
The DNA here is from genome assembly GCA_028718745.1 of Patescibacteria group bacterium. GTDB lineage: Bacteria > Patescibacteriota > JACPGU01 > JACPGU01 > JACPGU01 > JAQULF01. Next base: position 1,386 of record JAQULF010000028.1, on the reverse strand, counting down.
TCGCCAAGGATGCTTTCAAAATAGGCGTCAATGATACTGCCAAGGTTAAAATCAGCGGTCATAGCGCTAGCTTTGACAGACTATTCATAAATAAGGTAGAAGCGCCTTCTGGGGATATCCAGATGTTTTATTACAAACTTATCAAGTCGTCGGTTAATGATTTCATTATTTCCGGGCTTGGCGGCAAGACAAAGATCAAGACGACTTTGGGTGCAATTTACGCATTAATGTCATTGCAGCCGAACAAGGAAATAGGCGCTTTGCATAACAATGGTCGTGATAACATTTTTTATGTCGAAAGTGAAATTTTCGATCCAAACGAAGATTATCTTTCTTACATTAACGAAGAGGGTAAAAAAGTGGTTATTTGTGCTGTTAACGTTTGTTGGCTCGGCGTCCTTCACGGTTGGTACCTATCCGTTCCCTCTATTCAGCATCCTCCAGATCAGTCCAGGGGTTGCCGAATTTTTTCCTGCGGTTGATGATCAACCTTTTTGGGCATGTTTTTGGAAGGCCTTGTATGTTTCAATACAAGGCCTATTTTTATCAAAAAAGGCTAAGGTCATTCTAATAATTATAAATTACAAGCAAGTTCTAATAAATGCCTTAAATAGCGGATGAGGAGTGAGAGGGCGAGAAAGGAATTCGGGGTGGAATTGGGTGGCAATAAAGAAGGGGTGATCTTTTTTATCTAGCTCGATAATTTCTACTAAATTATTGTCTGGCGAAGTACCGCTCAATTTTAACCCATAAGCCATAAGTTTATCGCGGTACTTATTATTGACTTCATAACGATGGCGATGGCGCTCAAAAATCACCAGATTTTTGCCCAGAGCTTTGTAGAAGGGTCGATAAATTTCTTCGGTAATTGTATCTTTTTGTATCTTACACGGGTAAGCTCCCAGCCGCATTGTGCCTCCATATAAATTTTTATGGAGTTTTTTTATTTGTTCGGGCATTAAATCGATAATCGGTTCCGGAGTTTTGGGATCAATTTCGATAGAATTAGCGTTTTTTATTTTACAAACATTGCGAGCAAATTCTATTACGGCCATTTGTAATCCGTAGCAAAGTCCCAAATATGGAATTTTGTTTTCTCGCGCGTATTTAATAGCTTGAATTATTCCTTCTACCCCGCGCTTACCAAATCCTCCGGGAACAATTATTCCATCAAAGTTTTTTAGATCCTCTATTTTTTTAGGATTTTTTTCGTATACATTCGAATCAATCCAGGCGAGTTCGGCGCGTACGCCGTTTGCCCACGCCGCATGCTTTATCGCTTCAATTACTGAAATATATGAGTCGGTTAAAATGAAAGAACCGGTAGAAAAATATTTTCCCACCATGGCAATTTTTATTGTCTTATTCGCATTATTGATTTTATTA
>JAQULF010000027.1 GCA_028718745.1 Patescibacteria group bacterium | reverse complement strand
CCCAGCACGCGGCGGCGCTGCTTGAGCCATTCGCGGTGCACGCCATCGCCGGCGCGAAATACGTCGCAGCAGGCGATGCGCTCGTGCGACTGCACCAGGTCGAAGGGGCGTTCTTTCAGTGCCTCGCAAACGCAGCGCGCGAAGCTCCAGTCGCGCCACAGGTTGCCGAGGTAGGGCGGGTTGCAGATCAGGGATTCGCTCTCGCCATCGCTTTCCCACTGTCGCGTGACCACGGTGAGGGAAGCGCCTTCGGCGCGAAGCGCACGCACAGCGTTGGCGACGAAGCGCTCGGCGCCGCCAAACGGGGTGTAGCGCTGGCGGATCAGGGCGATTTTCATGGGGGTGCGAGGCGCCGGCATGAGGCATTCGATCGGGAAACCGCAGTTGGGTTGACGAAATCTGCTGCAGCGCCAGTATCCACGCGGGTTCCCTCACCCCTATGCGGGTTCCCTCACCCCTATCCCCTCTCCCGGCGGGAGAGGGGAATTGCCCCCTTTTCCCGATGGGAGAAGGGGGCGAGGGAAGGGCGCGTCGATGCTGGCGTCATTCAGACCTGCTGGATGCCGGCAATGAACCAGCTGCCGTTGGGCTGGTTGAGCGCTTTCTGGATGTGCCAGATTTCATTGAAGGGTTCCGCGCCGGCGCCCGGTTCTTCGCGCACCTGGCCGGAGAAGCGCACGCTGGCGATGACGTAGTCGCCTTCGGTGACGACGTCGGCCATTTCGGCGTTGAGCGCCACGATTTCGGTATGCTGCGGCTTGCCGCCCCGTTCCTGGATTTGCAGGCTGATCTCGGCAAACACTTCCGGGGTGGTGAATTCGCGGATGTCATTGAGGTCGGCCTTGTCATTGGCGTCCTGCAGGCGGATGAAGTTGCCTTTGGCCTGGCGCAGGAAGGGCTCGTCCTCGAACCAGGCGGGTCGCGTGCCGGCGGCCATCAGGGGGGCGCCGCTGCCCATGGCTTGGCCGGCCGGACGGTCGCTGCCGTATGGCATGCCACCGGCCGGCGACGCCTGCGGCATGCTGTTGCGGCGCAGGCTGCGGAAAATGAAAAATATGGCGGCCGCGATGCCCAGCATTATCAGGATATCCATCATCTTGATGCCTTCGAAGCCGTGTCCCATGAAGAGGGAGGCCAGCAGACCGCCGGCGGCCAGGCCGGCGAGGGGGCCGAGCCATTTGCCGCCGGGCTTGGCCGGCGCGCCCGCCGCCGGTGCGGATGCGGGGGCTTTGGGCGCCGACGGGGAAATGCTTTGGCGCTGCTTGCCGAAACTCGTGCCGCCGCCGAAGCGTTTGGCGCCAGCTTCGCCGGTGGCGAGCCCAAAACTGAACAGGGCGACCAGCAACAGGGTGAAAAGCTTTTTCATGAAATTCCCTAGGTTAGGTATTAAGAGAGCATTCTATAACGTTTCGCTGAACTTGACGGCGCCATGATCGTTTCCCTCGACCCTCTCCAGGAGGGAGAGGGGGACGAGGTCTCGCTGCGCGAGTTTCGTTAAAAACTGAAGTATCTCTCCATCACCGCCTGCAGTTTGCGTGCCTGCCGGAACGCTTCCTTGAGAATGCGCCGGTCCAGATCGTTGAGGCTGTCCGGATCGACCCGGTTGGACAAGGCGGCGCCCGCTTCGGACTGTTCGTGTTGCAGGCGCAGGCGCAACAACTGGAGGTAGAGAAAGGCGTCGATCCAGCCTTCCACGTCATTCTTTTTCATGTCCCAGGCTTCACAGCTTGCGCGCAGGCGGCGGATGGTCGAGGTTTCCCCGCTGCCGGCGGCCAGGCCGAAGATGCGCGCGGCATCGACGAAGGGCGACACGCCGTTGAGCTTGAGGTCCAGCGTGCCGCCGTCCACCACGAAATCGCGCACCATTCCCAGCGGCGGACGGTTGCCCAGGGCATTTTGCACCATGTGCCGGAGGAACAGGCGGTTGTCCTTGATCCTGGCGTTCAGCCAGGCGCGCAGCTCGTATGCCAGCTCATGACGGCCGTACAGCGGGCGAAAGTCGAAAAAAATGGTGGCGTTGAGCAAAACCGGGGCATCGCCACGGTGAATCCATTCCGAGAAAGTGCCCTTCCACTCATCGAGCGACAGGCACCACTTCGGATTGGAGGCCATGACCTGACCCTTGCATAGCGGAAAGCCGCAGGCATCCAGCGCCGCGTTGATGCGCCCGGCCAGCGGCAATAGCGTGCGGCGGACTTCCTCGGCTGTCCTGCCTTGCGGAACGCTGAAGATGATCCCGTTGTCCTGGTCGGTGTTGAGGGTCTGCTCGTAGCGCCCCTCGCTGCCCAGCGCCAGCCAGCAGATGTCGGGCTCGCCCGCTGCGCCGGGGCGGAAGCCCTGCGCCTGGCATTCCAGCTCGATCAGGCGCCGGGTGAGCAGGTCGTTGAGGGTGGAGATGAATTGGGTGAGCTGTTCCGCCGCAACGCCCTGGGCGAGCATGTTGTGCGCGAGCTGGCGAATGTCCCGGGCGCTTTGTTTGAGCTGGTCGAGACCCTGGCTGTTGCGGATGGCGCTGCTGATTTGCCGGAGGCCGACCCGCTGCAGGGTGAAAAGGTCTTTTTCCGAAATGACCCCCACGAGTTTGTTCTGGTCGGTGACCAATACGTGCCGGATGCCGTCACGGGCCATGGCCAGGGCGGCTTCATAGGCGAGAGCCTGGGGCGGCAGCGTGGTGAGCTGGGTGCTCATGACGTCGATGACCGGTTGCGCGAGGTCGGCGCCGGGCAGGGCGATGCGGTCAAGGACGTCGTGCAGGGTGAGAATGCCGGCCGGAACGCCGTTCTCCACGGCGATCATGGCGCCGATGCCGAGGTCGTGCATGGTTTGCAGGGCGGCCCGCACGGGAGCATGGGG
>JAQULF010000026.1 GCA_028718745.1 Patescibacteria group bacterium | reverse complement strand
AATCACAATCGACTCCAGAAGGAACAAAAATGACTATTCCGGCCGATCTTAAATACACCAAATCCCACGAATGGGCGCGGCTCGAAGCAGACGACAGCGTGACCGTCGGCATCACCCACCACGCCCAGGAACTGCTGGGCGACATGGTGTTCGTGGAAAATCCGGTGCTCGGACGCACGCTGGCCCAGGGCGAGGAATGCGCGGTGGTGGAATCGGTCAAGGCGGCTTCCGACGTTTATGCGCCGATCGCGGGCGAAGTCATCGCCGCCAACACCGAGGTCGAGAACGCCCCGGAAACCCTCAACCAGGACGCCTATGCCGCCTGGCTGTTCAGGCTCAAGCCGGACAACGCCGCCGACCTCGATGGCCTCCTCGATGCAGCCGCCTACCAGGCCATAGTGGATAGCGAAGCACATTAAATCAGTAAGGAGTAAAGAGTGAGGGGTGAGGTGTTTTCTCTAGCTCCAAATCCCGCTCCTAACTCCTCACCCGGAAAATTTATGCCCTTCATTCCCCACACCGAAGACGATATCCAGGCCATGCTGGCGTGCATCGGCGTGCCTTCCATCGACCAGCTGTTCGACGAAATCCCCGCCGCGCTGCGCAGCGGCGCGCTGACTGGCGTGCCGTCAGGCATGGTCGAGATGGACATCGCCCGGCTCATGACGGAACGCGCCGAGCGTGATGGCCGCTTCATCAACTTCGCCGGTGCGGGCGCCTACGAACACCACATCCCGGCCGCGGTCTGGGAGATCGCCACGCGCGGCGAGTTCTACTCCGCCTACACGCCCTACCAGGCCGAGGCCAGCCAAGGCACGCTGCAACTGCTGTACGAATTCCAGACCATGATGGCCTCGCTGACCGGGATGGATGTGTCCAACGCCAGTCTCTACGACGGCGCCTCCGGCCTGGCCGAAGCGGTGCTGATGGCGGTGCGCGCGCACAAGACTTCGCGCCGGGTATTGCTGCCCAAGACGGTGCATCCCTTCTATCGCCAGGTGGTGAACAGCATCGTCAGGCATCAGAAAATCGAGCTGGTCGAGCTGGATTACGATCCGGCCAAGGGCATCACCACACTGCCGCAGGAGAAGGATTTTGCCGCGCTGGTGATCCCCCAGCCCAACTTTTTCGGCTGCCTGGAAGAAGTCGATCCGCTCACCGACTGGGCGCACGCCCAGGGCGGCCTGGTGATCGGCCTGGTGAACCCCGTTGCGCTGGCGCTGCTCACGCCGCCAGGGCAATGGGGCGAGAAGGGCGCCGATATCGCGGTCGGGGAAGGCCAGCCGCTGGGCTCGCCGCTCTCCAGCGGCGGCCCCTACTTCGGCTTCATGTGCTGCAAGCAGGCGCTGGTGCGCCAGATGCCGGGGCGCATCGTCGGCCGCACCGTGGATCTCGACGGCAAGCCCGGCTTCACGCTCACGCTGCAGGCCAGGGAACAGCACATCCGCCGCGCCAAGGCGACCTCCAATATCTGCTCCAACCAGGGGCTGATGGCCACGGCGGCGACCATCCACATGGCGCTGCTCGGCCCGGACGGACTGGAGCGGGTGGCTTCGGCCAGCCACGCCAACACCATCGCGCTGGCGGAAAAACTGTGCGCCATTTCCGGTGTCAGAAAGGCGTTCGCGCAAAGCGTTTTTCACGAAACCGTGCTGCAACTGACCATCCCCGTGGCGGACGCGCTGCGCGCGCTCGAAGCCCAGGGCATCATCGGCGGCTTCGACCTGACGCCGCATTACCCGGAACTGGGCCAGGCGCTGCTGGTGTGCGCCACCGAAACCAAAACCGCGGCGGACATCGAAAAATTCACGGAGCAGCTGAAACGCATCGTGGAGCGCCGCAACGCAGGCCCAAGCTGCACGAAGCTGGTGCCGGGCCCCAACAGCAAGTGGTAACAGAGAAAAGGAGATCGCAATGGCTACCGTAACTCTCGAAGGCGAACCGCTCAATGTCGGCGGGCATTTCCCGCAGATAGGCGAAACCGCCCACAGCTTCATGCTGGTGAACAAGGATTTGGCCGACGTTTCCCTGAGCGAATTCGCCGGCAAACGCAAGGTGCTGTCCATCGTGCCGAGCATCGATACGCCGGTATGCGCCGCTTCCACCCGCGTGTTCAACCAGCGTGCGAGCAAAATGGACAATACCGTGGTACTGGTGATCTCCGCCGACCTGCCCTTTGCCCAGAGCCGCTTCTGCGGCGCGGAAGGACTGAACAACGTGATCATGCTCTCCACCATGCGCGGACGCGACTTTCACAAGGATTACGGCGTGATGATCACCGAACCGCCCCTCTCAGGCCTGACGGCCCGCGCCGTGGTGATCCTGGACGAAAACGACAGGGTGATCCACGCCGAGCTGGTGCCGGAAATCACCCAGGAGCCGGATTACGATGCGGCGATCGCGGCCTTGAGCCGGTAAAACACTATTGAACCACGGGGCACAAGGGGAACACGGGGAAAGCAAATATTATCCCCGTGTGCCCCGTGCTCCCCGTGGTTAAACGCCTTTATTGAAAACTGACATGCTGATCTTCGAACGCTCCCAGGCAAACCGCCGCAACGCCGCCCAGGCGCCTTCAGCCCCGGTGGCCTGCGACGACATTCCCGCACACCTGCGGCGCAAAACGCGCCCGCTGTTGCCGGAGGTTTCCGAAATGGATGCGGTGCGCCACTACACCCGCCTGTCACAAAAAAACTTTTCCATCGATACCCATTTCTACCCGCTCGGCTCCTGCACCATGAAGTACAACCCGCGCGCCGGCAACCAGCTCGCCATGCTGCCGCAACTGCTGGCGCGCCATCCACTGAGCTCGGAAAATACCGGTCAGGGCTTCCTGGCCTGCATGCACGAGTTGCAGGAGATACTCAAGGAAGTGACCGGCATGGCTGCCGTGTCGCTCACCCCGATGGCCGGGGCGCAAGGCGAATTCGCCGGCGTGGCGATGATCCGCGCCTACCACGAGGCACGCGGCGACATGGCGCGCAGCGAGATCCTGGTGCCGGATGCCGCC
>JAQULF010000025.1 GCA_028718745.1 Patescibacteria group bacterium | reverse complement strand
TAGATATTGAAGCAGGAGAAAAAGAGAATATCGCTCATAAAGGATTTGATGAGTGGTACAAAAAATATGCCGAGCCTTATGGCTATGCGGCTTCTGAAAATTATGCTTGTGGCCAAAACCCCGAGGATATTATCAAGGCTTGGGATGGTTCTCCAAGCCATAAGCTTTCAATATTAAATGAAAAAAATAAATTAGCTTGCGCTTATGCTTCTTCGGGGTGCGCTGTTTTAATTTTGGGATATAAAAGTTCTCAAGTTAAGGGAGTAAATACATATAATCAAGCAAAAATAAGTACACCCACTCCTGATCCTGATCCAGTGGTTGATTGCCTTATTTCTTCTGAATGTGGCGGCGGTAGTAGACAAATGAGGTTTAGCGAATGCAACCAGATGATTTGTTGTACTATTCACGAAAAATGCGGGGGTGGAGCAAGGTTTATAACTAAAACGGAATGCAATAATCTTTATTGTTGTTTTCTTGGAGACGGAACTTCAAAATTGATGACAAAAAATGAATGCGATAATTACTATAATAATAATCGGCAAGATAACAAACCAGTTTATATCAACCCACCAACTAGCCCGATGAGCAATAAAGTTCCAGTTTTTCTTACGTATTCAAAACTTACTACTTATTGCCCTCCTCAAAATGTTGATGCTGTAAAAAGTATAGATGCAACCATGAATAGCAAGGTATCTGAGTGGGCAAAGAATTACAATGATTGCGTGTCTAACTTTCGAGAAACAGACAGTTGTTATGTTTCATGCAAATCCACTTATACAAATGGCATGAATACATGTACATCTACCTATGGATACTCGGGAGATAATTATGATGCGTGCACTAAGGAAGTTTTAGATAATTATAGCGCTTGTATTAGTAAATGTCCCTCAATTGCCGAAGCATGTAGTTGGGTGTACGCCGAACAAAAACGATTAAGCTCCCAAATTACCGACCTTTGTAAATAAAATTCAGCTTGATTGGAACAAGAGTAAACTTGAGCCTGTTTATTAATTAAATCTGGATATTCTATAATTTCTATTCAGCGGATAGTCCTAAAATTTTTCTATCGGGCGAGTTGTGCGAAACGCTTGAGGGTCTTGAGAAATAGTGAGTAGCGGGGTGGGTAAATTTTATGTGTTGGCGTATGCCCTTAGGCCCGGGATATAAATATACTCATTTTGCTGTTGTATAATAGTTCTAACGCTGTCCACAACTCGGAGCTTTTTGTTTGATTTGGCAATCTTCTTGACGGCAAGCTAATATCTCGAAGCCCTGAAGGTTTAGTCTAGAAGGAGGCGAAATTGTATGAAGAAAAAACTTGAAGTACCAAAGTTTAAAAACGAGGACAAAGAGAGAGAATTTTGGTGGAACCTTGACCTGTCCGAGTATTTTGAACCGGACGATTTTGTACTGGTCAGTTTTCCGAATTTAAAACCGACAACTAAGCCTATTTCCATCAGAATCCCTGAATATCTGTTAAATAGGGTTAAAGAAAAAGCGAACGAGCTTAATATTCCATACCAGGCGTTAATTAAACAATATATTCAGAAGGGAGTATTCTCTTCAAAATAACCTCATGTAGTCCCTAAGGAAAAACATCTTAGAGGTGGGTTTCTATTTACACTTACCGAAATTTTTTGTGATTTACTGTAAATTATAAATTTATAAAGAAGGCGACAGCCTTAGAAAATAGTTGGTTATTTTTCTGTTATCCAGAACCCGTCGAAATTTCTGACATTATCGGTTAATTTTTGTTTTGTTTGGTTACCGAGATTAACTCCCCAAAGGCCGCATTTGGTAGCTTCTCCTTCTGCAGAAGCTTCTTGCCCTATCAGGATTCCATTTAAAACAAGCCAATTTTTATCGGCAATCCAATTTAGCTCTGAACAAAATTTCAAACCAGTATTTATTGTTTCAGTATTTCCTGTGTCAACATCAATAGTTAGAAAAACGATTTCGCTTTCTACAGAGGAGGGATTGTTTTTATTAAAACCGATAGGAACTATTAGCCTGTCTTGAGTTGGAGTTAATTTTATGTCTCCCCGCAACCAAACATCTTCCGAAATATTCCAGTTTAACTTGTTAATTCTTTCCGTTTTTTTTGTAACGGGATCAATTTGCCAAAGTGTTTTTTCATTTTTATATTGCGCGTATATTTTATTCTTTTTTGGGGAATATATTATATTTGAAAAGTAGGGCTCTTTAGTTATCCATTCGGTTGTTTTTTTGTTTAAGTTAGCGATAGCGATACCAGCTTCTTGGGGTGATTCTGGTAGTTTTTTAAAATATATTAGAGTTTCTGGATTCAGCCATACGGGATTAGCGGGGGTAATTCCTGCAGGGCCAGCATCATCGATGAATACCGTTTCCTCATTTGTTTGAATATCAATAATTACGATAGACGAGTCAGTAGAAAAAGCAATTTTTTTAGAATCGGGCGACCATAAAATGTTCCCCATAACTCTTGATTCTTTAGATATTTTGCGTGCGCCCGACCCATCTGGTTTAATTACCCATATGTTTGCGGGAGTTGGAGCAACTCCTTGGCCTTTAAGCTCTTTAGGAAGAGAAGCGTAGGCAATCCATTGCCCCTCCGGAGAGAAAACAGGAGCCCAGTTTGCTCCATAAGTGGTTAAACGCTTTTCTTCGCTACCATCAGGGTTAATTGTAAAAATATCTCCATTTTTTACAAAAGTTATTTTTTCCAGACGAGATATTTCTGGCGAGTTCAATGAAGGAGTGGTTGAGAGAGTTGCGGTTGTGTCAGTTGAACTATGTTTAGGCGTATTTTTAAGTTCATTAATTTGTTTTTTTAGTTGGTTATTTTGATGGAAAGTATAACCAGCAACTCCGGAAACAATTAAGACCAAAATAACTAGAAAAACTATTACTAGGGTGTTTTGTTGCTTAGATTGGTTTGTGGAGGGGTCAAGATTTTGCTGATGATTATTTTGTTCTCCCATGAGTTTAATTTAGCATATATTATTATTTTATTGCAAGCCAACCGGCTAAGAAGTAGGGAAAAACACCTTAGAGGTGGGTTACTATTTACACCTTTGGTAAAAACTAGTTAGTTAAGGCTAATGGTTAAACTGCTGGGATATACGAATTAACGCGAATGGGGAGCGAATAGATGCGAACGAGCGAATAACTGGCGCGCAATAAATTGCGCTAATCCATTTTGTTGTGGAGTAGCGGATTTTCCGCCCAAGGCG
>JAQULF010000024.1 GCA_028718745.1 Patescibacteria group bacterium | reverse complement strand
CATTCTTCTTCGTCTGGATCACTATCGCGATCTTCAACATAGGGAGTTGCTACCCAAAATCCAGTAGGCAGCATACGGTAAGTAAAGAGAAAATGCATCTGCTTCTCTTGATCACCGCCAGAATTATAGCTGATAACCAGCCTTCTTGGCTCCCAACCGCTTCTGCGTTCGTGCCTATACAGGTCCATATAAATCCTTGCACGAACATTCCATGTCGCTCCTGTTTTCAAGTTTAGGACCCTCGTTTCAAACTCAATGGTCCGGTAACTGTCCAGCATGTCAAGCGGCCATCCCTCGGGAACATTGTAGATAAGACCCCCGCATGTTGTTTCTCTTTCAAAGGGATCCTTTACTTTAACAATGTCACCAGATGGCCTAATCTTGAACAAGCGAAATTGAAACTCCTTAATCAACTGCTTCAAACCATCGCTGAAAGCTGCTTCGGCGATGCAAACCGATACTGACATTTCTCTTAAAGCAACCATCTTTTGGGCCATTGCGGCCTCCATTGCAGTTCTCCTTTCTTTTATATTCCCGAAGCATGTTCGGGTAGTGTCTGCCATCTCGGCAGCGAACTGATTGTAAAAAATTATAACCAATCCGCCACCGAGATTATTTTCATAATTTTTTAAGATACAAAAAGGGCTCTAAGCCCTCTTAAACCAAGTATATCATAAAAAACTTTTTACAAAAATAGTTACTCTCCTGTTTCGATTTTTTCTAGAACCGAAATATAATTTTCCCATTCAATCGGTAATAACTTGGCGGCTAATTCCTCGGGGGTTTTAATATCAGGAGTAATGGGGAGCTTCATTTGAGAAATTATTTCGCCATCATCGTAGATCTCATTAACCCAGTGAATCGTACTCATCGTTTCCGGTTCCCCTGCCGTTATCACCGCTTCGTGAACAAATTTACCATACATTCCCGCTCCTCCGTATTTACGAGTATCTCCCGGGTGGGAATTTATAATTCTTCCACGAAATTTTTCGATAACATTGGCTGGTATTTTTTGCAGAAATCCGGCTAGACAAATAAAATCCGCGCCATACTTTTCAAGAGCGTCAAGAATGGCTTTGCCAAAATCTTCTTCGTTTTCAAAATTCTTTTTGGAAATAACTTCGTAAGGAATATTCCTCGGTTTTACATAATTTTCAATCGCGCCCGCCTCGGCTTTACTCGCAATGACTAAAACAATCCGACTTTTCAGTCGTCCGCTTTCAATCGCTTCCGCGATCGCGTTTAAAGTTGTACCTCCTCCTGAAACAAAAATAGCCAAATTCATAAAATTATTTTATTAGCATTTATTCAAATCTTTTTTCTTTTTTAACATTCCAATTGAAGCAAAGACTCCAAAAAGGGAAATTATAAACATCATGATAAATAGTGCTTTGAAGCCAAAACTTTTGGCAAAATATCCGCCGATCAAAGCCGCCACCGCATTGGCAATATAAAGCATCGATTCCCAATATGCCCACTCTTTCGATTCCGAATCTTCATTTACATAATCGCCGTAAAGAGAATCAAAAACTGGGGACAGCACGGCTTGGCCAAGACCAAGAATTATTTGCGTGATAATTAAATGCCATTGAGTAGCGACAAATATGTAAGAAAGGCAGCCCAGAGAAGTTAGCACATATCCCAAAACAATAAAAAAGCCCTTATTCTTTACGCCATTTTCAAATAATCCCATAAGATATAGCACAACGCCGCAAGAGATCATGAAGGCAAAGTACGCCCAACTGGCGTCAAGTATATCGCCACCGATTCTTTCTACATAAATAGCATAAATCGGTCCAATCATTCCCACCGCAAAAGCCGCAAAAAAATCCGACATCAGCAATATCTTAATTCCTCTTTTCAATCCTTTTTTAGGACCTCTTCTTAGTGGATTATACATGGATTTACTATACTTGAATATTTTAAATTATGCAAGAAAAAATGGACAACTATTTTCCTTTTTTCTGACAATTAAGACAGATGCCTTTGAGCATGACATCGTATTCTTCGATTAAACCGGCCGGAGCGACTTCGTTTATTTTTTCGTAATTGAGAAGAATATCGCCTTCAACATTAAAAACCATTCCGCAATTTGTGCATTGAAAATGATGATGGTGGTGCTCAACTCCATCGTAATTGAAGCGATCTTTTTTGATGCGAATTTCTTTGATCAAGCCTTTTTCCGCCATACTATCCAGATTGCGGTAGACCGTCGCCAGAGAAATCTGCGGTAATTTCTTTTTTACCACCGCATAAACTTCATAAGCATCGGGATGGCCGATTCCTTTTCGAAGGTAGTCAAGGATGGCTTTTTTTTGATTGGTTAACCGTTCGATAGTCATAAAAATATTTTAACTGGGGTAATAATCATTCTCAATTGCATTATATTGCTATTAGCATTTCATTGTCAACAGCAAATCATTATCTATAGTTATAGACACAAAAAAATACGGTAAATACCGCATTTTGCATACTACCTACTACTTGCTACATACTACTGATATTTAACAAACCAATCCGCCACATTATAAAATCTGTCCCAGCTATTGGTGATTCCGGAAAAGTCGATGCCTCGAACTTTATTGTAAACTTTATAAACATAAACCGGCTGATAAAGAAATATCGCCGGAACTTCATCAGCTATAATTTCTTGGAATTTATTGTAGTCTTTTATGCGAATATTGGTATCCGAACTTTGCCGCGCCTCCTCAAGAAGCTTGTCCACTTCTCCGTTGGCAAATCCGGCTAAATTTAGTCCCGGATAGGCTGCTTGAGAAGAATGCCAGTAAGAATACGGATCCGGATCAGACCCTAGATTTTCACCGATTAAAAGAATATCGTAGTTGCGTGAACTGATAAAATCTTTATCCAAAGAAGTGCTGTCCGCTTTTTTGATATTAATTTTAACTCCAATTTTCGCCCACTGCTCTCCAATTTTATTGGCAGCTCGGACAAACTGCGGTTCATCCGGAATCACCAGATCAAAGGCTAATTTCTTGTCGCCATTTTCTTTGATTCCGTCATTATTTTGATCGGTCCATCCGGCTTGCGAAAGCAGCGTATTGGCTCCCTTGGCATCATTGTTATATTTTTTCACATCCGGATTATACCCTAGATAATCGGGCAGTATGGGAGAATCGATGATTCCTCCGACATTAAAATTAGCTTCCTTGTTAATTTCCTTTTTGTCTAATCCATAAGCTAGAGCCTGCCGAACCAATTTATCTCCCAAAACTTCGGAATGTTTT
>JAQULF010000023.1 GCA_028718745.1 Patescibacteria group bacterium | reverse complement strand
TTAAATTATATTTACTACGACATAGAATACACAATAACTCCAATTACAGAAGTAGTAGAGAAATATATCAAGACAAGTAAGATAGATACAGATAAGCTCATGAATTTAACAAAAGAAGACTCTCAAGGCTTGTCTAGCTCAGAACATTATGATGATATCATAGCGTTAGGACGTAAATATTTAGATGATTATTCATTTAGCAGTAAAGATTACAGTGAGCAGTTATTTAATCTGTTAAAGAAAGATACAAAAACAATTATAAGCTTGGTTCAGCCTAACAATTTTATATTTTACATAGAGGAATTGATTAAGATTGATAAAGATAAAGAAGATCATTATAATGAGTTATTAATGGAAGCTGGAAAGCATTATATTGATAGCTATTTAGAAAAAGATGATAATACAAAATCTTATAGAGAATCTGAATATAATATAATTATTAATTATAATGAAGAATTTGAAAAATACGCGCATGAAGCTTATAAAGAAATAATAAAATCTAAGACTGTTGATCTGGAAAATATTAATAAAGCTATCAGCAACTTATCATCTAGTCGTTTTTATACGGCTGATATAAATCTAGTGAAATTTTTAACTAAAGAACAATGTAAAAAGTTTCTAGAGGAAGACAAAAGTTTTGTAGAAAATACATTTGAATATTTAAGACAGTCAACTATACCGGAATTAAAAGGGTTTAGAGAAAGTTTGATTAATGCGCTTAAAGAATTAGCAAATGAAAATAAAGATTTGACATATAGAATAGAAAGAATATTTAAGATAGCTAATATTGATTTTGATATAGAAAAAAGCTGACATATAAAGGCAAGGTAATTAAGCTAAAAATTAAATTGAACTACATAACTTTTTAAAGGAAAAAAAAGAAATTCGGCAATTATTTCAGTAGCTGAATTTCTTGTATAAAAAAAGTAGTTTTGGTGCTTGTATATCACTGAAAATTGTATATTGGCTTGATTTGGAAGGAAAATAAGCTAAAAAATAAATTCATTTACATAAAAATTTACATAACGAAAAAGAAATTCTGCAAAAGATTTCAAAAGCCGAATTTCTTATATAGAAAAAGTTTTTCGGGAGTATCTAATATAGTCTCTTTTTAGCCCCTCTAAGTTATAATAAAACCATAATATTTAATGATGAATTTACCCGCAAGGGTAGCACAATGCCCGATCAAGTCGGGAATGACGAAATGCTGTGGAGATGCGATGAATACGGAAGAACTAGGGGCAATACTCAACGATAAAAAGAAGCTCCTCTCTGAAATCTATTTCGAACTCCAACTAGCATGTGAAGAAAAATACGGATCTAATACCGTTGTACTCATCGAAGTAGGGTCATTTTTCGAAATTTATGAGGTAAATAATGCTGAATTCAAGGTCGGACGAGCCAAAGAGGTCGCCGAATTTCTCAACATACAGCTCACCCGTAAAAACAAAACCATTTTAGAAAACTCTATCCAAAACCCTCTCTTAGCCGGTGTTCCGACGGTTTCTATCGAGCGCTATCTATCACGTCTCGTGCAGTCGAAAAAATACACGATTGTCCTCGTCCGTCAGCAGGGGGAAGTTCCCCATATTCGCCGTTATATCTCCAACATCATCTCTCCGGGGACGAATTTCGATTACATCGCCGAAGCGAGCGAGAACTATATCGCGTCACTTTTGATCGATCAGAACAATGGGGTTTACTCGGTCGGTTACTCTGCTATCGACGTCGGGACGGGAAAAACACTTATCAACGAAATCCACGGTACACGTGAAGACAAAACGTATGCTCTGGATGAAGTGTTTACACTGCTCCAAAGCTACCAAACCTCCGAAGTGGTGGTGACGTTTTGTGCCGGAGATATCGACCGTGAAGAGGTGAACCGCTATCTGGAGATCAAAAATCACCACCGCACCACTCAAAATGAAAAGCGGCTTCGGATCGATTACCAGAATGAACTTTTTGAGCGGATTTATCAGATACGCTCACTTCTCAGCCCGATCGAGTATCTTGATTTAGAGCGCTACCCTTACGCCTCCGAATCGCTCTGTATTCTTATCAACGTTATTATCGATCACGACGCGGGGATTATCGAAAAGATGAACCGTCCGACGTTTTTGGGGACGAATCGCTATATGTATCTGGGGAATAATGCGGCGGAGCAGTTGGGGATTATTTCGCGTGATCATGACGAGATGACGTTGCTCAAACTCATCGATAAAACTTCTACGGCGATGGGAAAACGGCTGCTGCGTGAACGGCTTCTCAACCCCATCTGTGATGTGAAACTCCTCGAAGAGCGGTACGATTTGATCGATAAAATGGCTGATCATATCGCGCCTCTGGAGACGAAGCTCAAAGAGGTGTACGATTTGGAGCGAATCTTGCGCCGTTTGAAACTCGGAAAGCTCCATCCCTTCGAGCTCGCCTATTTTTATGCGTCGCTGAGTGCGGCGGAGTCGTTGTTCGCCGACGCCGATCGATTAAAGATCGCCTATGATAAATCGAGCGCTCAGGAGTGTGCTCATTGTGCTTCGGAGTTGCGTCGAATCTTTAATATTGAAGCATGTGCCAAATTCAGACGCGATCAGGTTGATCAAAATCTCTTTAACGAAGGGATTGATCCCTCTATTGATGCGTTGGAACAGCTTCAGAGCAATAACGAAGCAAAACTCACTGCTATTATCAATCATATCGACACTTTTTTCGAATCGGGCGGATCGTATGCCTCTATCGGATGGCTGGAGAGCGAGGGGTACCATCTCCTTATGACCCGTAACCGCTATGTGAGCGTCGAAGAGGCACTTTATAACAGCTTTTTTACGTTGGATAATCAGCATTACTTTTTCCGCGATTTTCAGGTTCGTAAACTCAAAACGGCAGTGAAACTCTCCTCGACGTTGCTCGATGAACTCTCCATTGAAAATGCGGGGGCGAAATCGCGTATGATCGCACAGGTCAAAGAGCGTTACCGTGAACACTTAGAAGAGATCGAGAAACGATTTTCCCATGCCATCGAGCATTTGATCTCTTTTCTTGCCGTCGTCGATGTGAGTTTGAGCGGTGCGAAGTGCGCCAAGCAGTATCGTTATGTCCGTCCTTCCATCGTCCCCTCTTCTAAAGCGTTTATCGAGACGGTGGGGTTGCGTCATCCTTTGATCGAATCACGCGAAGAGAACGGTATCTTTATCCCGAACGATCTCTTTTTAGGCTCAGTCGATCAGCACACCTATGAAGAACACCCGACGATAGAGAACGGTGAGGATATCAAAGGGGTGTTGTTGTACGGTATCAACTCCAGCGGTAAGTCCTCTCTGATGAAGAGTATCGGTCTCTCGGTTGTGATGGCGCAGGGGGGATTTTTCGTCCCGTGCGCGATGATGCGTTTTTCTC
>JAQULF010000022.1 GCA_028718745.1 Patescibacteria group bacterium | reverse complement strand
TCTTCCGCCCAATCCGGCGATACACCCCAGGCCATCTCCGCCCGCTTTGCAGTGAAACCCGAAGAGATCAGTTCCCCCGACCCCCTCCCCCCGGCTGCCTTCATCAGTCAGGGACAGCAACTGATCATCCCACGCCGTTTGGGCGAAACCACGTCCGATCGCCAGGTCCTTCCAGATAGCGAGTTCATCGACTCGCCCTCTGCCGTCGATTTCGACGTCGCCGATTTCGTCGGAAAAGCCGGCGGTTTCCTCTCGACCTACACGGAGTACCTCGGCAGCACCGGTACCACTACCGGGGCCGATATCATCAAGCGCATTTCCCGCGAATACTCCATCAATCCACGCATGCTGCTGGCTTTGCTCGAGCTGCGCGCCCATTGGGTCACCGGGCAACCCTCCAATCTGGCTGAAACGTTTTACCCCTTGGGACGTATGGACGTGCGCAGTAAGGAGCTCTACCCCCAGTTGGTCTGGGCAGTCGATCAGCTTTCCGTCGGCTTTTATAGCTGGCGCGAAGGGCGCATCACTGATATCACCTTCCCGGATGGGACCAGCCGCCGGCTCGCCCCCAGCCTGAACGCTGCCACGGTTGGACTGCAATACTTAATCGCCCAGCTCGAAAACCAGGCCGCCTGGTCAGGCGACCTGTACTCCGAACAGGGTCTCACTGCCGTCTATGAGAAGCTCTTTGGCAGCCCCTGGGTACGCGCGCATTCGGTAGAACCCGTTTTCCCACCCAACCTGGCCCAACCCACCTTGAACCTGCCGTTCTACCCGGGCCAGGTGTGGAGTTTTTCGGGCGGACCCCATTCTCCCTGGAGCCAGGAGAAGAACGGCGGCCGTTCCGCCCTCGATTTTGCGCCGAGTAGCACGGAAAGTGGCTGCGTGAAGTCCGACATGTGGGTAGCCGCCTCTGCCGGCGGCCTGGTGACTCGCTCCGACCACGGCGTTGTCATCCTCGATCTGGATGGCGACGGGCATGAAGAAACGGGATGGGTGCTGCTCTATCTGCACATTGCAACGGACGGCCGCGTCCCGTTGGGCCGCTTTGTGGAGGCCGGCGATCCGCTCGGCCATCCCTCCTGCGAAGGCGGTAACGCCACCGGGACACACGTCCACTTCGTGCGCAAGTACAACGGTGAGTGGATCGCCGCTGACGGCCCATTATCCTTTAATCTGAGCGGCTGGACGGCTCACGCTGGCGTCGATCCCTACCAGGGTACGATGACTCAGGGCGATCAAACCGTCACCGCCTGCACCTGCGGCTCTTTTGAAACCCGCATCTGGCGCCCGGCGAAAGAGAAATAAATTTTTCGTGTTCCATTCGTGGATGGTCCCCCCGTGTTACAATATCTCCGCTTCCATCCTCTTCCTTAACGGTACTTTCCATGCAGAATTATCTCTTCTTCCGAATCCTATTGCGTTTGAAACGCCCGGTCATCTTCGCCCTCATCATTGTTCTCATCCTGACCGGCTGCCTTCCTCCCCCACCGGGGTACGATCCTAACCAGGTCAGCCCGATCGAAACGGCCAGCCCTACCCTCCTATCCCCGACTCCTAAGCCACAAGTAACCGCTCTCCCAACCCGCCAGCCCTTATCACCCGGTGAGCTGGTGGATTACAACGCCCAGACCGGTGATACGCTGGACGTGCTGGCTGTTCGCTTTAACACCACCATCGCCGAGATCCGCAGCGCCAACCCGATCATCCCCCAGGAGGTTACCTTGCTGCCGCCGGGCATGCCCATGAAGATCCCGATTTACTACCTGCCTTTATGGGGCTCACCCTACCAGATCATCCCGGATGAATTGTTCATCAACGGGCCCGCCCAGGTTGGTTTCGACACAGATGCATTCATAAACCGCCAGCCCGGCTGGCTGAAGGGGTTCCACGGGTACACTTCGGAGGAGACGCTCACCCCCGGTCAAACCATCGACCGGGTTGCGTTGGATTACAGCGTCAGCCCGCGCCTGCTCCTGGCTATGATGGAATACGCCACCGGAGCGCTCAGCCAGCCCACTCCTCCCGATGGCGCCGAGGAGTATCCAGCCGGTGCGGTACAGAGAGGCTATTCCGGGCTGTATATGCAGCTCATCTGGGTAGCGAATAACCTGAATAATCACTATTATGACATCCGCGCCGGGCTCGTCACCCAATTCGATCACCTCGACGGAACGATGGAACGCCCCGACCCCTGGCAGAATGCTGCTTCCGTGGCTCTGCATATGTTTTATGCACAATTCGTCACCGGAAATGAATACCTGCGCGCCATCAGCTCGGTCGGTCTGGCGCAGACCTATGCCAGCCTGTTCGGCGACCCTTGGAAGGACCGCCAACCACACCTGCCAGGCAGCTTGCGGCAACCCAAATTGCAATTGCCTTTCCAAACGGGGAAATACTGGACCTTCACCGGCGGTCCGCATACCGGCTGGGGAACAGGGGCGCCGTTTGCGGCCATTGATTTTGCCCCTCCTGCGGGAGCGAGTGGGTGTATCGAATCGGACGAGTGGGCCACCGCGGTCGCTCCCGGAGTGATTGTCCGTGCTGAACCCGGATTGGCCGTCCTGGATTTGGATGGTGATGGCGACGAGCATACCGGCTGGACGATCCTCTACCTGCACACCATCCTGGATGCATCCATCGTTGTCGGGAAGAAAGTGAAGGCGGGCGACATCATCGGCCACCCGTCGTGCGAACGCGGGCGCGCCACTGGCACCCACGTGCACATCGCCCGCAAGTTCAACGGCGAATGGATGCCCGCCGGGGGAGCCATTCCCTTCAACCTGGAAGGCTGGGTGGTCGTCCCCGGCAAGGAAGCGTATCTCGGCGCCCTGACCAAATCCGGCCGCACCATCACCGCTTGCACCTGCTCTGACCACAACAGCCAGTTGAAGATAGGGGAGTAAGGCTTGTAGATTGTAGATTGCTGAGAGAAATAGATCACAAGAAGCATGCGGTAGAATTACTATTCTCGATTCGCATTTATCGAACTATAATTCTCCAATCTTCACCGGCGCGCTCTCCCTCCCCAAAAAAGAAGCGCCCGTCGTCGACTACCATTTTTTCTCAGCATCGAGGTTCCATGTATAAGACCCATACCAATGGAGAACTACGAGCCAGCCACATCGCTCAAACAGTCACCCTGGCCGGCTGGGTGCATCGCGTACGCGATCACGGCGGGGTGAAATTCATCGATCTGCGCGACCGCTTCGGCCTGGTACAGGTCGTTGTCAATCCAGATAACCAGGCTGCCGCTCAGATCGCAGAAGATCTGCGTGCGGAATGGGTCATCCAGGTGTTCGGAGAAGTACGCAGCCGTCCGGCCGGGAACGAGAACCCCAACCTGCCCACCGGCGAGATCGAGGTCGTGGCTCGCGAGATACGCGTGCTCAACCAGGCCAAGCCGCTCCCCTTCCAGATCAACAAAGACGAGGAAGTAGATGAAAACCTGCGCCTGAAATACCGCTACCTGGACCTGCGCCGTGAGCGCATGCGCCGCAACCTCGAGTTACGCTCTCGCGTGGAGATGTTCATCCGC
>JAQULF010000021.1 GCA_028718745.1 Patescibacteria group bacterium | reverse complement strand
TATTTCGGACAAATCTGCTAAAAAATATGGAATATCAAGTAAAAATAAAACCAAGCGCTCAAAAAGAATTAAATAAATTACCAAAAGACGATTACTATAAAATCTTAATAGCGTTAACCGCAATTGCCAAAGATCCATTTTCAGGTAAGAAATTAAAAGGAAAGCTTAAAAATCAATGGTCAGTACGTGTTTGGCCATACCGGATAATCTATTCAATCTACAAATCAAAATTATTAGTCATTGTCATTAAAGTTGGTCACCGACAAGGAGTTTATTAATCTATACATCAAGATTAAAAAACTTAAATTTAGAAATTTTTTAAAAAAAAGCAAAATCGTGATAAAATAAAAAGGTATGATAGGAAAGTCTTTACAAAACATAAGTTCTAGCTCACTCCATAAATTAGCGGACAGTCTTGTTTTTGGAACAAAAAAACTGCTTCGCGAAACCAAAACTGAAGAAGATTTAAGAATTGGTTTTGAAAAGCTTTTAGATCCAATAAGGAATGAATTGAAACTTAAATCTACTCCCAAATATGAGAAGTCGGTTTATAGCGGACGTTCGGATGCGATACATGGTCAAGTAATAATTGAATACGAACCGCCAAAATCATTTTCTTCAAAGAAAAATATAAACCATGCTTACGAACAATTAATAAATTACCTATCCGGCGAAGCAAAGGAAATAAAGCTAAACCAATTAGTCGGTGTAGGTTTTGACGGAGAGAAGATTTTTTTTGTTCAATATCAAGACAAAAATGATAAAAAAATAGATCAGACGAAGTTTTTTATTCGTGGACCATATAACTTTACTCCGGAAAGTGCTAGAACTTTTTTAATCCATTTACGAGCGTTATCTCGGCTTCCTCTAACTGCCGAAAATCTGGCTCAAAAATTTGGCCCAGATAGCGAGCTTGCACAAAATTCTGTTCAATCCTTTGCTAACGCATTAGAGTATTGGGGGAACAAGGGCGGAACAAATAGGCCTCGCGATGTTTTTTTTAATGAATGGAAAAGATTATTTGGTATTGTTTATGGCGAACAATTTACTGATGGTTATCGAGAAAAAGAGGCTGAGATACTTTCAAAGCTTTACAAAGTGAGAACAGAGACAGATTTTCAAGAGCTTTTGTTTTCCATTCATACTTACTTTGCTTTTTTAATGAAACTTATCGCTGCCGAACTTCTGACTTTGCGAGAAACATCTTTTAGTTCATCTCTTACATCTCAACTTACTCATGTTCCTGACGATGAACTGAAAAGACAACTTGAAGATATAGAAAATGGCGGAATTTATACCCGAAAAGGGATTACCAACTTTTTGGAAGGCGACTTTTTCCGTTGGTATCTTGATACTTTTGAATCGCCGGAATTAAAAGAAGCCATCAGGGAAATTGCTAGATGTCTTTCCGAGTTTGAACCGGCAACCAGCACTTTAGACCCTGTTTCAACTCGCGATCTTCTCAAAAAACTTTACCAGTATTTAGTCCCACAAGAAGTCCGACATCGTCTTGGTGAATATTATACACCTGATTGGCTGGCGGAATTATTGCTAAATGAAGTTGGCTATGACGGCAACACGCTCAAAAGATTTTTGGACCCGGCTTGCGGCTCCGGTACTTTTCTTGTCTTGGCAATTCAGCAAGCAATCAGACACGGTAGGGAAAAAGAAGGAATGCCCGACCTTGAAATCGTAAAAAGAATTGTCGCTAATATATGGGGATTTGATTTAAATCCATTGGCAGTTATCGCCGCCCGCACCAATTATTTGTTTGCTTTAGGAGATTTAGTAAATGAAATTTTAGACAGAGGGGGAAAGATAGAAATTCCAATTTATCTTTGTGATTCTGTTTTGACTCCCACAAGAACCACAGGAAATCTTTTTGGTGAATTTTTGGAAGTTTCTACATCTGTCGGCAAATTCCAAGTTCCTGCCGAATGGGTGCGGGACGGCGGATTTTTGCTTGCGAATGCCGCGCCGCTTGTTGAGGAAATGGTAAAAAATCAATACTCGATTGATGAAGCGATGACAAGATTTAAGAAAGAAGGGTTAGTATTTTCGACCAACGAGCAAATCGTGAAAGATTTTTACAATCAGATTTTAGAACTTGAGAAGCAAAACAAAAACGGCATTTGGGCAAGATTTTTGAAAAATGCTTTTGCACCAATGGTTGCTGGCCAATTTGATTTTGTCGTCGGCAATCCGCCATGGATTAGGTGGGATTATCTTTCTCAGGAATATCGCGATGCTACCTTACAACTTTGGAAAAACTATGGGTTGTTTTCACTCAAAGGATATGCACAAATGCTTGGTGGAGCGAAGCCTGATTTTTCAATGCTATTTGTTTATGCTTCATCGGATTATTACTTAAAAGATGGAGCAAAATTGGGATTTTTAATAACACAAGAGGTTTTGAAATCAAAAGGTGCGGGTGAAGGATTTAGAAGATTTCAATTGGGAGATAAAAAATACTTAAAAGTATTAAAAGCACACGATTTGGTTTCTATTCAGCCATTTGAAGGAGCAACGAATAAAACAGCGGCAATAATTCTTAAAAAGGGCGAGAAAACCGAATATCCAGTCCCTTATACTCTTTGGTCAAAGAAGAAAGGCGTAGGGAAAATTGCGACTGATAAATTATTAGATGAAGTTTTAAGTTCGTTAAACAAAAAGAGATTGATGGCAAAGCCAATTAGAACAAATGTTGGTGCTTGGCAAACAATTGAATCAGGCAAAGAGTATTTAAGCGTTATCGAGGGAAAAAACTTTTATAAAGCTGTTCTCGGAGCTAACCCTAATCCTTATGGTGTATTTTGGCTTGGAATAAAACAAGTTTTATCAGATGGAAATTTGATAGTTCACAATTTACCTGAACACGGAAAATTAAATATAAAAGATATAGAGGTAACAATCGAACCAGATTTGATATATCCAGCCATTAGGGGTTCAGACATTGAAAGATGGGGCGCATCTCCCAAAATTTACGTGTTATTAGTCAATGATCCGGACAATCCTATGAGTGGTTATTCTGAAATGATGATGAAAAAAGAATGGCCTAGAGTTTATGCTTATTTAACTAATTTTAAAGAGATTCTTCTACAAAGAGCACTCTATAAAAAATTTCACGAAGCCGCAGGCAACCCATTTTATAGCCAATATAACATAGGAGATTATACATTTTCGCGATATAAAGTTACATGGGGAGCCATGTCTAATGATATTCACGCCTCGGTTGTTTCGGATATAAAAATGCCTACTGGATATAAAATTGGAGTTCCGCTTCATACAACTTCATTTTTTTCAACCAACACCGAATCTGAAGCTCATTATCTTTGTGCCATTATCAATTCAAATCCGGTCCGTGATTTTATTAAGTCTTATTCTTCCGCTGGTCGCGGTTTTGGCACGCCTTCGGTGATGGAGAATATCGGTATCCCAAAATTTGAACCCCAAAATCCGCTCCACCAAAAACTCGCCGAAATTTCCAAAACTTGCCACCAACTCAAAGCCGAAGGCAAAGAAAAAGAAATTGAGAAACTAGAAAAGGAAAATGACGAGGCGGTAAAACAGCTTTTCGGTATTGTTTAATATGTAAAAGAGTAAAAGGGGTAAAAATCTTTTTGGTGGAATGGTTACCAATACTGAACGAAACTATCGCGGACGCTGGGTTTATTTTAACAAGGAAAGTAAAGATCTTAAGGATAATTCTTTTGAAAATTGGATTGATTTGATTTTATAAAGAAAGAAATTTGAAAATTAATCAATTAATTTTAATCAAAGCCAAGCAAAAAGTCGAAGCAGAGAAGATTTTAGAGAAAAGAAGAGGTAGTGTGTTAAAAAACAATGCAACTTTTCGCTTACTCTCACACTCTCAGGGATTAATAACATTCTCACATTCTCAAGAATGTCAGAATATCATTAGCAAAGCAAAAGGTCGAAAAATTAATTGAAAAATAAAATAAAGATAATGAATAATATAATTTATGCAATAGAAATAACTAATTTGTCTTATAGTGGATTAAAGATTCTTAACGTA
>JAQULF010000020.1 GCA_028718745.1 Patescibacteria group bacterium | reverse complement strand
TTCCCCTTTTTTTTATTTATTTTAACAAAAATAACACTACATAAATCGCTATTCATAACAAAATAATAGCATAAATCCAATCAAAATAAAATCTTTTTAAAAAATTGGCAAGCTTAATTATAAAAACAAAAGGATAGAGGATCAGGGCAAAAGGATTGAAGCGATGCAGAACATGGCGGTTGGTTTCCAAAAGCAAAACCTTGGCATCGCCGGAGGAAGGGAAGCAGTGGAGGGCGATGGCAGTTCCAAACCAGAAGGAGAAGATAAGTAGTAAGTAGTAAGTAGTAGGTAGTAAGGGACGAATTGTTGTAGTGTGTATTGCGAACCAGAACAATAATAATGAAATTATTGTTCCAAATATGAATGGGCCGACTGAAATAAAGAAGGCCTGAATGAAGTTTCGAGGTTGGGCGTGTTCTACAAAACCGGCTGGGTTCTTCAACTGAAAATATTTAACCTTGAAAACCTTTACTCCCGAAAGAGAGCAGAAGAGCTGGTGGGAGAATTCGTGGACAATTATTCCAGGCATAGAGAATAAGATGTAAATTAAATGTTTTGACTTCATGAAAACATTATATAACATTTTTTCAAAAAGTCCTTGCAAGGTTTCTAAATCTGTTGTAAAATGAAGTTCAGCTGTGTAGAAATCACACACTATTTATTTTGCAATCAAAAATTAATATAAAAAATAATAATCCGAATTAGATTCAAATAATAATCCGAATTTATCCGAATATTCGGAATAATTCGGGAGAATCAATAATAATATATAAATAATTCGGGATAATTAGGGAGGCAAAAAAATGGCAGCAGATAAATTTGAGAGAAACAAACCCCATCTAAATGTGGGTACAATCGGACATGTGGACCACGGTAAGACAACTCTAACCGCGGCTATTACCAAATGTCTAGCCGGTTCCGGTCAAAAAGTAGATGTCAAAGGCTATGACCAAATCGACAACGCGCCTGAAGAAAAAGCGCGTGGTATTACTATTAATACAGCCCATGTTGAATATGAAACAGCTGATAGGCACTATGCCCATGTAGACTGTCCGGGACACGCCGACTATATCAAGAACATGATTACCGGCGCGGCTCAAATGGACGGTGCTATTCTAGTAGTAGCTGCAACTGACGGACCAATGCCGCAGACTCGCGAGCACATCTTGCTTGCAAAAAATGTTGGCGTACCATATATATTAGTATTTTTGAATAAGACCGATCAGGTTAGCGATCCTGAATTGATCGATCTAGTTGAAGAAGAAGTCAGAGATCTTTTGACTAAATACGAATTTCCGGGAAAAGATACTCCGATCATTCGTGGTTCAGCTTTGAAAGCTTTGGAATGCGGATGCGGTAAATCAGATTGCCCGGCTTGCGGACCAATTATTGAGCTTACCGGCGCGCTTGATACTTTTATCCCGGAACCAAAAAGAGACATTGATAAGCCATTCCTAATGCCGATTGAAGATGTATTCTCCATTAAAGGTAGAGGAACAGTAGTAACCGGTAGAGTTGAAAGAGGTGTTGTTAATGTTAATGATGAAATTGAAATAGTCGGTATTCGCCCAACCAAAAAAACTGTAGTTACAGGAGTAGAAATGTTTAGAAAACTTCTTGATCGCGGTCAGGCAGGGGATAATATCGGCGCATTGCTTCGCGGAATTGAAAAAGAAGATGTGGAAAGAGGACAAGTTTTGGCAAAACCGGGATCAATTACTCCTCATACCGAATTTGAGGGCGAAGTTTACATCTTGACCAAAGAAGAAGGCGGCCGACATACTCCATTTTTCAAGGGTTATAAGCCACAATTCTATATTCGAACCACTGATGTAACTGGTGATGTTATGTTGCCGGAAGGTGCCGAAATGGTAATGCCGGGAGATACAGTAACCTTGAAAATATCGTTAATCGCTCCGGTAGCTATGGAAGAAAAGATGAGATTTGCTATTCGCGAAGGTGGAAGAACCGTAGGTTCAGGAGTAGTAACCAAAATTATAAAATAATTAGTTAAATATTTTCAAAATGCGGGGTAACCCCCGCATTTTGAACTTCAATTGTAAACAAAATGGCAGTCAAAAAGGAAGACATTAAAAAACCAGTAAAAAAGGAAGAAAAGCAAAGAATAAGGTTGAAGCTAAAATCTTACGATCATAAGGTTTTGGATCAATCCGCTTTTCAAATTTTGGAAACGGTAAAAAGAACCGGGGCAAAGTTAGCCGGTCCGATACCATTGCCAACCGAAAGAAGCCTTTTTTCTATTTTGAAATCAACCTTTGTACATAAAAATTCCCAAGAACAGTTCGCAATGAGAATTCATAAAAGATTGATTGATATCCTTGATCCAAACCAGAAAACGATAGATTCACTGATGAATCTGAATTTACCAGCCGGTGTTGACATTGAGATAAAAATGTAAATGTAAAAGTCCTACGAATTACGAATTTTTACGAATATACAAATAGGAAAGATTGACATTTTTAATGTTAAAATAATAAAAAGTGAATTCGTATATTTGTACTGATTCGTAATTCGTAGATAGTTTATTTAAGCCCGTCAACATGATTGGCGGAAACAAATAAATTCATAACGATCGGCAAAGCTGATTATGGATGAATTTATGCTGATCGTTTTTATTTGGAAAAGGAAAGTTTATGAATAAATTTTTACTAGGCAGAAAAATAGGAATGACATCCGTTATCGACGAGAACAGCAATCTTGTTCCTGTTACTGTTATCCAAGCCGGACCCTGCGTAGTATCTCAAGTAAAAAATCAAGAAAAGGATGGCTATGAAGCCTTGCAGGTTGGTTTTGAAGAAGAAAAGAAAGTTAATAAGCCAATGGCCGGACATTTAAAAAAATCAGGAAAGAATTTAAAGACCTTGCAAGAATACAGAGTAACCGGGTCTGAATTAAAAGAAGGCGATGTGATTGATGTTTCAATTTTTGAAAAAGGCGAGAAAGTTAAAATTGCCGGCCATATTAAAGCCAAGGGATTCCAAGGTGGCATCAAGCGATGGGGGTTTAAAAGCCATCCGGCCGGCCATGGCCATCCACAAGAGAGAAGAGTCGGTTCAATCGGTTCCGGTTATCCGCAGCATGTATTCAAAGGTAAAAAAATGCCGGGCCGAAAAGGACCGGATCGAAAAACCATTTCAGGCCTTCAAATAGTAGATATAGATGTTAAAAATAATCTTTTATTGGTAAAAGGATCAGTGCCGGGAGTGAAGGGAAGGTTAGTTGAGATTAGAGGATAAAAAATAGGGATTAGCTTATAGCTTCGTTAGCTTCATTAGAAAATACTAAAAAGCTAAAAGCTAAAAGCTAATGAAGCTAAAATGACAAAGATCGATGTAGTCACAACCAGTGGCAGTAAAAGCGGAACAGTTCAGCTAAAAAAAGCTCGAGCAGTTTCTCCTATTTTGATTTCCAATGTTGTTTTGGCTAATTTATCCAATAAAAGACAGTCTATCGCGCATACTAAAACTAAAGGAGAAGTAAGCGGCGGCGGAAAAAAGCCTTGGCGACAGAAAGGAACCGGTAATGCTCGCGCGGGATCAAGCCGTTCACCTCTATGGATTGGCGGCGGCACCACTTTTGGTCCGAGATCTGTCAGAAATTTTTATAAAAGAATTAACAAAAAGCAGAGATTGGTAGTTATCAATGAACTTTTAACAAAAAAAGCCGAACAGGATAATTTTAAAATAGTAGAAAAAATTGATCTTTCTTCCGGTAAAACCAAAGACATGGTTCAGATACTGTCTTCTTTGGGGGTAGATGGCAATACACTTTTGGTTTTAGACAAAGGTTTATCAAATAGTCCGGAAGCAGAAAAAATATATGGCGCCGGAAGAAATATCAGCTTCTTGGCGATTAGCTCAATTGAAAAGATTAATGCATTTATGATTCTAAAATATAAATGGATTGTAATGACTAAAAAAGCTTTTGAAGAATTGGAAATTAGATCAGAGTTTATAAAAGAGGCGGGGGAAGAAAGCAAAAAAGCAGAAAAACAAGAAAACAATGGAACCGTAGAGACGAACGGCCGTTCGTCTAAACAGGAGAAAGCTAAGCCTGTTGTAAAAGAAAAAACCGTTAAAAAAACAGTTAAAAAAGCAACTGTTAAGAAGCAAAAAACAGAATAATTTCAAAAAATGCAAATCGAAAACATCATCTTAAAACCTATAGTTACCGAAAAATCAACCGAATTTGAAACGGTCGGTAAATACATCTTTAAGGTCATGGCAAATGCCAACAAGATTGAAGTCAAAAAAGCGGTTGAAAAAGTTTTTGGCACCAAGGTAGCGGATGTTAACATTTTAAACACTCAATCCAAGGAAAAAAGAAGAGGAAGAACTATTGGACATGTGGCTGGTTACAAGAAAGCGATAGTAACTTTGAAAAAAGGACAGAAGATTAAGATACGGGAAGAAAAGAAAGAAACGAAAAAGGGGGTTAAAAAAGAAGACAAAAAAGTAGAAGAAAAAGTTGATAACGAA
Organism: Patescibacteria group bacterium; assembly: GCA_028718745.1. Taxonomy (GTDB): domain Bacteria; phylum Patescibacteriota; class JACPGU01; order JACPGU01; family JACPGU01; genus JAQULF01. Next base: position 1,478 of record JAQULF010000020.1, on the reverse strand, counting down.
TAAAAGATTAAATGATTAAAGGACTAAAAAAGTTTTCAATCATTTATTCATTTAATCTTTTATTCAATATTTAGAAACAATAAAATGTTAGTCAACTAAGTATATTTAAACGAAAATAAATGCCAGTCAAACACCTAAAACCTACCACTCCCGGAAGAAGACAAATGGTTGTCGCTGATTTCTCGTGGCTGACGAAAAAAGAGCCGGAAAAAAGACTTTTATCAAAAAAGAATCAGAATGCGGGTCGCGGTAAGTCCGGCACAATATCCATTCGTCATCGCGGAGGAGGAGCCAAAAAGAAGTACAGAATTGTAGATTTTGGCCAAAATAAGTTGAATATGGCGGGAAATGTGGTAGCATTAGAGTATGATCCAAACAGATCTGCTAGGATAATGCTGGTTCAATATAAAGATGGAGACAAAAGATATTTGATCGCTCCCGAAGGAATAAAGGTAGGAAAAGAGATAATTTGCGCTTCAAAAGGAGCGATTAATTCAGGCAACAGGTTAAAAATCGGCAATATCCCAACCGGTATTCAAGTTCACAATATAGAATTGAGTATTGGAAAAGGCGGTCAGATTGTGAGGAGTGCTGGTAACAGCGCAACAGTAATGGCTAAAGAAGGCGATTGGGTTACTATTAAATTACCATCTTCCGAAGTCCGAAAAGTTCACAAAAACTGTTTCGCGACAATCGGAGTGGTCAGTAATTCAGAGCATAACTTGATATCAATAGGGAAGGCCGGTAGAAATAGATGGAAAGGAATTCGTCCCACAGTTCGCGGTAGCGCTATGAACCCGGTAGATCACCCTCATGGCGGTGGTGAAGGCAAGGCGCCAATTGGTATTAAAAAGGGTCCAAAGACACCTTGGGGCAAAAAAGCGATGGGTGTAAAGACGAGAAAAAAGAGAAAATACAGCGATAAATTTATAATAAGAAGAAGAAATAAGAAATAATAAGTCTACGAATTACGAATAAGTACGAATATACGAATAGGAAAAAGGCAAGTTATTAGAAAAAGAATTCGTACATTCGTAAAAATTCGTAATTCGTAGAACCATAATATCAATAAAACATTATGAGCAGAAGTTCAAAGAAGGGGCCATTTGTAGATCCGAGAGTTCTGAAGAAAATTCAGGGACTTGGTGTGGGCGATAAAAAAGTAATTAAGGTATGGTCAAGAAGCTGTGTGATAGCCCCGGAAATGGTTAGTTTTACCTTCGGCGTTCATAACGGGAAAGATTTTACGAGTGTTTACATTACGGAAAATATGGTTGGTCATCGTCTTGGCGAATTTTCTCCAACCAGAAAATTTCGAGGACATGGCGGTAAGATGGCAAAAGATCAAGCTAAGGCAGAGGTATCCAAGACTGCTATTAAGCCGGTAGATGAAAAAAAGAAATAATTTCAAATGAGTAAAACCGCAATTGCTAAAATTAATTATTTGAAAATCGGACCACGGAAAGATCGGAAGAGCA
>JAQULF010000019.1 GCA_028718745.1 Patescibacteria group bacterium | reverse complement strand
CGTCTTGGCGAATTTTCTCCAACCAGAAAATTTCGAGGACATGGCGGTAAGATGGCAAAAGATCAAGCTAAGGCAGAGGTATCCAAGACTGCTATTAAGCCGGTAGATGAAAAAAAGAAATAATTTAAAATGAATAAAACCGCAATTGCTAAAATTAATTATTTGAAAATCGGACCACGGAAAATGGTTGGTATTTGCAAACTGGTTCGCGGCAAAGATATTTTGGTGGCAAAGTCCATTTTACTTCGCACGCCAAAAAAAGGAGCTAGATTAATAGAAAAAGCTCTGGCTAGCGCAGTATCAAACGCAAAAAACAAGAATATGGAGGAAAAGAGATTGTTTATAAAAGAAATCAAAGCTGATATCGGCCCGACATATAAAAGATCCATCCCTTGGTCCAGAGGGTCGCCAAGACCGATTAAAAAAAGAACAACACATTTGACAATAGTTGTTGAGGAGGGAGACAAGAAAACCCTCCGGGCCGGAGGCAAAAAACAAGAAAGCATAGAGACAAAAAAACAAGAAAGCAATAAAACAATAAACCCAGAAGAAATTCAATCGGAGATTCAGGAAAACACCGTAGAGACGAACGGTCGTTCGTCTAAAAAAGAAGCGAAACCGGTTAAGGATAAGAAAGCGAAGGGGGGAGTGAAGGTGAGGGTAAAGAAGAAATAATTTTAAAATTTAAATTTTAAAATTTAAATTTGAGACACAAAATAATTAAAAAAATCTGAATTATTAAATTATAAATAAATTATTAGGTAAAAAACAACCGTGGGGCAGAAAGTTCATCCAAAAATAATCCGAATCGGAGTAACCAGGGACTGGTCATCAAAGTGGTTTTCTGATAAAGAATACGCAAAATTCTTATTGGAAGATTATAAGATCAGGAAATTGCTCAACACCAAGCATAAGAATGCCGGTATTGCTGATATTGAAATTAGCCGATCGGCCAATGATGCAAAAGTGATTATTCACACTAGTAAGCCGGGTATTTTAATTGGACGAGGAGGGGCTGGAATTGAAGAAATCAGAAAAGAAATAGAAAAAATGACCAAGCGAAAAACCGGCGTGGTAATTGAAGAGGTGGATATGCCGGAAAATCACGCTGTACTTGTTGCAAGAAATGTTGTTGATCAAATTGAAAAAAGAATCCCTTACAGAAGAGCCGTAAAACATGTAGTAGAAAATGCCATGAAAAGCGGAATAAGAGGAGTTCGAATCAGAGTTAGCGGAAGATTAAACGGAGCCGATATTGCCCGATCTGAAGCTTTTTCACAAGGGAAAATTCCACTTTCATCAATCAGAGAAGATATAGATTTCGCGCATGTACCGGCTTTGACCACTTATGGAATAATCGGAGTAAAAGCATGGGTTTATCGCAAGGAAAATAAAAATGTAAATATCAAAAATCAAAATGACAGTTCAAAAATATAAAAATAATATCGCGCAGCGATTCCTAAATTTTTAATTTTGATTTTTAAATTTTAATTTATCTACCATGTTAATGCCATCGAAGGTAAAATATAGAAGACAGTTCAATCCGAAAATCCGAGCGGTTACGACTCGTGGGGCATACTTATCGTTTGGCCATTATGGAATGAAGGCTCAAGAATCCGGCTATGTTACGGCGCGCCAAATTGAAGCCGGCAGAAGAGCGATTACCAGATTTATTGCGAGAGGCGGACAGCTTTGGATTCGTATTTTTCCGGACAGACCAAAAACCCATCATGCGGCGGAAGCTCCGATGGGATCAGGAAAAGGAGCTTTGGACCATTTTGTCGCAAATGTTGAGGCTGGTAGAATAATTTTTGAACTTGATGGTATACCGTTTGCAACAGCAAAAGAAGCCTTGAGATTGGCAGCGCAAAAAATGCCTTTGAAGACCAAGTTTATTAGCAAAAAATAATTAGTAATACTACGAATTACGAATAGTTACGAATATACGAATAAGAAATTAAGAAATTAATTAGAAAAAAGTCATGAAGAAAAAGGAAATAATTAAAGATATTAGAGAAAAAAAGCTGGAACAGCTATATAAAGATTTAGCCTCCCTTCATAAGGAAGCGAGAGAGGTTCGATTTAAAATAGCCAATATGGAAGCCAAAGATATTAATCAGAAAAACAAGCTAAGAAAGAAAATAGCTCAAATGTGGACGATTATTCGCGAGAAAGAATATGAGAAGGTAATGGGAGATGTTAAATAATTAAAAAACATGAAAACTACAAAACAAGGAGTTATAACAAAAAAACTTGATCAACGCACAGCTGTAGTGGAAACTTTTCGTATGAAATCGCATCCGATTTATAAGAAAAGATTTAAGGTGGTTAAAAAATTTTTAGCGGATGACAAGGATGATAAGTTTAAGGCTGGCGATATTGTTTATATTCAAGAATGTCGTCCAATAAGTAAAACCAAGCGATTTGAAATAGTTAGCAAGGTAGGTTCAACGGTTGTGGGAGAGGATAAGATTGCGGGGGAAGAGATATTAGGGGCGGAGAAACCAGTAGTGGAGGAGAAAGTTGAGGAGGAAAAGAAAGCAGCAAATGAATAAAAGAATAAATGAATAAAGGAATAAAAACACTTTCAATCATTTATTCATTTAATCCTTTAATCATATATTTAGAAACATAAAAATTCCAGTTATAAATTAAATAAGTTAAAAAGATAAGATGATTCAAAACCAAACCCGATTAAAAGTAGCTGATAACACCGGTGCAAAGGAACTTTACTGCATCAAGGTTTTGGGTGGATCGCGAGCGCGATATGCAAGAGTAGGCGACACCATCACTTGTTCAGTAAAAGATGCTAGACCGGGTGGAGTAGTTAAGAAGAAGGAAGTAGTTAAAGCAGTTGTGGTTAGACAAAAACGCGATATCACCAGAAAAGATGGCACAGTTATTCGTTTTGATGAAAACGCAGCCGTAATTGTAGATAAAGACGGCAATCCGAGAGGAACCCGTATTTTCGGACCGGTTGCCCGCGAACTTCGTGATAGAGGGTTTATGAAAATAGTTTCGCTTGCGCCAGAGGTTTTATAAGATAGTTGGTTCAAAGCTCCCGCTTTGAACCATGAATGTACAATAACGCATTAAAAATATTTTAAAATACATCAAGGTATATATTAGGTTCAAACCAGGAGGTTTGAACCAACATAATAAAAAAATGGAAAACCCAAAATCACAATCTAGACTTAAGAAAATTTTGCTAATCATCTTGGCTGTGGTTATAGTTGGAGCGCTTGGTGTCGGAGGCTATTTTTGTCGGATAAAATATGGTGCAAATAAGACCAAAAAGATTGAGAGGACTAATACTACTATCCCAAATCAACCGGACGCAATATCTCCATCAAATTTTCAAGCCGTTGTTATTGATACCAATGAATCAACAACAATCGTAAATATTGGTGATATTGTAAAAATAACAATGCCAGATGATGGGCTTGCTATGAACTATGATACGAATATATTGCAAATTATTTCCTCAGAGTCTGCCGTACCACTAAAAGTTAATCGTGCATTTAAGGTCATAGGAGACGGGATAACTAAAGTAGAAAAAGGTGATTTTTCTGTAACTATTTCAACGGGTAAAGGCAGCTTAACCCAAAGTAATTTTACAACTGTCCAATGGGCGAATGGAGGGGCATTATATTTTGTTGATACGGATAAGTCAACGGTAACCGTAAATGTTGGCGATAATGTTGATATAGCAACAGCAGATGATGGAAACGCTATTAGCTTTGACAAAAATATATTATTAGGTATATCTGCCGATACGGTTGGTCCCTCAAAGGTTGGCTATGCATTTGAAGTAGTAGGAGTTGGTACAACTAAATTTGAAAAAGGAAGTTTTTCAGTAACGATTATTGCAAAAGCTAAGGAATCCGAAAGAAAATCAATTGATGCAACTTGGGATCTTTATACAAACTATAAATTAGGCTTTTCAATCAAAATTCCAAAGCAGGTTCTTAATTATGCCGATAATAGAGATAATAAAATGATACCGTTTGAAATCAATGAGCAGGAGGGGAATAGAGTGGGAATCGGTACCCCGGGTAATGGGTGGTCAATTTTAATTCAGAATGGCATTAAAAATGACGCTGATCTATTAAAATTTATCCAAACTCAATACATGCCAGAATGTCTTTTGGGCGCAAAGAAAGAAACTGCTATTCAGGTAGGAACCTATGATGTTTCTATTGATGAAAATGGAGCGTCGGGGGGAGAAGGTTGCTTTTTAAACTTTGGCTATGGTGTGAAATACAGCCCTTCTTTGCAAAAAGTGGCCCAATGGACTAGTGGCCAATATCCTCATTTCTTCATTGATCAAAATACTCTTGTTGACTCTGAAATAGAAAATAGTTTTAAGTTTATAAAGTAAATTTATGATAATTAAAAAAGGTGACAATGTGGTGGTTTTGAAAGGCAAAGACAAGGGTAAGAAGGGAAAAGTCGAAAGAGTTTTTCCGGATGCCGGAAAGGCGCTTGTTGCCGGAATTAATGTGGTTACAAAACACCAGAAGCCAAAACAAGGTGTAAAGCAAGTCGGCCGGCTTACAAAAAGTATGCCAATGAATGCCGCAAATCTAGCCTTATTCTGCGATAAATGCGGGAAACATGTCAGAGTTGGATACAAAATTTTGGCTAATGGAGACAAAACAAGAGTTTGTAAAAAATGCGGAGATATAATCTAGCTTCATTAGCTGTATTAGCTTATTAGGAAGGATCTTTCTAATGAAGCTAATGAAGCTAAAAGCTAATAAGCTAAACACATGGCAAAAGAAAAAAACCAACAACCTAGGTTGAAAGAAAAATACGATAAAGAAATCATTCCATTATTGATGAAGGATTTTGGTATTAAAAATCGCATGGCGGTACCGGTGATCAAAAAAATCAGCCTGAATGTAGGTATTGGCAAAATGTCAGTGAAGGATGTTAAAATTGTTGAACAAGCGACTAACAACATTGCCAAAATTACAGGACAAAGACCGGTGGTGACTAAATCCAAAAAATCAGTCGCCGGATTTAAATTAAGAGAGGGTGTGCCGGTTGGAATTATGGTAACACTTCGAGGCCCCAGAATGTATGAATTTTTGGATCGCCTCGTTAACATTTCCTTGCCTCGCGTAAGAGATTTCCGAGGACTGGATACCAAAGGATTTGATCGTCAGGGGAATTATTCCATTGGAATCAAAGAACATACTGTTTTTCCGGAAATAGTTGCGGAAAGTTCTGACATACTTCACGGTTTGCAGATAAATATATCATTAAAGAATGCAGATAAAGAAAAGGGATTGGCATTATTAAAATACTTCGGATTCCCGTTTAGACAATAAAACAATAAAGCAAAAAATCAATAAAACAATATGGCAAAAACATCTTTAATCGTTAAAACCAACAGACTGAAGAAAAAAGCGAAATTCAAGACTCGTGTATATAACCGTTGCGGTATTTGCGGCAGAAATGGCGGTTACATGCGCAAGTTTGGAATTTGCCGAATCTGTTTTCGAGAAATGGCATTAAAGGGAGAAATTCCAGGTGTTAAGAAAGATAGTTGGTAATACTACGAATTACGAATTTATACGAATATACAAATAATGCAAATGCAAAATTCAAAATTAATTAAGAAAGAAATTCGTATATTCGTAATGATTCGTAATTCGTAGTAGATAGTAATATCTAAAAATCATAAAAACATCAGTTAAAAAAATATAATGTAAACTGAAACTTATGGATCCCATTTCAAACATGTTAACACAAATTAGAAACTCGTTCTTAGTAGGGCAGCCGTCCTGCTTGGTTAGGTATTCCAAAATCAAAGAAGAGGTACTGAAGATTTTAAAAGAAGGCGGCTACATTCGCGATTATAAGATTGAAGAAAAGAATTCCAAGAAAAATATCCGAGTATTGCTATCTTATGATAAGGAAAACAAAAGTGTTATTCATAGTCTGAAAAGAATCAGCAAGCCCGGCAGAAGAATATATAAAACGGCTGAAAAGCTAAATTATGTTTTGGGCGGTATGGGCATGCTGGTTTTATCAACCAGTAGGGGTATGATGAGCGATAGATCAGCTAGAAAAGAAGGAGTGGGCGGAGAAGTTATTTGCGAAGTCTGGTAATACTACGAATTACGAATTTATACGAATATACAAATAATGCAATGCAAAATTCAAAATTAATTAAGAAAGAAATTCGTATATTCGTAATGATTTGTAATTCGTAGTAAATGAATATTTTTGAAATCAGAAAACATTAGTTTAAAAAATATAATATAAACCGAAAAACATGTCACGCATAGGTAAAAAATCAGTACAATTGGCGGACGGGATAACAGTTACGGCTAGTAATGGCGTAGTTGTAGTTAAAGGACCAAAGGGACAATTGACCCACGATTTTGGTGATAAAGTAAATATCACGATTAAAGATAAAGAAGTATCGGTAGAAAAAAGAGATGATTCGATGTCGCAAGATTCGCTTCAGGGAACGATTCGAGCGATTATTGCCAATATGGTTGAAGGCGTTGTTAATGGCTATAAAAAAAGTTTAGAATTGATTGGCGTAGGTTTCCGAGTCGCAAAGAAAGGCAATGACCTGGAATTTCATATCGGTTTTTCTCATCCGGTTTTATTTAAAGTTCCGGAGGGCATAATGGCTGATGTGGAAAAAAATACCATTTCGGTTAGCGGGATAGATAAGCAATTAGTGGGCGAAACAGCCGCAAATATCCGAAAGTTAAAAGAACCCGAGCCATATAAAGGCAAAGGAATCAAATATACAGACGAGGTAATTAGAAGAAAGGCCGGCAAGGCCGGAAAGGCGGGAGCGTAAATTAGCTTGTAGCTTCATTAGCTTCATTAGGAAAATTCAAACTGAAAAATATGAAAAAAATTTTAATCAAAGAACAAAGACGAGTTTTAAGAAAGAAAAAGATTAGGGCAAAGATATTCCGAGGAGGAATCAATCGTCCCAGACTTAGTGTTTCCAAAACCAATAAACACCTTTTTCTTCAAGTAATAGATGACATTAAAGGCGTTACTTTGGTTAGTATTCATGATAAAGAAGTGAGCCCCAAAGGGGCCCCTTCGGGGAGCAAAAATAAAAAAACAATGGATGTAGCGCGAGAATTAGGTAAAAAGATTGCCGAGAAAGCGATTGCGGCCAAAGTTAAAAAAGTAGTTTTTGATAGAGGCAAATTTACATATCATGGTATAATAAAGGCAGTGGCGGAAGGAGCGCGAGAAGGAGGATTAGATTTTTAGAAATTTCTAATGTCTAATATCTAATTTCTAATAAAATGTCAAATGTCAAAATTAGAAATTAAGAAATTGGAAATTTTATTAGAAATTATAATTTAGGAC
>JAQULF010000018.1 GCA_028718745.1 Patescibacteria group bacterium | reverse complement strand
GTGTCGATAACGGAAGTCCCCATACCTTCCCCCAAATTTAAAGAGGAACTTTCCAAAAAAGTGCCTAAATTTATTTTTGCGATTATTCCATCTATTCCGACAAAATAAGCAAATCCGCCGACAGCAACTATCATAGAGGAAGTAGGGCTGGCTCCGGCTGATAAAGTAATAGGCGAACCTTCTATCGCAAAAGGATTGAGAGGATTGATATTTACCTTCACAATTTTAGCCGGGTTGTCGCTATTGGAAAAATAGGCAAAACCATTGCCGGCATCAATCACGCCGCTGGTTAAATTTCCTTGGCCGAGATCCAGACCGGTTACCGCGCCATTAGTTAAATTTACCTTAATTACAGAGCTTCCTTCGGCAAAGTAACCAAATTGATTTCCGGCATCTATAACAGCGGAGCGTACTCCGGTGGAGGCGTTGGCGGGGAGGGTGAGGCTGCCGACTTCACTCCAAGCGGTTAAATCAACCTTTATAATATTAGACGCTCCTCCGCCGGCATGAGTGGTGGCAAAATAGCCATAGTGATTTGCGCCGGAAGTATCAATTACTCCGCAAGAAATGGAATTTATGGCGCCACCATTATCTTGAACTTGATCGGCTGTCGTTATGGTTAGAGTATCTTTGGTAAATGTGGTCAGATTGACTCTAACTATTGTGGGAGGAATCGTGTTGGTGCCAAAATAAGCGTAGCCTAAAGAGATGTCAATAATAGCTGCGCGAGGGTCGTATTCCGTAGGATTGGGGAGCGAAATCTCGCCTTCTTTTTGCGGAGGATAATTGGTATTGGAGCCGATATTATCATTGCCGATAATTGGATCGGTAAAAGAAAGGGTTTTATCAATTAAATAGTTATTAAGTTTATCAAAAACTTTCAGTTCAATTACATATCTTTGCGCTTTCAGATCATGCGCTCCCCATTTAGTCTCCCAAATACCGGATTTATCATCTCCTGTCGTCATCGCAAGCAACACATTATCCACCTCGCCGATTTTAGTTTCGATTCTTTCTATTCCATCAGGAGAAGAAGCCGATACTTTAATTGTCAGAATCTGGCCATTTTCTATTGCATCAGAAGAAAGAGAAGGGGTGATTTTGATTCGGGACGGATCATTCGTCCATAGGTGAGCAATGTTGGGCAGAATAATAAAAATAAGAGCACTAAAAACAACTAAAAAAACCAGTTTCTTTTTGAAAGATTTTTGCATAGTTTGTAACATTTATATTTTTATTTTCTTTCTCGTTCAGAATATCAATTTTAAGATTTTTCAGCAAGGGGTTTTTTCATATAGAAAACCAAGTTTTGTCCCTTTTTCCAGACTTCTTGTTTGGTAATTTGAAAATATTTTCCCAGTTCTCTTTTTATCCATCCGACAGTAAACATTTTATAGGGTCGGTAAGCGATAATTCCTCGGTCATTAAATGGATAATTGATGTCAAAAACTCCGCCATTTTCTTTCCTTAAAATTTTTCTTCCCCAAGAACCGGCGACTTTTTTCATTGTTTTGCTGTTCCAAAGATTCCAGACCGTAACAATGACGATGCCATCATCTTTTAGATGATCGCTTATTCTCGCAAGCAGATCCATCCGCTCTTTCTTATTCAAAATGTGATGATAGGAAGCAAAAAGAACGATCGCGTCATATTTCTTATTCACTTCAAATATCTTCGAGTCGGTAATATCGGCCACGATAAATTTGGGCGCGTTTTTCCCTTTAATACCCTTGTATCTTTCGAGAGCCAAATCAATCAGTTTCGGACTAAAATCAATTCCGGTAAATTTTATTTTGGGATTATTTACAAAAACATCATAAAGCCGGCCGTTGCCACAGCCAAGATCGAGCACTTCTCCTTCTTTGATGACATCTTTAAACGACGCCATATCATACCATGGCTTGTTTCGGGTGTGCGAAAATGTTTCCGCGATGGCATCGTAAGCTTCCTTAACTTGTTCTTTATATTCTTTCATTATCAATAATTAAACAAAATAACTTCCGCCCGAATCGGTGATGGTGATGTCATGCGGATGGCTTTCGCGAAGACCATTATTGCTGATTTCGACGAACTGCGCTTTTTGGTAAAATTCTTCCGGATTTTTTCCGCCAATATCATAGAAAGAAGCGCGCAAACCGCCATCAATTTGATAAAGAAATTCCTCAACCCGTCCTTTATATTTCACGACGCCTTCTACACCTTCGGCTGTTAATTTTCTATTATCGCTCTGATCATATCTTTCGGCCGAACCTCTCTTCATGGCCGGAATAGATCCCATGCCGCGATATTGTTTGAATTTAATGCTGTTGGCCATAATGACATCGCCGGGGGATTCTTCAAACCCGGCCAGCATTGATCCTAACATCACAGCGCGAGCTCCAAATCCTAAGGCCTTGGCCATGTCGCCAATTTGCTTTATGCCGCCGTCGGCAATTACCGCGACATCCGTTCCTTCAGCCGCTCTGACAGCTTCGCTAACGGCAGTTATTTGCGGTACGCCCATTCCGGTAACAATTCTAGTAGTGCAAATGGAACCCGGTCCCATGCCGATGCGAAGCATCTCGGCTCCGGCATCGATCAAAGCCTTAGCCCCATCATAGGTAGCCACATTGCCGGCCATGACCGGAATTTTTGTCAGAGATTTTATTTTTTTCAGCGCTTCAATAATATATTTATTAAATCCATTGGCCGAATCGAGAACAATCAAATTGACTCCTGCTTTTTCCAAAAGGACGATATTTTTATCCAGATCGCTGTTGGCTCCGACCGCTACGCCAACCAATAATCTTCCTTTCGAATCGATTGCCGCGCGTGTTTTATCAATTATCTTGGCTTTTTTGACATTTTTAATCATCTCCATCTGTTCTTTAACGGAAAGATTGCGGTGAATAATTCCCAAAGCGCCATTTTGGGCTAGAGCTTCGGCCATTTTAGCTTCCGTAACTGTATCCATCGGTGCTGAAATAACCGGAAGTTTAAGCGTGATATTTTTATGCAATTTAATAGTAAGATCAACATCCTTTCTTTTAAAATCGGAATATCCGGGCAGCAGCAGTACATCATCAAAAGTGATGGCTTTTTCGGGGAGAATTTTGTTGGTCAACTTTTTCATTTTATCATTTTAATAATAGCATAGCCGCCTCATATTTTAGCCGAACCATTTCTTTTGATTTATTGAAACGAAGTTGATTCCATTTACGCTTAAGTTTTTCTCTAACAGCTTTTTTTGCTTCGTTCCGGTCAAGTTTTTCATAAACAAGAGCTGTTTGGAAAATTCCTACAATATCATCAAAGTTACTTATCGCATCTGCTTCGGCAATAATTTTTTCTTCAATACTCTTGCATTTTCTGGGAACTGATCCCCTGTGATTCATGATACATTTTTTGATTAGTTCAATTTTTTCTTTTGGATAGTTCAATTCTCTTAATTTTTCTTCGGCAATTTTTGCGCCTGTAATGTGGTGATCCTTCCTGCCGATAATCCAAGATCCAAGATCATGAAGCCATGCTGCGATCAGAACGATCTCTTTATCTCCTCCCAACTCATCGGCTAACCTTTTAGAATATTCAACCATCGGAATGAGGTGATTATGAAATGGTTCGGGACCATATTTGCTAGTTGGCTTTTTACACTCTTCCTCTACGAATTTTCTGATTTGATTAACTATATTCATGGTTTTATTATTTATTTACTCTAAACATCTCCCCATGTTCGGGACGGTCTGTTGTAAGGTTCCGGCATCAAAGTCGGAACCAACTATATTATTATGTTGGTTCGGGGTTGAATCCCCGAACCCTATCTTATTCTATTAGCAATTGAATTTTAGCAATGACTTCTTTAATTACGCCCGCTTCCGCTTTTTTTATAAATTTCGCTTTTCGAATCTCCCAATCCAGACTTTTTATCTGGTCAGATAAAACCACGCTTTTTTTGTTACCGATCGCGACAGCTACCTCAAACGGATACCCTTTTATTTTTGTTGTAATAGGGCAAAACAAACCCAGTCCCGTTTTTGCATTGTATTCAGAAGGAGAGATTGTAATTGCCGGTCGAATTCCTGATTGCTCATGGCCTTTTTGGGGCTGGAAAACCAGCCAAACGAGATCGCCTTGAGAGGGGATATATTTTTTACCAGATTTCTTTTCCAAGGGATTGCTTTACTGGTATTTCTTCATGCAGATTGCTTTTGTTGATTTTGCCGAGCAGACCTTTCAAAATTAATTCATTTTTTTTGGGAGAAATGACCAGTTTCTTACTGTCAATCTTTATTGTTACATCAAGATTGTTTTGCAAACCGATTTCTTTTGCAAAACTGCTGGGTATTCTTACTGCCAGGCTGTTTCCCCATTTTTGAATGGTTGTTTCCATAGTGATTTTTTAATTGTATCTACAATGAGTATACATGCTCAAAAAATGTTGTCAAGATTTTTTTACTTTAAACATTTTGCCATGACCGGGGATGATCCAGTCGGCGATTGCGAGGATTTTTTTGCGGCTTTCGGCTAGCTTTGTTTTATCAGTGGCATAAGGATCATTTTCGGGTTCATTTTCTTTCCAGAAAACATCTCCGCAAATAACTACTTTTCCCTGATCAGTATTTACGACTAAGGACAACCCATCGTTGCTGTGTCCCGGAGTTTCAATCACTTCAACATTTTCGGTTACCTGGTTTTTTCTATCTTCAACGGTATTTTTATCCCACAAACCAAAGTATTCCAAAGTTTTCGCTCTCTTAAACATCCCTATATTTCGGAAATGATCAATGTGGGAATGAGTTAAAAAAACAATATCAATATCTTCGGTTGTTAAACCTTCTTTTCTTAGCGCTTCAACTAGAATGTTCTGGCTTTCCAAAACACCCGGATCAACCACGATGTTGAGATTTTTATCTTGAATCAAAGTAATGTTGGGACAAGTTTTTTCTTTCCCATCATCGTTTTCCAAATCCACATTGGTATACCCCTCAACTAAAATTTTTACTGATGCCATAGGTTTATTCTAATTTAGTTTTTATCGCATTAAGCATTTCACCCCAATACTCATTAATTTTATGTGGAAAATACTTTTCCGGGTTTTCTTTTAATCCTTTTTCAATATCCTCGATTGGAATGAACTCAACTTTTTGCAACTCTTCTTCTTGGATCTTCAAACTACCCGCATCGCCATCGTATTTCAAAAGATAAACATAGTAAAACTCATTATTTACTATCTCTTTGAATCTAGTTTGCTCGGATATAACCCTATAGGGTTCCAAGTCTTCTGCTCTTACCATTAAACCAATTTCTTCATGAATTTCGCGCAATGCGGAGGTAATTGGCTCTTCCCCGGCTCCGATATGTCCTGCTGCGGATAGATCCCACACATTCGCACCAAGAGCTTTATCTTTTGCCCGCAATTGAAGCAATACCTCTCCTTTGGAGTTATAAATCCAAATATGCGCGGCTCTGTGCCACAGTCCGTCTCGATGCGCTTCACTTTTCATCTTTTGCTCGCCGGTTAAATTGTTGTTTTCATCGACAATGTCGATTAGTTCATCTGCCATATTACTTTTAGTTATTTATATTCTCGTCTATAAATTTTTTTAATTCCGCTAGATCCTTTTTGTCTTTATCGTAATGATATGTAACGATGCCCACAGATCGGGCGCTTTTGACTGCGTTTTCATTATGTTCAAAGTAAACAACATCGCTAGGCTTCAAATCAAAATGTTTGAGCAATGTTTTGTAGTATTCGGGATCTGCTTTCTCGGGATTATGTTTTAGCGTAAAAATCTCGTAAGGTACTTTGCTCAATTCAAATCTCTCAAATTCTTCGTCGTTTGCTCCCGTTAAAACTATTTTTCTATTAGAATATTGTTCAAGAACTTTATGCATTTCCTCAAAGACACCTTCATCTTTGATTACGAAAGCATTTATCGCGTCGACTAAAATTATTTTTTCTTTCATAGGATTATTTCTTATATTCTATTTAATTCTTCCAATATCTTTTTGCAAATTTCTTTTTCAAATTCTCGTGATCGGCTGACATTGGAATGGTAGACGATGCCGGCATATTTGGCTGTATGAGGTATTTCTTGTTCCAGAAAATTGATTTCGTCATTCAAAAATTGCTTTAGATAGGCATAGTCATTTTTTGGATCATGCAAGGCTTCGGATTTTTTTATAATCTTAATAATGTTTCTCCCAAAATCATTTTCATCTTCCGGCAGCTGCTCGATTGAATCAAGAATTTTTAAAAGCTTTTCGTCCATATTTTTAGATATTTATTAGTTTCTTCTCTCTCAATGCCGGGATAATTTGCTCTAATATCTGTGGAGCGACATTATATTTCTTACTTTCAAGACTCTCGCGGTCTAGCCAGATGGCTTGTTCGATTTTGCCTACTGGTTTTATCTCTCCATCCCATTTTACCACATAAGCATGGATTTGAAGCGAACTATCCGGATCGTGCATAGCTTTATCGGAATGAAATGAGCCATAAAATTCGGCGCTAATCAGATCTACGCCCAGCTTTTCTTTCAAAGTTCGCTTTAAGGTTTCGATATGTGTTTCATTTTCCTCAACTCTTCCTCCCGGATTAACACAAATATCCGAACCAAACTTTTTCAAAATCAAAAGCTCGCCCTTCTCATTTATCATCGAACCGACAATTTTTGTGATTTCGTTTGGCATAATTGTTTTGATAAGTTTAAATAGTTGTTGGTTCTGGGTTGCACCCAGAACCATGATGAACCATAATTAATATTCTTCTAGCTCTAATAAACTTTCTTTATCTACCAATCTATATCCCGCTGATGAATAAAACCAATCTTCCGGTTTTTCCACATATTCTTTAACTACCGGATTATTGTGAATATAATCAATTTTCTGATTTAAAAAATTTTCAGTTTCAATGATCTCTGGATAATTGCCGGATTGCCAAATTTGAAGCGAATCTTCGCTATTTTTACTTAAGCTCGTACCAATAAGCTTTAAAATATATTTTCTTCTATCTTGCTCTAATGTTTTTATAATCTCTCGCGTTGTATGTCTTTTGAAGTCTCTAATAATTTCATCTAAGCCGAATCCTTCTTTCGCCTGCAAAATTAGATGTATGTGATTTGTCATAAAAACATATTCGTAAATAAGCAACCCCTTGTTTTTACAACAAAATTTTAAACTGTCTATTAGTATTTTATAATACCCCGGTTTAGTAAAAATATCTAACCACTCTATTGTGGTTAAAGTAAGGAAATGAATTTGATTTTTGCTTTCTTTATTTATTTTGGGTATAGACACTTTTATGTTTTTTAAAAATTATTCTGGTACATCATGGTTCCGACTTCAAGTCGGAACCAACAACTATGCAGGGATGATTGTTTTCATAACTATATTTTACTCTCTAAATACTTCTTTTTCAACCAGATAATTAATGCGAAAGTTGACATCAATGGATTTTTTATAGTATAATCATGGCTAAGGAGGGCGCGAATTTTTGCGTTCCTTTCTAATTTACAAAAAAATGTTCCGGGGAGGAACCCATGAGTAAAAGACTGGCAACGGTTGTATCGGTTGTTCTGGTGATGTTGTTTTTCGGTGCTGTGCAACTCAAAGCGGAAGAAATTAGGGGGAGCGGATTTGAGAAAATCGCCTGCACCGACGAGGGTCACGGAAAGAGCGCGTGCGGTGACTCGGATGTCAGGTTGGACCTCAAGAACAGATCGTTTTTCGCGGAAATCGAATTAGTCAAGGCATTTACCGACAATGCCAACTGGCTGCGCGAACTGATGTTCTCTCGCAAGAGAGAATGGTCGGGGTCGGAACTTTCCGTCGGCCGGCTTTTTGTTGGTGCCGCCTATTCTTACCCTTCGCCCAAAGCTGAAACAGTCTTCAACCCCAGAGTACCGGTAACTTTCTACGGATGGGGCGCGAGATTCTGCCGGACCGATGAGGCGGGAAATGAGATCATGGTGGATCTGACGGGCATGACGGACGGGCCACAGGGATTCCGTGACGGAGAATTTCAGAGTCCGGAGATATCGCTTCGTCTCACTCATCCGATTCATGATACTTCAGGCCAGATTTCCGGCAATGTTCAGAGGTCGAAAAACTTCCTGCGATTAATTGCTGACGGCAAGTATGCTCACAGAGATGTGACGATACGCGGAGCCGTATATCACATGGACGAGCGTCTGACAAGCGACAAAGTCGGCGGATATATCTTTGCCGGCAAAGAAATTGCTGCGATCACTGACGAAACCGGCACCTCGCACATCGAGTTTCACCTTCAGGCTGATTATCAGAATGACAGTCTGAAGGGTTCCAGTGCGATTCTGACACTCGGCTTCCGGGTCTTTGATGATGAAGGCTTTTCGATCACCATTGACCACGAAGTCCTCACGAACAATAAGGATTTAAACGCAATCCGTTTCATGTGGTTGTTCTGATCATCCACACAACGATATTTACGAGAAAACCCGCTATGATTTTTTGGCGGGTTTTTCATTTAGAGCATTTTACAAAAAGTCGATTTTTCATAAAGATATGCTTGACTCTTTCTTCCAGTTCATATTCTATCTCTTCTATTCTCGTAAAACCCGCGTTTTTTAACATTTCGAAAAGCCTCTCGTTAGTCGGCGCAATTTGTTGTATCAATGCCAGATATTCCTTGATTTTTCCGTCTTCTTTTCGAAAAATCTGCATTAAGTGTTGATTGAGAGCAAAATCATCAATTGAACCGGTGTTTACTCCGCATTGAACATAAGTTAGATCTTTTTTTAGGATAACTTCAAGTTGAATAAGATCTTCCAATAGCCTCTTTTGCGTATTTATATCAAATAGGAAAACGCCGCCATTATTTAACGAATCAAAAATCTTTTTAAAAACTGTTTCCCAATCTTCCGGTTGTCGTAAATGATTTAGAGCGTCAAGATTGATAGTAATTAAATCGCATTCTTTTTCAAATTTACTCTCCATCATATTTCCGACCGAAAATGCAACTTTCGCGCCGATTTCTTCAGCTTTTTCTCTAGCCTTTGCAATCTGACCTTCCGAGAGATCCATACCATAGCAATCGGCTTTGTCGCCCAATTCTTTAGCCAATCTGCGAATAAAAGAACCGGTACCGCAAGCGATATCCAAGCATTTTATTTGGGATTTGTTTGCTAACTGTTCCTTGGCTGTTTTGAGATGCGAATTATAGATAATATCGGCAAAATCGCTTCCCATCGTCTCATCGTAAATCTCGGCGATGTTGTTATAGTCATTAATAATTAACGACTTTAAAAGCTCGTCGTCTATCTGCAGAAAATCATTTTTTACCCTCTCAATTTTTTTCATATTTTTGTATTACCTATAAATATCATGATCGCCGACTGAATGAAAGTGAATAGCATCATTTTTGGCGAATTCGAAAATTATTCTAAATCGGTGATCGATGGAAAAAGACCAAAAATGCTTTAATCTGCCGTGAAGTTTATGCGCATTCAGTCGTTCGTCTTTGAAATTATGGCGAAATAACCTTTCTTTTTCTTCTGCTAATTCTTTTATTTTGTTTGGCAATTTCTTATATTCTCGCTCAAATTTTGGCGAATAGATTATCTCCATAGAGAATTATCGCAAGTCAGTAAGCGATTTTAATTTTTTGCCTTTTCCTTCTCGTATCTCTTTTTGAGATTTTTCTAATTCTACCAAAAGTTTTCCTTCCTGCCATTCACGAAGAAGGTAGCGGAAAAATTCGCTAACACTGGCGAAACCACTATCTTTTACCGCTTTTTTTACTTCCCTAGTTGTTTGAAGGGGAAGAGAGATGTTAATAACTTGTCTCATAAAATTTTATTCCTGTCCGCCTCGGGCGAATTAATTGTAATAATTTGTATTACAGATGATCTAATTATACAAAAATAATTTTTAAATGCAAGAATATTTTCTTAAACCATTCCAATCACCGATACATTGCTTGTTTTTCTTTGGTCGCCTTCAATGTGGTGAGATGCGAAGCCATTATTTCGGCAACCGGTGCAAACCCTGGGATTTTCAAAATTTTCAGGCAGTATGCCAAACTCAAGCAGATCCTGTTCGATGGCATCCCACAGGTTGATAAAAAGCTTTCCGTCGTGTTTGATGGCGCCATCTTTATACTTTTTGAATAAATCAAATCTTTCCGGGGTTTTATGATCATAACAGCAGGGTCCGATTGATGGGCCGACAGAAATTAAAACA
>JAQULF010000017.1 GCA_028718745.1 Patescibacteria group bacterium | reverse complement strand
TCACGATCTCCGGCAATAAGGCTGAATTGTTCAACTAAAATTTTAGCCGCATCTGTCATAGCCTGTTTTGGAGAAATGGAACCATCAGTAGTAATTTGAAAATTGATTTTATCAAAGTTAGTCGCTTGTCCTACACGGGTATTTTCTACCATATAAGAAACTTTTTCGATCGGGGCAAATAAGGAGTCTACCGTGATTTCACCGATTGATTTTTTCTCTTTTTTATCCTCGGCGGCAATATATCCGCGGCCGGTTTCCACAAAAATTTCGATCTCTATTTCATTTTTGACTCCAACTGTAGTGAATAAATAAAGGTCTTTGTTAACAACCTCCACATCTGAATTTCCTTTAATGTCGCCTGCCGTAACTTTCTTAGCGCCCTTAACAGTTAAGATCAGTGAATGCTTATCGCCTTGGTGCACTTTTACCCTCAACATTTTGAAATTTAAAACCATCTGCAAAACATCTTCTTTGACGCCGGGAAGAGCGGTAAATTCATGGGTTGCGCCCTTTATTTTAATAGCGGTAATAGCGGCTCCCGGCAAAGAAGAGAGCATAACTCGTCGTAAAGAGTTACCAACCGTCATGCCATAGCCTGGATAAAGCGGTTCAATAACAAAAACGCCAGTATTACCGTCTTCTTTTATGGTTTTTACCTCTGGTAAAATGATGTCGTCAATTTGCATAATATGTTCCCCCTCCTTGATTATTATTAATTTATATATAAATTATCTTGAGTAGTACTCCACTATCAATCTTTCGTTAATATCTTCGCCGATATCTTCCGCTTTTGGCATTGAAGTTACCTCGGCTGATAAATCATCTATATTGAATTTGAGCCAGGAAACCGGCGTAATTCTTTTTTGGTTGTTTTTTATCTCGGTAATTAATTCTTTATTGCTTTCCGTATTTTTTAATGAAACTTTATCTCCTACTTTGACTTGGTAAGAAGAAATGCTCATTTTTTTGCCATTAACTAAAACTTTTTTATGTAAAATCATTTGCCTTGCCGCTCTTCTGGAAGGAGCTAGTCCGATTCTATAAATGACATTGTCCAATCTTCTTTCAATTAAAGATAGCATAGTAAAGGCTTTTTTGCTGCGAATCATTTGATTGTAGTATCGTAAAAATTGTTTTTCTAAAATTCCATAGGTGGTTTTGGCCTTTTGTTTTTCGCGCAATTGTGTTCCGTATTCGGTTAAACGACTGCGGTTTGAAGCGCCATGAGCTCCCGGAGCATAGCTTCTGCGGACAAACGCGCATTTGGCACTAAAACATCGTTCCCCTTTCAAAAAGAGTTTCTTTCCTTCTCGTCTGCATTTTCGGCAAATTGGACTGGTGATTCGCGCCATATAATTAATATAAAAAATTAAAAATAAAAGATAAAAAACAAATACTTAAATATGTAAAAACAAATCCATTTTTAAGTTTTTAATTTTTGTTTTTTATTTTTTATATTTTATTTTTCCTATACTCGTCTAACTCTCGGTTTTTTGCAGCCATTGTGGGGTAAGGGCGTAACATCTTTTATTGCGGTTATATTAATCCCGGAAGATTGTAAGCCTCTTACGGCCGATTCTCGGCCGGAACCGATTCCTTTGACAAAAACACTGACATCCTGTACTCCAAATCCCTTTGCCTTGGTTGCAACGCTATTAGCTATCAAGCCGGCCACATAGGGAGTGCTTTTCTTGGAACCGGAATAACCCATTGATCCGGCTGATCCGCTAGCAATAACATTGCCCTGCAAATCAGTGATTGAAATGGTAGTGTTATTAAAAGTAGCTTTAACGAAAGCATTGCCAACCGTAACGGTCTTGCCGCCTTTCTTTTTCTTTCTAACCTTTTTCCCCTTTTCTTCAACTTCAACAGCTTCGGTTTTCTCAACCTTTTCAGCTTCAGACGCAAGGCCTTGCGTCTCTACATTTGATTTTTCGATTTTTTTCTCTTCTTTTTCTTTAGCCATATTTTTAGCTTATAGCTTCGTTAGCTTCGTTAGCTTTTTTAGGTTGTATTTTCCTAATGAAGCTAATGAAGCTGGAAGCTGATTTTAGGTCTTTTGATCTTTCTTTCTTCCGCTTCCCATAGTCACTCTCTTGCCTCTTTTGGTTCTGGCATTAGTCTTGGTTCGCTGACCCCTGACCGGAAGCGAAGCTTTGTGACGGATTCCTCTGTAAGTACCAATATCTTTTAATCTCTTAATATCTTGACTAAAAGCGCGGCGCAAATCTCCTTCAATGGGCATTTTTTCGATTCTAACTCTCAATGCATCCGCTTCTTTATCGCTAAGATCTTTTGATTTTGTATCCTTGTTAATCTTCAATTCATCCAGTATCTTTACCGAAGTGCTTCGGCCGATTCCATAAATATAAGTAAGGGCTACTTCAACCCTCTTGTTATCTGGTAAATTGATGCCGGCGATGCGAACCATTTTTATATTTCTAATTATTATTCTTTAAAAATGTATTTAAAGTTTTCTAAATCGGATGATTAAATGAATAAAGGATTAAATGATTAAAGATGGTTTAAGCTTTTTCATTCATTTAATCATATAATCATTTAATCATTTATTCATATCCTGTTATTTCTGCCTCTGCTTATGCTTTGGATTATCACAAATAACATGAATTCTGCCTCTTCGGCGAACTATTTTACATTTCTTGCAGATTTTTTTAACACTTGCGCGCACCTTCAAAATCATTCTCCTCTATCTAAAATTATTTATATAAAAAATGATTTTGTCCTCCGAAGTCCGCACTGGAAATAACAGAATGTAATTCGTTTTTCCAGTAAGGGCGTAGGATGGACATAATTTTTAAAATATAGACAAAAGAAATACTGATATTAAAAATAATATCCGATAATATCCTGAATATTTTTTAATATTTTAATTAATTATCCGCCTTCAGTAACATTGCCTTCTTGAAATCTTCCTCCCGGTTTGTGCCTGTAGGTAATTCTGCCTTTTGTTAAGTCATAGGGCGTCATTTCTACCGAAACCCTGTCGCCCGGCAATATTTTAATAAAATTCATGCGCATTTTACCGGAAAGATGTCCCAAAATTTCGTGTCCATTATCCAGTTTTATGCGAAACAAAGCATTGGGCAAAGTTTCAAGAACTTCGCCGTCAACTTTTATGACCTCCTTGTTATTATCAGACATATCTTGTAAAAACTTAGTACTTACACCATTTTAACAGATAATTTACAGGGATGCAAGGGTATTTTATTTCGTCAAAACCATTGGCCCACTTCTTGTTACTGCTATCGTATGTTCAAAGTGTGCCGCTCTTCCTCCATCTGCAGTTTTTACCGTCCAGTCGTTATCGGCAACAAAAACTTTGCCGCTTCCCAACACCACCATCGGCTCAATAGCTATGACCATTCCCTCCTGTAATTTCACGCCCTCTCCCGCTTTTCCGCAATTTGGCACTGAAGGTTCTTCGTGAACAGCATAACCTACGCCATGACCGCAATAATTGCGAACTAATTCGAGGTTATTGCCTAAGACATATTGTTCAATGGCATTGCCAATGTCTCCGATAGTATTGCCCAAAACCGCCTTTTCGATTCCTTTTTGAAGGGCTTGCTCGGTAATTTCAATCAATTTTTTATCTTCCGGCATTCCTTCTCCTAAAATAAAACTAATCGCCGCATCAGTATAAAGATTTTTATAAATAATTCCCAAGTCCAAGCTGACAATATCACCTTCCGCCAATTTCTCATCTTCCGGTATGCCATGAACTACTTCGTCATTAATTGAGACGCACAGATTAGCTGGAAAAGGTTTGATTCCATTTCCGGGAGAATATCCGCGAAAAGACGACTTAACACTATAAGAATTCAAAAGTTCCTCGGTTTTTGCCTCGATAGACAAAGTGGTAAAATCATCATTCTTGTAATTTTCTTTTGTGAATTTTTCCAGCTCACGCAAAATCTGGGCGAGAATGTGACCGCCTTGTTTTAGAACGCCGATTTCTTGTTGAGATTTTAGTTTGATCATAATGATTTGTCATCCTCGAACTCTATTTCGTGATTACAAAATTATATATAAAAATCACGAAGAGAATGTCGGGGATCCATTACATATAAACTATATATATTCTTATTGTTGTGGATCCCGTATTTACTGATGATTACATCAGTGCTACGAGATGACAACTCTAAGACTTAATTATTTCAATCAGCTCCTCAACCCTTTCCTCTTTCGGTATTGTCCCATCGATTTCAAAATAGCGATCGCGGGATTTAAAATAATGATCGATAATCTTGAATTGCAGATTGAAAATCTCAAATCTTTCCTCAATTACTATTGGCTTGTCATCTTCTCTTTGAATAATTTTTCCTCCGCATTTCGGACATTTCTCGGGATCTTCCATTTCAAAATCTTGGAAATTTTCTTTGCATTCTGAACAGACTCGGCGAGCCGAAAGCCTTTTTACCGCTTCTTCTTTGGATATTTTAACAAAAACCAGGTACGGAAGATCAAATCCGGCTTCTGTAAAAATTTCATCGACAATTTCAACCTGCCCAAGACTTCTGGGGTATCCATCAAAAATAATCGGTTTGCCTTTTTCCAGTTCGCGAATTTTCTTTTTTACCAATTCGGTAACCAAAAAATCGTCCACCAATTCCCCTCGCGCCATAGTTTCTTTGATCTTTCGGCCAAATTCCGAGTCTTCTTTGGTTATATCTCGCAGCATTTGCCCGGGATTAACCAGGGAAAATTGGAACCCTTTATCGCCCAATAATTCGATCAATGTCCCCTTCCCCGCTCCCGGCGCTCCGAATAAAATAATGTTTTTCATAATTAATTTTTATTTTGTAATGTTTACATCATTATAGCAGATAGATGGCAAATGAGAAAGATATTTGTTGAGATTCGAGCAAAAATATGCTAAAATACAGGAACGCGACATTAACAATTCGCCAAACCACTATGGACGAGGAGGATTTGAGCAATGGGCAGAAAAAATAGAGTGAACGCTGGCCCGATGCATCAGAAAAAGCCGAAGGGGAAGAGCGTAAACGCAAAGCGAAAAAAGAATCCACCTCACCAGAACAAGTATGCGAATCGCAAGGGGCAAACAAAAGTGAAGCCCATGACGCCCGAAAGGAAGGAGGCCCTCCAACGCATCGAGGAAACAAGACGCAAAGACAGCCAACTCTCCAAGACAAAAACCTTCCGGTGGTGGTGAACGGGGGTCAGGTAAACTCACTCAAGAAAGGATGACAAGAATGATCCAACTGGGAGAAAATGCCCAAACATCTCTGGAATTGCTGAAAAAGATTGAGGGGGTAGGTAAAGATTGCACTCCACTGGACATCGTGAGAAGTCGCATCTCCGAACTGGCCGATAATGTGAGGAAAGCTCTTAGCGATAACGCTGCCGCGACGCTAACAAACAAAGTTCTTGATGAGCTTTCCGGCCAGGCAAAAACGCTTTACAATGAAATCCGAGATAAAGTAGCGCCAAGCGCAGGAATCCAACTCCGAGTCAAAGACTTGTGTGAGCTACCAAAGAAAAAGCCGGAAGAAAAAACGGAATCATTTATCCTCAACATGGTGGCATATTACCTTCTGGACTTGTCTTACTATCTTCTTTTCGCGTTAGATTCGAAAAATTTGATTGGCGAGGGGGGGTGATTCATAAATTTCATCAAGTTGCCAGAAAAAGCGCTAATATGCTTTTCTGACAACTTGTGCTTTAACGAAAGGGCCCGCAAGGGCTTTTTTCTTTTGCCGAAATTTAGCCCCAAAGGTGCCACCCACTAAATGGTCGTATTGTAATTTGTGGCTTAGTTTACAAAACATAACTTTTATTTTTATTTGACAAAAACTATTTATCTACATAGAATGATTGTAATTAAATAAATAAACAAAAAATGAAAGAAAATATTGAGAGGATGCCAAAAACCAAAGGGGATTTTGCCCGAGAGATTGCAACCTTAGCAGGATTCTTTCGTAGCTTGCCTTTATTATCAAAGGGGGAAGAAATAGACCCTAAAGAAGAAATCAGAAAAATTGCAGTTAAGTTTTTAGAGGATAAAACTTTAAGGGATAAAAATTCTAATACTGATAAGATTAAGGACGGATTAATGCATTTGCAAAATGAGGTTGATAAGTATCTTATCCCCCACCTAATAGACCAAATTAATAACCTTTTTCTTGAAATTCTATTTTATTTTGATTTAAGTGTTAATAATACTTCAAACGACAAATTAAATTTAATAATTAGCAGGTCTATAAAAACCGTAAAAGAAACAAAAAATAAAATCAATGATATCGCCAACCTCATCGAAAAAATTGAAATATCATTCACAAGGAAGGATGATTTTTATCAACATCTAAATAAAAATTTTCCAAATCTCAAAATCGGTCCGACATTACCTTTGTCAATTTTGTTGCATAGAATTGCTGATAATATTCCTGAAGAACCCGCAAAAGATGTCCATAAAACCGCTGCCATTTTATACCGACTAAACCAGCCGATTGTAAATGAAGAAGCCAAAAAAAATTATCTTTGATAAATCTTAAACCCCGCGTGAAAACATGGGCTTTTGCATTGCATAAAATTTGATCTCAAAGGGGCCACTTTGTGGCTTAGTTTACAAATATATTGACAAAATGGTTTTTCTTTGATATTGTGTAAGCAGCTTAAATACTCCAATGTAAAGGTGGTGAACCGAATGACCCTTAAGAAAAAAGGACCGACTATGCCAGAATTGGCAGAGGACTTGTCAAATACCGCGGTGAATGTGGGAGTGTTGTTGGAAGATTTTATGGAAAGACACTCCAATCCCTATGAATTTTCGGATCCCTACGGTAAATACCTTGACGAAAAGGAAGGGGAACGAATCATCATCGGCCGGTGTCCCTTCTGCAACAAAGCCTGGGACTTTTTCATTCGGAACGGGCGGATCGGTCTCATGCCCAAACACAATGATAAAATGGGACACATCTGTCAGGGTTCGGGTCAAGACCCCATCCAGATCACGGCGTCCCGCCAGAAAAAGTACCGCGCCAAGACTTACGAGGAGAATGTTCAGGAATTGAAGAAATTGCTCTCTGCGGCATAGTCCGCCAACAGCTTAAGCGCAAAAAAGACCGCATAACAGTGCGGTCTTTTGCATTATAAAATTCTATTTTTCTTTCCTAAAAAGCTAATGAAGCTAAAAGCTATAAGCTAATTCTAATACTCTTCGTAACTCCTCATTATCATCTGCGCGTCGAGCTGTCGGACGGTTTCAAGGATGACGGAAACGACGATCAGAATGCTGGTGCCGCCAATTAACATATCAAACGAGGCATAGGCTCCTTGCAGCATCAGCGGCAAAACCGAGATGATACCCAAAAATACTGCTCCGATTAAAGTAATGCGAACGATGATAAATCCCAGATATTTAGCCGTTTCAGTTCCCGGACGCATACCCGGCACAAACCCGCCTTGTTTTTGAATATTTTCCGAGATCTCTTTTGGATTGAAAATAACCGAAGTGTAAAAGAATGTAAAAGCGACTACCAAGACAAAATAAAGAATGCCATACCAAACCGTTGGTGGGCTGACAGAAAAGGTTTTGCCGACCCATTTTGCCGCTTCAGCGATAAAGGGAGTCCTGGCGTTAGAGAAAAACTGGCTGATCAAATTTGGAAAAATCATAAATGACATTGCAAAAATGATTGGGATAACACCGGCAGTATTTAATTTCAAAGGCAGCTGGGTATCCATTCCACCGTACATCTTAATGCCTCGCATTCTTCTAGCATAGGAAACCGGAATCAGGCGATTGCCTTCATTGACATAGATGATTGAAACAATGACAACGAGAGATAGCAATATCAATCCGGCTACACCGATTAGAGACGAAACTCCGGTATAGGAAACACCGACGCTCTGCACTATCGATGGCAATCCGGCAATAATTCCCAACGCGATTATCAAGGAAATGCCGTTACCGATACCTCTTTCAGTTATTAATTCTCCCAGCCACATGAGAAGTATCGTACCGGTAGCGGTTACGAGAATAACGGAGAATAATTGAAATGGGGTGATATTGCCCAGCAATCCTTGGCCTTGAGAGCGAAGCAGCATAATCATGCCGTAAGATTGTAAAAAAGCTAACGGAACCGCAATCCAGCGAGTCCATTGGTTAATTTTTTTTCTGCCCTCATCCCCTTCTTTCTGCATCGCTTCCAAAGAAGGAATAACATGAGCCAGAAGTTGCATAATAATCGAAGCGTTGATGTATGGCCCGACACCCATCATACCGATGGAAAATCTCCTCATAGTACCGCCGGAAAAAACATCCAGTAATCCAAAGAGTTTGCTTTTATCAAAAAAAGCTTTCAAAGCATCCAGATCTACTCCCGGAATAGGAATGTGGGATAGAATTCTAATCAAAACCAAAATCACAATCGTGAAGATGATTCTATTTCTTAAATCCTTAGTTTTGAAAACTTGGATCAATTTATTCCACATGATTTTTGAATTAATATAAAATATGAAAAATAAAAGATAAAAAACAAATACTTAAAGATGTAAAAACAAATATATTTTAAAGTTTTTAATTTTTGTTTTTAATTTTTGATATTTTATTTTTTATATTTATCGTTCCTCCCGCTCCGACAATCTTCTCCTTCGCGCTCTTACTAAATCCATCTGCTTCAACTTTTACTGCAGAAGTTATTTCTCCATTACCCAATATCTTTAAGCTGTATTTTCTTTTCAGAAGTCCTGCCTTTCGCAATATCTTTTTATTTAAAATCCCTTTTTCAGCTAAAGCAGCGATATCGCCAACATTAATAACTCGGTATTTGACTTGATTGATTTGCTTAAACCCTTTCAATTTCGGGATACGAGAAATCAAAGGCTGCTGACCGCCTTCAAAACGAAGTCGGCGGGTTGAACCCGTTCGAGCCAAATAACCTTTGTGGCCTCTCGCTGAAGTTTTGCCTTTGGTGCTCCCAGCGCCTCGGCCGACTCTGCGGGCGGATTTATTGGTTTTGATGGATTGTAATAATGATAAACTGGACATAGGATTTTAAATTGTAAATTTTAAAGATTAAATTTAAAATTTAAGTTTTAAAATTTAAAATAAATTTAAATTTATATTTTTACTTCTTCTCTTTTATTTGTTCTTTATTATTCTCTTTAATTTGCTTTACCTTCGCCTTATATTCCAATAGCTTTCCTAACGCGTCGATTGTTGCAATTACATTGTTGATTTTGTTGCTGGAACCAAAAGATTTAGCAACGATATTGCTGTAACCGGCCAATTCCAATACTACACGCACTGAACCGCCCGCAATAATACCGGTTCCTTTTTTAGCTTTTTTTAACAAAACTCTGGTAGTGCTGGAACTGCCAATAATATCATGAGCAATGGTGCCTTCCAGAATTTGAACGGTAACTAGACCTTTTTTGGCCTGATTGACCGCTTTGCCTACCGCCGCCGCCACTTCATTTCCTTTTCCGGTCGCATACCCTACTCGGCCTTTTTTATCGCCGATAACAACTAGAGCGCGAAATCTCATTCTCCGTCCGCCTTTTACCACGCGGGTAACTCTATCAACCGCCACCACTTTTTCTTCAAATTCTTTCGGCTCTGCCTCTCTTCTCTCTCGTCCTCTGCCTCCGCCAAATCTTCCACCATTGCCACCTTGTCCTCCACCGCCACCTCTTCTGCCTTGACCTTGAGGTTGAAAGCTTGGTTTAGCTTCAGCGCCAACAATAGGAGCTGCTTCCACTTCAGGAACAACTGGAGAAATAACCGGAGCTACCGCGTCTTTAATATCCGCAATAACCTCGGCTTCTTTTTGCGCCTCTATTTTTTCGTCTTTTTTGTCTTTTGTAGCTTTATTTTCTGACATGTTTTTACTTTCTAAATATTTTTTTATTATGTAACATTTAATGTTGTTTTAATATGATACAAACAATGATTATAAGATTAAATGAATAAAGGATTGAAGGAATTTTTAATCATTTATTCATATATTCATTTATTTATTACTTTCCTATTTCCAATGTTACTGGTATATTATAAAATGCTTCTTTATTTGGGTTATCGGTTGAAGTTGAAAATATCAAGTAATTTTTTTTATCAAATGGGATTGATATCTGAATGGCATAGTCAGGATCCTGAATCGCTATATTCCTAGATTCTGAAACACTAACATTAATTATTTCATTTAGGGAATGATTTTGATCAGGATTTATTACTAAAAAATGTTCAAGTGCTTTATAAGGATCGATTAAATCTGTAACAACCCAGTCTTTAGGATACTTAAATGATAAATGGTATTTATCGTTTTTATATGTCTGCCAATCTTGTGTTAAATTTTTAAAAACCGTATTTGTGGTTTCAATCTTTTGGCGGTAAAAAAGTAAGGAGATTATCACAGCTGCCAATATCAGCGCTACAACTCCGGCATAAATTAAAAACTTTTTTAACTTTCCGTTTTTTGCTTTCACTTTTTTCTCTTCTGCCATACTTTCTCCTTCCAACCCTCCTTAATTAAATTTCTAAGTCCTAA
>JAQULF010000016.1:12059-15912 GCA_028718745.1 Patescibacteria group bacterium | reverse complement strand
AAATACCCGTGTAGGACAAGCGACTAACTTTGATAAAATCAATTTTCAAATTACTACTGATGGTTCCATTTCTCCAAAACAGGCTATGACAGATGCGGCTAAAATTTTAGTTGAACAATTCAGCCTGATTGCCGGAGATCGTGAGCCTACCAAGGTTAAAGAAAGAAAAACTGCTGCCGCTCCAAGAAAAGAAGAAAAACTGGATGAACTTTCCGTTGAAGAAGTGGATTTTTCTACCCGTACCATCAATGCTTTGTTAAAGAATGGTATCAAAACAGTTGGCCAGCTTTCCAAATTATCCATGGAAGATATCGGCAGTTTGAGAGGAATGGGAAGCAAAGCGCAGGAAGAAATTGAGGAAAAGATCAAAGAATTAGGAGGCAAATAAGGGGTCTACAAATTACGAATAGGTACGAATATACGAATAAGAGAAAGCTATTAAAAAAGAATTCGTACATTCGTAAAAATTCGTAAATTCGTAGTAAGTTAGATAATTAGAAAGCACATTATTTGTAAAAATATATGAAACATTTAGATAAAGGTAGAACATTAGGCAGAAAAGGCGGGCATAAAAAGGCTTTGATGAAAAATCTGGCCAAGTCTTTGATTTTGCATGAAAAGATGGAAACTTCAGAAGCTAAAGCTAAAGAATTACGACCTTACATAGAAAAGATTATTACCCGAAGCAGAAACGATACACTTCACAATCGCAGAATTATTTTAAGAACCATCAATGAGCCATTACTGATAGATAAGCTATTCAAAGTCATCGGACCGAAATATAAGGCAAGAACCGGCGGATATACCAGAATTATCAAAACCGGTATGAGAGCGGCAGACGCGGCGAAGATGGCAATAATAGAATTAGTATAATTTTAAATTTTAAAACTTAAATTTTAAATTTAATCTTTAAAATTTACAATTTAAAATAACTATGAAAGACAATAGAAACAATAGTCGGAAAACTTATGTTATAGACGGTAAAAACCAGATCCTGGGCCGTCTGGCTACTCGCGTGGCAGATTTGCTAAGAGGAAAGGGCAATGTTAATTTTGCCTCAAATAAAGATATGGGGGATAATGTGGTGGTGATTAACGCGCTTGGCATCAATGTTACCGGCAAGAAAATGGAAGACAAGATTTATTATCATCACTCCGGCTTTCCGGGTGGAATTAAGCAAAAAACTTTGAAAGAGGCTATCGAAAAAGATCCTACCTGGCCTCTCAAAAACGCTGTTTACGGCATGCTGCCGAAGAATAAATTGAGAAATATATTTATAAAAAAGTTAAGAATTTTTAAAGACGATAGTTATAAAGGAAAAGAGAGCGATATTAAAACATAGTTAAACCCGAATAATCCCGAATTATTTCCGAATATCCCGAATGGGGATTAGGGAAATTAGGGATAAAATTTGGGATAATTAGGGAAAAAAAGTATTTATTATGGAAAAGAAAGAACCAATCAAAGAAATTAAACTGGAAGGAAAGTACCACTACGGTTTGGGCAGAAGAAAGACTGCTATTGCCAAAGTGCGGCTTTATAAAGGCAAGGGCGATATTTTTGTTAATAACAAAACCAGTGCAGAGTATTTTGGTGGACTTATTAATCTAATCGATAAAATTTTATCACCTCTTGCTATCACTGGAAATGCTGGCAAATTTGACATTGTAGCCAAAACTAATGGCGGCGGGGTATCGGCTCAAGCTGATGCTATCGCATTAGGAGTTGCAAGAGCCTTATTGGTTGTAGATCTTGAATTAAAATCAACTTTACGCAAAGCCGGATTTCTAACTCGCGATCCTAGAAAGAAAGAAAGAAATAAACCGGGCCTTCTTCGCGCTCGCAAAGCTCCTCAATTTTCTAAGCGTTAAACTATGTCACGCATAGATCAAATCAACGAGCTGATTAAGCAAGAATTAGGTAAAATTATACTTACGGAGATTGAATTTGACCCGGGAGTGATGGTTACGATTATGGCGGTCGATACCTCTGTTACGCTTGAGACGGCTACGATTTGGATCAGCATTTTTCCGGAAAACAAATCAGGAAGCGCTCTCGAGGTGTTAAACAAAAGAATAGGGGAGTTGCAAAAGCTTTTAAACAGAAAATTAGCCTTAAGGTTTGTGCCCAAAATCCAGTTTAAAATCGATAAATCGGAAAAATATGCCAGCGAGATAGGAGAAGTTTTTAAACAGATTGAAGGTGAGGAGCAATAAAGTGCTTGACATAGCCAATTATTTGTGTTAGAATGGCAAATAGATGGAATTAAGTCTTTAGACTTTTATCCTCATGGAACTAAGTCTTCAGGTTTTGAAAATTAAAAGCCTGAAGAGTTAGTTTCAAACCGAACCTTTCAAAGGTTTGGAGCGTTCGTTAAGAATTGAATTACGCAATTAATCTGCTCTCAAGCAGGTTAAAATACCGCTAACAGCGGAAAGGAGTGGTGCTATCATGAAACAGATTCACATGGAGGGTTTGGAACTGTGAAAATAGTCCATTCAGTCGTTTCCGAGCACAACGTCACGAGGATCGTCCAGGACATCGGCGTCATCGGCGCCGGCAACATCGCGGGCACCTTTCTGAATCGCCTCAACGCCTCGAAGATCCATGGCGGCGCCATTGCGGCGCGCTGAACCGCCGGCCAGGCGGGCGGGACATTCGGACTGAAAAGTCACGGGGCCCCGCGCGCCGAAAAAAGAAGTAAAAAGATTTTTTGGCGGGGCGCGGAAATATGGATATGAAACACCGCGCCGAAAGAATCTCCATTCATGACCTCTTTCGCCGGCTTGGCTAAAGTTCCCAAGAAGGGCCGATAGCCGACGATTGAAGGTACGCTGGCATTTGCTGATGGCGGCTCTGGGCATTGTTCCGGAGTTCGGCCATTCCGCCCTACGCGCTTGCTAATGATTTACCTGCGCGCTTGGCGAGCAGCAATGCTGGCAACGCTGCCGCGACTAGTGGCCTTCCTTGTGATGAGCCACCGCGGAGCATCGGTCTGGGCGAGTACCTAACTCGCAAGTACCTTCACAATAGTCAAGGTACGGCAGGGGGCGAATAAGTTTATTCACAAAGTTGAGGACGGATGTGCCAATGCCTATGGCGACGGCCCCTCGAAGGCGCGCCGCGGTCGGCAGGTGCTCTCGTCCTCCGCCTCCTGTTTTTATCAAATGCTTCTTTAACAAGGGTGACGGCGACGTCGCTCGCAACAGAATAAGGTATAAGGAGGTACGCAAAGCATGAGAAGGGAGCTTCTCATGCTGTACGACAACTATAGAGAGAGACCTCGGACAGAAGAAGTAGACTGAACTCTGTAACCGGCCACGAACCTAAGCGGCCACCGTCGGTTACGGGGTATCAAAACACCGCCCACATGGGCGGATTGACGAGCCTACATGGATAAAACAGAAGGAATAAGTCCTCCAGCTCGATCGGTGGCATCCCATGAACACCAGAGGCTCTCGGACGAAGAATGCCTGAATTGATTGAACACCAACGGCGGCAACATGACCAACAGCTCCTAACTCGCTCCAACTTCGCTTCACTTCCTCAGCTCCTACATAGGAGCTAAAGTTCTCACGAGAGCGAACAATAAAACGGAAACGAAAAACCCCGGCCCCGACCGATTTTCGCCTAATAAGCGGAATAGGCGGGGCTTTTCAAATTCCTAAAAACCACCGATTTACCAATCGGTTTTTTTGTTGTCAAAAATAAAATTAAAAGATATAATTACATATGTGTTGGTTCTGGGTTGTACCCAGAACCATGATGATCATTAAATGCTTTTTGGTACAGCAAGGTTCCGAGTAAAACTCGGAACCAACATAGCGGGAGCTTTGAACCAACGCTATAAATT
>JAQULF010000016.1:0-12049 GCA_028718745.1 Patescibacteria group bacterium | reverse complement strand
TAAATTATTTTTATGAAGATAAAAGGCTTTCTATTAACCAGCGAAGTTTTAACCATCATAGTTTGGGCGGTTTTTTTTGCCATCATAGTTTTTATTGACCCTTATAAATCCGCTACCAGCATCTTTATATTATTTTTTGCATTATTATTTCTCGCACTTGCCGGCAGCTGGGGATTACTCGAATTTTATTTAGTTACAAAATACAAGGGATTTGAAGAAATCAGAAACCGAACTTTCAACGCTTTCCGCCACGGCATCATGTTTTCCGCCGTTGCCACCGGACTGCTTTTTATGAAAGGTGCGGATGTTTTGAGCGTTTGGGATGGAGTTATCTTTATGTTGGCAATCATACTTTTTGAAGCATATTTTATGACCAGGGGGACGATATTGAATGAGAACAAAAGTAATTAGATTAAATTGTAGCATGTAGCAGGTAGTAAGTAGTAAGTCGGATCAACGATTTCTACATACTACATTCTACATACTACATACTACATACTACCTTCATGAATTTAGACCAATTAAAACAACAATTTATCTCCCAATTAAGCAAGGTTGAGACCGAAAAAGATCTCGCTCTTCTTGAAATTGAATTTCTCGGCCGCAAGGGAAAATTGACCGAGGTTCTGAAGTCCTTGGCAGGATTATCTTTGGTTGAGAAAAAGAGAATGGGACAAGCGGCGAATGAATCGAAGGAATTTATGGAAAGGGAAATTAAATCTCAAAAATCAAAAATCAAAATTAAAGAGTATGAAAAAATTGCGGTTGAAGAAAAAATAGATATAAATGCCCCTGTAGAGACGAACGGCCGTTCGTCTCTACGAAAAGGTCATCTTCACCCGTTATCTAATTTCATTTTCAAAATAGAGAGAATCTTTGAAGAAATGGGGTACGAAGTAGTGGATGGTCCGGAGATTGAAACCGATTATTACAATTTTACCGCAGTTAGAATACCGGAAGATAGTCCTTCTCGAGATGATCACGACACTTTCTACATAAAGACAATAAAGCAAGAAAGCAAAAAAACAAAAAAACAAGAAGAAGAATTATTGTTGCGGACGCAGACGACTGCGATGCAGGTTCGCTACATGGAAAAGCATCAGCCGCCGATTAAAATAATTGTGCCGGGAAAGACATATCGAAGAGATGATGACGCTTCCCATTCGCCAATGTTCCATCAGTTTGAAGCCTTGGTAGTAGATAAGGGTATAACTTTGGGTAAATTGAAAAAGACTTTGTCAGTTGCTATGAAAAAATTACTGGGCGAAGATACAAATATCCGATTTCGTTCCAGTTATTTTCCTTTTGTAGAACCGGCTTTGGAAGTAGATGTTACCTGCGCTATTTGTAAAGGGAAGGGATGCAATATCTGTAAAAATACCGGCTGGGTGGAGTTGCTGGGTGCCGGCATGGTTCATCCGGAAGTTTTGAAAACCAGCGGAATTGATCCGGAAATTTATTCCGGCTTCGCTTTCGCTATGGGCATTGACAGGTTATGCATGATGCATCACAAAATCCCCAACATCAAAATGCTTTTTGAAAATGATATAAGATTTTTGGAACAATTTTAGAATACTACAAATTACGAATCAGTACGAATATACGAATAAGAAAATATGAAATACTTGTTTAAGTGGTTAAAACAATTAGTGGACATTGATGCGACGCCGGAAGAATTGGCGGAAGAGTTGAGTTTGAAATCGGTTGAAATTGATGAAATCACCGGATTTGGTGGGGATTTTCTGGATACGGTTGTGGTGGGAGTGATTAAAGAGATTGAAAAACATCCGAATGCCGACAAACTTCAAGTTACAAAAACAGATGTTGGTTCTGAAGTTTTGCAGATAGTTTGTGGTGCGCCGAATATCGCTGTTGGACAAAAGGTTCCGGTTGCTTTAGTTGGAACCAAGCTTCCAGGTGGCGAAATTAAAGAAGCGAAAATTCGCGATGTGGAATCATTTGGAATGTTATGTGCGGAAGATGAGCTTCAACTTGGCAATGACCATAGCGGAATTTTAATTTTGGATTCATCGCTACCGGTTGGCACAAAATTAAGCAAAATTTATTCAGATACGGTTCTGGAAGGGAAACCGGCGGCGAATAGGGGAGATTTACTTAATCATGTTGGATTGGCAAGGGAGCTTAGTGCGATTTACGATGTTAAATTAATGTCTGGCGTAGAGACGCAAAATTTTGCGTCTTTACAGGTTGGTGATTCGGAATCGGTTTCGGTTGAGATTGAGAATTTAGAAGCGTGTTCTTTGTATACGGCGCGATTAATTAAGGGCGTTAAAATCGGGCCATCTCCGATTTGGATGCAACAAGCGCTTTTGGCTTGCGGGATGAAGCCGATTAATAATGTGGTGGATGTGACAAATTTCGTAATGCTGGAATACGGAAATCCGCTTCATGCATTCGATGCGAAGAAGATCCCGATTGCTGATGGAAAACACAAAATAGTGGTTCGTTTAACAAAATCAGGGGAGATTATTCGAACTCTCGATGGCAAAGATCATGAAATACCAGAAGGTTTATTGGTTATCGCTGATGGGAATCCGCCAGCTGGCGGACCAGTTGCCGTAGCCGGAGTTATGGGTGGAGAAAATTCTGAAATTGATGAGACTACTGTTGATATTATCTTGGAATCAGCCAATTTTTCCAGCAAATTTATTCGCAAATCTCAACAGGAATTGGGAATTTCCACCGAAGCATCGGCTCGCTTTGCCAAAGGTTTGAGCCGTGAATTAGCTCTGATGGGTTTGGAACGAGCCACTCAATTGTTTGAAGAAGTTTGTGGAGGAAAGGCAGTCGAGATCCCAGTTGTGGCAGGAAATTTGCCAGAAGTAAAAAAAGCGATTGAAATTGATTTTGAAAAAATAAACGCATTTTTGAGTATAGATATTAAGGCAGATGAAGCGGTAAAAATTTTACAAAATCTTGGCTTTATAGTTGAGAGTAACAAAGTAACTGCACCAAGTTTTCGGGAAGACATTGAAATCTGGCAGGATGTGGCCGAAGAAATCGGACGAATTTATGGTTTGGATAAGGTTCATGAAGAAGAACTGACGACAAAAATCGATCCAAAAACTTCCAAGGAACTTTATTTTGAACAAAGCGCTAGAAAATATCTTTCACAAGAATTGGGTTTAACGGAAGTTGTTACTATGTCGATTTTATCTTCCGATTTGGTTGAAAAAACCATGATGAAGGATAACTTTTTTGAAATAATCAATCCTTTGAATGAATATGATACAATAATGAGAGGGGGATTGTGGTCCGGGCTCTTGAAACATACGGCCGAAAACGGCAAGAAATTTGAAAAATTTTCTTTCTTTGACCTATCAAAAGTTTATTTAGAATCCGGACATCCAATGTCCGGGTTGTCCGGTAACCCGGACATTGGATGTCCGGATGAACTTCCCAGCAAAGAAAAAAGAGTGTTGGCAATCTTAATTTATGGAGAAAAAGATGACGAGGGATTGTTTGTTGCTAAAAATTACCTAGATAAGTTTGCGGAAAAATTCGGTTTCAAATTTGAATACGAAAATGACTATTCGGCCGATGCGCCGTACAAGCATCCGGGCAGAAGCGCTATTATTACGAATAAAGGCAAAAGGGTGGGCAGAGTAGTAGAAATTCACCCCGTAGTTTTGGAAAATTTGGATATAAAAAAGAGAGCTTGGATTGGAGCGGTTAACATCGAAGCTTTGGTTGATGAGGCAAAAAATGTTGCCGCCAAGTTTGCCGAAACAGAAAGCAATGTCATTTTCAAAGAATTCTCGCGCTTTGAGGTTAGCAAAAGGGATATAGCCGTCATTGTTGATGAAAATTTAGAGGCTTCTGAAATATCCAAGACAATTCGTGAAATTGATGATAAAATAATAGGAGCGGAGCTTTTTGATGAGTTTAAAAGCGAAAAATTTGGCGCCGGCAAAAAGTCAGTGGCATTCCACCTTGTTTTTCAGGCAACCGACCATACTTTGACCGATCAGGAAGTGGATGGTTTATTTGAGAAAGCGTTAACTGCTTTAAATACAAAATATAACGCGGAATTAAGAAAATAAAAATGGTAAATTTTGAAAGAGAAAGAATCGGCGGTGAGAGTAAAAAGGAGACAGGAAGCTCTGAAGAACTTATGTTTGCATATGAAAGAATGGATTCGATTTGGGATGATTTGAATAAAGATAAAGTTTTTTCGTATGAGATTTTTAGATCTCTGTATTCGCTGATAAGAAAAGAAACTTCTCTTTTAGATAGAAATCAAGCCATAGCTTTTCTAAATCGATTGGAGAGCGAGCTTAATCACGAAAGAAGCTTTCTTAAGCCGACAGATTCAGAAGAAATGGGGCACATCGCTGATATTAAAAGAATTATTGAAGCGGAACAAGCAAAATTATTACAACAAGAAGCAGCCTAAACTATTTTTAACTTAAAAAAACTATGCAAAGAATTCTATCTTCAGAAATTTCAAAAGAAGCCGGGAAAACGGTCAAGATTGCCGGCTGGGTTCACTCCCGTCGCGACCATGGCAAGTTGATTTTTATTGATCTGCGCGATAAAGACGGACTAGTTCAGGTTGTGATAATTCCTTCCGAAAAAGAAGCTTACGAGGTTGGCAGCAAGGTTCGCTCGGAATTTGTCTTGGAGATTGAGGGCGAAGTTAACAAACGGCCCGACAATATGGTTAATAAAAACATTCCTTCCGGAACAGTTGAAATTTTAGCCAAGAAAATCACCATTCTGAACGAATCCAAAACTCCGCCTTTTGAAATTGATAAAGATACGGTCGGCGTTAATGAAGAATTGCGCTTAAAGTATCGATACTTGGATTTGCGATCCGAAAGAATGGCTGGAAATATAAAATTGCGCAGTAATGTTTTATCATACATCCGCAATTATTTGCACGAAAGGGAATTTGTTGAGATTCAAACTCCGATATTATCTAAATCAACACCGGAAGGCGCTCGCGATTATCTAGTTCCGAGCCGTCTTCATCCCGGCAAGTTTTTTGCGCTTCCGCAATCTCCACAGCAATATAAGCAGCTGTTAATGGTGGCCGGGTTTGAAAGATATTTTCAAATCGCTCCTTGTTTCCGCGATGAAGATGCCAGGGCCGACAGATCACCGGGCGAATTTTACCAATTGGACTTGGAAATGTCGTTTGTCAAACAAGAAGACATTTTGGATTTGATTGAAGATCTATATACCAAAATGATTCACGAGCTGCTTCCCGAAAAGAAATTTACTTTTGATAAATTTCCGCGCTTAAATTATGAAGATGTCATGAAAGAATACGGCACCGATAAGCCGGATTTGAGAAAAAATAAAGAAGACCCGGATGAGCTGGCTTTTGCCTTTGTGATTAATTTTCCGCTCTTCACCCCTCAAACCAAGGAAGACTTTTTTCATGGGGCCGGCAACAAATACGCTCCGACCCATCACATGTTTACGGCGCCAAAAGAAGAGGATGTCCCATTGCTGGATACCGATCCATATAAAGCAAAATCTTATCAACACGATTTGGTTCTCAACGGCTGCGAGGTGGGTGGTGGCAGCATTAGAATTCATAATCCTAAAATTCAAGAAAAGATATTCGATCTAATCGGATTTGATGCGGAACAGAAAAAGATGTTCACGCACTTATTGCATGCTTTTGAATTTGGCGTTCCCCCTCATGGTGGAATTGCGCCGGGGATAGATAGGCTATTATCTATCTTGTGCAATGAACCAAATATCAAGGAAGTCATCGCTTTCCCGCTAACGGGTGATGCTAGAGACCCTCTGATGGATGCACCTTCAACCGTTTCGGAAAAGCAGCTCAAAGAAGCTCATATCCAGATAAGTAGTAAGTAGTAGGTAGTAGGTAAATGCGTCTTTTTACGGCATTATGCTAAATAATTATTGACACTAATTTACGATGTGATATAATATAGGGGAAGGGTCAAGGATTAAATGAATAAAGGATTGTTTTGTCTAATCATTTAATCTTTTATTCATTTAGTCATTCAAGCTTAATAAGGCTTTAATCATCAGTTATAAATACATAAACAGAATAACAATCATATCAGTAAAATAAATCCCATGAATCCATTCAACAACGAATTAGCTAAGTATTTTCTGGTACCGGCGGGCTATTATACGGTTTTTACCGTTTTGGTTCTAATTCTTTTGCTGGTAATTTTACTTTTAAAGGGATTGGCTCTATGGAGAAGCGCTCGAAAGGGTCAAAGCGTTTGGTTTTGGATATTCATTTTTGTAAATACCTTGGGTATTTTGGAAATAATCTATCTATTAACCAATAACGATGAGTTTGTGAAGATCGAAAAGAAACCTGCCCGCAATGCTTCGCATAGCGATGCAGGCGGGGAGAAGAAGAGTAGATTTAAACTTTCTTTTAAAGGAAAAACAAAAGAGAAAAAAGTAGAACCGATTGACTTAATTGATCCGGAACTTGCAGCGTTAAATGATTTTGAAATCAAATAAATATACTTGTTTAAAAAGATAGCAAAAATCCCGACGAAAGTCGGGGTTTTTGTTTATAAAAAAGTATATTGGTTTTTAATTTTGGATATAGTATATTTGAATTGTATAAATATGCTTGTGAACAAGTTTAGTTGTTTTTTATTTTACATAAGTTCTATAAATAAAAATATCAAACCAAAATGGATAAAAAAAGACAAAATTCCAGAATAGAAGAGCTAGGCAAGGATCTTTTGACCACCAATTTTTTTACAGAAGGCGGCTCTTGCGCTCCCAAGCCAAAAAAATCCTATTCTTTGTTGCTGGGATTTCTTTTAGTGCTCATTTTAACCTTAAGCGCAGGTATCGTTTCGATGTGGGCGGCAAGTGATGCCACTATACCACTATCCGTAGAAATACCTGTCTCGCCACCTCCTGCGCCAACCATTAATTTTTCTTCCGACAAAACAGATGCTCTGCCCGGGGATAGTGCTATTTTAACCTGGAGTACTTCAAACGCTGTTTCTTGTGCAGCCTCGACTACATTCGACGCTCTTGATTGGACAGGAGCCGTTGGTTTGAATGATAAAAAGACCGTAACATTGC
Source organism: Patescibacteria group bacterium (assembly GCA_028718745.1). GTDB lineage: Bacteria > Patescibacteriota > JACPGU01 > JACPGU01 > JACPGU01 > JAQULF01. The sequence continues at coordinate 4,984 of JAQULF010000016.1, read as the reverse complement.
CATCAACCGATGGTATTTACAATTACACTCTAAATTGCGCCAATACTTCCGGTACCAGTTCTAAAGCAGTTGCCATCAATGTGAAGGCGGCATTATGCGGGAATGGTGTTTGTGAGACCAGTAGAAACGAAAACGGATTTACTTGTCCGATGGATTGCGAAGCGGTAAGTCCGCAGCCAATTAGCGAAAAGCTCGAGAACATTTTTCAAGAGATCAAAGAAATTAGTATTGGCGGACCCAGTGTTTCTCCATCAGTTATTAAATTAAGCGCTAAACCCGGAGAAAAGGTAAAAAGTTCTTTTACTTATATTAATAATGGCAATTCTTCCAAAACTATCTCTCTAGTTCTTAGACCATTTATTCCCAGTGATGGCGAAACAGGATCGCCGGTTTTTATTGATAAGGACAATAAGGCAATCACTTCTCCACTGAAGGATTGGATAAAGCTGGATAAAGAAGAATATACGATTGATTCGGGAAAATCAGCTATTATTGGTTTTGCAATAAATGTACCTAATAATGCTGAAATTAAAAAATACTATGTGGCCGTAATAGCCAGTGATAAGAATGATGAAGAAGGAAATGGTTCAGCCATAAGTACGGAAATGGGGGTTTTGGTTGTGCTGGATGTTCAAAAACCTATTTTAGCAATCAAATATCCATGGTATTTCTACGCTGCAATTATTGCTTTAATTTTGATTGTAATTGCATGGCTTATCTTATTCAAAAAAGCTCGTGAAGAACATAAAGAGAGGAAATTAAAGAAGAAGCGTAAACATGTCTAAACAAAAGTATTTTCCGGCTGGCAATCCCAAGCCAATTTATGGGTATGTAGCCGACTATGTAAAAAAAGAAAAAGAGGAAAAAGGCCACCCCGTTTTGGTGGTCTGTCCTGTTTGCGGCGCAATTTCTGAAAAAAAACGCTGGCATTGGGATGGAGAGGTGAAGGAAAGCAAAAGAGTCGAGCATATTTTGCGAATCTGCCCGGGATGCGAGGCGATAGAAAATCAGTGGGTGGAGGGCGAAATAACTCTAAAAAATCGCATTATCAATCTGGTTCCCGGTCAGATTGAAGAAATGTTGAGAAATTTGGAAGAAAACGAAAGGCACGACGATCCCAAAAACCGGATTTTGAAAATAAAAAAGACGAAAAACTTTTGGATAGTCTATACCACTTCGGTTTATTTAGCTCAAAGAATTGGAAAAGAGCTTGAAAAATCATTTGTGAGCAAAGTGAGCTACAAATTTTTAAGAGGCGATAAGTTTGTGAGGGTAGTTTGGGAAGAAAAATAAGGGACTACGAATTACGAATCGGTACGAATATACGAATAGGATATTGGCCTCAATAATTTACATCTCGTTAAAGAGCTTTTTTTGTGCTAAAATATATTTATGGAAAAGATTCGTTTAAATAAGTTTTTATCTCAATGTGGAGTAGCTTCTCGCAGAGCTGCTGAAAAGCTAATGGAGATGGGCATGGTAAAGGTCAATGGTATTATAGTTCGAGAAATGGGAGTTACGATTGATCCGGAGAATGACTCCGTTTTGGTTGCTGATAAACAGGTCCGGCCGTGTACGGATATGGTTTATTATATTTTAAATAAGCCAGTAGGCTATATCACGACGGCATCCGATCCGCATGATAGAAAAAAAGTAACCGATTTGGTTCCGAAAAATCCAAGAGTTTATCCGGTTGGTCGCCTTGACCACGATACTTCCGGTTTATTAATTTTAACAAATGATGGCGACTTTACTTATGAAATGACCCATCCAAAGTTTGAGAAAGAAAAAGAATATGAATTGACGGTTAAAAAGAATGGGTTAACCAGTGATGCAATTGTAAAAAAATTCCAAAAAGGCGTTAATTTGAGTGAAGGAGTTGCTAAAGCTGACAAAATCAATGTATTAGAGGAGAAAGAAAATGTGGTAAAATTAAGCATTGTTATTCACCAAGGATGGAATCGGCAGATCAGGAGAATGTGTGAGATGATGGGATTGGAAGTGGTGGGACTAAAGAGAGTAAGGATAGGAGATATTAGGTTGGGGGAGTTGGAAGTGGGTAAGTGGAGGAAACTAAGTGAAGAAGAAATAAAAAAACACTTTTAATTTTCAACTTCTTAGTTGGTTCAAATCTCCTGATTTGAACCTAATATGTACATCTTGAAGTTTATAAAAAGATTTTTTAATGCATTATTGTACATTCATGGTTCAATGCAGGAGCATTGAACCAACGGAAAGATTTATTTGAAATTATGAAAAAAGTTTATATTTTAGCAGTGATATTATTAGTTTCCTCCTTTGTTTTTGTCAGCAACAGGAGTGCTATTGGCGCGCCAACATATCATGAAAAAAGTATTTTAGATAATCATCCTTCACAAGTTGAACTTTCTGAAGTGAAATCGGTAATTAAGCCGGTAGCAAAAAACAATGAGCCAATCAATCTATCCACCCGATCATATTTAATTATAGATCGCGATACTTTAACGCCAATTTTAGAAAAAGACTCGTTCACTAAATTGCCGATCGCCAGCATTACCAAGTTAGTTACCGCTTTAGTCGCTTTGGATAATGCGAAGCTGACCGATATTATTGAAGTTAAAAAAACTTATTCGGATATCCCAACACCCCAAATGAGGCTTTTCCCAACCGAGAAAATATCTTTAGAAAATGTTCTCAATGGTCTTTTGATCGCTTCGGATAATGATGCGGGAGAGGTAATCGCTGATTATATTGGAAAGGGAGATTATAAAGCTTTTGTTAAAAAAATGAATGATAAAACAGCAGAAATCGGAATGAAAAACAGCCATTTTTCCAATGCAATTGGATTGGATAATGCGGAAAATTATTCAACTGCTTGGGATTTAAGTATTCTTGCCAGTAGCGCACTAAACAATAAATTGATCACTAATCTTGTTCAAACCAGAGAAAAAAGAGTTACAAATATAGACGGTAAGATCGTTCATTATCTCAAAACCACCAACGAACTTTTGGGCGACGATAGTATTCATGTTCTTGGTCTCAAAACCGGCTCAACACCAGAAGCGGGAGGTTGTTTGATTGCTCTGGCTAAAACAAAAAATAACCATGAAATAATCACGGTTGTTCTCGGTTCTCCAGATCGATTCGGTGAAACAAAGAAGTTAATTGAATGGGTTGAGAATAATATTGGGTGGAAATAAAAACTACATTACATCTAAATAATCAGTGTCCTTGTCTCTGTCTATCATTTTATGAGCATATTTCATTTCATCGGGCGTATAGATATAAATGATCTTAAATTTTCCTGAAGTCGTTTGCTTTATGTTATCATGAATAACCTCGACAACATGCACAAGTCCCCAATAAAGCCATTTGCCATTTATATTTTGGACTAGAAAGTTACGAACAGGGGGTAATTTATATATTCTGATATTTGGTTTGTCTTTAAACTCAAAAACCCTACCTTCGAAATTATCAGCTACAAAGGGTTTTATCTTATGTTTTTTATAATCTAACTCTTTAGGAAATCCTTGTTCGAATGTAATTTGCAGAGTATCATTTAGTTCAATAGAGCTACCCATAGTAAAAAAGTTATTATATATCTTTTTCCCAAACTTCCAACGCCATCTTTGCTGCTTCTTGTTCGGCTGCCTGCTTTGAAGCTCCAACACCCTCGGCCATTTTCTTATCTTCTATATATACACCCATCACAAAGGTTTTGGCGTGATCCGGACCTTCTTCTTTTTCCAGTTTATAAACAGGAGTAATGCCGGTTCTCTCCTGAACTACTTCTTGGAATCGGGATTTTGAATCCTGATATAACTGTTTGGAAATGATTTCTTTGAGGTGGGGGATGAGGTATTTTTTCAAATACTTATCTGCAACTTCATAGCCTTGATCTAGATAAATAGCGCCAAGAACCGCTTCAAAAGTATTGGCCAATATCAATTCACGAGCTTTGCCAATAGATTTTGATTCTCCTTTGGAAAGCAAAAGATAGTCCTCAAATCCTAGTGTTTTAGCCACTTTTGAGATAGTTGTGCCGCGCACCAATGCAGCGCGCCAATTAGTTAATTCTCCTTCGGGATTAGGATAGTTTTTATACAAATGTTCTGTAACGACTAATTCCAAACAAGCATCACCCAGAAACTCCAGTCTTTCATTATGATCAAGTTTGAACCCGCGATTCTCATTAAGATAAGAACGATGAACAAAAGCCTGCTGGAGGAGATCCTTGTTGTTGAACTTAATGCCTATTTTCTTTTCTATTTGTGATATATTGCTCATAAAAAATTTGTAGTATGTAGTAAGTATTATGTAGTAGGTAGAAATCTGTATTTGCTTACTACTTACTACATGCTACTTGCTACTTTTGTATCTCCTCGACTGCTTTTTTAAACAAATCTATCAAATTATCATAACTTAGCATCTTTAAAACCTCATCTTTTTCTACCCATCGCACCTCTTTGATATGGGTTTGATCATCGGATTTTGTCTTAATATCTACCTGGTCAGTTTTAACTAGATAAAAGTGGACACTCTTTTTGATAGCGGTTTCTTTGCTTTTGTCAGTATATTTTATTTCTCCGATTTCCCCAAGAATTTCCGCTTCCTTGATGCCGGTTTCTTCTTGGATTTCTCTCACAGCCGCTTCTTGCCAGGTTTCTCCTTCTTCAACCTCGCCTTTTGGAAAAGTCCATTTGTCCCAAAAACTTTTCACAATAATAAAATAAGTTTTGTCTTGTTCTTTTCGATAAATAATTCCTCCAGCGCTAATTGCCAAATCTTCATTTTCATACCTTTCGCTAGCGCGATAAATAGTTCCTAAAACACCATTAACAAACTTGCCGGAGTTTTCTCCTCCAAATTCTTTTCCAAGCTCTACGGCTTCGTTAATAACGGCTTTTGGAGGTACTTCTTTATCAAATAAAAGCTCATAAATTCCGATTCGCAGAATTGATCGATCGATCCCGGCGATTTGCTCTATCGGCCATTCGGGAGCCGT
>JAQULF010000015.1 GCA_028718745.1 Patescibacteria group bacterium | reverse complement strand
ATGATGGTATCTGGTATTGGCACCGTTTGGGTTAATGATTGTTTGAGCAGCGCCATTATATTCAACCGTATTAGCTCCCGTAGTATCAGCATTCCATGTCCCACTATTTGTCATCGCGCCGCCAATTCTTGTAATACTGGCGCCATCATTGGTTAGGGCGGCTCCGCCTCCAATCGTAAGATTATAAAGATCGTTCGTCCCGGTAATAGTTGCATTGGTACCTGTAAAGGTAATTGTGCTGGTTCCGGGATTTATTGTTCCGCCTTCATTAAGCAGCGCACCGGAATTTCCAGCAATAGTTAATATTCCCGATCCCCCATTCAATATGCCTCCGCTTTTTATATCCAAAGTAAGTATTGTTGTGCTTGCAGGCAAAGTCGGGTCATTATCAGTAGTAGCCGAATCGGGAATTATTACAGCGCTAGTTAATATCGGAACAATTCCATTAGACCAATTGTCTGAATCCGTCCAATCTGAACTTACACTCCCCAGCCAAGTAAATGGTAATTGCTCTGTATCCGAAAGCGCCCAAGGCCTGAAACCAAAAGTTGTCGCAAAATATCCAATGCTGCGGTTAGATATTTGAACCCAGTTGTCAGTAGCATTCTTGCCCGATGTTCCATGCTCTTCAATTAGCGGTATATTAGTATGATAATCCCATTGAACTAAATCCGTCTCTGTATTTCCATTAAGCTCGCTATCTAAATAATGGAGTTTTAATATCGCCGTGTTGCCAGACCCTCCGGTTCGGACAATATCATATTCTCGCTGTACCGCGTTTGTTTTCCAGGTGGGAGCTGAACCAATACTTATTTTAAAACTTATATCTGTCGGCATGACTCCTCCGGTAGAAATGGTCATGGTTGTAAATTGATTTCCAAAAGAATATTCGGTTTCAGCCACAAAGCTGGTGCGTTTTACAATTCCGATTACATCTCCTATACCAACCGTGGTCGCGCTGCCTCCCATAGTTAGAGTATTCGCGCCCATTGATAAATTAGTATCAAGCGTTAATACGCCATTAACTGTTAAATTACTATTGCCGCTGACACCGGCTGAATTATTTATCGTCAGATTATTAAAAATTGTAGTCCCACTTCCGCCGATTGATTGCACGCCGGTTCCGTTAAAGTTAACTGTGCTGGTACCGGCCGTAAAGGTTGCGGCGGAATCCAAAGACCAATTTCCCGATACATTAATCGTGTTTGCTTCAGGAAGAAATGTCCCTCGAATATCAAGATCAGTTACGGTCACATTTCCACCCGGCTGGAAAGTTCGCCCCGGCCAAATATAAAATTCTATTCCCGATGTAAATGTTAGATCTCCGCCTGATGTTGTATATAAAATATCCGGATCGCCATTATTAGCCGTCGCAAAATGCGCGTTTGTAACATTTACGGTGCCGCGAAGATTTACATGATTTTGATAAATGTCCATTCCCGATGCGGAACCGGCGGTATAGCTTACCAGAGATCCTTTCTCGGTATTGCCATCCAAGTAGATGACTATCTTGTCCCCTGGATTGGCTACTACATTCAAAGTGTAGGTACCTCCGACACCCGTAGTGGTTGAGGTTACCGGACCGCCATTTATTGAAATGGATACCGTTTTTCCTGATGCGATTGGAGTGATTCCTTCGTCAGTAAATACCGTACCGGTATAGTTTGCGGCAAAAACCCAGTTTATATTATTGAGGGAATCTACACTGTTTGCGGTTGTTATCGCGGTTGCGTTGATGTTATTGCTATCTTGAACATCCACCCAAGTGACAGATACCCCATCATGCGGATCAATATTCCACTGTGTTCCCGGTGAAGAGGAGCGTAACGATAATCTTGTGCTCGGACTTGGAGCGCCCTGAAGAGTCAAAACTCCGGTAAAGGTCTGGGTACTCACTGCGGCGAAAGTCAGCGTGTCGGCCGAAGCAATTGTTTTGGTAAAATTATTGAATGTTGTGCTTCCGCTCACCGCCTGATTTGCTCCGGTTAAGTTTACCGTACTGGTGCTCGCTGTAAATGTTCCATTATTGGTCCAATCGCCATCGACATTATATATAGAAGCTCCACCGGAGGTTAGGGTTCCATTTATTAATAATGAAAATGTATCTAATGTCTCCGTTCCGGAAACGGTCAAAGAATTGCCGGAAAGTATATTTATTTTTTCATCCGTGAAAGTATTGCTGGCATCAACGGTTAAAGTAGTCACATTATATGAATGCATGACATTGGAATTGTTATTGTAGTCATACAAGTCAAAATCCGTAAGAACCAGACTTTTGCCGCCAGCGTCCCCAACAGAAAGAGTGTGGTTATCCAAAACCATTCCGGTGATATTTCCTTCTGTTCCGGCTTGTTTGGTAACAGCGGTAGAGATATTTGATCCATTAATAAATACAGTGATAATACTATTTACCGGAATTACTACGCCGGTTATGGTCCACGCACCACTACCGGTCGTTCCTGTTTGCGCTTGCAATACACCGCCTACCGCAACCTTTACGGTATAACCATCTGCAAGATTAGTTGTTCCGGAAATACCAAATCCCGCGACATAAGCTACTGTGTTATCTACTGAAGTTGAACCAAGATTTCCGTTCCCGGCTGTATCATGAGCAACACCGGCATCAATTGATGCAATAACATTTCCAGAACCTGTCATTCCCGTAACAGCCACATTATATATGGAAGGACCGCCGGTGACTGTTCCAACCAATGTTCCCGGAGTTGTGCTGCTAGTTAGATTAACATCACCCGTAGCAAAGTCAGCCGTATTTTCAGAAAAAGTTACGGTAAATTCAACGGGCGAAACAGCTGTTGGATCAGCTTGACCTACTTTTTGATTAATTGTAACAGTTGGCGCGACCGTGTCAGTATACATCGCCTTGGTTGATTCATTGGTTGGAGCCACATTGGTTGCGGTATTGCCCGCCGTATCGGTGCCCGTTATAAGCCACTGCTCGCGAGTGGCGCCGGTTGCGGCTGCGTCAAAAACAATTGTTCGAGTATATTTATAATCATTGCCGGAGACCAAGGTGGTTGTGCCATTTGTAACATTATTTGCTGTTCCTTCCGCAAAAATAGATGATACGGTTGGCGCGCTAGCCAAGGGTTTATTCGCAGTAATTTTTACATAATATGTTCCGGCCTTTAATTGAGTATTATCGGCTATCGGAACGGTAAGTCCGATATTGGAATAATATTGTATTGCAAAAGTTGGAGCAATATTATCATAGACAACCGTATTGTCAGTAGAAGTAGAGGCAAGATTTGCATTGCCCGCCAGATCGGTAGCAACACCGGCATTAATTGAAGCAACAACAGTTTCTACCGTTCCGGGTGTCATTCCCGTTACAGCCACATTAAATATGGCAGGCCCACCGGAGACTGTTCCCGTAAGATGCCCCGGAATTGTACTTCCCGTAAAAGAAACATCACCGGTAGCAAATCCTGTAACCGATTCATTAAATATTGCGGTAAAATTAATTGTGCTATTGGTCGGATCGGGCTGACCGCCGGCTTGATTGATGGTTACGGTTGGACTACTGGTATCTGCCGTAAAATCTGGATCGCTTGCGCCAAATGCAGTCCAAGCTGTGGCTGCGCCATAAACATCTACTAGTCGATATTGCCATTTATAGCTTACGCCGTTGGTCAGCGTGCCACATGCTCCGGTGCTTGCCTCACTTCCGCTAGCAACAAAGGAACTAACACAAGTAGCTCCATTAACATAGGAATTTGCATTTGGAATAACCTCAACTTCAAGCCTATATGTGTTTCCGTCAGGGTCGGTCGCGGTAGCTTTAAATACAACCTGCGATTGGTTGGTTTGCCCGGTCCCCTGCGTTATAACTGTTGTCCCATCTGTTTTGTATTGATTAATAGCCGAAGGCGGTATGGTGGGTGGAGAAAAATTCCAATTGGTATTATTGCCGCCATTAACATTTCCCGTCCCACCAGCTGCATTGATAACTGTTCCCCCACTGGCATCAGAATATGATGGTTGAACATAATTTATAGTTTGTGTTGCCGGCGCGTGAAGCAACCATGTCGTTGCAGCGGTTAACGGCGACAAGAACAAAAGCTGACCTGATGCTCCGGTTAAAGTAAGGCTGTTTGACACTGTTTGCAACACGGAGCTTTGGAAAGAAACCGTTCTGGCTGTTGTGCCCGTAACTGCTAAGTTGTACCATGTGTTCGCGCTGTTTATAGTCTGATTGCCTGCGCCACTACCACTCGTACCATTAAATGTAACCGTACCGGCTCGAGCAAGAAAACCTGAAGTGCCGCCGGGAGTATTGGTCCATGTCCCCCCGACACTTAACGCGTAATTGTTGGTTGAGTCAACATCAAGCGTGCCGGCGGAAATATTTAAATTGGCGTTAACTACCGTAGCGCCACCGAGAATTTTGGTACCTGATCCCGAAATAGTAAGATTATTATATGTGGTTGCTTTAATCGTTTGCGCGCCCGCTGCATTATAATTAACTAGGCTGCCAAGACTTGACGCTGTCAAAGTAGTAATGCCCGATGTTCCGCTAATATTTAAAGTTCCCCCGTCATTATTAAATGTGCCCGAACCCGACAATGCTGTTGAGACCGTGATAGCTGTTGAATTATTATTTGTATAAGTTCCATTGACGGTTAATGTTGTAAATGTAATTCCACCCGATGCACCGACAATTGATTTACCGGTACCGGTTAAAGTAACACCAACAGATGAAGCGGTAAAAGCCCCTGTATTAGACCAATCCCCACCTACCGTAATCAATCCTGTTCCTTGCGTAATAGCTCCTGTTCCGGTCAGATTTCCGGTCACATTAACAATGGTATTGTTTGTATTAAGCGCGGTTGTACTGCTATCACTCCATGTTCCAGATGCAGTAATCGTTCCACTAGCCGTAGTTTTTGTCCCTGCACCGGAAAAAGTCAGATTAGCATAATCCGTCCTCGCAGTCACAGCTTGAGCAACACCGGAATTATACTCAATGGTTGAACTGCCTCCAAGTGTTATTGTGGGAGTATTTGTGGAATTAATAGCTGTTGTGGCTGATCCGGAAAATCCAACTGTATTCGCCGTTTTAAATGTCCCATTGATAGTTACTGTTCCTGAAGTACCAAATGTCTCTATGCTTGTACCGGCATTCAAAGTAGAACCGGAAGCCACTGTTAGTGTCTTGGAATTGCCGTATGTAACATTAAAGTTTCCCGTATTAAGTAAACTTCCTGAACTTATGTTGCCTACGGATCTATTTCCAGTCACATTCGCAGCTGTGACAGCAGCACTCAATGTCGCGCCGCTTGCATTGGTATTATTAACATTTAAATTGTTATAGATAACACTATCAACTCCTATTGGTATTGTTTGCGCAGAAGTGCCGTTAAAATTAAATGTGCTGGTTGTTCCTGCGGCAAGGGTTCCAACCGTAAAGGTAAATGCTCCGCCTAGGTTAAAAGTTCCCGCACCCCCACTCATCGTAATTAGATTTGACAGAGTGCTCCCGGCATCCATTGTAAAATTTCCTCCAACCGTCAAGCTTCCCGTAGTTACAATAACTTCAGTAATTCGGTTTGTATTGGTTGCTGTTCCGATAAATGCAAGATTGCCTGAAATCATAGCCGTACCCCCATCTACATTTAATGAATTTGTGCTCCCCCCGCTTGGTCTATTTACAGTTACATTCCCGCTAACTGTAAGTGAACCTGTAGATGTTAGCGCGAGACTATTTGCTCTATTAAAACTATTCGATCCAATATTAATAGTGGCTGCTGCCGCAGAGAATCCGGCTGGTACAGTGACCACTCTGGCGGTATTTGCCTCGCCAATATTTACCGTATCACCGGCCACCGGCCATATCCCCGCTCCAACCGCACCCCCTCCAGACGATAATGACCATGTGGTGTTTGAATTCCAGTTTCCACTGGCAATTGCAAAATAGGTAGATGCTGCGTGGGCTTTTGGTACAAGGAGTGGTGAGACAAAAAAAGCAAGTGCAAAAACACTTACCAATATAAGAGTCAGCCAACTTTTTTTGTTTTTATTTAACTTTTTTATCATCGGTTTACTATTTCTTGATTTGGCAACTCCATCCTAGTTTTAATTTTAGCAGTTTCTATATATAAGGCAAATTGTGATTTTTTGGCTAAATTAAGGCTGTTATTTTTATGCTAAAAAACAACAATTTTTTTAATTGATAATTATTATCAAAAAACAGTGATTTTTAATAGAAAAACTGTGGATAAGTCAACCTTGAATTGTCATCCTCGAACTCTATTTCGTGATTACAAAAATTATATATAAAAATCACGAAGAGAATATCAAGGATCTGGCCATTAGTCTTGCTAGATTATTTTTTCCTCTTCCTGCCAAAGATCCTTGATTTCCTGTCCGAGTACGGAGCAGGAGCTCGAGGATGACAACTTTAAGTATGCGCGGAAATAACAACTGAAATTAAAAAATAATCTCATCCCTGATATTGTTTTTATTATAATAACATTATAATATTACCATAACAGAATATCGCAAATACAAAAAAAGAACGCCCCGACATAGCATCAGAGCGCTCTCATGGTTCCTTGCCAAAAAACCTATTTTACCTCAAACGGAAGTACTGCAACTAATGTATCGTCAAGGTATAGCTTTAATTCAAATTTTCCGGTAGTTTCTATTAGAGATTGGCAGCCGGTACTATTTCCCGGACCCATAGCCTGCGGGAATGTTCCTCCGCGCGGTTCTGCTTCACTTTTAGCAATAACATCGTAAATAGCGGAAGAAAGAGTGTTGGCGGGAACCTGTTTTTTCATGTTTATGCTAGTGCAGAACTGTTCTCCGGCAATAAATGCATTTGTTTTTATAATACTGCGCGGATCGAATTCTGAACCAATGGGAAGTTTGGCTAAATAGATGCTGGTAAAATATTCTTTGAATTTTTCTTGATTTGGCTGTTCGGAAAGAGTTTCATCAATTACCTGTGTTTGTTTTTCAATTGACTGCGTGGTTGGTGTCGTAGTTTCTTTCGGCACGGTCTTTATAATAACTTTGTTGTTAAAAAAGAACCAGTATCCCGCACCGATAATAATCAAAGCCAAAATGACGATAATAATGTACAAACCCTTACTATTTTTGTTTTCTTTTGCCATTTTTCCCTCCTTTTATTAATATTGCTTTTAATAATTGTTTATACTTATTTATTCTACCCAATTCGGCAGAATCTTCTTTCCCAACCATGTAACCAATTCTTCTATTTTAACTGTCTCCTGCTTCATGCTGTCCCTCTCTCTTACCGTCACAGTCCCTTTTTCCAGCGAATCAAAATCTACCGTCACGCAATATGGTGTTCCGATTTCATCTTGATAGCGATATCTTTTGCCAATATTGCCCCGATCGTCCCAGAATGTATTAAAATGTTTTTTCAATCCTTTATAAACTTCTCTCGCCTTTTCAATCAGTTCCGGTTTATTTTTTAACAGCGGAAATACTGCCACTTTAAATGGCGCCATAGACGGTTTTAGGTGTAAGACCACTCTGGTTTCACCATCATCCATTTTTTCCTCATCATATGCTTCGCCTAAAACTGCAAGCAATGTGCGATCAACCCCAAATGTAGGTTCTAGAACATGGGGTATGTATTTCTTCCCTTCCTCTTCGTCAAAGTATTCCATACTTACTCCCGAATACTCTTGATGCCGTTTCAAATCGTAGTCGGTTCGGTATGCGATCGCCCACAATTCATCCTGACCAAAAGGAAATTGATATTCCATATCTATCGTTCGCTTCGAATAGAATGCCAGATCTTCCTTAGTAATCTCGTGATCCGTCATGTTCTTGCGATTTAATCCGATCACATCCATAAAACCGTGAATGTAGTCCACCCATTCTTCAAACTGTTTGTTCCAATCACTCTCGGGCTTAATAAAATACTCGATCTCCATTTGTTCGAATTCAAGCGTGCGAAAAATGAAATTTCCGGTAGTAATTTCGTTGCGAAAAGCTTTTCCCATCTGCCCTATTCCAAAAGGAATTTTCTTATTCGTAGAGCTTAAAACATTTTTATAATCGGCAAAAATCAATTGCGCTGTTTCTCCTCTTAGATATGCCGTCATCGCCTCTTCTTCCACCGAACCAATCTTGGTTTTGAAAAGCAGACTGAAATTTTTTGCCTCACCAAATTCTCCTCCGCATTCCGGACATTTTGATGCATCTTCCAATTTATCAGGACGAAATCTTTTGTGGCATTTTTTGCATTCTACCAGCGGATCTTTAAAATTTGAAACATGACCCGAAGCTTCCCAAACTTTGGGATGCGAAATAATATTGCCGTCGATTCCGGTCATATCATCTCTGTCTTGCACAAAATACTTCCACCAGGCTTGTTTGATATTATTTTTCAGTTCTACTCCCATCGGTCCGTAATCGTAACTGGAAGCCAACCCTCCATAAATCTCCGAGTTTGGAAACACAAATCCCCTTCTCTTGCAAAGTGAAACTATCTTTTCCATTTTACCTGCCCCGAGCGAAGTCGAGGGGCTTTCTTCTTTTGCCATGTTTTATTCTCTCCTTCTTTATCTTTAATATCTTTTTACCAATATACACTAAAACATATCCCAATAAAAGACCGGAAATTGCTCCAGAAATAACATCTAGCGGCCAGTGATAACCCAGATATATTCTGGAAAAGGATATTAATAAAGCCAAAACCATAAAAGGCCAAAAAAATCTTTTGTTAAACGAGCCCAGTATATAAGCGCAGGCAAAAGAACTGAAAGCATGCCCGGACATAAAAGAATAATCATTCATTCTTTGGCCCCAAATGACCAGATTGAGAGTCTCAACATAATCTTGCGGCCTGTTTCTAGAAAAAATATTTTTAATCAAAAATTCATTAAATAAAACCGTAAAAACCAGCCCCCAGATCATTACCAAAAAAACCTTCCACTCTTTTTTTCCAAAAAATATAAAAAGAAAGAATATGATAGCAAACCAAATCAGAGCATAATTGCTAATCAAAGAAAAGAACTGAAAAATATCAACCATCCAGATTGGGTGCGGAAGATGATTTATAAAAATAAAAGATGATATGTCTATATTCTTTATAAATTCTAACAATGTTATAATATTATTCTTTGTAAATCCTTTTTATAAATTGAGGTATTCTAGTTGCTAGTTCGTAAGCGATTGTTTCTAATTTGCCGACAAATTCTTCTGCGGTTATCTCTTCTCCTTCGCTTTTACCAAAAATGACCACTTCATCGCCGATACTAACCTTTTTTTCAAAATTTGTAATATCAATCATCGTCATATTCATGCAAACTCTCCCAATAACCCTAGCTCTCCTATCCGAAATCAATACTTCTCCAATGTTTGATAATCTCCTGTCAAAACCTTCATAGTAGCCGACCGGTAAAATAGCTACAACCATGTTTTCTTTCGCTTTATAAGTACAACCATAGCCGATTCTATCTCCTTTTGGAACTCTTTTTTTATGAATCACTTTTGTTTTAAATGTCATTAATGGCCTTAAGTCCAATTCCGGATCAACTGATATCTGTTGTGTTTCTTCTGATGGCCAAAGTCCGTAAATTGAAATACCAACTCTAACCATATCAAAATATCCATCAGGATATGCGAGCGCGCAACTGGAAGCCCCGATATGTTTTAAACCTTTAAATCCTTTTTGATCAAAAATACTAATTGCTTCTCTAAATCTCGCGATCTGCTTGCGAGTATAATCGATAAATCCTTCTTCTACAGAAGCCAGATGCGACATTATGCCTACCACCTTGATGTTCGTTGTCTTTTTAATCTTATCCAAAGTGCTATCTAGTTCGTCTAGAGTAAAGCCCAATCTATTTATTCCCGTATCTACTTTGATGTGAACCTTGATATCTTTTTTAAAATTTTTAAGAATATCAATCAAATAGTCACTCCCTAATTCTATCTCCAGATCATTTTTGTAAACTTTTCCAATATTTGTTTTATTAACATTGGCGCTAATAACAACGATCGGTTTCTTAATACCGATGATGGATCTTAAAAATTCTCCTTCCTCAACCGTATTTACTCCAAAGCAATCTATATTTTTATTCTTTTTTAATCTTTCGGCAATTTTTTCCAAACCATAACCATAAGCGTCAGCCTTGACCACCGCCATAAACTTGGTTTTACCAATCACTTTTTTGATTTGTCGAACATTATGGTCGAGATTCCCCAAACTAACCTCGCACCACTGAAAGTATTCTTCCGGCATAAATATATTTTAAACTGAAAATAATGTTTTTTCAACTTCCCAATTTCCCATTCGTATATTCGTACAGATTCGTAATTCGTAGTACCTTAAAAATTCAAAAATTGTTTTGACTTCAACTCTCGTCCAAGAATATGTTCCAAAAAGAATCCGTTGATTTTTTTTACTTCTCCCGGAATATCCGGTTCCATTTTTACTCTATCCAAAAGGTTCAGGTCGCGAGCTAAAATCAAGCGCATCAATTTTACCGCGTTAGGAGTCAATAAATCCGCAAAAAAATCTTGTTCGCCGCAGCTCTCGCATAAAACCCCTCCTCTTTCTTGACTGAAGAAAAACTTGTGCCCACCAATATCCTCTCTGCATCCAACGCAAACCAAAAATTCAGGTTTAAAACCCAAATGAGACAAGATATTTAATTCAAAGAAAATCGTCAAAATAGCTTTGTTGGAATCTTTTTGATTTAATTTATTTATAACACTCAAGAAAAAAGCAAAAGTATTTTTGTGCCGGACATTCTCTTCCAATATCTTGCTTAAAACTTCGCAGAAATAATAATAAATTCCGGTTTTTTCAAAATCATTTTTGATTTCCGTGAATCCGTCGATCAATTCCGCGCCGATAACTATATAAAACGATCTTCCCTTAATTAACTCTAGCTTAACTAAGTTGAACATCTCCAAATGTCCCGCCATTTTGGCCAAAGCTCTTTTTAATCCAATCGCTTTAACCTGGATTTTACCCAAATCTTGCGTAAACACAATTAAAATTTTGTCCGCTTCGCCAAAATCCCTCTTGCCAATAATAATTCCCGTTGTTTTATAATTTTGGTTCATAAAAAAATCTCTCTTGATTGTCATTCTCTCCTAGCTGTCATCCTCGAGCACTTTCGATAGGAGGTTGTATCTCGGGGTACTCCCGGAGATCCAACCTCGGATTGAGGTTGATTATTAGAAATCATTAAACTGTATACGACCACCAAGTCTAATTTCTAGCTTTGCCCCAATCAACTTTTTTCTGTTTCATAACAGTTTCCTTAGCCAAGGTCGGACCTCCCCTTCCGCTTGAGCTTCAGGGGGAGGTACGACCTTTCTGGAAAAACATTATTTTATTAAATAATAAAAATTACTTCTGGCATTCTGTGCAGTAATGCGCGCTTCTCTGTCCTATTTTGATTTTTTTAATTGTTCCTCCGCATTTTCCGCAAGCATTCTTTTCTCTTCGATAAACAAAACTATGATTTTGATAATCTCCTTTTTTTCCGCTCGTATCGCGATAATCAGATTCAGATGAACCGCGATATTTGATCGCTTTTTCCAGTACCGGACGGATTGATTTAAAAATTTTTTCTACCTCCTCTTTTTTTAAACTTTTAACCCTCCGATCCGGTCGAACCCCGGCTAAAAAAAGAATTTCATCACCATAGATATTTCCTATCCCCGCAATCCGGCTTTGATCCATCAAAACTGCTTTTATTTTTCCATTGGTTCCGTCTAATACTTTCTTAAACTGATTTAAATCAAATTTAGGATCCAGAGGTTCCGGACCCAATTTAGCTTCAAGAGAACTTAAATAATCACTATTTTCCAATCTGATAACTCCAAACTTTCTCACATCCGAAAAAGCTAAAATTTTATCACCGGATAATTCTAAAACTAAATGTATGAATTGATTTCTAGGGTCAAGCAATTCTTTCGGCAAATTATTTCCAACCCACCTACCCTTTTCTATATACTTACTACTTACCTGCTTACTACTTACTACTAATAAATGCCCGGTCATTTTCAGATGAAAAATCAAAACTTTACTACCGGTTAAATTTATCAAAATATATTTCGCTCTTCTTTTTATATCAATTATTTTTCGATTTTTAATTTCTTTTTTAAACTTTTCGAATGTAATTCCCTTGAAGGCTTTTTTATTATCACAATAAAAAACTCCCAGGATTTTGCTTCCTTTTATTTTCTTATTGAGATCATCCACAACTGTTTGAACCTCGGGTAGTTCCGGCACTCTTTGATGTTATTTATATAGTCCTAAAAGTTGGTTCCAAGCTCCTGCTTGGAACCTAATATGTACATCTATGCATTTGAATCTAAATTCTTTATCGTAAATTCATGGTTCAACGCAGGAGCATTGAACCAACCCTATCATTTATTCATTTAATCCTTTAATCATTCTTTAAAGTTTTTTAAATTCAGAAGAAGCCTCGCTATCTGGAGAAATTTCTTTAGCAACCTCCTGTGTTGGTTCTTTACTGATTTCTTGCACTACTTCAGCTGGTGTTGGAATGTTGCTTGTGGTGGGCTGTTCTTCGGGTTTTGGTTTTTCTTCGGCTGGCGCCTCCACTGAAATATCTTCCGCATTGATATCAGCTACAACTGCCGGAGAACCCATCCCCTCTTCCATTTCAATTTTTTGCGCTTCTTTTTCCAAAGCATCCAGGGTTTCTACTTTGGCTGCTTCTTCATCATTAATTTTATTTTCTATTAATGCTTCATTAACAACCTCTTCTTCGTCAACTATCCCCGCCGCTTCATCAGGATCAATTTGACCATTTTTGTTAGTATCGGACATCTTGGTTATTTTAATAATATATAATCTATCAAATACATCTTATCAGATAAAAATGCTTTTGCAAAACTAAATTGCAAAATTTTTAATTTTTAATTTTTGAATTTTATAAATAATGTTTTAAATCTTAATTTTCTAAAATCTTTCCTAATTAATCTGTTTAAAAATTTAAACATTAGAATTTATTTAAAAATTATAAAATTATAAAATTAAAAATTCTATACTATAAATTCTTTCAATACTTTAATATCCTCCAACAGCACCTCCTTCATCCTCGGATTATAAGTCGCCACCGCCGGATGATAAAGTGAGACGATCTTTACCGGATATGAAAATGAGGGTGAATCAAAAACTTGTCCGTGCAATTTACTAATACCGACCAATTTATCGCTCAATCCAAATTGTTCAAAAATAAATCCGGCCGCATGATTTCCCATCGCGCAAATTATTTTGGGTTGAATAATTTCAATCTGTCGCTTCAGATAATCAACGCAGGCTAATTTTTCAGTTGGATTCGGATCGCGATTTCCCGGCGGTCGGCATTTGAGAACATTGCAAATATACACCCCGCCAAATTGCTTCGCACCAGCTTCGCTGGATTTGGCGGGGTAAACATCTTCTCTTTTTAAACCTACCGATTCTATAACTTCGTCAAGAATATGACCGGCTTTCCCGCAAAACGGAATCCCGGTCGCATCCTCCGTCGCGCCCGGCGCTTCACCAATAAACATGATGTGAGCATCATGTGAACCAACACCAACCACGGGAAGCTTGCGCGTAGCATATAATGAACACTTTTTGCAGGCCACGACCTCGTCGCGAATTTGTTTTAACAACCTTGTTTTTTCTGAAGTATCCATATGCGTAGTTGTCATCCTCGAACTCTATTTCGTGATTACCAAAATTATATATAAAAATCACGAAGAGAATATCAAGGATCTGTTATTTTAATTGAACCAAATTATTTTTCTTTTTCTGATAAAGATCCTTGATTTCCCCGATCTGAATCGGGGAGCTCGAGGATGACAGCAAAGAAAAATTTTCATTTTTTAAACATTAACCAACTTCCTTTGGCGTACCCCGTTTTTACCATCACAAAATCACCTTTCAGTTTTTTCCCAACTAAAGTGAATTCCAGCATCTTAACTTTAAAATTTAAAATTTGCAATTTAAAATTTTTGAACTTTCCCTTATCCCATATTTTAACCGTTCCCGCACCATAGTTTCCCTCCGGAATTATTCCCTTGAAAGAAATGTATTCCACCGGATGATCTTCGGTTTGAATTGCCAGGTGTTTAATTTCTTTTTCTGTCGGAACTCCTTTTGGTACCGCCCAAGATTTTAAAACTATTGAACCGCTCTCCCAATCTTCCGGTAATTCCAAACGAAAATCATAGTGAAGATGCGACGCATGATGTTCTTGTACTACAAATCTCCCCGTTCCTGTACGGGCGTCATATATGACGCCCCTACGATTTCCCTTCGGCTCCGGCGTCTTATCAAATTTTCTTTTTTTGTGATATTTTTCTAATGCCATGTTGATTTAAGATTTATTTTCCAAAAAATTTTATTGATTTTATTATTTGATCAAAATCCTCCAAAAACTTTTTTACATTTGAATCTCGTAATGCTAATTGTTCGATTGAGATTTGTTCTGTATTTTTACTAGTATCAAAGCTAGGCAAGTAGGCATCAAATTGAAATGTAGATCCTTTTGGACCAAGAAGTGAACTTATCGCATAAAAAGAAACCATTAGCATTGGATCTCCGCCTATTCCAGCTTTATATCCATAAGACTTATCATCTATAGCTATTTTTTGCCATGATTTTGTATTGTCAAAGCATCCATAACCAACGCCTCCATTCTTTTCTAAATCTGTCAAACAAGTCTGGTAAGCTTGTTTTGCCTGATCCAAAGGATCGGCAAATGTCGGATTATATTTTATGGAGAATTTTATACTGCCAAAACCATATTGGTTATTATCAGTTGAAAACGATACAACATCGTTGCTCAAAAAATCATGATTGACGCTAACATTGTAAGTAGCAGGAACATTGAATTCTATGCCGTATCTTTCGCTTTTAAAAGTCTTTGATCCTAAAATATTTTGAGATAATTTTAAATCTTCCGGAAGACAAAGGGCATTATTTTGATTAATGGAACAATTTTCCTGACTTGATTTTTCAACTATATTATTTGCATTTTGAGTAGGGTTTTTTCGATTAACACTCTTCTGCCACAAATAAACTCCCCCGCCGGAAATTCCCGCAACTATGATGACGAGCGTGATGATCAAGATTGTTTTTTTCATTATATAGTTTTATTAATAATTTACTCTAATGCTAACTCTATTATTTTATCTAAAAATTCCGAATAAGAATAGCCCGCTTTTTGCGCCGCCTGCGGAACGAGCGAAGTTCCGGTTTGTCCGGGAATTGTATTTACTTCCAAAAAATAAATGTCCCCCTTTTCATCGGCGATTACATCAGTCCTAGAAACTCCTTTTAGTTCCAAGGCGAGGTGAACCTTCAAGCCAATCGCTTGAATTTTTTTCTCCAACTCCAATTCACTTTCATCAAGAAAAACTTCCTCCGCCATTCCCGCGGTATATTTTGATTCATAATCAAAAAAAGTATTTTTGGATTTAATTTCTAAAATTGGAAGCGCTTCCGGATTTTTATTTCCAAAAATTGCGGAAGTAAATTCCCTTCCTTTTATATATTGTTCAAAAATAATATCGTCAGAAATTTTTTGCGCTTCTTTTATTTTTTCATCAAATTCTTTTTGATCTTTTACAATGTAAACGCCGAGACTGGAACCATCGCGATTTGGTTTTATAACCAAAGGAAATTTTAAATTATCAAAAGTATATTCTTCCGGAACGAGAATGCCTTCATTTTTTAAAATGGTTTTGGTCGCTTTTTTATTCATCGCAATCGCGTTTCCATAAACACCGGAAAAAGCGTATTTGATTCCCAAGGTTTCAAAAAATCCTTGAATCGTTCCGTCCTCGCCAAACTGTCCGTGAAGGATTGGCAAAACAACATCGATGTTTTTGTATTCATCTAAAAACTTTTCCAAATCATTTGGGAAATCGTAAGACGAGATTTCATATTTTTCTTTATCCAATCCATCGAGAACGCCTGTCGCGCTTTTAATCGAAATCTCCCTCTCCCCCGATGTCCCGCCAAATATAACCGCAATATGTTTTTTATTCATAGATACATTTTAACATAATTTTCTCCACAAAAAAATAGATTCAATGTCCCGGCGATCACCTACTTTCGCATAACACTATCATCGGTGCTAGCGCGCTTAACTTCTCTGTTCGGAATGGGAAGAGGTGTGACCGCGCTGCTGAAAATCACCAGGACGCTGAATCTATTTGTCATCCTCGAACTCTAATTTGTGATTACTAAAATATTCATTATAAAAATCACAAAGAGAATATCAAGGATCTAGATAATAAGAATACGAAGAATATTAAATACCATAAAGTAATACTCTTAATGTTGCAGAATTAAACTAACGATTTATTAGTATGGCTCGGCTGAAATTATTGCTAATCTTACACCTGCCACCTATCAACCTGGTGGTCTTCCAGGAATCTTAATGAAATCTAATCTTGGGACGAGTTTCACGCTTAGATGCTTTCAGCGTTTATCTCTTCCGAGTGATAGCTACCCGGCAATGCCACGGGCGTGACAACCGGTACACCAGAGACTCGTTCTCCTCGGTCCTCTCGTACTAGAGGAGACCTCCCTCAAATTTCTAACGCTCACAGCAGATCAGGACCAAACTGTCTCACGACGTTCTGAACCCAGCTCGCGTACCTTTTTAATTGGCGAACAGCCAAACCCTTGGGAGTTGCTCCACCCCCAGGAAAAGACGAGCCGACATCGAGGTGCCAAACAGTGTCGTCGATGTGGACTCTTGGACACTATCAGCCTGTTATCCCTAGAGTAACTTTTATCCGTTGAGCTCTACCCAACCCACGTTGAGGTAGAGGATCACTAAATCCGTGTTTCCACCTTGCTCGACTTGTAAGTCTCGCAATCAAGCCAACTTATGCTTTTGCACTATCACTCCGATTTCCATCCGGAGTTAGTTGACCTTTGAACGCCTCCGTTACACTTTTGGAGGCAACCGCCCCAGTTAAACTACCCACCAGACACTGTCCCCAAAATAAATTCGGGTTAGAATCAAAACATTGCAAGGGTGGTATTTCACATTGCGACTCACCACAGACCGAAATCTATGGATCAAAGTCTCCCACCTATACTACGCATGGCAGAATCTTAATTCAATATCAGGTTATAGTAAAGCTTCATAGGGTCTTTCCGTCTTGCTGCGAGTAAACGGCATCTTTACCGCTATTGTAACTTCGCCGGAGTCTTTGTTGAGACAGCGCCCAAATCATTACGCCTTTCGTGCGGGTCGGAACTTACCCGACAAGGAATTTCGCTACCTTAGGACCGTTATAGTTACGGCCGCCATTCACCAGGGCTTAAGTTGAAAGCTTCGCCTTGCGGCTGACCTCCTTCTGTAACCTTCTGGCATTGGGCAGGCGTCACCCCCTATACCTCCTCTTTGGGAGTTTGCAGGGAGCTGTGTTTTTGCTAAACAGTTGGTTGGGCTCTTTCGCTGCGACCCACTTTTAAATAAATTTAAAAGCAGGTAGTGCTTATTGCTAACTTACGCACGCTTTTTTGCCGAGTTCCTTAACAAAGATTCTTCCGAACGCCTGAGGATACTCTCCTCACCCACCTGAGTCGGTTTGCGGTACGGTCTTCAAAATATCTCGCTAGAGGTTTTTCTTGTCACTCTCTACCCTGGAATCCCCCGATCACTCGAGGTCTTATTCGTAACAATAGATCATGCTCGCGGATTTACCACTCAAGCCACTATCATTACTTAAACATCTATAGCCAAAAAGATGCTCCAAGTTCGAAAATG
>JAQULF010000014.1 GCA_028718745.1 Patescibacteria group bacterium | reverse complement strand
CTCCAAACTTTTGACATTTGAGTTTTGACTTTTGACATTTACTGTAGTGCTGTCTAAAACATCAGAACCTTGTATCACATCCATTATGATTGCAATATCTTCAACCGACTTAGCCACCGGCCCGATCTGATCTAGCGATGAACCGTAAGCAATAGAACCGTAACGACTAACCCGACCGTAAGTCGGCTTCAAACCCACAACATTGCAAAAAGAACTTGGCTGACGAATTGATCCTCCGGTTTCTGTTCCAAGTGTGAAAATACAAAAATCAGCTGCCAGCGCTGCTGCCGAACCACCCGATGAACCGCCGGGAACTAAATCTAAATTCCAGGGATTGTGTGCGACCTTGTAGGCACTATTTTCCGTCGAAGAACCCATCGCAAATTCATCGCAGTTTAGTTTACCAATTATAACAGCGCCGGCGTCTTCTAATTTTTTAATAACCGTAGCAGAAAATGGCGGGTTATAGCCTTCGAGAATCTTAGAAGCTGCTGTTGTATCCAAACCTTCAGTTACAATCACATCTTTTATACCACAAGGAATTCCGTCGATCGCGCTTAACCGTTTGCCAGCCGCGATTCGCCCGTCAGCTTCTGCCGCCTTTTTTAAAGCATATTCTTCGGTAACTAAAAGAAACGCGCCGATTTTATCGTCATGTTTTTTTATTCTGTCTAAGTAGTATTTCGTCAGCTCAACCGAAGAAACTTCTCTTTTTTCAAGAAGTTCGGAAGCGGTTTTGATTGTAAGGTTTTGTAGATTCGGCATAGTATTTATGGTTGTCATCCTCGAACTCTAATTCGTGATTACAAAATTATATATAAAAATCACGAAGAGAATATCAAGGATCTACTGCAGGATACACGCTGATTTTTTAAAAACGATATACTTAAACTAACAAGGATCCTTGATTTCCTGTTGATCCGCCAGTTGGCGGACAACAGGAGCTCGAGGATGACAGTTTAAAAAACATTCTTGATTTTAATGAAATCCCCTTCTCTCTCCGGCGCGTTGCGAAGCATATCGGAAGCTCTGGAAGTATTGGTAATCTCATCCTCTCGGAAAATATTTTCCTGTCCAGTTACTTGATATATCGGCTCAACGCCTTCCAGATCCAATTCATCCAATTTTTTACAATAGCCAAGAATGGAGGAAAGTTGTTCAGTGAACTTTTTTTCCTCTTCATCGGTTAATTCAACGCGAATTAGCTTCGCGCAGTATTTTACATCATCGCGAGATATTGCCATAAAAATACTTGATACTTTATACTTAATACATAATACTATTTCAACCTTTAAAAATCAACCAATTTATAGTAAAATCTTATTATGATAAACAAAAACAGTCCAATTATTTTTATCCTCGCCGGTGGAAGTGGAACACGCCTCGCACCTTTGAGTTTGACTTCACCAGGAAAACTACCTAAACAGTATCTGGCTATCATTGGCGAAAAGACCATGTTGCAGGAAACCATTGAAAGAGCGCCGGAGGATTTGAAAAAAATTATTGTTGGCGAAGAAAAATATGAGGAAGAAGCCAAAAAACAGGCTGGGGATAAAGCCGAAATCGTAGCTGAACCTTTTGGCTGCAATACCGCTATGGCTATCGGACTGGCCGCAATTTACGCCAAATATTTAACAAAGGATAATGATACGGTAATATTTTTCAATCCCTCTGATCATAATATGAATAAAGAACTTTTTCGCAGATATCTTGGGATCATGATTGATAATGCCAAGCCGGGAAAAATAATTACTATGGGGATAACTCCGGATCGGCCGGAAACAGGACTCGGTTATATCAAAATCAAAACAACCCCGACATCCAATGTCGGGGAATTCCCCGACATTGGATGTCGGGGCGTGTATAAAATAGAAAGATTCGTAGAAAAACCGCCACTTGAAAAAGCCATCAAATATGTAAAAAGTGGCGAGTATTTTTGGAACTCGGGGATGTTTTGTTTTACGGTTGGAACTATCATGGACAAATTGGAAAAGCATGCGCCAATTATTTATGCTTCTTTGTTAAAAATTGAAAAAGATCTGGGCACGGAAAAAGAAAAAGAAACCATTCGAAAAGAATACCAATTTGTCAAAGACCAAAAAGCCAATATCTCTATCGACTTTGCTGTCATGGAAAAAGAAGCGAAAAATATCTTGCTGGTCAAAGCCGAAAAAGAATTGGGATGGGACGATATCGGCCTTTGGATGGCTTTGAAAAAATACTTTCCGGAAGATGAAAATAAAAATGTTCTAAAAGGCAAAGCTTCTTTTAAAAACTGCACAAGTAACTTGGTTTTAAATTATCAAAAGAATCAAGAGGTGGCGCTGGAAAATGTTAATGAACTTTTGGTAGTGAATACTGAAAATGGAATTCTTATTTGTCCACAATCATCTTCCATCCGCGCCAAAGAAATTGTGGAGGGACTAGAAGAAAATCAAAAAGAAATTTTGATCGACTGCGAAAATATTGATATAAGAAATACAACCGCTATTTCGGTTGCGTGTATAGATTGTTACAACTTAGAAGTTGAGTGTAATAATGAAACAATAATTATAAAGAGCTCTAGTTAGATAGCATTTTTGTAAACTCTTTCTCATCTAAAATCTTTATCCCCAGCTTCTTCGCCTTATCATATTTTGAACCTGGATTCTCGCCTACGACTAAATAGCTTGTGTTAGCGCTAACCGAGGAACCAGCCCTTCCTCCCCTTTTTCTGATCTCTTCTTCGGCTGTCTCGCGGGAGAATTTCCGAAGTGAACCCGTAACGACAAAACTTAGTCCGACTAATTGCTTGCTCTTTTTTTCTTCTATTATTTTCACTCCGACTTTTTTTAATTTGTCCAGGAATCTTTTGTTTTTTTCATCTTGAAAATAAGCATAAATGCTTTTAGCCACTATCTCCCCGATTCCAAAAAGATCTTCTAAATCTTTTAGCTTAACTTTTTCCAGTTTGTCCATCGTTTCAAATTGATCGGCTAAGTCTTGAGCGGTTTGTTCTCCCACATGAGTGATGCCAAGCGCATAGATGAACCGTGGCAGAGAAACTTTCTTTCTTAATTCCAGAGAATCAATTACATTTTGAGCCGACTTCTCACCCATCCGCTCGAGCACTTCCAAATCGCCTTTGGTAAGGCTAAAAAGATCGGCTGCGTCTTCAATTAATTTATTTTCTATCAGCTGATCCACTAACGCCGGACCGACATGTTCGATATCAAAGGCGGCGCGGGAAACAAAATGAATGATGGTTTCCCGATGCTGGGCAAAACAATTTTTATTTGGACACTTAACCAAAATGCCCCTTTCGTCCTCAACTACCTTTGTTCCGCAGACTGGACAATTTAACGGCATTTTGAATGGTTTTTCTTTGCCCGTTCTTTTTTCTTTAAGAGATCGCACGATTTCCGGGATAACTTCACCGGCTTTATGAACCAAAACATGGTCACCGATTCGAATGTCTTTTCTTTTGACCTCTTCTTTATTGTGAAGCGTTGCTCGAGAAACCAGGCTGCCGGCAATCCGAACGGGTTTTAAATGCGCCACCGGAGTTAGAGTTCCTTTCCGCCCAACTTGAACCTCAATGTTTTCCACAACCGTCTCTTGCTCCTCCGCGGCAAATTTGTAAGCGATCGCCCATCGAGGAGAACGAGAAACAAATCCTAATTTATCCTGATCGGCGATATTATTCACTTTTATAACAACTCCATCTATTCCGAAAGGCAGTCCGTCTTTCAATTTATCTATTTTCTCAAGATATTTTTTGGCTTTATCCAGTCCCATAACAACCTGATAGTCGAAGCTTGGCTGAAATCCTAATTTTTCAACCTTTTTGAGCGCCTCGCTCTGTGACCCAACTTTCAACCCCGAAACAATGTTGTAGGCAAAAAATTCCAAGTGGCGAGAAGCGGTTATCTTCGGATCAAGCTGGCGAAGAGATCCGGCTGTAGCATTTCTGGGATTAGCAAAGATCTTACCACCTTCCTTTTCGGCTTTTTTATTTATTGCTTCAAAGCTTTTTATGGGCATCATTACCTCGCCACGAATAACCAACTCTTTGGAGAGATCTACCCCAACATCCGATGTTGGGGAATTCCCCAACATCGGATGTTGGGGTTTTGCCCCATTCTGCAGTATTAACGGGATTGTCTTAATGGTTCTTAAATTATTGGTGATATCTTCCCCGTTTTCCCCGTCTCCTCTGGTACCACCTCGTAAAAATTCACCGTCTTTATATATTAAACTAACCGAAGATCCATCAAATTTTAATTCGCAGCAGTATTCCACTTCTTTCTTGCCCAAAGCCTTCTTCACCCTTTCGTCCCATTTTTCCAATTCCTCTAAATCCATGGCATTAGCCAGCGAAAGCATGGGGACGCTATGGTGAAATGGCTCAAATTTTTTGGATGGTTTCGCCCCCACTCTTTGGGTTGGACTATTGGCATCAAAAAACTGCGGATTTTCCTTTTCTAATTTTTCCAGTTCGCGCAACATTAAATCGTATTCCCGATCAGAAATCACAGGATCATCCAAAACATAATATCGGTAATTGTGGTACTCAATATCGCGACGAAGCTTATCAATCTGTTTTTGGATGTCTTTGTCTTTCATAAAATTATTATACCATAACAAAAAATTCAATCCATAAAAAAGAACCCGGCGAATACCGGGTCCTCAAAATTTATAACTTACTACTTACAACTTACTACCTACTTACTACCTACTACTTAATGCTCACTATCTTATATTTTACATTTCCGGCTGGTATAGCCACCTCAACCGCTTCTCCAACTTTTTTGCCCATTAAAGCTTTGCCAATGGGAGATTCATTGGAAATTTTGCCACTCGTCGGATCGGCTTCAGCAGAACCAACAATCATAAATTCAATCTTGCCGTCTTTTTCTATCGAACAAATAACTTTTGAGCCTACTCCCACTCGATCTTTTGCCTTACCGCCTTCATCAACCATCCGAGCGTTTTTAACCATATATTCTAATTCTTCAATTTTTCCCTCAATAAAACCCTGCTCTTCTCGAGCAGAATGGTATTCGGCGTTTTCTGAAAGATCGCCAAGAGCGCGAGCTTCTTTAATCCTGGCAACAATCTCCGGGCGTCTTACCCGTCTTAATTCTTCCAGTTCCGTCTTGATTTTTTCTAATTTTTCGTGGGTTAGATATACCTCTTTTTGCATAAACTGTAATTTAATTTTTTTCTAATAGTATGTGATCCTACGAATTTACAAATCATTACGAATATACGAATTTTTTCCTAAAAATATTTTCTCTTATTTCTCTTATTTGTATATTCGTACCCATTCGTAATTCGTAGTACCAACAAAAACAAAAAAAACCGCCCTAAATCCATGGGGCTGATACAAATATAATAAACAAAAGAGTCTTTGTCAAATGCTTATTTACCCCGTCAAATGTTCTCGGATTTGACTGGGGTGGCTAGCAGGTGTGAAAGATGCTATACGCTTAAGCTATTAAGTACATTTTAGCACTTTTAAAACGACTAGTCAAATCCTAGTCCAGGTACTTCGCTATATTTTGTAGATGCTCCTCATAAGTCTTGGCAAAATAGGCTCGATTTCCTTTGGAGACAAAGAAAAGATAATCAGTAGTTTCGGGATTAAGAGTGGCCATCATCGCTTCTAACCCCGGATTGCCCACCGGGCCCGGAGGCAGACCTTTGTACAAATAAGTATTATAAGGTGAGTCCACTTTCGTCTCATCAATTGTTGGTCTGGCATCAGCTCTACGGGTAATATAGGTAATAGTAGCATCAGATTGGAATGGCATGCCTTGTTCCAGCCTATTATAATAAACTGAAGCAATTTTGCGAATATCTTCACTATGCGCCGATTCTTTTTCCACAATTGAAGTGAGGGTGATGAATTGATGCAAAGTAAATCCTTTTTTATTAGCGCCATCCATAATATCCTTAGTCACTTTATTAGCAAAGCCGTCTAGCATAGTTTGGATAATCTGATCGACAGTGGTATCGGCAAAAATACGATAAGTGTCGGGAAAAAGATAACCCTCAAGCGTTGTGCTGCCGGATAATCCTGACAGAAAAGGAGTTGAGGCAAAATTTTTAACATAAGCCCTGTCTTGAAATTCTTTGGAAGTAGTAATACCTTGTTTCTCTAAATAATTGCCGATTTGATCAATTCTCCAACCTTCCGGAATGGTAATCCAGATTTCCGTTCGCTCACCTGAAACCAATATCTGGAGAATATTTTTAATACTCATATTTGAGTTTAGGGTGTAAATTCCCGCTTTGATTTTTTTGTCCACTTCCATTTTTTTGGCGTAAGCGGTAAAAAGATTGGAATCAACAATCAGGCCTTCTGTTTTCAGATTGGCACCAACTATACCAACCGATTCTCCAGGTTTAATTTCAAAGGAAATCGCTTTGCTTTGGGTGGAATAAGGCACAGAAGCTTTCTTAACCATATTAGCAGCTGACCATTTAGAATAACCAAAAATACCGACTACTAAAACGACTACTAAAATAATGATAATTTTTTTCATAGAAAGTATTATAGCACAAAAAAGTCTTTTGAGAAATTTTTTATGCGGTATAATAGATATATCTTAGATCTCAAATGTTAAATCTCAAAACCATATCTTATTATGTCAAATCTTAAGATAATCAGATTTAACATATGGTTTTGACATTTGAGATATTACATTTAACATTAATTCATCACTATGAACCCACATCAAATTAAACTTCTAGAATTATTAAAATCCAACGACAAGATCGTCGCCATGCTCGCTCCCAGCTTTGCCATTGATTTTCCGCATCCGCAAATTGTAGGGATGTTAAAAAAACTGGGATTTGAAATGGTAACCGAGCTTACCTTTGGCGCTAGGATGGTCAATTATTGGTATGTGGAATACATCAAACAAAATCCTGACCAAAAAATGTATATCGCCTCTCCCTGCCCGATCGTAGTGTCCATGATAGAAAACAAATATCCGGAGCTGAAGCAGTATCTCATTCCTTACGCTTCGCCGATGTATGCTATGAGCAAGATAGTCAAGAAAAAATATCCTGACTATAAAATAGTTTTTATTTCTCCTTGTCAGGCAAAAAGACTTTTGGAAGCGCCTAAATACCCTGAATTTATCGATTTGGTTGTAACATTTAAGGAGTTAAAAGAAGTTTTGGATATCCAAAATATAAAAGCCGAAGATTTTACCGAACCGGAATATCCTTTTGATTCTTTTGTAACCGAGATAAATAAAATCTATCCTATTTCGGGAGGATTGGCTCAAACGGCTCGCATTAAAAGCCTTTTCAAACCCGAAGAAATTTGTATTACGGAAGGAGTGGAAAATAATATAAAAATTTTAGACGAACTGGCGGCGGGAAATTCTCCTTACCGCTTTATCGATATTTTAAATTGTCCAGGCGGATGCATCGGCGGACCGGATATTATTAATCAGGATTTGGACATCGAAGAAAAGAAAAATCGTATTCTTGCTTACCGCGACAAATCCATCGCCGATCAAAAAGACGCCGTCGAAGGCAAGAAAGAGTTCGTCCTCGACATCGACTTCAAAGCGAAGTTGTAGCCCCTACCCCGCTTTTCCCCAGAACTGATCCGCTTCTTCTTCCAGTTTGGCGAGGCGAGTATAGTAGTCGGCAAATTCGTTTAGATGCGCCAGGGCAATTTTGCCGGTCATAATCGGATCATCATTGGTCACATTGGTTGTGGGACTTACTAAACCATGTTCTAATTCCACATCGAGCCCCATGCGAAATTGCTCTACATCCCATTTACTCCAATCAATCCCCAATTCATCTCCGATAGATTTTGCTTCTTCACTTGTAAATTTTTCTTTCATAGTTTTCCTTTCTAAATGCTAGTTATAATTACCATTTCTTTTTTAAGTATAAATTAAGTCCGGAAAACAGATTGTCGCCTCCGACAACCAGCGTTCCACCGTCATAGCTATTTTTCAATTTTTCATTACTGACAAAATCGTAATTGTCCATAGAGGTTTTCAAGAAATACTCTCCGTCCGGCAAAAATAGGTCGAATTTTCCTTTCTCATCGCTAACTTTGGTAGCCACTAATTTCTTGTACTTCTTGCTAAATATCTCAATCGCCAAACCGGCTATTGGTTTTCTTCCTCTGTAATCGACAATTTGAACGGCCGGTTTTTTAGGCGGTGCAACAAATAGCTTTTTGAAAAGCAAAATAAGCAAATAGACAGCAAAAATAACAGCATTAAGAATGGTTGGGTTAATGATTAATATCGCCAGCGACAAAATAGCGCCCAAAACCGCCACCGGAGTCGATAAGCTGATTAAGAAAGAGCGGATTGCGATAAAAGTTCGGGAAAGTTTCTTTTCCGAACTGAATTTGTCCAAAGGAATGGCAAAATTGATGATGCTCTGGCCAGACAAAAATTTCTTTTCGCCAAAATACAATGAACTATAACCAACATCATGAGTAATACCCCTTAAAGAATGGGAAGGAAATGAAAAGAGCGGCTTGGTAACTGTCATGTAATAATCACCAATTGCTGGAAACAAACCGAAGCGGCCTTTCCCATCAGTTACCGCTGTTTGAACTAATCGTCCTGTTTTGGCATCAAAAAGACGAACTATACAAAGCGCCATCGGCTCTTTAGTATTACTATCATAAACCATGCCCCAGTTTTTGTTCTTCTTTTTTATTCCTAAAAATTGTAACAGTAAAGCAATTAAGTGGCGTAAAATTGCCAAGAAATCAACAAAAGAATTAGCCACTGCTACAACCGAAAGAACTGCCGTAGCCGCCAAAACAGCCGAGGAGATTGGAGTTCCAACGGTGGTTGCGATTTCACTTATTCTTTGTATAGCAATTGTTAACTGCCCCGGCTCTTGGGGTACAGGGATAATAGGAGCCGGTTCGGGCGTTATAGGTTCCGGAGTCGGCTCCGATGGGATTAATCCTGACCCGCTTGGCGTTTGCGGAGAAGTGGTTCCTCCCGTAGTTCCTTCTACAATCGGCAGATTGATCGGCTCTTCAATCTTTTCTTCTAGTGGAATATCAAGAAAAATGGAATCCGAAATGATCTCTGATAGAGTACCGCCATTGGCATCATATAGCTGAATATAGACCTGTTTTTCTCCATTTGAACATTGTGCAGGATCCGCGCACAAAGACCAGTTGGATATTGTCGCGGTTCCATTAACCGAAAAAAATGGTTTTAGAGATGAATCGCTCAAATTAGATTGATTGGATATTTTTATTTGAGTAGCGCCCGGATTGGCGTCTCTTATTTGCAAATCTACGACCTCATTATCTGTACTGGTATTGCCATTATTAATAGAGAGGACCGTATTATAAGTAATATTCAGATCAATGCTGGCCGAAAGAATGTCCGATATCGCTTTTTGTGCTGAATTATATAGCTGGACATAAACTGTTTTTTTACCATTAAGGCAGATAGATAATCCCCTGCATAAATCCCAATCGGTTATCGGACTGGTATAAGGTTGAAAGTCAGCATCGTTTAGATCCGCTAAATTGGACAACTTCAAATAACTGGCGCCAACGGCAGGATTTACTATAGAGATTGCAACTTTTTTATTTTTAGTTGAACTGTTTGACTTTCCAGTTCCGTCATCATTGATTAAGATTGTTGTTAGAGTCGCAATTTTTAGTTCTATACTGGACGAAAAAGTATTGTGGACAATTCCACCGCCTCCATTATAAAGTCTGACATATACTGTTTTTATGCCATCAAGACAAGGATCAGATGCACTGCAAAGATCCCATTTATTGTCCGTATTCCACCAGCCGATTGGTTCCGGATCACTGGGATTGGAAAAATCGGCAGAATTGGAAACCGCCATTTTTGTTGAAGCGGGATCAAAGTTTACCACTACCAGATTGACTAATCGGTTACCTGTTGTGATGTCACCACTGTTGATAGTCAGCACAGGACTATAAGCTTTGAAGATTGGGGGACTGGAAGCTCTGGCAGAAACAGTATTACCAATATTTCCGCAAGTCATATATTTATCGCAGGCTTTTACAGAAAAATAGTACAATTGATTTGGGACAAGACCGCTAACCGTAAATCTCTCCCCTGATCCTACAGCTTGCGGAATCCATAGCTGAATATAATCGGTGGCATTATTAAAATCCGTATTATTATTAATTGGATCTTGCGAATATTTCAGAACATATGAGTCGGCCATAATAGGCCCTGAATTATTATAGTCATTAACCGCAGTCCAGTTCAAATTCACTTGTCCGCTACCGGAACCGGTTACCCCTGAAAGAGTATTTATGGGATCCGATGGCAGGTTTTCCCTGGTTCCGCCAATACCATCTATGCCCCAAAAACTTACTGTTATGGCGCTATTGTTTATAGAAAATGCCGGATCATTTGGAAAGGCGGGATCTAGTAAAGGTTGAAAAGAATTCGAAATAAAATAATCGGAGTTGATGTCATAATCTTTTCCTGCGCCTTGATGTTGGAAAGCGGAAGGAATGACCGATGCAATATGTACTGCCGGTATTGCTCCCAAAGATGCCAGAAAAGCATTTAGGCCACTATGAGTAATCAAATAAGTTTGGCGATCGAAGTTTGTCGGAGAACCCAAACCAAAAAATACCGTAACAATATCAACATCTTCCGTACCATCGATTCCAAAATTATTTATACCGGGATCTGGATCAAATAATTTAAAAGGTTCCGCAACTCCAAAAGCGCCGGCTGTATCGCAAATAGTTTCGGTACCAGGGCCAAAAATACCTGACGCCGGCATAAACAAAGAGCATCCTTGATAATTATCCGGAGGAAGAAAATTAGAGTCGCCGGAAAAATTAAAAGGGGCATTTAATAGAGATTCATCAATGGCTAAGGTAAGCGGAGCATCCACAATTCCGGAATATTCCAAAGCGGCTATGTCAGTCTTATAATGCCCGGTTCCATGATCATACCAGATAGCGGGAAGTTTCGTGCCAATAGCGTTGGAAGCCGCAGCCGAGACAGAGCTTCCGACAAAAGGACTGCAGTTCATATATTTATCACAGGCCTTTACATAAAAATAATAGGTCGTTCCCGCAGTTAATCCGCCAACAATAAAGTTTTCAGCTCCACCCACAGGTTTAGGACTCCATGACTGATTATAGTAGGTAGCGGCAACAAAATCTCCGTTATTATTAATTGGATTTAGAGAATACTTCAAGATATAGGAATCAGCTGTCTGGGTAGCAGCTGGAGGCACATTATCATTAACGGCTGTCCAAGATAATTCCACTCTCCCACTAACCAAGTCGGTTGCAGCCGATAAATCGCCGATGCTATCCGGAGCCAAATCATCTCTGGTTCCACCAACCCCATCACCACCGAGAAGGCTTACTGTGCCTGGCCCCGGCGCCCCAGCTAAAACTCCAAAATTAGCAATATAATCATTACCAATGCCATTAGCTTGAAATATGGAACTAAATGTGTCTACGAGAACATAGGTCGGATCAGCATTAATAAAAGCAATGAAAGCGGCGACATTACTATGAGCAAGCAAAGCGATAAATTTCCAAGCGGGAGTAGCAGAAAGGTAGATTGTAATAGCATCAATATCATCAGTTCCATCAATCCCAAAATTACCGAGAGCCGGATCCGGATCATACAGTTCCAAGGGTTCGGTATTATCGCAAACAGGACGCCCATGCGTCGCATCTGTATAAAATATAGCGCAATCCGTATCCGGTCCCGGAGCTATATTATAATTGCCGTCTCTATCGTCACCATAAAGAGCATAAGTTAAAGCTGGAACATCAACCTTATAATTTCCCGTTCTAAAATCATATCGAACCCCCGGTAGTTTAACAGCTTTAGCACTATGAGGAGCGAAAATAATAGGAAATAATGAGGCGACCAAAACAATAATGACAACGGCAGAAAAAAATCTCATTTTCTGACTTTTCTTTCTCTGAAAAAAAACTGATTTTAATCTTTCTATTTTGGTCATTCGAATTTGGAACCTGCCCCGTCAAATTGCTTTGCAAGATTTGATGGGGTGAATTTGTTATTTGTTTTTTGTTATTTGGAATTTTAGTTGTCCTTCTCTCTATCCAAATAACTTTGCAGAATGTATTTTGCCGCCACCATATCCTTGCAAACCCTGGCTTCTTTTTGACTGATTTTCATTTCTCTTAAAACCTTGTCCACCATCTTGGTTGTCCACCTTTCATCCTCGAAAATAATTTCCCGATCTAATTGGTTTTCCAGCATGGCCGCAAATTCCCTCACATCTTGAGCTTTATAAGTCTCTTCTCCGCTCATATTCAGCGGCAACCCAATCACTATTTTTTCAATATCTTCAGTAATCACAAGATTGCGCAGATACTCAATCAGATCTTCATTATTCCAATTCGCCACTACTTCAAATTCATGCGCCAGGCTTCCCAGATCGTCAGATAAGGCTAAACCGATTCTTTTTTCTCCGTAGTCTATTCCCAAAATCTTCATAGTTATTTCTCTACATGATTTACTACTATATTCACATTTCTTTCATTACTCGGTATGGATTGGACTAGAAGAGGAGGGAAAAAGCCGACATGATCCAGCTCTACATCCGGATATTGGGACAAAACAGCGCGCAATTCCTGGACATTTAAAGTAACGATTTTAGATTTCAAAAAGTCTTGATTAATGCTGGTAGCGGTCAAAACCGTGGCATGAGCCAGAATTTCACCGGTTTTTTTCTTATCATCAAAACTTACTACGACCCAGGTGACATTGCGGTATCCCGAACCGACTAATTCTTTTTGATTGCTAATGTGAAGCTTCAAAGAATCCTCAAACATTTTATCAAAGTCCGTCTTACTAAATGTAAGGAATGAAAATTTGGCGCTAACTTTCATGGTCAATTTATCCGCTTCATCACCCTCTTTTTTGTCCAGTGCTTCATTGCTGTTTTCAACGATTCCCATTCCTTTAACAAAAATTCGCTCTCCCGTCATGCCAAATTGTTCGCTCAACTTCTTCTCCATTTCATCTTTAGCCATCTGTTTAGCTTTATCAATGTCATCTTTGGAAACTACCTTGGCATCTTTATCAGTTCCTCCACTCATCGAATCTTCTGTCTGTCCATAGACTAAATTGCCTACCATTTCAGCCAAAGAAGGAACATAGAAACGGCTGGGTTTGATATTAAAAGCTGTGCCGCCTTCGGCCGCTTCTAGATCCGTGGACGATTTGCCCGGTATCATTTCTCCGAAATCACTAACCATAGCGCCGGGAACTGAAGCCGCTTTAGGAATAACAAATCTTTTATTATCCGAAGTTAAAAATTCCGTTCCGGCCGCAATGCTAACCGTTCGTCCGGATCGATTGTAGATAACGATGGTGCCCTTGGCCTTATCGCCCACATTTTTTGTACCGGTAGTCGGAAGTTCTATAGTCACTTCCTGATCTTTGCTTTCCCATTTTGCCGGCAAGACTGTTTTATTCTCCACCTTACTGACTGATTGAGTATCAGTGGCCAATTTGAAGCCGATATCCAAAGTCTCCTCGGAAGCATTGACATTTAAATAAACGGTTGCTTTAGGAAAGATAAATACTAGTAGGAATAATACGACTACAAAACCGATAATGCCATAAATCCAAGCCTTGGGATTGGTAATAAGTCCATCCACTTTCTTTTTGGCAAAATTAACATTATTTTTTGAATTGGAATGAAAGGCTGATTTTTCAAGTTTTTTCTCCTGGTTAACTGATTTTTTGGAAAAAGCTTGGTATCCCTCATCCTCTTCATCTTCTTCCGAATCATCAAAAATACTGACCTTTCTTTCTCCTTCTCCCTCTTCCTCTTCATCAATATCGGAATAGCCGTCTTCAAGTTCTTCCGATTCAAGCGCTTCTAATTTTTCTTCGGAAATTCTTTTTTTGGCTATTAGCGGCCTTTCCTGTTCTTCCTGATCTTTAATTCTGATTTCCCGGGCGTCTCCCAGATTTTCATAAACAGTAAATCCAAGCTGACTGGCGATATTTCGGCCGGTTTCATCGGTAGTTACCATGGAGATTTCTTTGCCCAGTTTTTTACTTTCCTCCTGAAGAAGCCGAAGATTGATGGCTGAAGAAATCAAAACAGCGCCCGATGGTACAACCAAGGCAATTTTTTTCTCGGAAATACTTTTCAACCGATCAACTATGTTGATTATTTCTTCATCAGGCTCGAGGTAAATTATCTTGTTCATAGAATTCTATTTATTTCCCACTTTTTTTAACATCTCTCCCATCTCATTGCTTCCTCCCATAATATCAATTGCCAAATTAGCCAGAGCCATAGCCGTAATTTCGGAAGGATCTTTTAATTTGCCGGTATTATCTTTCACATTTTCCACATCTTTTGGCTTAATGTGCTCCGTTTTTGGTTTCTTTGAGAAAGCCAATTCTTCCCACCAGTCCATATTATCCAGCGATTTTTTTACCTCGGGAAGCAAGGTGCCGCCTCCGCAAAGCAGAATTCTGCCAGGCAAAAGTTCGGCATCACCAAATTCTTTCAAAACCATTTTTATTCCCGAAACCCAGATTTTGATATCTTCATCCAATATCTTGGCAACTTTTTCTTTTTTCTTCTCTTCCAAATCACCTTCGCTATAACTTATTTTTACCTCTTCCGCTTGCGCGAAACTGATGTTTAATTCTCGAGCGATTCTTTTGGTAAAAGCTCTGCCTCCAATCGCAAATGTTTTGGTTCCTTCCAATCCTCCGCCCCTGACCACCGCCACATCAGTCGTGCCTCCGCCCATATCGATAAAAATAGCTGAAAAATCCTGTCCTTCCCCGCCTCCCATACATTTGGCTACCGCGTAAGGTTCGGCTGCTATGCCGATCAAATCTAATCCTAAATTTTCCGCCACAGTTTCTAGTGCTCGAAGGTATACCATGGGAGCGAAAGCATTATAGACTCCGACCTTGATATTGCTTCCGGTAAATCCGATGGGGTTGCTAACAGAGTGGCGATCAATTCGGACATCCACAATCGCCGCGTTAACCATGCGAATATCCACATCATCTTTCCCGGTTTCCCAGGCAATTTGATTTTGAATTTGTCCAAAAGCTTTTTCCTGAACCTTTTTCATGATCTCTTTCAATTCTTTAGAATCAATTTTTTTCTCCGGATTTTTGCGGGAATAAACAATTTCCGTAGTATTGCCCTTGACCAATTCACCGGCAATACCCATAATCACTTTTTCCGGAGTAAACTTTGCCATGTTGCAAGCTTCTTCGATAGATTTAGAACAATTAGTAATTACCCCAGCAATATCAGTAATAGACCCACCCTGCATATCTTTTAAATCTTGATGAATTCGGGATCGTCCTAAAATAAAAGCTTTCCCGTTTTCAACCTTAAAAACCAGCGTTTTGACAAATTCAGTACCGACATCCAAAGCGATGCCGTAGTTAGAAAGCTCATTGTAACCAAATAATCTATCTAAGAAACTCATATCTTTATTATAACCAAGATTAAGTAAAATTAAAATAGAATATCACTTTATATAACAGAAGATGATTAAAAGATTAAATGAATATATGATTGT
Organism: Patescibacteria group bacterium; assembly: GCA_028718745.1. Taxonomy (GTDB): domain Bacteria; phylum Patescibacteriota; class JACPGU01; order JACPGU01; family JACPGU01; genus JAQULF01. The sequence goes on along the minus strand of JAQULF010000014.1, from coordinate 3,174 downwards.
ATTTTCTAATCATTTAATCCTTTATTCATTTATTCTTATTTTCCAAAATCGCCTTTATCCTCCTCACCCCACTACTGCTGCTTTCTTCCTTTATAATTCTAAAATGTCCAAGATCGGAAGTGTTCGCCACATGCGGTCCGCCGCAAACCTCTATTGAAAAAGCTTGCCCCGGCCCCAAGGCGGGGTCTCCGATTTTGTAAACCTTCACAATATCGGGATATTTGGATGGATCAAAAGAAACTTTCGAAATTTTTAAAGCTTCTTCTTTTGGCATCTCCACCATTTCAACCGGAATAGCTGCACTAATTTTTTCATTCACAATATCTTCTACGGTTTTAATTTGTTCTTCTGTCAATTTTTCCGGATAATTAAAATCAAATCTCATCCTTTCGGCTGTAATGTTGCTGCCTTTTTGATAAATCTCCCCACCCAAAACTTGCCTTAAGGCTGCGAGAAGCAAATGAGTAGTAGTATGATATTTAACGGTAATTTCTGAATTATCCGCCAACCCGCCCTTAAACATCCCGGTAGATGCGGTGCGAGAAAGATCTTGATGTTTTTTAAATTCTTTTTCAAATCCCTCCAAATCAACTTTTAATCCTTTTTCACTTGCCAATTCAACTGTCATTTCGATTGGAAAACCGTAGGATTGGAAAAGTAAAAATGCATCCTGTCCCTGTAGGGGCGCAAAATTTTGCGCCCTCTTATCGGGCGTTTCATGAAACGCCCCTACGATTCGATCAAATTCCTTTAACCCATTTTCCAGCGTTTTCGCAAATCTTTCTTCTTCTTTATTTAGTTCATCCAAAATCCTGGATTTGTTTTTTTCTAATTCGGGATAAGCGGCTTTCATCTTTTCTACAACAACTTCCGCAATTTTAGAAGTGAAACTACCTTCAATTCCTAATTGTCTACCATAACGAATTGCACGACGGATTAAGCGGCGAAGTACATAACCGGCACCAACATTGGAAGGTTCAATAACCCTTTCGTCACCAAGAACAAATGTAGCAGCCCTAATATGGTCGGCGATTATTCGTTCAGCGTGAATATCTTCTTTGGTTGATAACTCTCTAATTTTAGCCATTATTGGCTCAAACAAATCCGTTTCGAAAACACTTTCTTTGCCTTGGTTGAACATGGTTAAGCGCTCCAAGCCTAATCCAACATCGACATTCCTTTGACCTAACTTTTCGATACTGCCATCTTCTTTTTTCAAAAATTCTATAAAAACATTGTTTCCGATCTCGACAAATTTTCCGCAATCGCAAGATGGACCGCAGTTTTCTCCACAGGAGTTTTTGCCTGTATCGACAAACATTTCAGTACAAGGACCGCAAGGACCGATGCCGGAAGCCAATCCCCACCAATTTTCTTTAACTCCATATTTGTAAATCCGCTCTGCCGGTATACCAATTTCATCTTTCCAGGTATCATAAGATTCCTGATCAAAAGGAGCTACAGTATCTCCTTCAAATACCGTTACGGATATTTTTTCTTCGTCAAATCCTAAAACTTCGGTATAAAAATCAAAAGTATAGTGGATGGATTCTTTTTTGAAATAATCGCCCAGCGACCAATAGCCCAGCATTTCAAAAAATGTCAGGTGACTACTGTCACCAACTTCATCGATATCCCCCGTTCTCAAACATTTTTGAACATCGGTCAGCCTTTTGCCAAGCGGATGTTTTTCTCCTTTTAGATAAGGAACTAAAGGATGCATTCCTGCCGTAGTAAAAAGAACCGAAGGATCATTTTCCGGAATCAAAGAAGCCGAAGGGATGATAGCATGGCCTTTTTCTTTAAAAAATTGTAGGAATTTTTCACGAATTTCGTAAGAAGTCATGGGGGTTTGTTATCTTTAATAATGGCATCATAACAGAAAGTAAGAGAAAATTAAAGAGAAAAAATAACCTGCGCTGTTTTGTTGTTCAACCAAAAAATAGCTCACCTTACAATAAAATTGTTGACTTATGGTAAAAAATATGTTAAATTACCCATAATAATAGCTGGGGGCGTGCCCTAGCGCACATTGACATTTGAAAAAAGTTAGAATCAGGGAAGCAAATTTGATTTGTTTTCCCTTGAGTGAATTCTGTTATTCCCCTCAAAAAGGGTATAAATAAATACATATATACATCCGCCTTGAGCGGAAGATTTATCCCGCCATCGGCGGGAACATCCGAAAGGATAGAAAATCAGGAGGTGTTTCCCCATGAGGAAACCCAAGGTCGGTAACAAAGATTTCAAAGTGACCGTTTGCATCATTCTGCTTCTCGGAGCAATCGCGATAGTAGCCACCGGCTGCGGAGGCGGAGGCGGAGGAGGCGTAGCACCGGCAGCGGTTGCGAGCGATGAACTCGCAAGCATCACGATGCTGGCGCCGACAGGGCCGATCAGTTCAGGGTTGAACAACATCACCCTGCAGGGTTCGACCTCATCCGGCAATACGGTCAATTGCATGATTTCCGACTTCGGGGATGGTTCACAAAACCAGACCCAGTGGATCGCCTGTAATGGATCGGACGGGGCGTCGTTCAATCACACCTATTCCAATTCCACAGCGAACAATGTGATCAAGACGATCACGGCGAAAGTGTATAACGGAAAAAATGTGACGACAAAGACATTCCAGATCACGGTTCTGGCGGCTGCAGGAGGCGGAACTCCGCCGGCAACATCGCCAAACCTGACGGGATTCTCCTGCGAGAACGACACGATCACTGCGAACCAGTCGATTGCATGCGCCTCAAACGGAACATGCCCGGCGGGCGGAGATTGCTACCTGTTCGTCGACTTCGGCGACGGCAACAAGCTCCAATTGGACCACGGCGTGCAGTTTTCGAACATCTCACACACTTACGCGACCCCGACCACCGGAACAGATGTCACCTATACGATTCTCGTGTACGCAACCAACGGCACGGGACCGAACGCACCGGCCAGCGCGGTTCTCCCGCACAACATCCGGGTGCGACAGGGAGCAATCACTGCTCCGGAAGCGCTACGGCTGTCAAACGCTCTGAACTTCTCGCAGGTCGGCAATGATCCGTATCATTTCATGCTGACCACGACGAACAACGCGTCGAGCTATGTCATCAACGGAACCCTGTCGACCAACATCGACAAGGCGTATGTTCTGACAGCGGCGGGGCAGAAGACACAGATCAACAT
>JAQULF010000013.1 GCA_028718745.1 Patescibacteria group bacterium | reverse complement strand
TCCTAAACAGCTAAAAGCCAAAAGCCAAAAGCTAATCCTGGGTGACATCTACATCTGTCCTGAATGCGTAGAGACACGCCATGGCGTGTCTTTGCAAGATGTATTCTTGCATGGCCTAATTCATCTCGTCGGATACGATCATGAGAAGAATGAGAGAGAATGGGAGAGTATTTTGAAGAAACTAAAATTCCCCGCGAAATAAATCGCGGGGAATTTTTTGTTTACCCTCCGGGAATCAGAATGGCACGACGACGCTGATAAGCATCCGGCTTCGGCTGGGGCTCATTTCGTAGTCCAGAATCACAAATCCCTTTTCGTTGTGCGCTCGCAGCCCGATCGTGTTGATCGTGTCAGTATCTTTCGCGAAGTCGGTTTGGATATGGATACCGAGAGCTTTTCCAAACGCTCTTTCAGCGAAGATGTAGCCTCCGCTTTTTTCGATCCCACCATCGTGGCGCGCATAGAAAGCCGCGCGTAATAATGTTCCGACATTCGCGATGCCCCTTTCTCCGCTTACGATCATCTGTGAGTTGTGATTGTCGTCGTAGCGGAGAATGATGTTGGCATTGCCCTTCGCCAATCGCAGACTAACTTGCGATCTGTCCCAGTTGTTCTTTGTCGCAATGCCGTCCGGCGAACTGCTGATCTCAAGTATTGCCAAATTGCCGACCTTCAACTGCGCGCCGTAACCGTAGAACCCCGCCGGAATATGCGGCCACGAAACCGTGTAAAGATTCTGCGGCGCAGGAAGACTGTAGCCTTCCAGCAGCGGCATCCGTCCGATCGTGAGCTTTCCCCGCGACATGAAGGCGAGCTTCAACCAGTTCTCGCTGTCGAGGTTGTACTGGTTCGGCTCGACACGGACGAAGAGGTATGTGTCCGTCGCCATCGGCACGTAAAAGTTGAACCGCACTTGCGAGATACTCGCCTTTCTCGCATCGCCGTAGTAATTGGCGCGAACAACCCCGGACACATCCGCCTTCTCCGCAGCACAAACGCCGAGAGCCACAAAAACGATTGCCATAACAAGCAAAACTACCATCTCACACTGTCTCATTTCTGATCATCTCCTTTGGGGTTGTGTATGACTTTTTTTCTTGCTTCCGATGACAGCCATATAACGCATGCATTGCCAAAAAAACAAAGCGCTGGCACTGCGACGTTTCCCCACTCTCCCGTCCATCGCAAGAAAACATTGATTAGCACAAGCGCGTATCCCGCATCGAGCACAATCCAAGAAAACATTGATTCATTTTCTGGATTTTTCATTAAGCCCTTAATCACAGGGATAAACGGGATTGCGAGCGCTAGTACCATTATCAAGCTCGCCCCTCTGGCATCATGAAAAACATAAAGGATCAATGCCGCCATGATACTTAAGGTGAGCAATGCGAACTCTGAAACAGTGAAACGATAAGATCCTTTCTTCAGAATCGCACAAATAAACATTAGCCCACTCATCGCCGCTAAGGCCTTCGTCCACAATGCAACAACTGGGTCTCCGCTCATGGCGTGATATGAGAAAACATTGATAATGCCAGCAAAGGCCCACGCGCCCCAACTGATCGCATTTGGTTTAGTCTGATTGCGCAATGCTTTCCAGACAAACATAAGATGCGCAAAACATATCACTGAAAAAGCTGTATTGCTAATTACTTTTGAAACAGTATCTGGATTCATTGGAGGATCTCCTTTTGTTTCTGGATTTTGTAGGTGCAAAGCCGTTGTAAGAAAATGGCTTGATGAAGCAAATTATATCATCCTTCCTCGCTATTGTCAATATATGTCTGACTATTGTTGACAGATTATTGACAACACTATACAATAGCAACATGAGCATTCAGATAACTCTCAAAAAATTAGGCCTTGATGAAAAAGAAATTAGGGTGTATTTAAATTTACTAAAGAATGGTCGCACCAAACCGTCCTTGCTTGCAAAGATTACAAAGATTAACCGCCCTACTCTCTACAATGTCGCTCGAGAATTAATATCCAAAGGAATTGTTGCCGAAGACCTTAGCGGAAAATCAATGAGCCTGATTCCCTTGCCGATTGAAAACCTAGAAAAAGTTTTGGAACAAGAAAAAAGAGAACTAAAAGAGAAAGAAGAATTAGTTAAAAACGCGATTAATGAATTGAGCTTAGTAACAGCCAACAAAGAATATCCCGTTCCAAAGATTCGATTTATTGAGGAAGAAAATCTTGAAAGGTATCTATATGACAATCTGGTGAAGTGGCAGAAAGAAGTTATCGCATCTGATGGTGTTTGGTGGGGTTATCAGGATCATGCCTTTGCTGTAAAATTTGAGAAATGGCTTGATCATACCTGGGAAACTAAACAAAGCCGAGACCCTAATTACAAGGGCTGGATTTTTTCTAACGAATCAAAGATAGAACAAAAGTTGGGGCATAAATATCCTAAAGATAAAAGACGAGTCAGATTTCTTGAAGGAACTAATTTTACAGCGTCAACTTGGATTTCCGGGGATTATATGGTGATGATATCAACCTATCAACACCCATACTACCTAATTGAAATCCATGACAAACTTCTCGCCCATAATACAAGGGAAATTTTCCGAAAACTGTGGGAGAGAACTGGAAAAAAGATCTAGATCCTTGATTTCCTGTTGAGTACCGCGCCCGCCTCGCAAGCGAGAGCGTTGCGGGCAGGCAACAGGGGCTCGAGGATGACAACTAAGAAGTTGCTGGCGCTTGAGTACTATCTGAATTGCTAGTCGTAGAACTATCAGCAGGCGGAGCGTCAGCTGGTTTCTCTGGCTCCTTCCCTACCAAAAATTTCGCTCTCCATGGGATATAGTGCGAATCGAAACGATCATCTTTCGCTTTACCGTCGGCATAAGTGATTTTGCGCGTAAAATATGCATCGGCTCCTGTATGCGCAATGTCAGTTTGTTTTTTCTCACCGGGCGCAAGATCTGTGGTTTCAATCATAATCGGATCGCCGGGAGCAACGAAATTGTAAACGACCGATTTGCTAACTTCAACTTTGCGGCCATCATTCGTTCCATAAAAATCAACAAATAATTCAGTGCTGCTGATTCGAGTTTGAATCAATATGTAATTGGCGGTATCATTTTTAAAAATCAGATCTGGTTTTGGATCGTAAATTGTTGAATCAAATCCTGCCGGTTCATAATAAACGACTCGATAAGCATGTTCGGTGCGTTCCAGAATTGGAAAGCCGGCATTTATTGCCGTGCGAAAAAAGGTTGTACTAACTTGACAAAGACCTCCGCCATATTCGGGTATAGTTTTGTCTTCTTTAATAACTAATTCCGGCAGATATCCTGTTTTAGCCGAGACCTCGCCTAAATATGTGATGAAAGAAAAATTCTCACCGGGCTTGATTAGTATGCCATTGAATACTTGCGCGCCGACAGCAATGTTGTGAACTCTATTGTTAGGCGAACCGAAAAAATTACTTTGTCCGGTTGCCACTAATTCCTTAATTCCCATCTTGCCCATATCCTCAACATTTTTTGCTTCAACTATTTGAACTCTAAGTTTAACTTTATTATCTTGATCGATAATTGCATTTTTTATTTCTTCGATACTTTCATCGATTAAAAGTTTTGCGCCATTATTACCCATCACAAACTCACTCACTTTTCCGTTTTTCATTTCAAATCTTCCATCCACCGGTTCCTTATCTACCGAAGTCGCGATTTCTTTTAGATATTGGGTTATTTTTTCTTTGTCAAAATCGTAAGCAAAAACAATTTCTTTTTTAATTAAGTATGAACGAATAAAAACCAAAAAGTTCTCGACATAATTTCCCCGCTTTCCATAATTGATTATTTCATCTAATGTTTTAGTATCATTCCAAACAAACCCGAGATCGGAAATTTTTGTCTGAACACTTTTGCCATCATATCCCAACTCAATCTCACTAGAAAAATCTTTTTCTTTTTCTGCGATTAAATCATTAACTTTGTTTTTATCCCAACCCTGCAGGTTTTGCTTTTCAAAAATAACATTCGGATAAACTTTACCCTGAAAATTACGGTTGTAATAAATCAAAAAAGCGCTCGCAGTAACAACTGCCAGAAAAAGAATGACGCTTAAAAATACCAAGGTGAATTTAAAAACTTTTTTCATTAATCTTATTATAGCAGATAAAACGATTGAGAAAAACAAAAAAGCCGGCTAAGAATCTAACCGGCTCGGTATTGGTTCGTTCACTCCCAATAAATTATGGGAGATAGCCTCGGGGTTTTAGAAACCCCTTGTCAAACTGTTTGTAGGCTATTTCGTAAGATGAATCAGCGGCAATATGCTGTTTCCTTCTTTTCCAGTAACCTGCATTGTCCGCATAAAAGGTTTTGGTGAGATCTCGATGAATGCTCAGCAACTCCCCGTCGCTCCAATGGGATTTGATAACTGGATGATTGGTGTCATAGAGGGAGAAATCCTTGGTCTTGATCATATTCTGACGATCGAGATCTCCCCATGCCTGCGTTCCCGGAAAAGGACAAAAGATGGACATGCGAAGTTCGTCGATTGGCCATGCGCACACCATTTCTCGTATTGTATCGATGTTTTTATCAGTTTGCCCGGGAGCTCCAACAATTATAAATGCACGCGCTAGTATTCCCAGATCCGAAGCAATCTGCAAGACTTCGCGACAATGGTCGATATTGCTTCCACCCTTCTGCAATTTTCGGCGCATCTCTGCAGTCGGATCCTCAATTCCAACTCCAACTTTGATACAGCCTGCCTCACGCATGGCAACGAGAACTTCTTCTGCTCCTGTTCTTTTGGAAGGGCTGATCATCGCGGTCCAGAGAATCTTGCGCCGAACTCCCTGGCGAATGAATTCGGAACAAAGATCCAGAACTTTTTGAGATTTGGCGTTGAAGGTCGGATCGATAAAATCGACTGAATTTACGCCGTATACCTCAGCCAACATTAGCATTTCCTCCGCCACACTGCGCGGGTCTCTCCAGATCACTTTTTTCTCCCAGATAATCGGGGATGAACAGAAATAACAATTTCCGTAACATCCGCGACCATACAGCATGTTTGCAACAACTTGTTCGTCATACGGAATAGGCCAGATTCCTCTCATACGAGATCTTCTCATCACTTCTAGATTGCGAAGCGGGAGAGGATCGCCTGTCCATCCGGGATTACGACTTGCTTTTATGATTTTCCACCTACTCCGTTCTTCCAGCCAGTTAAGGAAGGCTTGTTCTCCTTCTCCGACAAACACCGCGTCAAAATGCGGGGCGTAGAAGCCTGGCATACTTGTAGGACCGATACCACCAACTGCCAGAAGGGTTCGCGGAAAAATCCCCCGAATCTTCTGGGCCATTGCAATAATCCGAGGCGCATTCCATGTCATGGAGCTCATTGCCACAATATCGGCTTTCCCGATGTGCGTCATGATTTCTTCTTCAGTCACGTCGTTGAGTGGTGGCTGAAGTACCAAAACAGAATGTCCCTTCTCTTGAACGACAGCGGCAACATACTCCATACCCAAGTTTCCTTGGGTACCGCTGCCAGATCTAGCATGCTGGGCGTTTTTCCCGCCGATCTCTCTAACATCATCGAGAAACAAGATCTTCAATTTTGCCACCTCCTCTTTTGAGATAGTTTTTTACAGCAAGATGAATCAGGCACTATATGTTTCTAAAAATTTCCACATCATTTCAAAATAGGCTCTATGAGTTTGAGCAAAATCTTGGCTTTCAATAACCACGACTATGTTTTCTTTCCTAGTTGAGAACATAGCGATTTTGTCTCCATAAATAATTTCTGTAGATGGGAAACCAAATTCTTTTGGAGCCAGTTTTGATTCGCGTTTATATGTTTTATCTGCCAACATCATTTTTCTTGATAGCGGAGAGTCCTCATTTATTACTCGACTACTAAAGCCAAGCTTTGCTTTTCTTTTTTGTAATTGTTCGAGGAAGCCTTCTCCAGCGAATTTAACAAAAGTTTCTATCTTGGCGATACTTAAATAGCTTTTTTCGTTATATTGTAAAATCTCATCCCAGACTTTATGGAACCCTTTCTCACCTTCATAAACTCTGATCTGGGGTTTAAATTCTTCACTGGCATTGATACCTTTGATCACGGGGAGAATACCATCGATTACTTTTTTAGCTTTTTCTAGGTCTTCCTGTTTTTTATCAAGCAAAGAATAAAACCTGTTAGTGGGACTTTCTACGAGAAGCCGTCTTTTTTTGCCTTTTTTAATTTCCGCTAAATATCCTTTCTCTTTTAATTTTTCTACCACATCGTAAACAGTGCCTCGACTTAACCCTGATTTTTTGGCAAGCGTTATAATGCTCGATTCATCTTGCTGTAAAGCGGCGATATATACCGTCGCTTCTTTCCTCAATAACCCTAATTGTAAAAGGGCTTTGGTAACTTGTTCTTTTTGTGTTTTGTCTAGCATATTATATAATTATTGGTAATCTAAGTCAATTTAGTGCGTCGTTTTTTGTTGCCGTTTAAGAATTATTACCCATTTAACAGGTTAGAATATGAGACATCAAAAAACGACGATTTACATCGTCATTTTATCAAATAATCAACTATACTTCAAGGTTCTCCCCCCCCCATTTCCTAATTGTCATCCTCGAACTCTATTTCGTCTTAACCAAAATTATATATAAAAAAGACGAAGAGAATATCAAGGATCTTCTATGGGAATGCGGGACAATTATTTTAAAATCATTTACTTAAACTAATGTAGATCCTTGATTTCCTGTTGAGTACAACAGGAGCTCGAGGATGACAGCGGGAAGTGGCTTACTCCTTCTTCAAAACACTCATGTAAACTTCTCTCGTCTCTTCTGCCATCTTTTCCCAAGAAAATTTTTTGATGTGATTGAGCCCCGCCTTAATGAAATCTTCGCGCATTTTGGGATTCTCGATAATCATCTTCATTTTTTCTGCAATACTTTCGGGAAGATAAGGATTAAAATAAATCGCCGCATTCTCGCAAACCTCCGGCAAACAAGAAGTGGCCGAGGTTAGTATCGGCGTGCCGGATGACATGGCTTCTAGCGGTGGGATGCCGAATCCCTCGGCTAGGGACGGAAAAGTGCAAGCGTAGGAATTAGCGAGTAGTGCCTGCAGCTCATCATCCGTTACTACTCCGGTAAATATGATTCTGCCATCACCAATCCCGTCTTTTGCAACCCACTCTTCAAGTGCTTTATAAAACTTTTCTTTTTTACCGGCCAAGACTAGTTGAAAATCTTTTTTCTCTTTTGCTAGAATATCAAAAGCTAAAATTAATCGTTTTAAGTTTTTATGCGGTGAAGCATTGCCTACATAAATAAAATAATTTTCTTTCATAATTCCAAAACGATTGTTTAAATCTTTGAATGTTTCCCTCTTCTCATCAGGAGAAAAGCTCGCATCTACCGATTCGTAAGTAACGGCGACTTTATCGCCTTTGATTTTATAAGCGCTGATAATATCTTTTTTAGAATTGTACGAAGGAACAATAATTCGACGCGCTTTTTTGATCACATCCTTAATAACCCTTTCATAAACAAATTGTTTTATCTCAAATATCAAGGGTGGGAGCTTCGAAATTTTCATTCCCTCTTTGGCTACAATCGAATAAGTCAGATCGTGAATCGTAACAACATAGGGGCAACGACGGTAAAAAATAGATTTATTAAAATGGGTGAAGTGCATTAAATCCGGTTTTACGCTATTCCAAATCCCTGGCATTTTCAGTTGTTCCGAGAAACCATACCAGCCAACATTAGCCATGACTTTATGAAAATTGGGTTGCGAAGGATTGTAGAGACCATACCCCTCTTTATTCAAAAATATGTAATATTCATTTTGGTCATCCCTGTCCGCCGAAGAGGCGGATACTTTTTCCAAACCATTAATTAGCTCGCGGCAATACCTACCAATACCACCCGGGATTTGATATAATCTCGCGTCAATTCCAATTTTAAATTTCTTTTTTTCCATGATTTAATTCTCCAAAATTACTTATATAGATACCAAATAAAATCCACACTATAATACTGCCCACTTCATACCATGCCGGCAAGAAACTTATTGCCCAAAATATACATGCGATATTAATTAGAAAAAATATAAAAAATGTTTTTTCTACTGATTTATTATAGATATTATACAGCAAGCCGATCAAAAAATAAAGCAGAGCGAATACAAAAATAAAAACGAGAATGCCATATTCAAAAACTAATTGGAAAAACCATGATTCAGGATTTGTCACGACTCCCTCGCCGACATTGGTTGTTGCCAATCCGGAGGTAGCGATGCCATGACCGAAAGGATGTTCGAGGATACCCTTGATGGCCAACTCCCGCATGAATAGATGCGATTCACTGGAATTAGCGCGAAATAAAAAACTATTTTCATTATTAATATCTTTGGCAATCCTCCCAATTGCAAATGGCGATAAATTAACGACGATCAAAAATATAAAACTCAAGACAGTCAGAATAATCACAGGGTATTTTCTAAAATAAGCCGGGGCATGAATCTTTTTAAAGTATTTAGCAATTAATAAAACAAATGATATGACAATTGTAGCAATAATATAAGTACGCGAAAAAGTAAAAACCAGAGCCAAGAAAGTCAGGGCTAGCAATAGGTATTTCAGATATTTATTTTTAAAAATTCTGTCAGCGAAAAACCAAATCAGGAAGAAGACGGCTACACAATAAAAAGCAAAGCTGTTTGGTCCGGCAAATGTAGACATAGCACGAACAATATGGTCGCCAAAAAGATGGTAAGGAGGCAAAGGATTGCCCGTAATAGAAACGGTATTTGAATAACCGAAGATCTGCATAAAACCGCGTGGCAGAATCAATGTTTGCAGAGCACCAAAAATCATGATGGGAATCGCGACATAAATTATTTTTTTGATAAGATTAAGAAATTCGTTTCGCGATATTCGAATACTGCGTCCCAGAAAATAATAAAATAAAACCAAAAAATCATAACGAAAACCAAATACAATATAGTTGATTTTTCTAATTAAAAAACCTCCGTAAATCAAACCAAACAAAGAAAAAACCAAAATAAAAATATCGAAACGGTTTAATTTGAAAGGAAGTTTTTTTTCTATTAAAGATTTTAGAGTAACTAAGACAAAAGCGATAACTAATAGAATTTCTTTCCAGGCCGTGATGACAAATATGGTTTTATCACCTACTGGAATTCCTAATCTCCAAAGAGCAATTCTGGATAATTGAATTAGAATAGTTCCCAAAGGAACCAGGATTAAAATTAATACAACAATAGAATAAATATATTTATTAAAATAATTAATTATCTTTTTCATTTTTGTTGTTCAAAATAATATTTTGTGCAGCCAAAATTAATCCTATTAAAATCCAGATGTGCATTATATATAAAGTAGAAAAAGTCATGTATTGAATGAGAACACCTAGAAAAGCAAAATTCAGTGCGAGCAAAACTGTCTTTAGAAAAACATCATTCGTGTTCCAATAAGCCTTGACCGAATAATAAAATATCGAAACAAGAAAAATTAAGAAAAATAGAAATCCAATCACACCTGTTTCGGACAATATTTCCAGGTATTGGTTGTTTGCGATCGGCCATCCAAAGTCAGGCGCGAAAGCTGGATATCCGGAAAAATAAGGCCCAAAATTTCCTACGCCTATTCCAGTAACAGGACTCTGGCTAAAAGCTTCCCAGGCATTTGCATAAGCCTCCTGCCTTTCGCTAATAGATGCGCCCGTCACAATATCGTAAGCCTTAGTATAATATTTTTCTATATCCGGTTTTGAGCTTAACGAAGAATAGGTCCCCCAACCGGCCAATAAAATGAATAAAACTATAAAAAATACATAGGGAATATTTTTCTTAGAAAAAACAGATCTGATTTGAAAAACCATAACTCCACATGCCATAATCACGAGAGCAAGGATGGCTCCTTTTGAAATCGTTAAAATCAAAGTCGCTAAAAAAACTAAAAAGAGAATGGCAAAATAAATATTTTTTTTCGGGTCGATTCTTTTCAAAATAAAAAAGAAGCTAAGCGCCAAAGGGATCAGCAAATAGTTGGCGAAATAAAGCGGCTCTATAAAAGTTGATTGGATTCTGGGAAAGCCTAAGACTTCTTTAGTATAGCGCGCAGACAATCCCGTCAAAGATGCGGGCAGACCCAGCATGTCACCGCCAAATTGCAAAAAACCAAAAAGAGAAAATACAAAAGCTGAAATCAGAAAAAAATAGAGGGTAATTTTTAATCTCCTTTTTGTATTGACTGAAATAATGGTAGCCAATGGAACTAAAATTGTAAAAAGCCAAAAGGCTAATACTATCAACCCCCTTGCTTTTTCTCGAGCAAAACAGATCGAAATTAGACCCGCAAGAAGAAATAAAATATACAAAGCTAGAGGAAGAGGAAGCTTTATTTTCCATTCTTTTTTGTAGAGATGATAAAGTGCGTAAAGAAATAATATAATGATAACTAACACCTGACTGACACGAATGTTTAGACCCGCTAAAGTAAAGCTGCCTATTCGCTCCAGGGGTAGCAGAAATAGAGCTAGTAGAAATAAGCCGAATAGTTTTTTTGAAAAAGTATTAAACATTGTTTTTGCCATTTCCCAATTCATTAAAACATTCTATTAGGCTATTGGCTGCATTAAACCATGTAAAATTTTTAGCCTGTTTTAATCCTCTTCGAATCATTTCTTCTCTTAAAACTGTATCTTCCAAAAGGTTTTTAATATTTTCTGACATTTTATAAACATCCGTAGGGTTGCTGTACAAAGCCGCATCTCCTCCAACTTCGGGAATGGAAGAAGTATCAGAACAAACTACAGGTATACCACAAGACATCGCTTCTAAAACCGGTATTCCGAAACCTTCATAAAATGAAGGGAAAATAAAAACTGCTGCACCGCCATAGATAAAAGGCAGGTCAGATTCGTCAACATAACCGGTAAAAACCACTCTTCTTTCAATACCATATTTGTCTATCAAGTCTCTAATGGGACCGCTGTATTTAAAGTCTTCTTTCCCGGCTAAAACTAATTGATATCGTTCTTGAAGATAAGATGGCAATTTGGCATAAGCCACCACTAAAGCTCTTATATTTTTGTGCGGCTCCATCCGTCCAACATAAAGAATGTAGGGCTTATAAATATTATATTTTTCGCTCATAAAGGTTCTTGCTCTGCGAACATCAACCGGTTTGAAATTTTCTGAAACACCATTATAAATTAATTTAATTTTCTTGGGAGAAATTTTAAACATTTTTACCAAGTCTCGAGATGTGTTAACCGAAACGGTGATAATCCTTTCCACTCGACGAAAAATAATTTTAGAAGGAATTTTTGTATAATGAAATAGTTTTCTAGAGAAAGTAGTTTTCAATTTAGGATAAAAGAAGTGGATGAGATCATGTACCGTAATAACAGTTTTAAACTTTTTATAAAAAGGCGAACAAAAATAGTATGGTTGATAATATATGTCTACATTTCTTTCTTCTAAAATTTTTGAAAAATAAAAAAGATTCTGCCAAGTCAAAATACCAAAAGGCACAATCATAACTTTGCACTTTCTTTTTATATGCCTAATTTGATAAGTAACAAAGTCTTTCATTTCTACATTGCTAAAGATAAGCATGTATTCATTTTTTTTATCAAAGACCAAAACTTTCTTTAATAATTCTAAAGTTACTCTACCTACACCAGCGGGATTTTTGTCAGTTATTATTCTACAGTCAAAAGCTATCAACATTTCTTTTTATTTTATTAATATATTTAAAATCTTTTTGGCTGATTTCTCCCAACTAAAAAGAGTCTTTCTTTTGTACCCCTTAGCAATCATCTCATTTTGAATTTTTTTGTCGCCCAGAACTTTTTTGATGGCTTCTTTAATACTATCGGTAACATCCGGCTGACAATATTCGGCTGCATCTCCAGCTGCTTCCGGCAAGGAAGAGGTATCGGCGCAAACCACCGGTATACCACAAGTAAAGGCCTCTAAAACTGGTATGCCAAAGCCCTCGTAGAAAGATGGATATACAAAGAGAGAAGATCCTGAATAAACAGCTGATCTATCATTTTCATCGATATAACCGGTAAATACAACCCTATTCTCGAGCTGATACTTTTTTACTATATCAAAAATCTTATCATAATGCCAACCCTTAGCCCCACCTAAAACCAATTGATATTCTTGTTTTAATTTATCATCTAAAGAGTTATAAGCTTCGATCAAGCCGCTTAAATTTTTTCTTGGCTCCAATGTTCCTACAAATAAAATATACTTTCCCTCTATGCCATATTTCTTTTTTATTACCTCAATTAAGTTTTTATCTTTAACTTTTTCTACATTCTTCGGGCATCCCAGATAAACCACTTCTACCTTCTCGGATGGTATTTTATAATACTTGCAAATTTCCTTTTTGGCGTTTTCCGAAATAGTTATAATCTTGTCGGATCTTGCGATCGCCTTACTAACATTCTTATTCAAGAACACCAAATTCTTTTTTTCTATAAATTGGGGAAACTTTTTGAAAGCCACATCAGGTATAAGCAAAACTTTTTTTTCAGCTGTTACAGGGATGTCTACAAAATTCGTGAAAAAGAAAATGTCAGTTTTCCCAATCAAAAAATTCACTGGTGGAAAGAAAATATTTTTCCATAAAAAATTAAAACCTCTCTGAATTATTTTTGGAAGCGTGATAATCCTAACATTCTTTTTATTTATTCCAAATCCTGATCCCAGAAGTTTGAAAATGTTAGAATTATCTTCTTCTACTATCAGAGGGATTAGATTATCCAACAAATATCCCATACCGGTTTTATTCTTTGTTGGAATTCTTGTGTCAATTCCTATGATCATTTTGAAAAAATCTCCATTAACTTCTTGATTGTTACATCAACGCTAAAATATTTTTTTATCCTGATCAGAGCCTTAGCCTCTATATCTTGTGCTAGTTTCTCGTCAGATAAAACTCTAGATAAAATGCTGGCTAATTCTTTTTCATCTCCGGGCCGAAAAAGAAATCCATCAACTCCATTATTAATTATCTCCGGGATTCCTCCGAGATTGCTGGCAACAACAACTTTGCCGCAAGCCATGGATTCGGTTAGAACAATACCGAATGATTCTCGTATAATTGAAGGCAGAACAAAAACATCTATTAAATTAAAAAATAGAGGGACATTTTCTTTGTAGCCGGAAAATAAAACTTTTTTTTCTAAACCCAGGCGAGCAGCTTGAGCTTCTAGCCTGCTTCTTTCCAAACCATCGCCAACCAAAAGTAAATAAAGATGGTCAAAGCGGCGGGAAAGCTGATAGAAAGCATTGATTAATATATCTAATCCTTTTTCTTCTTCCAATCTTCCTACGAAACCAATTATTTTTGAGCCTTTGAAAAAACCGTATTTCTTTTTTTCATTTTCTATGGTTTTCGGATCGAGAATATGGAATTCATTTAGATCAACTCCGCTATAAACAACCTCAATCTTGCCCGCCGATATTCCTAAGCTTTCAATTAATTCTTTTTTTATCGTCTCTGATATAACAATGATTTTGTTTACCCTATCTGATTTTCGAACATAGCTTTTTTTAAAGAAGCTTTTCACCAACCATGGTTGGACGGAAAGATGTTCCACCCAAAAAACTTTGTAACCTAAAAATCGAGCTAGAGATGTAGCAAAAATTTTTTCATTCAGGCTTTGAAAGATAACTATATTATCGCGAGCTCTTTTCTTATTAAAAAGTAAAATACAAAAAAACCTTATGAGGTTTAAGGGCAGAAGAAAAAAGTATTGTGGCAAGTATCTTCTCGCACCAACTTCTTGACCCCAATAGATCTTCCTTGTGCTAACCCCTATGGATCTCATCCTTTTTAGAAATGGTTTGAAATTGGAATAAAATTTTATAAATACATCCTTTTTCTTAAATTCCTTCCCTATAACAAAATTGAATCTTTCCCCTCCTCCTAAAGCTAATGCAAATTTGAAAACTAAGATATTAAGCTTTTTGGACATAAGAAATTATTTAATCATTTTTAGTATTATCTCTTTTTTAATTCCTCCAATTAAATACAAAACCACAAAATAAACGATTGATCCAAGAACTATTAGCAAAAATAGATTGATATTAGAAAAGTAATATAATGCTATCCCCATTATCAAAGCAGAAAACAAAACTTTTAAAAAAACATGAAATCTGGGAATAATTTTTAGACCTTTATAAAGAATTATATAAGCGCAAGTGCATACTAATAATTCAGTCGCAATCGTTGTGATAGAAGATCCTATGTACGAATAGCGCGGTATTAAAATAAGATTGCCAGTTATATTAAAAAATACACTAAGCAAATAAACCCAGACTAATTTTTTTTGTAAATTAGCCGCTACCACAAAATTGCCCATGATAGTTCCTAAAAAAATTATTAACACTGCAAAAATTAGATATTGCAAAACAATAACTGATGCGGCAAATTCTTCTCCTAAGACTAAATAGACGATAGGTTTTGCTAGTAAATATATCGCAACCACCAATGGAACTGCCAAGATCAGCATAAAATCGAAAGAAGTTTGAAAACTGTCTTTGAAGCGAATGTCTTTTTCCTTTATATATTTGGAAATTAAAGGAAAAACCGAGCCCATAAATATAGAAGGGATTGTAATTAAGATTTCCAATATCTTGTAAGGCGCCCCGTAAATACCAACTGCAGTGCTATCTTTCATAATAGAAAGCATAATTGTGTCAATTTTAAAATAAATCAATCCCAAGACAATAACAATTCCCAGGGGCAGGGATTCTTTAATAATGTGTTTCCAATACTTGAAATCAAACAATGGCTTGAAAAGTAAAAATTTTCGCGACATTGCAAAAGAGAGCAAGAGCAGAAATAAATTGGCAATTACATTGGCTAAGATGAAAAATTGCAAAGAAAGGTTTTGTCTTATAAAAATAATTGTTAAAACAAATAGAACTGTTCGAGCGCAGACATCGCTGATGACAGAGCGATCCATTCGAAGATGCACTTGAAAAATACTGACAAAAATCTGATTAAGCAAAACGAAGAGACTGGAAAATGTCCCGATAATTATTCCAATTTTAACAGCCTCGCTATATGAGGGTATCAGAAACCCGACTAATGGGGCTATCAACAAAACCAATGCAAAGATAAGCCTTAAAGAAAAAATGTTCCCAAGCACTTTTCTGGAACTTTCCGGATCTTTGGCCATCTCTCTCACTGCTACCGTATAAAAACCCATATCAGCAATAATGGCAAAAAATCCCAAAAAAGCAAAAACGGTAGTATACTCTCCATAGCCGCCAACTCCGAGGTAGCGCGCCAGATAAGCTAGCATTACCACAGCAATAGCTGTGGTAATTCCTTTGCCCACGATTTGAACTAAAGTATTAATCGCTATTTTTTTGGTATAAGTTGCCATAACAATATATATCCTATTTTAGCACTTTTTGAAGATAAAAACAAAATTAAGTTAGGAGGGAGTATGAGAGCTTTTTTGAGCAATACTAAGAGAGGCTAAGGCTAAAACAAGAAATAATAAAAATTGAGTTTGACGAATATCCCAAAAACAATGATCAAAAAACATGTAGATAAAAGTTATTAGAAAAATATATTTTAGAAAATCAGGCAGTTTTTTAAATCCGAGAAAAACAAAGAAGAGAATAGCCAAGAAACACAAAAGTCCTAAAAAGCCTGTTTCCGCTAAAACCAAGACAAACGAATTGTGGACCGGCTCTGCCATCCAAACCGGATAACCGGCTAGCTGATAAGCAATTGCAATGACAAAGTTGCCGATACCAATCCCCCAGATATGACTTTTTATTAAAATCCAACTTTTTTCAAAAACAATCAATCTAACATCTAGCGATTCCCAAGTAGTCGACAAAAATGGATTCATTCTCCACCAGATAGCCGGGGCGAAATAAACTAATCCAGCAATAAGAATGATCACAAACAAAATTAATAGCGCGAAGTTTTTTTTGTTTTTGTATTTTTTAAAAATTACAAAATTAAAAATTAAAAATTTTGATTTTACAATATATATTCCCCAAAAAACTAATGCTAGCACCCATGCGATTCTCGAAAAAGTTAAGAACAAGGCTAAGGTAGAAAACAAAAATAAGACCAAAAGATATGATCGATATTTTTTATTATTTGTTATTTTAAATAAATAGATATTAATTATACCGGCTACCGTCAAAAACAAAGCTAAGATATTGGGATGCGGAAAAGTTCCGTAAGAACGGATATGTTTTGCTCCATAAATTATGGTTTTGGCTACCCCAGCTAGATCAGCCGAGAGAGGTGATTCACCCAAAAGGCTTAACCCCAATGAACGATTTAAGACAAACTGTAATATCGCGATAATGCTTTGCAGCAGCATAGTAAATAAAAAAACATTCAGAAAGATAAAAAGATTTTCTTTTTTTTGTAATTGGTTAATAACAAAAATATAAAAAATCAGCAGCTCTAATAAGACTACTATATAGTAAAGAGAGATACTCCTGTCAAAAGCGAAAAATAAAGATAAAAAGCTAACAGCAACCAAGAGCAGAATGGAAATAAGTATTTTTTTATCCCCCAAAACAATCTTCTTTTTGAGAAACATAAATTCTAAAACCCAGAAGACAAAAGCTAATCCTAAAAAGATTTCAAAAGCGTAAAGGGAATAAGTAAGATAATCCACATATCTACCCTCCAAAAAAGAATGGTCTCCATAAAAAGACATCTTTTTTTGAAAAACCAAGGAGAAGGAAAAAAATAAGAGAAACAAAAAACCCAGACTAATGTTGTTGAAATAAGATATAGATTTTAAGAATAGTTTCTTCATGGTGATATTCTAACACTTTTTTAATTTTTATAAAAACAAAAAGAATTCGTTTCGAAAAACGAATTCTTTTTTAGAGTGCATTAGAGATATAACTATCTCTTTTTGCTCTTTTTTGCCTTTTTCTTCTTAACAACCTTTTTTGCGGCTTTCTTTTTCTTTTTTGCTGCCATGTTTTTAGCCTCCTTTATTAATATTTATTTGTATTTTAAAAAACTTAACTTAAATATACAACTTTGTAAAATTAATGCAAGAGACTTTTTTTATTTTGCAAAAATATGCTTTTCAATTTTTTCCAAATTCAGTTTTTCTAATTCCAAAGATTTTTTTAAACTGTATTTCCCGATACTTTCTCTGATCAATCCAACTAACAATCCTCCGGTTTTTAATTTCTTGCCAATATCATGAGTGAGCGAGCGAATATAGGTGCCACTGCCGCAATTAACTTTTATCTTTAGAAATGGAAATTTATATGAAACTATTTTGATTTTATAAATTTTTATTTTATTTTCTTTCAATTTTACTTTTTTACCCTTTCTTGCTAATTGGTAGGCCCGCACCCCATCAACTTTCTTAGCTGAATATATCGGTGGCACTTGATTAATTTCGCCCATAAACATTTCTAAAACTTTTTTTACATCTTTTCGTGTTGGTTTGTTTTTAAATTTTGTTTTCTTAATTTTTCCTTCCGCATCATAAGTATCGCTTATTTTACCTAATTCAATTTCGGCCAAATAAGTTTTGTCTTGCTTAATAAAAGAATCAATTCTTTTGGTCGCGCTTCTGCCGATAGCGCAGATCAAAAGTCCGGAAGCCAAAGGATCAAGCGTTCCGCAATGCCCTATTTTTTTGATTCCCGTGATTTTACGCAAGCACGCAACAACACCAAAAGAAGTAATTCCTTTCGGTTTGTCGATGAGAATAAATCCTTCTTTCATAGTTCTAGATATTTTTTTCTCTTTCCTTTTTCTCTTTCCTTTTCTTTTTGATGTGTTTTCCGGCTAGAATTCCGCTCGAAGGCAAAATAGAAACCACTATAATCGCCAATACTATATATAGTATATATTTATCAAAACCGGGAATTAATTTTCCTAAATAAAATCCAGCCAAAGGAATCAAGAGAGACCAGAAAAGAGAGCCGACTAAATCAAAAAAGAAAAATATCTTGTAATTCATTTTTCCCACTCCAGCAAAAACCGGGGCAAAAGTTCTGACAAAAGGAATAAATTTTGCAACAATCATAGTCTTGGCTCCATGTTTTTCATAAAATTCTCTGGCTTTTTCTGTATTTTCTTTTTTTAATATTAAAGCTTTTTCTTTGCGAAAAATTTTTGATCCAAACTTATGACCGAGAAAATAACCAAAATTATCCCCTATGATTGATGCAATAAAAATCATAGGAATTATATAGTAGATATTAAGATACCCTTGAGAGGCCAGAAGTCCGCTAACAAAAAGTAGACTGTCGCCCGGAAGAAAAAAACCTAGCAATAAACCGGTCTCGGCAAAAACAATTCCTGCTACTAAAAAATGACCCAGGATATAGCCGGCCTCTCTGATGATCAAGCTGATATTGTCAGCGCTAAATAATTCCATTTGAAAAAATATTTTTGCAAAATAATATAAAATCACTATACACCATCAAAAAGAATACCGCAAAGAGAATATGGGAAAAGATTGAAAATATCACTCATTTGTGCTATTATTTTTATGTACCGACTTTATAGCCGGCGCATTAATTAACATATTGAAAACCTAAAAAAGTTCCGTCAATTGGCGGACTGAAGGGATACATTGTTGTTCGGTCAAAACATCTTGAAAAAAATAGTGTCTGGAGGCCCATGATGACAAGAGCAGAAGATAGGAAAAGTGTTGTTAATGAATTGAAACAGACCGTGATAGAGAAGCATAAGAAGCTGAGTTTCAGTATGTTTATCACATGGGTAGTCAAGCAACTTCTGGCCGTTGAGGTTGCAAAGAAAAGCATCAAGGCGCAGCTTCTGGTTATCAAGATTCTAAAAGAGCAAAATCGAATCCTGAAGCTCGAGAAGAAGCTGGTTCACAAGATTGATGGCGTTGGCGATAAGTATAAGACACCCAGCCGTCTTATACAGGCGCTATCCGTTCTTCTTTCGGACTTCTTCGAAGCGGAATTATGTCATATTTATCTGTGTGATCGGAATGATGGCAACAAAATGAAGCTTGCAGCTATTTCGCGAATTGGTGAGGATAAGCTGAACAAGATTGCGGAAAAACTCAAGTATGAAAGAAACCATGACCATGCGCCTTTTGTTACAAATAGCGCGCGAAATGGCTACGGCGCCATGGTGATGGAAATCTACTTCGAAACACGCAAGGAAATTCTTGGCACGATCGTACTGGTGCGCGACAGAAAACCATTCGAGAAATGGGAAGTCGAACTGTTGAAAGTAGCGGAAAGCTATGTGGATTCCGCCATCATCAATTGTCGCCGCATGCATGACATCGTGCAGAAAGACAAGGTAATCGATGTCAGAAATCGCGTCGATAAGATTCATGATGATTATCAAAACGGCGTTATCACATTCGATAAGATGCTCCTTCTGGCGACAAGAGTCCTGATAAAGGCGGTCAATGCACGGGAAGGCTTCCTCGTTCTCTTCAACACCAATAGCCAGGAGTTGGGTCTCGCAGCTTCAACAAAAAGGTTCAGCGACGAAATGCGCTGCGAAATCATCGGCCATGCAAGAAATGTCATTAAACAAACAGATACGATTGCGACAGGAAAGCTTCACGCAGGGATTACGGCCACCCTGTCGACACCGTTGAAGTTTGAAAATGATGTTATCGGTGTTATCATCGCCATTAACCCTGTTCGCAAGAAGTTGTTCAACAAGGATGACGCCGAGCTGGAAAAAAACATCTGTGTCGAGCTCGATAGCGCTATATTCGCCGGACAGGATAGGGAGAGAATCCTCGGCTTCTTCGCGCAAAGCGTCGACGAACGCATCGTAAAAATACTCCTCAAGAGCGGTACCGATATGGGCTTTCTCGATGGCTCGGAGCGCGACGGCACAGTAATGTTCGCAGATATCCGCGACTTTACGAATCTGACAAACAGATGGGAGGGTACAGCAAAAGAATTATTTCGCTTCCTCAATCAGGTTCTCGATAAGTTTGCGGAAATCATCATGGAACATGACGGTTGCCTCGATAAATACATCGGCGACGCAACCATGGCGCACTGGGGCGCTATTCTCGATCAACCCAGCAAAGAGAGACAGGCGATTCAAGCAGCGCTCGCTATGCAGAAAGCCTTCCGCGAAATCGCAGACAGTCTCGAATGGAGAGATAGGGTCGGAAATATCGAATGCGGGATAGGAATCACAACGGGCCCACTGACAGTTGGAATAGTCGGTAGCAAAAAACGTTTCAATGTCACTGTAATTGGCAACAATGTAAATAAGGCTCAACGACTCGAAGGAAAAGCGCGTCCCAAAGGAATCATGGTTTGCGAGAAAACATTCGAGAGAACGAGAGACTATTTCAACTTCGAACCGCGTTCCGCAATCCTGAAGGGAATTAACAACGGCGAGCCAACATCATACTACGAGGTATTGGGTCCGAAAGCGGCCTGAACGACGAAAGTCAACACAAACGAAACAAAAAAGCGCCCTCCCGAATCCGGGGAAGGGCGCTTTTCTTTTTCTAAAAATCGAGCGGGCTACTCTGTTGTCACTCCATCAAACTCCGGACTGTCTGCTTCTGCTTCGGCTTTAGTAGCGCGGATAACTCCATCTTTGTGATGAGCTGGTGAATAGATGGTATAAAGTTTAAGATCATCCGAATCGGAAACATTGATAATGTTGTGTTCGGCTCCGGCTGGCACTACTATCACTGATCCATTTTCCAGCGCATACTCATTGCCGTCAATAATTGCTTTACCCACTCCTGCCTCAAAACGAAAAAACTGATCATTGTCCGTGTGAACCTCCATGCCAATTTCCTCATTTGGTTTAAGAGCCATTAATACTAATTGACTGTGAGGAGCCGTATAAAGCACTTTGCGAAAATTATCATTTTCTAAAGTGTCTTTTTCGATGTTTGCATTAAAACCTTTTTTCATGATTTTAAATTTATTAATATTGTTTTTATTTTAGCACAAAGAAATTATTTAAAATACCTGAAATAAATTTTTCTACATTTGCGGTCCCGCCGAAATCAGCGCCTCACCCTCCGAGGTATTTGTGAACTGCTCAAAGTATTTTATATATCGAGCCGACAGATCTTTGGCTTTTTTCTCCCACTCTCCCTTATCGGTATAGGTGTCGCGTGGGTCAAGAATTCCTTCGCTAACTCCTGGTAAACTTTTTGGAATGGTTAAATTCAGATATGAAATATGCTCGGTTTCCACACTATTAATGGATCCGTCAAGAATCGCATCGATAATCGCGCGGGTATCACGAATGGAAATTCTTTTTCCCGTACCATTCCAGCCCGTATTAATAAGATAGGCTTTGGCGCCATATTGATCCATTTTCTTAGCAAGCTCGATCGCATATTTGGTCGGATGAAGGGTAAGAAATGCTTCACCAAATGCGGGAGAAAATGAAGGCACAGGTTCAGTGATGCCGCGTTCTGTTCCGGCTAGTTTGGAAGTATAACCGCATAGAAAATGATATTGCGCCTGATCATGATCAAGAATTGAAACTGGAGGAAGCACACCAAAAGCATCGGCAGACAGATAAATCACTTTCTTTGCGGGACCCGCTTTCGAGGGAATTGCGATTTTATCAATATGGTAAATAGGGTATGAGACGCGCGTATTCTCCGTGATTGAAGAGTCGGCGTAGTCAATAGATCCATCATCTCTAACTGTAACATTTTCGAGAAGAGCATCGCGCTTTATGGCTTTCCAAATAGCCGGTTCATTCTCTTGGCTTAAGTTGATGGTTTTTGCATAGCATCCCCCTTCAAAATTAAATACTCCCTCATCGTCCCAGCCATGTTCATCATCGCCAATCAGATAGCGCTTTGGATCTGCGGAAAGAGTAGTTTTTCCTGTTCCGGAAAGACCGAAGAAAATGGCTACGCCCCCGTCTTCGCCAACATTGGCTGAACAATGCATTGAAGCGATACCGCGAAGTGGCAGATAGTAATTCATTAAAGAGAAGATTCCTTTTTTCATTTCTCCGCCGTACCAAGTGCCTCCGATAACAGCAGTTTTTTCAGTTAAGTTAAATAAAACGAACACATTAGAATTTAATCCTTGCTCCTTCCAATTTGGATTGGTTGCCTTTGAGCCATTCATCACCACAAAATCCGGTTCCCCGAAATTTTCTAATTCTTCGGTGGTCGGACGAATAAACATATTTTTTACAAAATGCGCTTGCCAAGCAACTTCCATAATAAAACGGACTTTCATGCGCGTATCGATATTTGCTCCACAAAAACAATCGACGACATAAAGTTTTTTTGCGGATAACTCCTCCGTAACCAAATCTTTACAGAAATTCCACACATCTTGATTGACAGAACGATTAATAACCCCATCCCACCAAATAGATTTTTCTGTAACAGAATCCATAACGAAATATTTGTCTTTTGGCGAACGGCCGGTAAAAATTCCCGTCTTAACTGCTACCGCGCCCGTATTGGTCAATACCCCTTTTTCAAAGCCTTCATTTTTGGGATCAATTTCCGCTTCAAAAAGTTCATCGTAACTGGGATTATAGACGATCTCAACAATCTGATTGATGCCTAACTTTTGGATTTGTTCTTTGGTAATCATATTTGTTTAGTTACTTTAATTTTTAATTTAGACATTATAGGCTTGCCAAATCTTTGCAAGCCGAATATATATTTTCAAAAATTTCCGGGATTAATTTTACTGAAACTGCCGAGAAGGCAATTCGAACAACATCCCCGATAACGATGACGCCGGTATCATATTTTTCCAATAGTTTCTGCCGCACATCCTCGGCCTTTAATCCGTGTTTTAATTCAAGACACATAAAGTATCCAGAGTTGTAAGGAAGCGGTGAAAAATACTCGGCATACTTTTCGTTTTGTAAAGTGCTGCGAACCGCCTCATATCGTTCTTTCAAAATTGCGAATTTTTCTTTTTTCTCCTGCTCATAATCCGGCGCTTCAAAAGCGGCCAGCATGAGTGATTGAGAAAGATTGGAAACACTGGAGATATTGCCGCGAACCACTCCGGCTGTTTTACTCTCGAGCGCGCTATATAGTTCAGTATTTCCGCCTTTGATGCCGTAAGTCAAAAATCCGACTCGTAGTCCCCAAACATAATCTTCTTTGGTTGGGCCATCAAGTTTGACCGCTAAAACATTTTCATGCAGATCCATTAGCTGGGTAAAAATAGATTCCTTCGCGATGCCTTTCTCAAAGACTAGCCCAAAATAAGCGTCATCGAGAACAACAACAATTTTATTTCCTTTTTCAGCCGCGTTTTTAATAATTTCGGCAATGGCTTTCATCTCCCCCACTGTCGGCGTATAACCAGAAGGATTATTGGGAAAATTTAATAGCAAAACTTTTTTGCCTACCGCTCCTTCGTTAAGCTTTGCGCGAAGTGAATCGGAATCAAAGGCACCGTTTTTAAATAAATTGAATTTATCCAGTACTGCGCCATAAGCATTGCCAAAAACCAATTCATAATTATCCCAATAGTGATCTGACAAAATCACTTTGTCTCCTTCGTCAAGAAAAAGGTATCCGGCGACAGATAATCCGTGAGTTAGAGCATTGGTAACAATAGGAAGACTAAAAAGTTTTGAACCGATGGAAGGATTTTTCTCAACAATCATTTTTTTCCAAGCAGCCCGTATATCAGCTCTTCCGAAATTTGGCGCGTAGGGAACCGCCAGGGAAGGAGGGAGATTTAGATTTCTTTCGATGCTTTTGAGAAACATATGCTGGCCGTTGTCATCGAGCGCTACTCCGGCTGTAGCATTGATTTTCTTGCTCTGCGCTTCGGCCGCTTGTCCGACAATTCCTTTTTTGGGAAAATATATTTCTTTGCCTTTCTTCGAAAGCAATTCAAAAATAATACCGCTCTTTTCTTGAATAATGCGGTTTAATTCTTCTGCTTGCTGGTTCATTGTTGTTGTTTAATACTAAAATCTTTACTATTCTACCATACTTTCTTCTTCCGCTCAATCAAAAAATAGCCCGGAAAGGACTATTTTTTATTGAAACTCCGCGAGTTGGACTCGAACCAACAACCTATCGGTTACACCAAATCCCTAGCTTTCGCTAAAGCGTGGACTATATCTTTGCCATACCATTTCTGGTTTAGGCATCTCGGTATCTAGTCTCTACGGCGCCCCCAAATAGATTGGGGTTCCCACGGTATTAGCTTGCCCTCCGATTCGGAAGGTTTAGCCTTCACCGTTATCCCGAGAAGTTCATCTTGCTGTTTCCAACAAGAGCTGCGTTTTCGTTCACAGCCGATTGCTCCACCATTGAGCTATCGCGGATTACTGTTTGTTAATTATTTCTTTTCCTTCGCGTGTATCTCCCTATGACAATTCGCACAGACTAAAATACATTTATCAATTTCTCTTTTTACTTTATCCCAAGATCTCGTAACGCCTCGGGCAGATAACCCAAAATTTTTTTTATTCTCATCTAAATGATGGAATTCCAAAGCTTCAAGACATTTTTTATAGCCACATTTTTGGCATTTACCCCCTTTGTATTCAATCGCTAACTCTCTAAGCCGTTTCCTTCTTCTCGCAACAGCCATCTTAAAATATTCTGCTCTTTCTTTGTATGTCCTTTTGTCTTTTTGTTTCATTATAAAAAAACTAAGAAAGTAACTAATTTCTTAATTTCTTTATCATTATACCCTAAAAAGCTACAAGCTACAAGCTAAAAAGCTACTTGAGATATTCTTTCAACTTCTTACTTTCCCGATTTCTTCGGAGCTTCAGAAGTGCTTTGGCTTCGATTTGGCGGATGCGCTCTCGAGTTACGCCAAACTCTCGGCCCACTTCTTCTAATGTATGAGACTTGCCGTCTTCCAAACCAAATCTCATTTTCAAAATTTTTTGCTCCCGAGGATAAAGGGTTTTAATAACTTCGCGAAGCTGTTCACGAAGCAGCTGATGTGTCGCCGCTTCATCCGGCCCGATATTTTTCTCATCCGGCAAAAAGTCAGAGAGCACAGAGTCTTCTTCCTCACCAACCTTGGTTTCAAGAGAAATAGTTCCTTGAGAAATTTTCAAAACATGCTGAACTTTTTCCAGTTCCATTCCCATCTCGGCCGCTATTTCTTCCGCGGTCGGATCTCTTTGCAATTCTTGCGACAATTGTCGCTGCACTCGAGTTAATTTATTAATTGTCTCAACCATATGTACCGGGATACGAATGGTGCGAGCCTGATCAGCAATCGCTCTGGTAATAGCTTGGCGAATCCACCAAGTTGCATAAGTTGAAAATTTATAACCCCTGCGATAATCAAATTTTTCTACCGCTTTCATCAGACCAAAATTGCCTTCTTGAATTAAATCAAGCAAAGGCATGCCTCTACCAACAAACTTTTTTGCAATTGAAACTACAAGACGAAGATTGGCCTCAATCAATCTATCCTTCGCTTTCAAGTCTCCTTTTTCCGCTCTTTTTGCCAGATCCACTTCTTCCTCGCCGGTTAGTAATTGAATACGCCCAATTTCTCGCAAATACATGCGAACTGAATCTCCGGAAATATCCGCGAGAGTGGCTTCTTGTTTTTTTATTTCCTCAAGCAGATCTTCTTCATTAATGTCACCTTCACTCGCTCCACCCTCTTCCGCATTTTCCAAAACCTCGATTCCCTCATCCAACATGATAGAATAAATTTCGTCAAATTTTTCGATATCACCCTCAGCTTCGGGAATAACGCCCAAGACATCTTCTTGAGTCAAAAATCCCTGACTTTTTCCTTTTTCAATTAGAGATTCTATTTCCGCGCTAACTTTTTCTTTCTTTTTGCCGGGAACGGCAGAGTTCACAATTTTTTTAGCCATATCGTCCAAATTTATTAGTAAAATTATATTAAACCTTGTAATTCTCTTAATAATTCCTTGACTTTTTCTTTGTTTTTTACTTTATCGAGAGAGGTGATTTCTATTTCAATTTCTTTCTTTCTTTTTTCTTTTTTATTTTGCAAAATACCGGAAGTTAAATTATCAATATCTGAAATAGCGTCTTTCTCCTCCAAGCTTTCAAAAAAATTCATCGCTAAAAAGAAAAGTAGATCCAATTCTTTTTGCTCTTTGGAATCAACCTTGCTTTTGATGTATTCCAAACTTATGTTTTCCTTTTCGCCCTTATTATGCCAATCAAATAGAATATTGTAAAGTTTTTTGCCTTTTTCTTCAAATAAATCATCGATTTTAATTTTTTGGAAAAATTCCTCCATCTTTTTAGGATAAAAAACCAACATAGTTAGAAGCAGGCTTTCTTTGGGAATCTTAATCGAAAAAGCCGGTGAATCGATGTCCCCAGTTTCTCTTTGTTCTGGTCTTTTAATCTTATTTAAAGCTTCGATAATATATTTCTCATTCACCCCCAAATCATTACTGATTTTTTTGATCCAATGCGCTTTTTCTATCTCGCTACCTATATTACTGATAATCGGGATAAATTCTTGCGCTATTTTCTTTTTTTCATCTGCCGTCGCTCCTCCGCCATTTTTCTTCATCAAAACAGAATAATAGAAATCATAAATAGGAATAGGCGAAGAAGCCGCTTCCAACCATAACTTGGGATCTTTTTTAATTAATTCATCGGGATCCTTAGCGTCATTTAAAACGATGGCTTTCAGGTTTATATCTGAAAATTGAGAGAGTTCAAAAGCTCTTTTCATAGCCAGATTGCCCGCTTCATCAGAGTCAAAGCAGAAAGCGATGTTTGAGGTATAACGGGAAAGAATTTCCAATTGTTTCTCGGTTAGAGCTGTACCGGAAGAAGCTACCACATTGGTAACGCTAGCTTGATGGGAAGAAACCACATCCATCTGACCTTCAACTATAATGACCAGATCTTTTTCGCGAATCGCTTCTTTGGCCTCCGGCAATCCGTAGATAACCGAACTTTTGTCGTAAACGGTGGTCTGGGGTGAATTGAGATATTTTGGAGGAGTAAAATTGGGATTTTTGGCTGGTCGATAGGTTCGACCGCTAAAACCAACTACTTTGCCATTGGTATTTTTAATAGGAAAAACTATGCGATCACGGAATTTATCGGTTACTCTACCGGATGAATTTTTGGAAATCAATCCAACTGCCTCGATGTCCGCTAAACTGAAACCTTTTTTAACTAAATAGCTTTTTAGAATCTCCGGGCTGTCCGGTGCCATGCCTAAAGAAAAATTCTCGATAGTTTTTTGATTTAGGCCTCTCTCTAAAAGATATTTTTTAGCTAGTTCCCCACTTTTGTGTTCATTCAACAAAAAAGCATAAAACTTGCGAGCCAATTCCAAAATTTCAAAGTATTTGTCTTTTTCACTCTTTTTGACAAAATCCTGTCGATCGAGAATAATACCGGCTTTGTCTGCCAGAAGATGAAGAGCGCCCACAAAATCCAGTCCTTCCATTTTTTCTACGAAGGTGAAAATGTCGCCACCCTGATTGCAACCGAAACAATACCAAATCTGCTTTTCCGGGCTAACCATAAAAGAGGCTGTCTTTTCTTTGTGAAATGGACAGCAGGCCTTGTAATTCTTCCCGGCTTTCTTCATAGTTAAATAGGAAGAAATAAGCGAAACCACATCCAGCTTTTTTTTGATTTCTTCGACTTGATCCATAATGACATTATACCTTATTTTGGGTGAAAATTCAATTAATGTAGGGGCGTCATATATGACGCCCTAAAAACAAGGGCGTAAAATTTTACGCCCCTACAAATGCAAGATACATTAGAGACTTCGTACATAGCACACCAAATAGATCTCTTTTCCCGGCAAAGCCAATCGCCAAAAATCAGTTTTTATTTTGGAGTATTCTTTGAAACCATTTCTGGTCCAAAAATTATCTTTTAAATTCTCCGCCCTTTGATATGAATTGGCAAAAATAATTTTGGTACCTTTTTTCTTAGCGTATTCCAAAAATCGATTGAGCAATTGAGTGCCGACGCTTTTACCGCGAACGCTTGGAAGAAGATTGATATGTAGATGACCGGCATTTTTTGGTTCTTTAAATCCGCGTCCAAAAAGTGATTTTATAAAAAGAATGATCGATTCTTTCAATTTATCCAGCCAAAAAATTTTGTCTTCTAAAATCAATGAATAAAGAAATCGCAAATTGCGCAAAGCGCTGACAGCCATCATCTTTTTTTTGTCTGTTTTTAATTCTTCGAGTAAACCCAAAATGTATCCGACTACTTGTCCATTTTCTTCAGCCACAAAAATACTTTCCGGTTCGTAATCCAAATAGTGCTTGATTCCCAGAGACCAGAGACGGGGCGAGGAAATCAATTTATTCATCGATTCTCCCATAAACCCTGTTTCGAAATTGATTCGCTCGATTGCTTTGCGATCTTCTTGGCGATATTGACGGATAAACATAAATTTATTTAAGACCCAGCCTTTCATTAGCTTTACCAATTAATCGCGATATGTGCGGGGCCAGGTTTAATTCTGAAATTTTATCAATCGTAACCCATCTAACCTCATTGGTTTCGCTAAGTGCCTTAGGCTCTCCAGATTTAATAGTACAAAGAAAAACTACAGTCACTTTTTTATAATCTGTATCTACCCAACTATGACTGTCCAAAAAATTTTCGATATTAA
Organism: Patescibacteria group bacterium; assembly: GCA_028718745.1. Classification (GTDB taxonomy): domain Bacteria; phylum Patescibacteriota; class JACPGU01; order JACPGU01; family JACPGU01; genus JAQULF01. The sequence continues at coordinate 1,476 of JAQULF010000013.1, read as the reverse complement.
TTTCTATACCAATTTCTTCTTTAACTTCACGCCTCAAATTTTCTTCTAAAATATCAACGCTACTTTCTCCAGTCTCCACATGTCCAGCTGGAATAGCCCAAACGCCCGGCTGATGAGAATCTTTCAGATGTCTTTGAGCAATTAAAAACCTTCCTTCATTATCATGAATAACGGCGGCTACTACTAAGCGAAATAGTTGGTATTTTGACATAAACGGAGAAGGGGGGATTCGCCCTTTGGGCCGGCCTTGAAGCAGAAAAGCTTCGTATCCTCGCTTTTCTTTTCACGGCTTCGAATCCCTTACTACTATGATAGCAAAATAATTGCTATATATAGCAATTATTTTGCTATAACGGAGAAGGGGGGATTCGAACCCCCGATACGGTTTTAACACCGTATAACGGTTTAGCAAACCGTCCCCTTCAGCCACTCGGGCACCTCTCCCCGCCTTTGGCGGGGTAAACCACACGCCAAAAAGCTTTTACAAACTATTCATGCTTTTTTATTAATCTTTTAAAAGCATTGCCTCCTTTATAACTCTTAATCTGTTTTTCTCTTTTATAAGCTTCTTCTTGATTATTATATTTTTCAAAATAAACTAATTCATATGGTATATATCTTTTAACTGAGATTGTGAGACCCGCATTGTGTTCCCAAATTCTTCTTTGTAGGTTTCTTGTACAACCAATATAGTATTTATTAAATATTTTACTTTTCAAAATATAAACAAACCACATCTTGTTTTTTTATCTTTATTTTCTTTGGGCTTTATCCCGCCAATTGCGGGAGACACTCCCGCCAAAGGCGGGAACCCCACCAAAAATAGCTATTAGCAATTAGCTACTAGCTATTCTAGCATATTTTTTGTATTAAGTTAAGTTTAAAACTTTTATTTTACAATAATTGTCCCTGTCATCGATGGATGGATGGCGCAATGATAGCTATAGGTTCCGGCAGAACTAAATTTGAAGCTGTAGCTTTGTCCATTAGCAAGCGCGCTGCTACCAAATCCATTGCCGGCTATTTGATGGGGAACGGAATCACCATTTACCCAAATAACCGTGTCGCCTTTATTTATAGTTACAGAATTAGGACTAAAGGCAAAATTAACAGCATTGATAGTGTAAGTTTTTGCAGGAACTGGGGTAGGGGTCGGAGTGGGTGTGGGTGTAGGCGTTGGTGTTGGAGTTGGCGCAGGAGTGTTAGCCGGAGGAGTAACAGTGTTTACAGTAGGAAGCTCTTGAACCGGATTGCCAGTATTTGTCGTTGGTTGTGAAGATTGTTGAGGAGCAGGTGTATTATAAGCGGGAGCAGAGTAGTACATCGCCCAAACAAAATATCCTATCGCTAAAACAATCACCACAACGACTGCGATAATGATCCATGTTTTTTTATTCATAATTCCGTTTTATTTTTTTATATAACTAAAGGTTGATATTTTCTAATTCATCGAATAGTCTTGTTCCCAATCCGTAA
>JAQULF010000012.1 GCA_028718745.1 Patescibacteria group bacterium | reverse complement strand
CGCAACTTCTTTGGTAATTGCCTCGCGAATCACCTCGTCGTCATTTTTTATGACTACTGTTTTAATCGGAACCTTCCCTCCGGAGGAGTATTAATTAAACTAATGTCTTTTAATCCGCCTAATCCTAAGTATAAGGTTCGAGGAATAGGCGTTGCCGTCATAGTGAGAATATCCGTTCCTGATCTTAATTTTTTCAATTGTTCTTTGTGTTTCACGCCAAACTTCTGTTCCTCATCAATTATGACCAAATAGAGATTTTTGAATTTGATATCCTTGGACAATAATCGATGCGTTCCAATCACAATATCCACTCCTCCGACAGCTAATTTGTCCATAATCTTTTTCTGCTCTTTTTCGCTGCGAAAACGAGATAACGATTCGATTTTGAATCCAAATTGATCCAATCTTTCGCGAAAAGTTTCCAAATGCTGTTCGGCTAGAATTGTAGTCGGAACAAGGATGGCCACCTGCCCACCCGAAACGACCGCGCGAGTCGCCGCTCGTATCGCCACTTCGGTTTTTCCATAGCCCACATCCCCGCAAACGATTCTATCCATCGGTTTTCGCCCATTCATATCCTCCAAAACTTCTTCGATAGCTTTCGCCTGATCCTTCGTTTCTGTGTAAGCAAAGGTTTTTTCCAAAATTTTCTGCTCTCTTTCGTCGTTAATATAATAGAATGGCTTTTCCCCGGATCGCATAGCTTGAGCTTCGATTAAATCTTTGGCGATTTTTTCGGCATTTTCCCTGACTTTTTTGCGAATTTTTATCCATTGATTAGTCTTGAGACTGGACAAATGCGGGGGGCTATTGCCAACCGCGATGTATTTTGTAATCTTATCCGCTTGATCCAGCGGAACATAAATACTGTCTCCTCCGAAGTATTCAATAAAAATATATTCTCTTTTTACCTTATCAATTTCGATCTCGCCAAACCCTGTAAAAGTACCAATACCATGATCAATATGAACCACAAACTCCCCTTTTTTAAGATTGGTTAAGGCTGAAAAATCTACTTTTCTCTTCCGCCGGCTGGCGGATTTCTTCAATTCTCCAAAGATTTCTTTATCCGAAAAAATAACTAATCCTAAATCCGAGATACTAATCCCCTCGCTAATCTTTTTATTTTCAACTACCACTGTCGGCAATTCTTGATGTCCGACATCAAGAACTATCTTGATGTCGGACATCAAGATAACCCCATTATTCAAAAGAAACTTTTTTAGGTGTTCTGCCTTCTCACTAAAAATAAAAATTTTCTGCGTTTTTTCAGCGTAAAGTCTGCGTAAGTCTGCGAGGAATTCCGTAGTATTGCCCAGATATCTTTTAGATTCTAACCACCGTAGATTCACACCAGATTTTTCGCTAACTGAAAAATTTTCGCAATAAACCACCGATTGCTTTTTCAAAAAATCCTCGATACTTTTCAGTTTTTTAATCTCCCCTGCCCGCAATGCTTCGCATAGCGATGCAGGCGGGTCGATATTGCCAGCTTCTTTTTCATAATCGAACATGGACAAAACATGAGACCGGAAAGTATCTTCGCCATCAATTATGAAAAGATAATCATCAAGATAGCTGATAAAATATTCATCGCCTTCGGGAATTTCAACGGGATAAATTTGTATTTCCCGTAGGGAACGCAGATCTGCGTTCCCTACAATCTTTTCAACCCTATCTCCCAAAAACTCGATTCTGACTTTTTCTTCACTAATATTCACCCCGCCAAATCCGGCGGGGAGAATATCTAAGATATCCCCCTTTATTCCAAATTCCCCCCGAGAATCCGGCTTCTTAACTCTTTGATAGCCAACATCAGCCAGAAAATCGGCCAATCGAACCAGATCAGTCTTATCCCCAACTTTCAGATCTAAAATTTTCTCCTTATATTCTGCGAAAGGAATGACTTTTTTAAAAATATCTTTAAAGCTGAAAAGAATATTTTTTTCTTCTCGTAGAGACGCAAAATTTTGCGTCTCTACAAATAAGATATTCCAATCTTCAAAGTTCTTTTTAAATTCCTCAACATTTTCGGTTAAAAAAACTACTTTCTTGCCGGTTTCTTCTTGTAAAACATGGGTTAAAAAAGTTTTCCCCACTCCCCCAACCTCGCCAATAGACACAAAACCACGCTCGGAAAGCATTTTCCGCGCGTTTTTTATTTTATCCAATTGTTCTATCTTTTCTGAAATAGTCTTCAGAAAATCATCTTTTTGCATCAGAGATATTATAACCTAATTGTTTTGAATTTTCAAAGGAGGTTTTGTCTCATCATTCGACGGGGTTCTGCTTTGCAGAAACTTATCCACAGTGGACTAATTGATCCGCCGGCTGGCGGAGATTTAATTGTCTACCTTAGGCTTAATTGCCCAGTCTTAATTGTCTATATTATAAAATAATAGCTTAACTTACGCAATCTTGACAGTGGTCAAATTATACCTTGACAATTGTCTATCCTTGTGCTATATTAGCTTTGAAATTAAGTGATCGTTTATTAACAATACAACACTGCTATCATCAACCCCAAACATCAAAGGTTGTTAGTGGATAGAGTGCTACTCGCGAGGCTCCTCGAGCAATCGAAGAGTTTCGGAAACACCTTTTAGCCCTCCTTTAAGGCTTCCGTTCTCGCAGGTAGCACTCTCTCTATTAGCACCCACGCATCGGCTCAGAAATCCTATTTCAGGAGTCGGGGTAAAAATAATGTCGCCTAGACAAAATAGTTGGGAGTTCACTAGTAGAGAGTAATTCGGCCGGATCTCTGATGATCGCCTGGATGGAAAGTTCTCTTTAGAGAACCCCGTCGAATGACGGGGCAAAATAAAAATAAAAATAAAAAAGCTCAAAGAGGACTCCCCACCCAGGGGATCTGAAGATAAAAGATCTGATCGAACCATAGGGCTACCGACCGCATCTTGCGTTTAGCAGCCTTGCAAATAAAAAGCCTTCGCAGTAATTTTTTTATAAACATTAGCGAAGGCTTTTTGAATGCAAAAAAAATGGCTTAACAATGATTTTTATTTAAAATCATCGTTGTTGGTTCCGAGTTATATTCGGAACCATGATGCACTAAAAAAGAAATTTTTTAATATCATCAATGACCATCATGGTTCTGGGTACAACCCAGAACCAACACAACCCTATAGAGCCAAATACTGTAATCCATTCATTATTAAATCTTCTATTGTATTAAACAATAATTCTTTTTCCACAGCCGGCAAGGCTTGAAGAACCCAGTCCTCTATCTTTACCAACTCATTAGCAGGCCTTCCAATGCCTATTCTAACCCTCATAAACCGATCTGTTCCCAATTCATCAATAATGGATTGCAAACCATTGTGGCCTGCAGAGGAGCCCTCTCCGCGAATCCGAACCTTTCCAAGAGGAATATCTACATCATCATAAATAACCATCAGGTCTTTCTCGGGAATAACCTTATAAAAATCAACAATCTTTTTGACTGCAACACCTGATAAATTCATAAAAATCTGTGGTTTTACCAAAAGAACATCTTCGTTTCCCAATTTCAACTTAGCAACCTCCGCTTCAAACTTTTTATCTAATTTGAAATCAACTTTTATATCTTTCTGCGCCATCTTATTCACAATCCGATCCATCGCCAAAAACCCCACATTGTGCCGTGTGTTTTCATACTTCTTCCCCGGATTACCTAAGCCTATAATTATTTTCATAGTTTATGTTTTAATTTTTGCAACATGAGAGAAACTACACTCACAAGGCGCCATATGACACTCGTGACAGTTTTTACTAAACATCTTTGCTAACTCGCTAGCAATATCCACTTTAAGAGAATTAGCAACGCCAAAAAGACATGAAAAGAAGTCGGATATTTCTAATTTAATCTCGTTAAACTGATCTTCTACATGCTGGCCAGAGTAACTGTATATGGCTTCGCTAACTTCCCCAACTTCTTCGGCCAAATGAATTCCGGAATCAACTAGAGTTCGAGATTCTGATGGATATATCTCTTGAAACATATTTTGAAAACCAGACATTGTAGACGGCCGTGATTTTTTATCTGAACGAATGGTCATTCTGTGATCGGGCTTAGTTGTCTTACAAGAGCAGGGTTTATTACCACAATATGAACAACACATTGGGAATCTTGACCATAGCTCTTGCTCTAAATTTATATGCAGCCTATTTGCTATGGAGGCCATCCAATATATTGAGATAGCTAGGTTTAGTCTTACCTTGTCATAGTCGTTTTTTCTTATACCCTTAAGAGCTCTCATGGAAAATTTCTGTACTTGAGACAAGAGAACTCCAGTTGAAGAGTACATTCTGTCGTTTGGCAAACCATAAACATGATCTACAAATTCCTGAAACTGGCTGATTGAAGAGTCTGGCTTTATAGAGTACATAGATTTTGAATTTATCTATATTACATTCCCAATCCGCCCATAAGACCTTCAAGGCCGCCCATTTCTTTCATTTTATTGGCAGCGACTTGCTGGGCTTGGGTCATGGCAGATGACATAACATTTTTCAATTGGAATTCAAGCTGTTCGCGACGAGATTCAACCAGATATGACGGATCAATTGAGATTAATCTTATTTTCATATCAGCCGAGACCTCTACTTTTATCAAATCATCGGGCGATGTCGCTTCGATGATCGTGTTGGCCAGCTCTTTTTGCAAAGCTGAAGCCTGCTTTTTGAGTTGATATAAATCTTTAACCTTATCAAACATTTTTTTATCCTCCTAATATTTATTATTATTTTAAAAATTAACTCCCTAATTATCCCTAATTTACCCCTAATTTCTCAAATATTAACAAAATGTTTTTTCAAAAAATTCGGGATATTCGGGATTTATTTGGGATTATTCGGGAGAAAGATTTTATTCTGCTTCCACCTTAACTTTTAAAACTCCCTTCTTATCCCCAGCTGCAACCCCAACCTCATATTCCCCCACTTTTTTAATCGGTTCTTTTAAGACGATAAATTCTGGGTCAATACTTTTACTTAATTTCTTGGCTATTTCAGCCACAATATCTTCTGATTTAATCGCTGCAAAAAGATTCCCCTTTTCATTGGTCTTAGCGGAAATTATAATCTCTACTCCCTCAATCTCTTTGATAAAATTAACCATGGCAGAGTCATCTACCACTGCGGCTTTGTCAAATTTTCTCGCCCTATTTTTTGCTTCTTTGATATTTCCCGGAGTTGCCGGCAATGCCAATCCATTCGGAATTAAAAAATTAAGAGCATAACCCTTGGCTACTTCTTTAACTTCACCGGGGTTGCCTAAGGTTTTAACTTTTTTAAGTAGTACTATTTGCATAACATTTTTCTCCCTAATTTTCCCGAATTGATCCCTAATTTCCCCAATTCCCATTCGGGATATTCGGGTATAATTCGGGATTATTTGGGATTAAATTTTTTTAGTTTCTTATTTTATTATTTTATTAACTTCCTCCCTCGCTCTATCCAACTGATTATCCTTCTTCACATCACTCGTCTCTTCTAATTTTACCTCAATATCAGGAAGAAGTCCATTTTTATCAATAACTGTGCCACTGGGAGTCAGCCATTTGGCCATGGTCAATTTCAAGGCTCCTCCGGCAGACAAAGAAATCATCTCTTGAACCGATCCTTTGCCAAAGGTCTTTTCGCCGATTAACGCTCCCCTTTTGTGATCATGAATCGCGCCGGCTAATATCTCGGAAGCGGATGCGCTACCACTATTAACCAGAACAACCATTGGAATATCATACAATTTTCCTCCGCCTTTCGCGGCAAATTCTTCTTTTTTGCCATCTTTATATTGCTCGATAACCACTGTCCCTTCTTTGATAAATTCGGAAGCCACATCGATAGCAGAATCAAGATACCCGCCCGGATTATTGCGCAAATCCAAAATTAAACCCTTGGCTTTATTTTTATTAATATCGTCGGCTGCATCAGAAATCAGGTTTTTTGTGGTTGTATCAAAACGAAGAATTTTAACATAAGCTATGCCATTATCTTCCATTTTATAATCAACACTTTTAACATTAATAGTTTCTCTCTTTATTTTTAGGTCAAATGGCTTGTCGGAACCGCTTCTTACAATGGTTAAATTTACAAATGAATCCTTTTGTCCTCTTATCTTCATTACCGCTTCTTCCACTGTCATACCACCCACGCTTTGTCCTTCTATTGCTTCGATAATATCACCTGCTTTCATGCCCGCTTTTTCTGCCGGCGATCCTTCCAAGGGAGCTATAATAACTAACTTGCCATCTCTGGCTGTTAGTTCCGCTCCAATGCCCTCAAAAGTGCCATTAATTTCACCATTAAACTCATTTAGGGTTTCTTTGTTTAAATAAACAGAAAATGGATCGCCCAAGGAACTAACCATTCCATAAATAGCGCCATCAACCATTTTGTCATAATCAATGCTGCCAATATAGACATCTTCTACTTTGCCCAAAGCATCCCAAAATCGGCCGAAATCGACATCTTTATATCTGGTCGGAGCGTCTTTGTCCACCAGTCTTTGCTTGATATTTTCCGGTCCGCCCACGCCTAGAAAATAGCCCAGACCGAACAAAAACAATCCCAAAATAAAAATACCCAGCAAAACCAAGGAGGTTTTGATGACTCTTTTGGGGGCTTTCAAGTCCTCTTCTTTTTTTATTTCCTCAACAATAGCATTTTCTTCCATACAAAAGATTCTATCTTATTTTTGTAATTTAAACAAGGAAGATATTAGGGTTTGGAAACCAGTTGTCTTTCTGTAGAGACGAACGGCCGTTCGTCTCTACGAAATCAAAATACCCGATGTTTATAAATTTTTCGGATTGTTTCGATCTCTACCCCATGTTTGAGGATTGGATTGAATGTATATATAAATTTCGTCATAGGATTGTTGGTTGCGAATGATGTGTTCGTGGTAACCATCCTGAAAAACAAGTTGTTTTGGTGTTTCGCGTAAAATATTTATTCGTTTTGTTGCGGCGGATTTAAAACCGGCAACAAATGATGAAACAGATTTTGGTTTCATACAAAATTTATTCTCTCCGTATTGTAGAGACGAACGGCCGTTCGTCTCTACAGGATCATAATAAACATCGCTTAATGAAATAATAAGATGTAAATGATTCGGCATTATAGAAAATATATCAACATCCAATTCTTTTCTGATTTCCATTGTTTTTAATATCTCTTCCTCGATGATTTTTCCTAAATTATTCAAAATCATATTCCCATCAACAATCACGCCAAAAATACATTTTCTATCATCGGTACAAATGGTCACAAAATAATCCCCGGGTTCCGAATAATCGTAATCCTTTAATCGAATTGAATACGGTTTATATTTTTTAAAATCTGGCATTTTGTTTTTTATTATAACATAACTCAAAACAAAACTCCGTCTCGGCATCGCCGGACGGAGCGTAATCGGTCTCTTTACCTTGGTTCGCAATCCTGATGACCGTTGATCCAGTGGTAGCCCGGCATGGCGGCGCCTACGGCGCGACGAGCATCGGCAAACCTCGTACCGCTACGCCGGTGAAGAGCTCCATCAGCCAGACACAAAGCATCGTCATCGCCCGCGGCAAAAAGCCAGTAGAGAAAGACAATCGTCGCCATAGGATCTTTGCCGAAAAAACAGTTGTGCGCCGGATAGCACTGCAACAGTGTGGCGGCGCGCTGGAAAGGCAATGTTCCGGCTGACGGTAGCTCCACTCTGAAAAGCGGGCGTTCCAGATTTCCATGCCCCAAGCATTCGTATTTATTTATGTCTTCAAGCACCCACATTTTTCCATTCCCAGTGCCGCCGTATGGGAAATAGTGCCGAAGCATAAGTTGGTCGCTAGGGGTAAGTGTCGTAATCTCTTCTACGAAGGGGTGGGAATAGCCGCTTACTATCGTGGCTCTTACAGCCACAATCAATTCCCCTTCTTTCTGCTTGTTGACATTCATTTGCTCAATCAAGCAGAGCCGCATCGCAATTTCCGCGCAATGCTCTGATGAAAGGAACCTGTCTCCATGATTCATTAGAAGACGCAATAATCCGGTTTTGACGAGAAACCAACCGGAAGCCCACCCATCAAATTTTCTGTAATCTCGGATGAGCTCTTCCTCAATCTCTTTTGCGCTTTTCTTAACACCAAAGCGCTGTTCCCACTCCTTAAAAAACCGCTGCTGCTCCTCCGCCTTCCAGTCATAATCACGAAGTACTTGACCAAAAGCCTTCTTGGGATCAGCAATCAGTGGGATTACAGTAACTGTGTTTGGTATACCTGAATGTGGGGACGGCATTAGTTCTGTCGAGCATTTGTGATCGGGTGGCCGACCCCAAGCCGGAGCCATTGTTACTACCAACTTTCTCCATCTCCTAAAAAAGTCTCGCATTTTGTCCCTTTCTTTCGTCTGCCCCCGTCGGGGACTACAGGGCAGACTATCCTTTAGCCATTTCTCTGCCTCACCTCTTATAAGAAGCGCGGTTCAGAGTGCTCAAAAGGAATTTGTAAATGTTCAAAAAAACAAGTTTCCTTATTTATATTTTACTCGAAAAAATACCTTTTAGCAAATTAACTGAACGCACAAAGAACCCGGCGGATGCCGGGTTCTTTAAATATATCTTTAAATATCCTTTTTCACATCCTTAAAATAGTGGAGGTGCGATATTTAGATAACTGTGAGGATTAACTGCATTACCGTTATAATCATCTATTTCGAAGTGTAAGTGAGCGCCTGTGGTAAATATGCCGGCGCCGTGTGAACCGGGAGAGCCGCCGGATAGTCCGATTACATCACCGGCATTGACTACATCACCGGTACTTACATAGATAGCGCTAACATGCAGATATTTTGTAACCAATCCATTTCCATGATCAATGGCAATGTAAGAAAGTCCGCCGCCGCCAGAATCATGAGCAATAACTACTGTACCGGGACCGGCAGCCATTACCGGAGTACCTTGAGCAGCCGCTAGATCAACGCCGGTGTGAGGAAAGCCCATTCCATATGAAGGATCCATGAAGTCTCCGCCGGTAATACTAACTCTATTTAATCCGGCTAATGGGTAGGTAAACCCACCCTTCATAACCACTTGGTCGCGACCATCACGGCCGGTTACGCCCTCGCTTCTTTTCCTTCGAGCCTGTTCTTGAACCAGCTTAGTGATTTCAGCTGCTACCGACTGTTCTTCCGCGTTAGCTTGAGCCAATTTGGACTGATATTCAGATTCCTGACCCTTGGTCATTTCCATTACTTTGATCTTGGAGTATTTCTGATCCTCAAGCGCCGCGTCTTCGGATTCTTTATCTTTCTTTAATTGGCCAAGCTCATCTCTTTTCTTCTCAAGATCTTGTTTTCTTTGTTCCAATTCAGTTTTAAGAATGTTTAATTTGTCCAAGTCCGCTTTCAGCTTGGTATTAATTTTTGACAGATATTCAGTTCCCTCTACCAATTGGGAAAAATTATTTGAACCGATTATTACCGTCAAGAAATTATTATCTTTTTCTTGATAGATCTTTTTAATAACAGTAGCAATTACGGTTTTCTGCTTGGCAATCTCATCTTCCTTTTCTTTAATATCTTTTTCGCTCTGCTCTATTTCCGCGCCATTCTTTTCTATCTCAAGCTGGGTGGAACGAATCTGCAACTGGATCAATTCTACGCGAGAATCAATCATTCCCAACTCGTTCTTCAAGCTCGAGATTTCCTTCTGCTTAGCTGCTAGAGCATTTTTCAGGTCATTAATCTTCTGACTGACATCATTCATCTCCTGCTTTTTGGCATCAATGCTGTCAGATAGTTCATCCGCAGCTACCGGTCCGATATTAAATAGGACCATGGAAGCCAAGAAAGCGACTAGGATTACTTTAATCCCCGCTTTTGCGAAAAGTCCTCTTGAATTTTGGTTCAATGTTTTTTTCATGGTTATTTTTATTTTGATACACTTGGGCTTCCAAAAAGATATTTCTAAATTTTGAAAACCATATCATTGTATCACAAATAAATGGAAAAGTCAATCTTAACGGTTAAATTACGCTTTTTTTGCCAATTACCCGTAGACAAAACCCCTCCCCTGAAAAAGCCATATTTTAGCCTTATTTAGCTATTTTTGGATAACTATTGGCTAAGGCATATCTGCCTATTTTGTCAAATTATGCTATAAGAGCCGATTTTTTAAAAGAAAGCATATTTTATAATTAAAGATTCAAAAGTTATCCACAACCATTCATTTTTAGTTGTTCACAATTCAATAATGATTATCGGAGATTTAAACTTTGAGATACCTACTTATCGCTATCGTAGAACTGACTACTCCTACAAAAACACTGATTACAAACTGCCATCCCAGGATTATCAGACCGTAGGCATTAAGAGAACTGAAGAAATTGATGGAAAATTCTTGGAAAAAGTCTCGGATATGGGGACTGGCAATTTTTAATCCGATAAATAAAGCAATTGAGGACAGAATCATGGAAATAAACCCGTAGAAAGCTCCTTCCAGGATAAATGGCCAGCGAATATACCAGTTGGTAGCGCCCACCAGCTTCATTATTTCTATTTCCTCTCTGCGGGTATAAATGGTCATGCGAATCGTGTTGAGAACTACAATGAGACTGGTAACCAAAAAGACCAGACTCAAGATAATGCCAAACCAGGTCACATAAGTTCGGAAATTAATGAAGCGGCTAACAATATCGCCTTTGTAGCTGCTGCTCTCAACTAGCGCGGAGTATTTGCCGCTGACAAAAAGGCTGTTGATCTTTCCCAAGTCTTCTACTTTATATAGGTCAATTTTGAGACTGGCATTCAAAGGATTGTCCACTTCGGAAACCGCCTGATCCAGATCGGGGTGCATTTGTTTGAATATCTTTAGAGCCTCGGCAGTGGAGATATACTGTACATTTTTGATCTCCGGCATTTTACTGACATCTTTCTTGATATCCAAAATGTCATCTTCCGCCACAGCCGGCTTGAAATAGACTTCGAGATCTATTTTGGATTCAACCGTATCTATAGTAGAGCTGACCAGAATGTTTAAAATAACAAAAACACTGACAGTGAAGAGTGTCAAGGTCATTACAGTAACAGTGGCAAAAGTAAGCCACTTATTGCGGATTAAACTTCGAACTGCTCCTTTGAAATGCTTGTAGCTGAACATGTTAGCTTCGTTAGCTTCGTTAGCTTCGTTAGCTTTTAGGAATTTCCTAATGAAGCTAATGAAGCTGAAAGCTAATTTCCTATTTATATTTCGTATTTTCCTACCTTCTTATCACTCACCACTCTCCCGCCTTCCAGAACTACGACTCTTTTTTTCAATCTATCCACAACATCGCGGTTATGAGTGGCCAGAATTACCGTGGTTCCCAGTTTATTTATTTTTAAAAGCAATTTAATAATCTCATCCGTATTAACCGGATCGAGATTTCCGGTCGGCTCATCGGCAATTAAAAGGTGCGGATCATGAACCAAGGCCCTGGCAATAGCCGTTCTTTGAATCTCGCCTCCGGAAAGCTCATGGGGAAATCGATCTTCTTTTCCTTCCAATCCAACCAGCTTTAAGATCTGGGGAACTCGGATATCAATCTCTCTTTGCGGCCTTTCCACAACTTCCAGCGCATAAGCGATGTTTTCAAAAACCGTTTTATTTTCCAATAATTTGAAATCCTGCCAGATCACTCCGATTTTGCGGCGGTAATAAGGAACATGGCGAGCTCCTAGCCGAGTAATGTCTTTTTCGCCAATCATAATCCTGCCTTTGGTTGGCTTCTCCTGGGCAATAACTAATCGAATAAGCGTAGACTTGCCGGCGCCGGATGGGCCTACTAAGGAAATAAATTCCCCCGATTCAATCTTCATATTCACATCATCCAAAGCGATGATTTTGGGAGGGTAAATTTTGGTAATATCTTCAATGATGATCATTTTTTATTTGTTTAATTGTCTTCTGAATAGATTATATTTTATTAGCTCTAAAAAGGCAACCTCAAAAATAAATAACCATGAATAAATGAATATATGAATAAATGATTAAAAAGCCGTCAATCATTTATTCATTTAATCCTTAATTCATTTATTCCCTCCTCCTCAATTCCGCATCAATAAATTCTTCAATTTCCCCATTCAAAACACCATCCACATCCGATGTTTCAAATTCCGTCCTATGGTCTTTGACTAATTTATATGGATGTAAAACATAGGAACGAATTTGATGTCCCCATGAAGCCTGGACACTTTCCCCCTTAATCTTTTTTAATTCAGTTTCTTTCTGCTTTTCCATAAGCAATGCTAATCGAGATTTAAGAACTTTCATGGCTCTTTCTTTATTCTGATGTTGTGATCTTTCGGACTGACAGCTGACAGTAATGCCGGTTGGCAAATGAACGATGCGAACGGCCGAGTCGGTAACATTTACTTTTTGTCCACCCTTACCGGAAGCGCGGAAAGTGTCCATCCTTAAATCTTTCTCGTCTATTTTTATATTTTCCAAGTCTTCTTCAATCAAAGGCACCGCTTCAACTAGAGCAAATGATGTTTGGCGCAGGTTTTGGGAATTGAATGGCGATTTACGAACAAGGCGGTGGACTCCGGATTCATTTTTCAACAATCCGTAAGCATAGCGCCCGGTAACCTCAATCGAAGCGCTTTTTATACCCGCTTCCTCTCCGGCGGATAAGTGGATGATCTCTCCTTTCCAGCCTTTGCTTTCGATATAGCGAAGATACATTCGCAGCAGCATCTCCGCCCAGTCTTGCGCATCCACTCCTCCGGTACCGGAGTGAATTGAGAGAATGGCACCATAAGAATCATATTTTCCGCTTAAGAAGGTTTTGATTTCAAGCGCGGAAAAGCGTTTGTTGAGTTCCTGTAGAGACGAACGGCCGTTCGTCTCTACAACCGCCGTGCAATCGCGTTCTAATTCATCCCAATCCCCCACTTCCTTCTGCAAATCGGCCAACTCGCGCATGATCTTGCCGGCTTTTTCGCTATCCAACCAAAAATCGGAAGCTTGAGATTCTGTTTCAAGCTCGGCAATCCTGCTTAATACTCCCCTATCGGCAAGATATTTTTTATTGCGTTCAATTTCGTTGAGTAGTTCTTGGATAGTTAGTGTTTGCATAGAATATATTCTACCACACTTTAGTGTGGGTTGGTACGCTTTAGCGTACAAAAGATATAGACGAGCTAAAGCTCGTAAACCCCGACTAAAGTCGGGTAGAAAAAATAAGAGCAAGTTATCATATTTCTTTCCACTAAAAAACCCCGAGAATTAACCCGAGGCTTCTTAGTTTCGGACTCGCCGAAAAATTATCTCTTGATTACTTTCACTGCATTGCTCAAAGCATTTGATTCTTTCAAATACATGTAAGAAGCAACTGAAATGAACATTGCAAGAACAATCAATGCAAGGATAGTTGTTGCAGCACCTGTGCTAGGTAACGAAGTAACGACTGTCTTGTCTAGATAGATGGTAACGATACTAGAAACTTGAGAGATACCATCCGCAATACCGGTAGCTGAATAAATCAACTGCGCAGTATTAGCCGGAGTGTCATTTTTTACTTTAGCGCTAAAGTCTAAAGTACCATTAGCACCCACGCTTAAGTCGCCTAGACTAATACTATTTATGTTGGACACATTGATTGTGTTGCCGGACATAACCAGTTTTGCTGAACCGCTAACGAATTCCATATTAGCCGGCAATGAGTTGGTAAGTTTTGCATTTTTCAATACATCCTTGCCATTATTGGCGATATTAACACGGAATTTAATCACATCGCCTCTTGAGGAATTAACAGAATTTGTGTAAGCAACATTCTGTGAAGCAGTTGCGTTGTAAGCAGTTGCATTGATGGACAATGATTTGGTTGCAGGAACTATGCCGTTAATCATTACGGTTGCATTGTTTGCAGAAACATTGATTCCATTGCTGTCTCCCCAAACTTGGTTGCCAGTGCCATAAGTACCAAGTACCGCATTGTTAGCCACTTTAAGTTTGTAAACAATGTAGACGAAATCTCCTACGGAGATATCAACACCTAGCTTTGATCCGTTGCCAACAATAGCGTCATTTAGAGCAACATATTTGTCTACCCCATTTACGCCGTAAAGAGTTCTTGAGTAATTTGGAACATATTCAAAAACTGATGGGACTTGGATTCTGGTGTTTAGGCCAGTCAATGTAGTAGTTCCGGTATTAGTTACCTTAACTCTGTACATTATTTCATCTCCGGGATTAGCTGAAGTTGAAACAGAATAGCTGGTTTCGCCCTTTGTTAGATTGTAAAGAGCGGCAGCAATGTTAGCTGAAGCAGTTGATTGAACCTGTGTTTGTGGAATAGTTGGAGTTACAGGAGTAACTGGAGTTACTGGAGTAACTGTGTTTGCCGTAACTATAACACTTGCATTATTTGCTGAAACATTCAATCCGCCAGCACTATATACTTGATTACCTGGAGCATAAGTTCCGGTTCCGGCATTATTTGCTACATTAATTTTATAAGTAATGTAAACAAAAGAACCTGAAGCCATATCATAGATTGGGGCACCATTAGATACAAATGAATCCGCTATAGAAACCGATCTGTCTGTTCCGCTTGCATCCTTGTAATACAACTTACCAGAGCCATTAACATATTGAAGTACTCCTGGAATAGCTGCACGGAAATTCAATCCTGAAATAGAAGTAGCGGTATCATTTGAAACCTTAATACTAAAAACAATAGCATCGCCAGGACGAGCACTCACACTACTTGACCAAGCGGTATTGCCACTGGTCAAATTTGCTGTTGAGGAAGAGATTGAAACTCCCCCAGCATACGCCATCACCGGGACAATCAATCCCATAGTAATTAAAGCGATAACCGTATAATTTATTAATTTTTTTAACATATTTTTCTCCTTTTTTTATCTTTTACCCCACTCTTAATCGACCGAAGAATTTTTGGAAGTAAAAGAACTTTAAGTTTAATAGTTTATATTAATTTCTTATTATTTTTCTAATTTATTAATTTCTTAATTTTTTATCTATTATATTCATATTCAGTTAGTAGTAACAAAAAAAGAAGAGAGGCCAAGGATGTTTGCGGGAAACACCCTTGGCCGGTTTCATTTAATGAGATGACGCTGATTAGCGCAGCGTCAGAAAGCGGTTCCGAATCTCTCGGCTCGGCGCGATGCTTCCAGAGCCGAAGGTTGGAACGGTCCGCCGGATCCGGTCATCGTGCCGGATCCTCCGGAAAGCGGCGTAAAGGTCGGCGTACCGGACGCACCCTGAATGAGTTGTCCGGGTAAAACGACCTGACCGTTTGCCATCGGAGGCGGCGGAGTGTTCGGAGTCCCCACTTGCGGTATGGCGTTCGGCCAGTTCTGGTTGCCGGTAGTGTCGGCCACCGTTCCAGTATATCCGCCACCGTCCTGACCGTTTCCGGGAATTCCAGCCGTTTGGGGTGTGGGCTGGTTGGGTCCGCCGTTTCCGCCTCCGCCTTGCGGCGTCGGGCGGTTTTTGTGGAGAAGGTTATCCTTCCACTTGTCATTCAAGACAAGGTTCAGGATGCCATAGCCGAAGATTCCGCCCTGAAGCGCTTTCAGGGGATCCGGATGGCATTCTCCGCCCGGCACGAGTGCATTGAGGCAGGTCCCTTGTGTTACGGAGGACCAGGTCGCCTTGCGCAACCCGTTGAAAAAATTCGTAACGATGTTCTTGTGCTTCTTCGCCTTCTCGGCGGCATTTATGGATTCATGACAGACCGAGGAGTTGCGCTGAAGCAGCGCGATGTATCCGGGATTGAAGAACCCTTTGATCGATGTATCCGAACTGATTTCCGCCAGATTGCCATCGACGATGCTGCAATAGTATTCCTGCTGGCGGATGTCGGTCGGACTCGCCTGCACGGCACCATATGCCGTGAAGAATCGCTCCATCTGCTTGCCGCCTCTGTTGGCGGTCTTGATTTCCTCGACCGAGAGGTCGAAATGCTGCGTCAAGGTTGCTATCGCGTCGACAATGCTTTCCTTGATCGCGATTGTGGAGTTGGCGATGGAATCAACGATCGTGGAGGTCTGCGCCGCGTTGTCGGCCTTGATCATTTCGTTCGTTGCATAAGTCGCGGCGAGTGTCTCGACATTCAGATCGAGCTTCGGGTTGGCCTTCATCGTCTCATAGACGCTGTTGAGGCAGCCCGTCGTAAACTGTTCCCGTGTCTGCTCGTAACTGATGTTCTCCAGCCCATCATACCGGGCCGCACAGTACACGCCGGCTCTTTGCCCTTCCTTCGATTTCGCCCAGCGCTTCTGCGCGAGGTTCTGAAGGGACGCATTCGTTTCGTCGGTGATATACTGGCCGTATTCCTTTCCCTTGGGAAACGGCATGACTTCCGGTGCGGTCGGTTTGGTAGCGACGGACGGTTTCGATGCGGAGTAGCGGCGCGGTTTGGGCTTCGCTGCGGGTGCGGCGGGTTTCGCCTCGCCTTTGTTGCCGCAGTTCGCGCATTTCTCCAGCTTCTTCACTTCCGCCTTGAGCTCGTTGACTTCCTTCTGATCAGCCTTCTGCGCGAGATCCTTATTCAACTGCTTGATGTCGCTGATGGTATGATCATTGAACGGCTTGTTGGGGTTGCCCGCCAGCGCCTTCGGCGCGGCGAACATGAGTGCGGCGGTGAACATAATCGCCATCATTGTAACGATGATGCTTCGCTGTTTCATGATGTGGGCTACCTCTTTTCTTTTCCTGAAGTTTGTGCTCTTTTTTTTAGAGAGTGTTAGCAATCACTCATAATACTTGGAAACTTCTTATTCCAACAATCCCCCCGCGAGGATGGTTGAAAGTTCCGGCGGCTGCTAATTAGGCCGCGGGAAAAATTTTCATTTACATTTATTTTAGCCTGTTTTTTGTGTGATCTTACAGGCGACATGGAGCTGTTATTATAATAAGGAGCTAGTCCTTGAATAACCTCTCCAGGCCGCCCGCAAAATCTAGCGGGATAGACTAAAATAAAAAAATCAAAACACTGCGAAAGATATAATATCCTTCTGCTATTTTGATTTTTGTTTTCAACTAACTTTTGTTACTTCTAACTGAATATGATTTTTCTAGTATCATTTGTTTCAATTGTCAAAGTACAATCTTATAAAAACAAAACCTTGAGACAATTAATATTCTCCCAAGGTTCTGCTTTTATATTTGTTCCCCCGCCTTGGCGGGGCAAGTCTTTTCAATTGTCATTGGCTGTAAAATTATTACTAATCGCTACAAATTTGGGACGAATAACTACAAATGAGATATCCAATTGCATTTCTTAGTTTGTAAGGATTTGTATGTATTTTATTTGTTGCGATTTGTATTATAGCCATTCTAACATATTTTTTCAAACCCGTCAATGGTTTTTCGCTTACCTTAGCTATTCCTGCAAATTCAAAGCAAAATAAAAAGGGCATAAAACACATCCGCCCCCCTTAAATTTTTCTAATCAACCCTTATTTGTCTATTATTTTAGCAAAAATGATAAGATAGTCAAGGGAGATTTTAAATCTTAAAACTTAAATTTAAAATTTACAATTTAAACTTTAAAATATCACTCTTCTTCCCTGGGTTTCTCTACTTCCACCGTGTCCAACAATTCTCGCTCTGCTCCTCCGATTTTTATTACATCTTTGTCTATCTTTGTGAATTCTTTGCGCGCGGATTCATAAGAACCGACTGTAGAAGAAAGATTTGTCCCCAGCTTGCCCATATAAGCTTCGTATTTTTGAATATGGGTACCCAGGTTTTGCACTCTTTTTATAATATCCTTCGTCTCCTCCTGCATTTTTAGAGAACGAAGTCCGTAAAGGACAGTTTGCAAATAGGCCGCGAATGTGGTTGGCGAAACTATGATCACCTTTTTTTCTTTGGAAGCATAGTCAATTAAACTGCGCGTGTTAACACTAACCTCGCCAACTTCGTTTACTAATAGATCGTAATAGATAGCTTCAGCCGGAATAAACATGAAAGCAAAGTCCAGCGTCCCCTCTTTGGTTTTAATATATTTGCTGGTTTCATCAATCCTTTTTTTCAAATCGTTTTTGAATTCTTTTTCCAAAATCTTTTTTCTTTCTTTATCATCCTCGCTGATTATGCGCGAATAATTTTCCAAAGAAAATTTAGCATCCACAGGGATAATCCCATCTTTGGTAAATATGGCCGCATCCACCGTATCACCGTCTTTGAATTGATATTGCAGTTGAAAAGCGTTCGGCGGCAAAATATTTTCCAAAACCATTTGCAACCCGGCTTCGCCTAGATTTCCTCTTTGTTTTTGACTGGTCAAAACTTTCTGCAGATTATTTAGCTGTTCGGAAAATCCAATGACTTGTTTATTTGTCTCATCCAGCTTTGTTAATTTTTCCGTCACATCGGAAATAATTTTAGCTGACTGGCCAAATTGAATCTGCATGCTTTTGTGCGACTCACCGAGTTTATTATCCACAACCTTGGACAATTCCTGCAATTGATTTTGGATGAGAAGAAAAGATTTTTCATCGCCGCCAGTTTCCGGTTTCTTTTTATTTAAAGCGATTAAAATATAGACTGATAAAATAATCAGGACAATAACTAAAAAAATTAATACTATTGTGGTGGAATCCATAATAATTTATTGTTGTTTTCTTGTTGTATCTATTTTAGCAGATTCTTCGGATTATTCCTATCCCGATCCCATGTTTGGGGATTGGAGAAAATGTATGTATAAATTTCATCATAGGATTTTTCATTGCGGATGATGTGGTCATAAAATTTTGACTGCCACATAAAATCAATATTCATTTTATGTATTTCAAATGTTGTTCTGCCTTTAAACCAACGAATGATCTTTGATAATGAATTCGGATTTAACATCGGACTTTTTAAACCGGCAAAACCACCTTGATCGCCACCCGTAGGGACGCGATTCATCGCGTCCTGATTGGCATCTTGATCTAATTGGACGCGATGAATCGCGTCCCTACAACCAATCCTGTTATTTTCCTCATCTAATTCCTCTTCTAAAATTCTTAAAATAAAATGTATATGATTGGGCATGATCTGAAAAATGTCCAATTCTGTATTTGGGAAATGTTCTGGTATTTCTAACCAACATTTTTCTACAATTTTCCCCACTTCATTTAATTTCATATCCCCATCTACAATCTCTCCAAACAAACATTTCCTATCCTGTGTACAAATTGTAATAAAATAATCCCCCGGTTCGGAATAATTGAAATCTTTGAGGCGGATTGATTTGCGAGGTTTATTTTCTTTTGGCATAAAAATATTTTAACACAAAATATTGTTCAGCGTAATCATAAAAATCTGCGTAATCTGCGGTTCGGACATGAAAAAAGCCCCCGATTGCTCGAGGGCTTTGTTGTAGATTGTTTCGTGTGATCGGCGCCGCTTATGATTCTTAGAACTGCGGCTGGAACATCAGTAGAACTCTGAATTGCGGTTCGCCGGGACCAATCGTCCCGCCGGTTCCGCCACCACCGGCTCCACCCGATGAGGTGTAGACGAGATCCAGAGTCAGCGCGCCGTTGGGATTGAGGATTCCGGTTGTCTTTGTCGGCGATCCGGTGGTAAGAGTGTAAGTCACGCCGTTTGAACTGAACGAGTTCGGATAACTGCTGCCGTCCAGTGAGCAAGAACCTGAGGCGATCGTTTCACTGCTGCCCCAGTATCCCCCGCCGAGATCGTTGGAGGGAATGCTTTTCGTTTCCGAACCGCAAGTGACGCTAATATTGGCCCATCCATGCAGTCCGCCAAGACCGAATGTCCGAACCGTCACCGTGCCGGTTTGCGCCACATTCGCGACGCAGGTACCAACTGTTGCACAGTTATTAACCATGGCGCCGGGAACGAGGTGGAACCCGACATTGCAGGTCGGATTATTTATTACCGGGCAAGCGTTCTGAACACATGTCCCGTTTTGCTGGCACCCATTGACCACTGCACCCGCGACGAGGTGATACCCAGAAGAACATGTGGGGTTTGTCACCGTCGTACAGGTGTCTGTGATGCAGGTTCCAACTGTCGGACAGCCATTTGAATCATTCGCGCCAGCAACCAGATGTGTGCCTGTTCCGCATGACGGATTGTTGATCGCCGGACAGGTGCTGTTTGCCCCGCGAACCGTGATCGTCACGGTTCCGGTTGGCAATGTGGCTTCCGTTGAAGTAAATCCGCCGACAATGTCTAGCGATGTATCGGAGAATGCGGCCACTTTCATCTGGAAGGTGACGCTCACCTGCCCTTTGTTGCCGGGCAGGACAATGACTGCGTCCCCGTCCTTAAGTTCGATTCCGTTCTTGATGCCGTCCGGAAGCTTGATGTCTTTCTTCGTTGCGCCGGACAGGTACTGTACCCTGGTTGTCCCATCAATCACTTCGGTGCCGGGACGCGGGGTAACGATAGCGGACAGGTTCGAGATGTCATTTGAGGTCGCGTTGATGTACTCGTAATGGACATACACGATGCTGTCAGACGAAACCGAGACGCTCTTCGGCGCGTTTGCCGCGGCAGCATCTGTCGCCGTCTTTCCGACGGTGATGCGTGGCGTAACCGTTCCTGTCTGAGCCGTACTCGGAGCCGCTCCGCCGCCACCTCCCCCGCCGCCGCAGCCCGCCATCAGACTGAGTGCGAAAACGGAAACCGCAAACAACATCATCATTGCCACTGCTTTCTTGTGCATTTAAGCACCTCTTTCTTCGGGCATTGCCCTTTTTTGATTTTTATTTATATGAAAACCTTGAGCTTATGGCTTTTGGTTGTTCAAATGTTGAAATAATATGTCAATGTACACAAATATTGCTTTTAACCTTTATATCATATATTCTATGTATTGTCAATGGTTTTTTTAATAAAGAGTTCTTCCGGACACAAAAAATCGGATTTTATAATCCGAAATTCAAATGCATTATTGTACATTAAGGTTCAAAGCAGGAGCTTTGAACCAACACTTTGAACCAACGCGTAAATCAGCGTAATCATAAAAATCTGCGTAATCTGCGGTTCAGACTGCGCTGTCATCGCAATACCGGGAGAATGGACACATTTCGCAAGTTTTGGCATCGGGAGTCGCTGTAAAATTTTGCGCTCTTATACCCTCCGATGCTCTGATTATCTTTTCTTTTATGCCATCAATCGCTTTTGTATTGGGAACAAAGGCGCCTAAAACCCCCGATTCCAAAAAGAAAAGTCCGGTTCTCATTGGCAGTTTCCCTTCTATTTCCTGCATGGCTAAAGCATAGACAGCTAATTGATTGCTATCGCGAGCTCTTTTGTCGGCCGTATCTTGGTCAATTTGAGAAACTGATGTTTTGAAATCGATTATCCCGATATTGCCATCACCCAGATCTTCAATCGCATCAATTCGGCCCTCGATAATATTGTTTTCAATCTCAAATTTGAATTTTTTTTCTATTTCCAAAACCTTGATCTTATCCGCATATTCGCTATAAAATCTTTTGATAACTTCAATCCCCTCATTAAATCTTTCGATTTCATGTTCTTGCGATAAAAATCCTTCACTGCTCCAATTCTGTTTGTAAATCTCCAAAAGTTGGTTCGGAGTTAGTTCTCCATGATTTAATCTTGCTTTATAAAGTTCTTCTATAACCTTATGCACCGCTCGCCCAAAAATCACTCTGGGATCAGTCATTAGGCGAATAGGAGTAATATGAATATACTTATATTTACGCGGACAAGTCAGATAATCATCCACTTCGGCGCGGGAAAGCCGCAGTTTATCTTCTTTCAATTTTAATCGGGTTGAATGAAGAAGCTCTTTTTTTGGTTCAAAACGGATAATTCGCTCCAAAGGGCTTTGTTCAAAAAATTCTTTCTTGATATTTTCCTGTCCAATCGCCTCCACAACAAAAATACTTATCTTGGTTGATTTTTTCCCGCCATAATCGCGTCCGAAGGTAAAATAAAGCTTTTCTGCCGCTCTGGTCATTCCCACATAAAAAAGCCGGCGCTCTTCTTCAAGATGCAAGGTTTTTTCATCTAAAAGTTTATTGTCCCCCGTAGAGACGAACGGCCGTTCGTCTCTACTCAATTCCTCTGGAAATTCCAACTTATCGCTTTTGTTTGAAGTCGGAAAGCGAGAATTGGACAATCCGGCTATAAAAACATTTTTAAATTCCAGGCCTTTGGCTGCATGGACAGTTAAAATTCGCACAGCATCAAATTCAGTACCATCCATTTCATCTTTCACATCATCTCCAAACTCTAATAATATATTGAGGTATTCCATAAATTTCTGAATGCTGATATCCAATGTGTTTTCCTGAAAATCCAGAATCTTATCAAAAAAGTTTGCTAAAGAAATTATTTTTTCCCCCGCTTCAATGGATCCATTTTTTTCCTCGGTGGACAATTTCTTCAAATATCCCGAATCGTTTAAAAATTGATAAACTATTTCACCGGCATTATGCTTAAAAGATTCGCGGCGGATTTTATCGATGGTTTCCAAGATCTTTTTTATCTTATTAAAATTGCCCGAACCAATATCTTTTTCTTCCATCTTTTCCCGCAGATATTGTTCCAGCGAAATATTTGCTGATATCGTTTTGTGTAGCAAAATGCTCAATTTGTCAAAATCGACTTCTAAAATTTCCGAGGTTAAAAGATTAAAAAGCGCGAAATTATCGGTCGGATTGGTCAAGATGGACAGAAAAGAAATCGCATTCTTGATGACAGTCTTTCGAAAAAGCCCTTCGGAACCGGAAAAAACATGCGGTATTTTTTTGGAAGTCAAAGCATTGATAATTGGCGAAGCAAAATTATTTGATCTGATCAAAATAGCAAAATCCGACCAATTGATTTCTTGCTTTTTTGTTTTTTTGCTTTCTTGCTTTATTGTCTGAATTTCTTCCGCAATGCCATCGGCTTCTTCGGATGCGGTTTTAAAATCTAAAAGAATCGGTTTTTCCCCCTTTCCTGTATTGGAAATCAATTTTTTGTTAATGCCGTATTTTTTCTCCAGTCTTTCCGTATTATTTGAAATCAAACGATAGCTGGCATCCAGAATTTCTTGTGTATTGCGATAATTTTGGATCAGAACCACTTCTTTGACATTCTTCCAATTTTCTTTGAATTCCAAAATGTTGGATAGCGACGCCCCGCGAAATTTATAGATAGACTGATCGTCATCACCAACGACGATTATCTGTGGTAAGTTGTAAGTTGTAAGTTGTAAGTTTTTAGGATTATCTTCTATAGTCTGTGGCGAAGCCACACCTAATTTTTGATTTTTGATTTTTGATTTTTGATTTTTGCTCAAAGTTATAACTTTGAGCAATTCGTTTTGCCCGTAATTCGTATCCTGAAACTCATCTACTAGAATATATTTATATCTTGTCTGTAATTTTTGAAGTAGCTTTTCATTATTTTTTATCGCTTCAACCGTTTTAAATATAAGATCGCCAAAATCCATTTTATCATTCAAGGCGAGTAATTCTTGGTAAGCGTTATAAGCGCGGGCTAGCTCCATCTGCTCTTCCGCTCTTTCTTTTTCAATTTTGGAATCGGCTTTATTTTCCAGCTCGGTTGCGAATTTTAGATATTCCTCCGGCCCGATTAGATCATCTTTGAGCCGCGAAAAAAGACTGATGAGATCTTTGATAAAATAAGTCGGATCGGACAAAGGGCGGAATTTTTTGAGGTTCAAATCAAAAATATGGTCTTTTATGAAAAGAATTTGCTGGGGTTGCGTTAAAACTTTAAAAGATGTTGAAAATCCCAGTCCGTAAGCGTTTTCGCGCAGAAATTCTTCGGCAAAAGAGTGAAAATTGCAGATTTTTACATCCGCGTATCCGTAAGGTAAAATCTCATCCACTCTCCCTTGCATCTCCCCCGCCGCTTTTTTAGTAAACGAAATCGCCAAAATTTCTTCCGGCTTAGCCAGTTTTTCAGAAATCAAGTAAGCAATTTTAGAAATTATTACCTTCGTTTTGCCTGTTCCCGCTCCGGCAACAACAAGAAGCGGCCCGTCATTATAAGTAACGGCTTCTTTTTGCTCGTCATTGAGTTCGTCTAGAATCTCCTTGGTCTGCATGAGAACATTATAGCACAAAAATTAGGAGCTGACCTCTACTTTCTTCACTTTCATGATCGCTCCGTCTCCTCCGGTAGTTGCCCGACTATCTCCCCAAACACTGACATTTTTATCAATATAATTATCCAAATTGATCCCCGCGTCCGCCTCCAATATCGCCAAAGTTATTCCACTAGCTTCTATATAATGAGTACCCTCGCTGGAAATACCTGGTTCCAATTTATGGATCACGCCAGTTAGGTTTTGATTTAATTTTAATCCTTTGCTATCTAATTCTTTAGCTGTTTTAGCCTCTTTTTGAGCCTCGGGGGTTATAAGAGGTGGTGGTGGAGCTTTCATAGAAAAGGATGCGTAAGCCAGAACGCTGGAAAGAGCAAAAATTACAATAATAATTGTAAAAACTAATTTTTCCCCTACTTTTTTCTTATTTTTCATAATGATGTTTACCCCGCCCATGGCGGGGTGAATCCAACTCCTGATTTAATAATAAGTCCGCTAATTTATTTTTTTCTCTGGATATATGATGAAAGCTTATTTTTTCAAAACTCTCTTCCAATCCCCTAACCTTTTCAAAAAGCGGCTTCAATTTTTCATCCTTTACTCTATATTCGCCGTTTAACTGCTTGACAACTAATTCGGAATCCAGAAAACATTTTAATTCTTTGGTATGCTCCAGCGCTTCAGTTAAACCGAGAATCAAGGCTTGATATTCGGCTTGATTATTGGTTGCCTCACCCAGATATTTAGCTCGCTGCAAGACAACATCATCGCCCTTTTTCAAGACAATTCCCACAGCAGCCGAACCCGGATTACCTCTCGCTCCCCCATCAGTGAATAAGTAGTAAGTAGTAAGCATGTAAGTTGTAAGTTATTTTTGAGACTTTATCCAGCCACAAAGTAATCTACCAGTCTCTTCTGCTTTTAATAAAGTATTGTCGTATGTTTTGTCATCAGTATAGCCGATATCTTTTGCTAAAAGCATCTGATATTTTAATTCCTCTAAAGATGCTTCCGCGATGTTATAAAAGCTCAAGCTATCCTTTAGATGTTTTCTTTTAAATCCTTCTGCAATGTTTGACGGCACGGAAACAGCACCTCTTCTCATCTGACTTACTAAACCAAAAATTTCATATTTAGGAAATTCCGCTGTTATTTTGTAAACATCCAATGCCAATTCATGCGCTTTTTGCCAAGCTAATATCTCTTTAAATGTTTTTATGATCATAAATCTTATCCCTATAACTTACAACTTACTACTTACTTGCTTACAACTTCCTAATAATTGCGTGGCGTAACACTGGTTGTCAAATCCACGGTGGCCCTATATTCTTCTTTAATGGCTCCTGCTCCCTGTCCGCTTTGAGCCTGTATGGTTATTAATAACTTTGGCGGTATTGAAAAATCAGAAGCATTGGGATTTGTAACACAACTAAAAGCGGTAATTTTCAGATCATCAGGATCATTCAGACTCGCTATTTCGGGAGTAGCGCCATAACTTCCACCGATAGTTTTGTAATTAATATTTTTAGATATGGTATTCCTTTTAAGCGGATCAGTATAGGTTGAAAAATAATATATATAAATAACACGGGTTACTCGCTTAGCAGAAAGATCGGTACTGTAAATATATAATTGAGAGTAGGTAGCATAAGATGCAAAACCGTAAGCATGCGTTATTCTTTCTCCGGCGGCATTCAGTTCCCCATTGGCGCTTCTGGCTTCTCGAGCCATAGTTTCCAAGATATAGCGCGCACCTGTCTGGGTTTGCCTCAAGACATTGGCTTTTTGTTCAATTTTTAAAACATTAACTAAAGAACTAGATGAAATAGTTATAAATACAGCAAAAATAGCAACAGCTACCAGTAATTCTACTAGCGTAAATCCTGCCTGTTTGTTTCGTTTCTTTTTTGGCATTTTTTATCCTCAAATTTCTAAGTCCTAAATTATAATGTCTAATAAAATGTCAAATAATTTAATTTCTAGATTTTAGATATTGGACATTGAGATTTTTATTAGAAATTATAATTTAGATATTAGACATTTCCCCTAATACTTTCCTTTCCAATCTGTCAGATATGTGGTGCTGGATAAACTTTTTAGCACGCTTGCTTCTAACCATTTTACTGTCACAACAACCTTCCTCTTGGAATCCGGAAGATCTGCTCCGGAAAGAGTTACCGGTACCGATGAAACTGTAACATAAGTATAATATGATTTGCCGCCAATCGATGCTATCGTGTAGCCGGGGGAAGCGGTCGTCATTACATTTGTCCAGACATCATCAGCAGAATTGACATTAATATCCCGCACATTATGCAGCTGTTCTATTGTTGACTGGACCAAATTATAAGCCACGGTTCTGTATTCCGCATTTTTCCAATTATTAAAGGCAAAAAGAGCCAATTGATTAAACGCCAAGATAACCACCGTTACCAACGAGATACTGATAATAACTTCAACCAGACTGAAACCGGATTGTTTGTTTCTAATAGATTTTTTTGTCATAATTGATTGAACTATTGAGTACTATATATAATGCTGTTTGTCAGACCGTCCACTATTACATAATATACTGGTGTGACGGCAGTTCTGGGAGTAATCGCCACTTTCATTTTCGTAGCATTGGGAATAATTGTACCTGTCGAATTATAAAAACTAATTTTGCCCGCATCCCTGCTATCGCCTACGGTAAAAAATGTCGAAACGGTGGTAGTCGGACTTAATATGGGTGTGCCGACAGAATTATAGAGCGTAACACTATAAATTCTGATATTATTTGCAAATAATGCTAAGGGGGTTTGCGCTCCTGAAATGGCGGAACAGCTGGAAATAGAAATACATTCATAAAGAAAAGCGCTGCCATCTGTAAAACTTTTGACTAAATCAATTTTATAATAAGCAACATTGACCGATCTGGGCGCAAGCGAACGCGCTTGGGCTTCCCAAAAAAGCGAACGCAATTGTTTGGCTGTATTTTTTATGGGCGCCCTCGTCCTATAGCTTAACTCAAATGGTATAGCCATGCTTATCATCAAAGCCATGATAGCAATGACCACAAGCATTTCGATAAGAGTGAAACCGCGTTGTTTTTTTGTTTGTGTTTTAAACATTTTTATAAAAAATTAGACTCCAAGGTACCAGCTCACAATGAATTTCCCTGCAAATAGTGCAATCAACCCTCCCAAAACCAAGAAAGGTCCGAAGGGAACGGCATCTTTCATTTTCTTCTTCTTTGATAGTAGCAAAACTACAGAGTAAATGGAACCCAGAATAAAGGCAAAAAACAAAGCTACTAATATGGAGGGATAGCCCAGAAATAAACCCAGAAAAACTCCTAACTTAACATCTCCCCATCCCATCCATCTTTCTTTTGAAATTAAGACCAGAAGCAGGAAAAATCCTCCACCGATTATAATACCTAGGACTAAATTCCAAATCTCCGGTTGGTAAATGAAAAAATCCAATTGGAATCGTTTCGCTAATAAAACATTAATAATCGCCAGAACTAAAGTTGTAAGCCCAGCCGGAACTAAAACTTTGTCCGGAATAATATAGTAGAAACAGTCATAAAAGAATATTGCTACCAGAGAAGCTAAAATTATAAGATGCAGGCCAAAAAACAAGTACAAATTCGCTCCGGTAAAGATGTCGGAGAAGCGATATAACAATAGAGCAAAGAGAATCCCTGTAGCAAGTTCAATCAAGGGATAAAAGAGGCTTATTTTTTTCTCGCAATACCGGCATCGACCCTTCAAAACTACAAAGGAAAGCAATGGCACCAGATCGTAAGACCTGATTTTTTTCTTGCATTTCGGACACTGGCTTCTGCCGCCTAAAATACTCTCCCCTGTTTCCAGTCGACTGACAACCACTGACAAAAAACTGCCGACAATTAATCCGAAGATAAAAAATAAAATAAGATAATAATAAAGCATATATTTTTCCTTTCAAGGGAGACTAATGTCCCCCGCATGGGGGATGCATATCCCCTTAAAACTCGAGCGTGGCATTACGCCACGCCCTTGTTTAGATATTAAACTGTAAAATAGCTGGCAAATTAAGTAGATGTAACAGTTGGACATACCCCAGCAGTGGTAGCCGTACCGGTCGTAAATCCTTTGTTTCCCGAACTATCAACGCACCAATTTCTATTTGTACTGTCCCCCTTTAAGTTACCAATTAAAACCGCCCATTTTTGTCCAACCGAATCAGTGGTACAACTGGCCGTAACAGCTGTAGCTGGAGAAATAAAAGTAGCTTGTGCTTTTGCTGCATTTATCATAGCCGTTATATTAGCATCAGAAAACAATCCTGTTGCGGGCGTACAACTAGAGAGGGAGGCTCCATAACTACCATTACCTGTGCCATCATAATATAATTCTGCCTGACCAGCTATATTTGCCATATTGGATTTGACAGCCGCATCAGCTGATTTTTTTCTAGCCGAATTAAGCGATGCCAAAGCAATGGTTGCCAACAAACCGATAATAGCGATTACCACAAGAAGTTCAATTAATGTAAAACCCGCTTGTCTTGAGCTTGCCGAAAGATATTGTCTTTTCATTTTTAAAATTTATTTATATTAATATATATGACTTAAAAGAAATTATTTTTCTAAAAAACCGTAGTTAGTTGGTAAATCGGCATGATTACCGAAACCGCTAAAACAGCTACTCCGATACCTACTATCAACATAATAATTGGTTCAATCAATGATGTCAAACCTTTTAATGAATTGTTCGTATCTTCTTCGTAAATTCTAGCTATATTTAGCATAATCTTATCGAGCTGTCCGGTCTGTTCTCCTACCGCAATCATCGAGGAAACCAGAGGCGGAAAAGCCTTTATTTTTGCTATCGGTTCGGAAAGCGGTATACCTTTTTCCACATCCATCATAGCATCTTTTAATTGTCTTTCAATTATAGTGTTGCCAATGGAGTCGGATACTATGGAAAGAGCCTTAATAATCGGAACACCGCCGCTGGTTAAAAGTCCTAAAGTTCTGGCAAAAGTAGCCACATAAATTCCCTTATTTATTTTGCTCATCACGGGCAATCTTAAAGATAGAATTGAAACAATAACCTTTCCATTTTCAGTGGTAATATAATATCCGATAAAAACTACGACCACAATAATTACGACGATAAGAATATACCAATAATTAATCACAAAATTACTTGCGCCAATTAACAATAAAGTTGTTATTGGCAATGAAACCCCGGAACTGGAGAAAACCTCGGCTAGTTTTGGAATAATAAAGACCAAAGCAAAAACACCCACGCCAAAAAGAGTAAAAAGAATAAAGACCGGATAAACCAAAGCTCCTTTGATTTTGGAGCGCATAGCGTAGTTTGACTCCAATTGGTCAGCCAGATTGGCCAAAACTTGATCCAGTTTACCGCTGGCTTCTCCGCTTCTTACCATACTGATAAAGGATTGCGGAAAAACTTCGGGAAGCTGCTCCAGCGCAAAAGAAAAACTTTTGCCCCGTTCAATAAAAGAGATCAATTTTAAGGTGGTCAAAGCCATATCTTTATTGCGGGTTTGCTTAACAATGTATTTCAAGGCATCCATCAGAGGCAATCCGGCGGTAATCATTGTGGAAAGCTGTCGAGCAAAAACCGCTTTGTCTTTGGCTTTTACTCCGCCAATGATTGAGTGAATAGAAAACAAAATCTTTTCTTCAACGGTTCGGTATGGCCGAACACTAATAACAAAGAGCTGATTATATTTTAATACATCTTCAGCCGCCTCCGATGAATCAGCCTCTACCATGCCCTTGATAACTTTTCCAGCCTTGTCTCTGGCCTCGTAAACATACTTGTCCATTGTAATTTTAAATTATATCGCCGTTACTCTATATACTTCCTCAATCGTTGTCTGACCTCTCAAAACTTTCAAGATGCCGTCTTGTTTCATGGTAATCATCCCCTCTTTTAAAGCTTCGTTTAACAGCTCGGTTGATGAAGATCTTTTAATAGCTAATTGTTGAATCGGTTCCGTTACCGGAAGAACTTCAAAAATTCCAAATCTTCCCCGATACCCCGTGTTGTTGCATTTTGAACAGCCTTCGCCTTTGAACATTTTTTTGGATTTAATATCTACCGCTAAATCCACTTTATATTCTTCGGGGATTCTTTCAAATTCTTCTTTAATATCATCATAAAGCGCGTCCGGTATATCTATTTCTTTTTTGCAATCCGGACAAATTTTGCGAACCAATCTTTGCGCCACTACGGTGTGAAGTGAGGAACCGATCAAAAATGGTTCGACACCCATATCGATTAGTCTAGGTATAGCTCCGGCAGCATCATTAGTGTGAAGAGTAGACAAGACTAGGTGTCCGGTCAAGGCTGATTGCACCGCCATTTCAGCTGTTTCCCTGTCTCTGATTTCTCCCACCATGATAATGTTGGGATCTTGACGAAGAATGGAACGAAGTCCGCTAGCGAAAGTATAACCAATATAAGATTTCACCTGTGATTGGTTGACCCCGTTCATCTGATATTCTACCGGATCTTCCAGAGTTACTATGTTGACTCCTTCTTTATTAATTCTGGAAATGGCCGCGTAAAGAGTGGTGGATTTTCCACTTCCGGTAG
>JAQULF010000011.1 GCA_028718745.1 Patescibacteria group bacterium | reverse complement strand
ATTTGAATGGCTTCCATAAATAATTTCAGGGGCTTTCCAACCAAGCCAATATCTTCTATCTTAACCACTCCGCCGGTTTTATCCAAAATTCTCATAACCACTTTTTCCCCATTAATGGTTGGGAAAGTGGAAACTCTCAAGTCGATTTCCTTCTCACCAAAAAAGATGTCGATTCTGCCGTCTTGAGGAATTCTTTGTTCGTCAATTTTTAGTTTTGCCAATATCTTGATTCTGGCAACAAAAGCTGAATGATCTCGAGGAGATATTTTTACCAAACTATGCAAGATGCCATCTATTCGGTAGCGGATTCTGGTTTCTTCTCCCTCCATCGGCTCCACATGAATATCGGAAGCTTTGGCAAAAACTCCGTATTTGATCACCGCTGCTACAACTCTAGGTATAGCTGAATTGTTGATTATATCTTGAAGCTGTTCGGCGGTAGTTATGTCTTCTTTGGCCAAATCGGAAAGTTCCGAAACTTCGGCTTCCAACCTTTCTTCTTCTTTGGCCTCCGTTTCTTCTCCTCTCTTTTCTCCCACCGGCTTTACCATTTCTTTATCCGCAATTACCTGCTCCTCTGATCCGGTTTCTTTTTCAACCATAACCGGATTTTTATATTGCTCCAGAGCCTTTAAGAGTCCCGATTGAGTAACAACATATGGTTCGATATTAATCTGGTTGCGGGTGCGAATAAAATCCAATGCTTTGCGAGTTACCGGATCCCAAGGTTTTCCCAGAGCAACTTTGATCATTTTATCGCTGATGGTTTCAAAAACTACGATATTGTACTTTCTGGCTACATCTTCGGGAAATTTGGAAATGACTATGAAAGGAATTTTCTTGTTGACCAAATCTATATAAGGAAGATTGTAAACTTCACCGACAGTTCTAGCCAATTCTTCTTCATTGACAATATTCAACGCATAAAAAGCATCTTCCAAAAAAGCGCCCTTTTTGGCCGCTAATTCTTCTGCTTTTTTGACATCCTCTGTCTGGATTAAGTGTTTTTCCAGAAGAATATCAGCGACATTACCGGTTGGATTGTTTGTGATTTCCGCCATTTTTATTTAATTATTATATGGATTTTGTTTTCCTAACTCATTGGGATCGATACTGATAGGAAGATCGCTAACTTTCTTCAAAGAACTTAATTCTTTATCCAATTGCTGATCATAAACTCTGGGTTTTGCGCTGATTTGAGTTTGAATTAAATCCGATTCTTTTGGAGCAGAATTAAAATAGGTATAAACAAAAAACACCAACAACAATACATTGGCCGCCACTCCTATCCACAAAATGATGTTTGATTGGTTTTTTTCCAAAATTACCTCCTTATTGTTTCGCCTTATAATAAGCTTCCGCTTTTATGCTAAAACGAAGCGTTTCAGTAGAAATTGTGTTGCTTATTTCTCCTCCGCCGCTAATGTTGATATTAAGGATGTTGATGGGACGGATATTGGTCTCGACATCTTTCAAAAATTGTTTCATGTCCAGATATTTGCCTGAAACATCAAAACTGATTTCAACTTGAGAATATTCCGTAGCTGCCGGCGCTATCTCTCCTTCCGGACCTACATTCGCATTCGTATTAGCTGTCACTTCTTGGGGAGAAAAATTAGTCAAATATAACGAATTATTACTGGCTAATTTTGATAAAGTTACCAAAAGTTCCGGAACTTGAGCCGTTGTGGGCATAGCATCTTCGGTTCTACTGATAAAATCGCTTCGTTCGGTCAAATCTTTTTTCAAGCCCTGCAAATTGGTTTGCTTGCTCTGCAGCGTATTTTTTTCATTGGTTAAATTGGCTTCTTGAATTCTGCCGTCGCTATAACTACCGGTAGCCGGAAAAAGAACAAAATAACCCAAAACAGCACAAACAAGGACAATAAAAAACATCAAGAGTGTTGTTTCGTCTTTTTTATTCATCTTAAAATAGTCGGCTACTTTTTTCTTAGCGACTTTATTGGCTATTGGGTTGGGGGGCATTTTTTGTTCCATATTTTATTCTAATGAAGCTAATGAACCTAACGAAGCTATAACCTAACCTATAAGACTGGCAATCCGCTATTTCCCTGCTCCGGAGCCGGTACTGGTATAGGGGTTGGTGTTGTTTCCGGTGTTGGTGTTGGCGCAGGGTTTGTTTCAGGAGCCGGAGTCGGAAGTGGAGCTGGCGTTGGAGTTTGTGGCGTAACCGGAGTTTCGGATGTAATCGGATTGACTGCTTCTTTGTTAATCTTTTTTACAAAGTTAAACGAGATAGCAAAATCCACTCTTGGCGCTTTATCAGTATTGGTCAAAGAAGCATTAGTTACATTAACATTACCGAAAACCTTATTTTCCTTATCCCCTTCTTTAACCACAAAATTACTCATCGAAACCGCCAGTTTTGACAAAGTTTCATAATCGGGGCTGATTCCGGAAATCCGCATATCGCCGGAAGATGCTACTTCAAAACTGGAAAAAGTAATACCTTTGGGAACAACTTCTTCCATAGTCTCCAAGACATAAGACCAGTTGGGATTGCTTTGAATAATTTTGAGCAGACTCGCATTTCTTCGCTGAATAAATAAAGCATCTTTTTCGGTAGCCAAAAGATCGTTATTAGCCTGACGCAAATCGCTTACATCTTTATTTAAAACCGTAACTGCTTTAGCTTCTCGACTTGATAAAAAATAAAAGAAAATGCTTCCTAAAATAAAAATAAATAAAAAAGCAAAAGAAAAAACCAGAGTATATTTCTTTTGCCTTGCTTCGTCTTCATTCTCAATCAAACGAGCTTTCGGCTCGCCGATTTCACTGACAATTTTTGAAACATCTATGTCGATCATTTTGTTTTTGTTTTATATACTTCCATTTTATATTAAATTAAATTATGTGCAAGAGATTTTTTTTAAAAAAATATTCAATGTTCAATAACCAATATTCAATCAACTTCCAAGTTTCAATTATCAAGTTTTTTTTCTTTCGAGGTTGTGATTGATTTCGAAAATATCAGGTTTAGTTCATGAGCTTCTTTCCATAAATTTCTAGCCTCTTCTTTACATTTCGGGTATGAATGAGAGATTATTTCAAGCCAATATTTCGTTTCCTTAGTTTCTTTTTTTGTTATTGCTATTTTATTAATAAAGTCTTTTTTTGAATCACATTCGGTAGCTTCGTGATAGTTTGCGCCTATACTAGTGGTAGATCTAATTAACTGACCAATGATTGGTTTGGTTATTATATTCTCCGGAATACTTTTTATAAAATCTATTACACTTTTTGAAAAGTTAATAGTTCTCTTGCAAAGATCAAATTCTTTATTATTGTTTTCCATTAAATATTGATTATTGAGAATTGATTGAATATTGAATATTGGTTATTGAACATTCCCTACATATTTCCCAAAATTTTCCCCCCAAATCCCGGTGGAGGTGTCACAATAATTCGGGAATCATATTGGAATAATTCGGCCGGAGCTGGGATAAGCGTACCATCCCCTGCTATTGTACCAATATAATTTCGGCCTAAAACAAAAGCGTCTTTTCGAACCCAAGCTCCCGCTGGTAGTATTGTTGCGTCAAAAAAACCATATCCGCTGGCAATAACCGCGCCTTTGATTTTCAATTGAATATCGGATCCCGTACCGTTAGAATTAGTTATAAAGCTTCCCACTTGACCCGCGGTTTTATCAGAAAAAATGTAAAATATCGCGTCTATTTCCTTAACCCCCGGATCAACTATGACATTGCCATTTTTAACTATGATGCCAAGAATGGACGGCTTGCCGGTAGTGGTGTCGTAAACCATATCCCCGCTAATAGTAAGATTTCCGTTTTCTACTATTATAGTTCCTTTACCTTTTAGGGTAGTATATCCGCCTATTGTCAGATTGCCGCTCTTGTAAAAGACTCCGCCTTCCGGAATTTTGTTAGGATTTAGATCAAAAGTGCCGGCGACCGATCCACTGAATAATTTAGTCGTATTCGCTCCTCTCTTTAATTTAACAATGTTGTCATTCATGGCTTTGCAAACTGAACCGGAGACAGTGCAAGCGTCCGGTGAAAAATCCGCCGTACTACCCGATCTGACACCATATCCGCTCAAAAGCCAGTTTTGCTCTGAAAGAGTTTGGATATCTCCGCCTGAACCAAGCACATATTTGCCGCCGTATTGACCTGTTGGAAGCTGCCCAAAGTTCAGATTTCCTTTGGAATAAATATCTCCGCCCACCGTTTCTTGAGTAAAAGGACCAACAGACAAAGTAGTAAACACGGCTGTAGCATTAGCCCCTTCATCCGGCAATTCTATTCGAGCAGTATCCGTAATAGTAGTATTGGCAGCGATATCTTCAGCAAGTGTAATGCCGACTTTTAACTCAAAACTGCATCCCCTCTTTACAAGATTTGGCGAAGCAAAAATAAATGTGACTTTTTTGTTGGTATTATCGTTGGTATTATCAATGCCTGTTGTACCTGATATAGGCATGCCGGAGCAAAGAGGATCGATCGAGGTTGGCGTAATTGTAGCACTATTAATAGTGATTTTGCCGATCTGTGAACCGGCGGTAATTGTGTCAGTTACAACCGCACTGTACAAACCGTCTGCTCTATTTGTTTCTACTGCATCAAAATGAATTGTATATTCCGTACTGTCTCCGGGAGCAAGATAATGATCACCCGTTTTGGTAATGTGAGCCACCGGGACACTTCCTATATATAATACTTCCGCCGCGCTTTTTTGCCAGTTATTGGTGCCGGATATTGCTACCGCCGCCACACCTTTGAGGAGCGACCATTGCCGGATTGTTTTGGTAGCCGATGGCGTAAAAAGCAAAGTTTCGGCGGTAGTATAGCCGAGGTCTTTTAGGAGAGGTGGAGCCGGAACTAGCGGCAAAACTGTAACAACCACATCTTTTTCTATGGTTGTAGATGCCCCTAAGTTGTCAGTTACTGTAAGAAATACCTGATGTGTCCCAGCGGTAGTAAAAGCATGGGTTTTGGTTATACTAGTACTATACATAGCATCATCAGAATCCCACAAATATGCGGCAATAGTCCCGTCCGGATCACTTGAAGCAGAGCCGTCAAAAGTAATTATCTGCCCCACAACCGGATTTAATGGTAACCAGGTAAAATCAGCGACAGGCGGTTGGTTCGCAACGCCGGTACAAAGATCCGGCTGGATCGCGCAAATGCTCCCCGCCGGCGGAACCATAGCTTTAGCAAGGTTAATCTTTGCAGCAACAATAAAACCTCCCGCGACCAATATCGCTATTAAAACCAATCCTGCAAATTTTTTATTTTTTACTAATTTCATTATTAAAACTATCTTAATTTAATTTTCTATGGCAAAGTACAAGGTGTTGGAGGTGTTGTCGCGTCACAAATCTTTCCTGTCACGGTCCATTTAGTTGGGAAACTATAGGTATGACCAATAGTAGTATTATTGTTAGATGAAGTGGGGCCCATCTGATACAAACCGGATGTTGTATAATTTCCAGCATTGCCAATGCCAGTAGAACAAATTATTTGATTATTAAAATCCCCTCCTGAACTCTGTGGTTGACGAAAAGTTGTTTCATCAGTGTAAGTAATCCCTGCACATTTGGTTGTTCCAGACATCCATCCACCATAAGGGACAGTCCATGTTTCCAAGATATTTTTAGTCCCAACATTACCGGAAACTGTCCATTGAGCGGGTCCAACGCTAAGAACCGGGGTATTTGCGTACCCAGCATTGTGCCACATAGTTACATTCCATGTATAATTATAACTCGTACTTGCCGCTTGGGCTTTTTGGTTTTTGGTTTGAGAACCCAGAACCAGAACCGAGCTGGCTATTAGCAGTGCTCCGATTCCAAAAATTGCTAAACTTTTTTTATTAAATTTTCTCATTCTTTTATTCCTCTCTTTTTATTTATATCTATATTTAATTAAGTTTATTTTTGAAAATTCATTTGACAAAAAGTTTTTTCTGTGATAAAATGCATTTAATCACCAACAGAAAGGTAACCCTATAAGGTTTCGTCCTCATGGGGTCTTTTCTTTTTATATGCCAATTTATTCTCTAAGTCATTCATATATCGCAAATAAGGACGAAATATCTTAAATTTTAATAAGGCGGAAAACTTTAATCTGTTTGGTATTATTACTGCTTCTAGTTTGTTTTTTTCAAGTAAATGATCAACCAGGCAATAAAAATCTCCGTCTCCAGTAACTATAACAGCTTTATTGTAATTTGGATACTCAACCATTGTCCATAGCACGAGTTCGGCATCACAATTTCCTTTTGTCATCCCATCTTTATATTTTAAGGTTGGCTTGAAAATACAGGTAAAGCCGGCTTCCTGAAGAGCAATATAAAGATTGTTATTGCCCTCGATATATCCGATAAAAAGAAAGGCTTTTGAAACTAAGTATTTTTCTTTCAAATACCGATGAAATTTTTCAAAATCCAAAATCCAACCCTGATCTCTTATGGCTAAATTCAGATTCTGGCTATCTATGAAAGCGTAGATTTTTTTATTTTTAAGTTTCTTTTTTAACATTTATTTTTGTTTGGATTTTGGAATTTGTCATTTATTTGTCATTTGGTGCTTGGGATTTGGGGTCTCCCATCATTGGCGGTCCTTGATTGGTTTCAAAACTGTAAGTATTTTTACCTTGCTTTATTGCCTCATTAATTGCTTGCGTTCGCATCATTGTATCGGATGAACCGCCTACCGGTAGAAGCTTAGATTCAACCACTTGCTCGGTCTTTTTTATTTTATAAAAGTTATAAGCGGTTACTCCCCACGCTCCCAGACCGATTATGAAAACCGCAACCGCTAGATATTCAAATTTTAAAATGTTTTTTATTTTTTTCATTTCTTACCCTTCTAAAAGCTAATGAAGCTATAAGCTAAAAGCTATTCTTACGGTGCTTTCAATGTAAAACTAATTTTGCTCTCCCCTACCGGCACATTAATGCCATTCCAAAGCAGCTTATTTGTACCATTGCCAGTGACGGTTCCTATTGGGGAATTCGGATTTCCGCAAGGCGATATTCCAACCGTACAAGTAATATTGGCCGTAGTCGGGTCAAAGGAGTAACCGTAAGGCAAGGAGAATTTCAAATTCACTACTTTAGCCGCATTGCCTTGATTGGTAAGTTCTAATGAATAAACAATCTTTTCTCCGGAAGTTACCGACGCGTCTCCATTGGTAGCCCCTTCTCTCTGGGCCGAAGTATAGACCAAGATGCCGTCGTTGAAGG
Source organism: Patescibacteria group bacterium (assembly GCA_028718745.1). Lineage (GTDB taxonomy): Bacteria > Patescibacteriota > JACPGU01 > JACPGU01 > JACPGU01 > JAQULF01. Next base: position 24,733 of record JAQULF010000011.1, on the reverse strand, counting down.
AAATTCCTTCGGCAATACAACCCCAGGTAACCCCTCCGAAATTAATCCAGCCATAATCTTCCGACCAAGCATAACCGGATAATATCCCGGTGGTTTTATCGACTTTTACTCCATATCCCGTACCGCTCATTCTAATCCAGCCTTTTGTTGTTGTATCGTTCTGGTTAACTAAAATACTTGCCCAACCGGATATCGTACCGGCAGTCGCATCCATTTTCGCGGCATTGGTTGGCTCATCCGGATAAGGTCCGATTGGTGCAAAATTTATCCAGCCGATGTTTTCCGACCAGGCAAAACCTGATAAATTTCCATTACTTGAATCAATACTAACCCCATAGCCCGCCCCCTTCATCGCTATCCATCCCGCATTTTCTGTCCAAGCATAACCCGTAAGAGAAGAGTCGGTGCAAGAAGAAGGCGGGGGTACAGTTATTGTTTGACAAGTAGCCGAACAAGTGCTACCGGTAACTCCGTTTTGAGCGCCAAGATCGCATTGCTCGCCATCGGAAGATTCTATAATGCTATTTCCACAGTTTGGAATGCAAGTGTCTTTCACTAATGCAATAAATTTGCTTATCCCCGCTACTGGACTATTATAACTCGATGTTTTACTAACTTCACAATTTGCAGTATAAGATTCTGTTGGCGTAATACTTGGGGTTCCCCATTTAAAAAAACCGATGTTTGTTTTTGCAGAATTTAGTGCTGCTGTAAATGTGTATCCGCTAGCATCATAAGTGAAGGTTTCAAAAATATAATGACCAGCTAATTGATTAAAAGTGCTTTCATAATCTGGTCCATAGTTCAGATCGCTGTGTAAAATATATCCGGCGGTAGTGCTTAACGCAATATGTTGGAAATAGATTCCAATCGCATTTGGATATCCGTATGATACTACATTTATCGTTGGCACACCCTTGTCAGTCCAAATCTTATCGTTCGCTGCACTATGGGTCATGATATGGCCATTATCACAGAGAGCTGCGACCTCAAGACCAGCGCCTACAGCAGCTTTTTTTACTGTGCTGGTACCGCAATTTATTCTTCCAAAATTGGTAGCTCCTGACTGCCAAACATCAGCATTATTGATATAATACCAATACCCATCACTTTGAAAAAAAACTGTCCCATAACCCGCGGCATCTGTCTTATTAAAGCTAACATCTATTATCTTCGAAGGATCAGCATTAGGCAGAGATTTGTAGGCTGATGTGAATGAAGTTGGAGCCGGTATATTATTTAAATTGCTTATGTCTATCCTTTTGATGTCAGTAACGCCACCGGTATTTACCACATAATATATAAGCTTTCCTTCATAACCAACCCTATAACCGTAAGAAAAAACTGGGATGCTGCCGGTTTCATTAATATTAAAATTTTTCCACTTATTATTGACTACATCGTAATAAATGATTTTATTAAAATTTCCTGTCGCGCTGATTTGTGTGCCAATTTGTGTTTGTCCGCTTTCCGCTTTGGCTATCTCTCCTGTTCCGCTTTTTTTCGTCCACACCACCCCCGAAACCAATCCAACTAAAACCACCAGTGACAAGGCTGTTAGGATGATTTTTGATTTTTTGTTTTCAAATTTAATCATTTAAAAATCCTATTCTTTTTTTAGGCGTCTCTTCTTGAACTAATAATCTCTTTAATACTTCAAAAATATCTCTCAAACATATTTTTGTTTTACTATTTTTGTATTTAAAATTTGTAATTTGTTATTTGTAATTTTATTTTGATCCATCTCCCTCGTACAATTTATACTCATCCAGGCAGGTTAATAAAACCTCGGCGGTAGAGTATTGAAAATCGTTTGCATCGTGTTTGCTTATCCCCGCTATGCCATAATAAAGATAAGGATTGGGATCATCCGCGCAAGTAGCTGCTCGGGCAATTTTCACACCGCCAAAAATCAAAGTGGTTAGAAAAATTATCGCCAAAATTGTTCTAAAGTATTTTTTTTGCATATTTGTTTAATTAGGCTACTTTTGCAAAAACCTTAATTGATTTTATCTCTCCAACATCTTTAGTGTTAAAAACTTTTTTATCCCCAAGTTTTTCAGTAACTTTTTCTAATTTTTCGTCTTCTTTTTTTAGGGGTGAAACTAATTCTCCTTTTAATACCCCGGTTTGTTTGTCAGTATAATTCATCATCCTTTGTTCTGAAGTTTTGATTTCTTGACTTATAAAAGGCTTCGCCACACCTTCAAAGTGTTTATCTCTTTCAGGAATAAATTTATTAACATTAAATTCAGCCAATGTCTCCATTAATAGATCTTTTAATTCATCTTTCGTCATTGAAGAAACTTTATTATTTTCTTCCATTTTTATTTTTTTATTACTATTTTCTTTAATTTCTTCTTGTTCACTTTTTTGCCACAATTTTCACAGAATAAATAATCTTCAAAAATCAACCTGTTGCAATTCGGACATCTCATTTCAATATCATCCGGCGCCTTAGTGCCACAATTGGTACAAAACTTGCTACCAGAAAAACAATAATTTTCACATTTTTTACATTTTGCCATCTTGTACCCCCTTCTAATTTGTTAAGTTCTAACCCTCTGCTTACCCACTTATTCACTTACTACCTACTACTTACTACTTATCCTATGGTGCTTTGGTATCAAAAACAATCGTGCTTTCCCCTACCGGCGCATTGTATCCTGACCACAAAATTACGCCATTGGTATCCGGTCCGGTTTTGGCCGGTAAACCGGCAGGTGTGGTTACCATATTCAAAAAGGTAAATCCTGATGGCAAAGTAAATTTAACATCGGTAGAAGTGGTAGGCGTAGCAGTATTAGCATTTGACACAGTTAAAGTGAATCGGATAGTATCATTCGCGCCCTTTTTTGCCGTCGCTGAATAATCTGAAACGCCGCCAATTATCCTAGCCGCTTTCGCATGAATAGAAACTCCATCGTAAGTTAATGAAGTCGCTGCAGATATTTGAGTTCCTCCTTCTGCTGTACTCTTTAAGCCCAACCCATAAACTGAAATAGAAGCAATCAAAATAACAATTGCCAGAATGGCAAAAGCACTAAAGATGCGGGCTCTTTTTCGCTCCCCTCTTTTCCCGATAATTTCTCGCGCGAGACCCCTTACGCGATACGCGAACATTTTCAATTTATATTTGCTGACCAAAAAGTTTGCCATTTGTGTTTTTTATTTTAGATATTATAAATTTCTATTTTGCAAAAACTAATTTTTCTAATTTAACGACTCTTTTTTCTAAATTCAAATATTCCTCATGATTAATTTTGGTTTCCATCTTGTCTTTTATGGCTTTGATTTCGGATAAAATCGCTTTTTCCATGGTACCCATACTGTCGAGTTTCTTTTCCACAAAATCTAATCTCTCACAAATATCATCAAACTGTCTCTTGCTGGTATTAATCAAAAATTCTAATCTTTCACCCAAACCATCGATCTTCTGATTTATTCCTTTAACTTCATCACTGATCCCTTTATTGTCCTCTTTAAGACCCTTAATTTCATTATCAATACCATCAAATCTTTCATCTATTTTACCAAATTTTTCAGTAAAAAAATCAACGAATTTTTCATCGTCCATGACACTAAATTGTTTTTCTTTTTTATTTTCCATTTTTTTGTTTCTTATCTGTTATCTTTTTACCACAACTAGCACAAAAAATGCTTTCCTCATCGATTAATTTATCACAATTACTACATCTTGGTGGAAGTATGATCTCTGGCAATTTGTTACCGCATTTCTTGCAAAATTTATCTGTCCATTTTCCAAATTCTATATATTTGTGTCCACATTTTTTACATTTTAGTTTTGCCATAAAGCCCTCTTTATCTAAATTATTAATACTTTTCCACAACTAAAAAATCGTTTCTTGAAAACCTTCATATTTAGTATTTATTTTAAACCATTTAAAAAATATCACAAGAGATAAAATAAGGGATTGTTTTGTAAAAACTCCAAAAAAAGAAAGTCCTGATAAATTGGCTAATCTGTGATACAATACCCTATTTCAAAAGACTCTTGCATTGACCCGCGTATTAATCTATAAAGAAACCATGCAAAGAAAAAGCAAAAAAAGGCTTCATTTTTTCATTCTGGCATTCTTTCTCGCCTGCTCTCTTTTTGCGGTTCTTTCCGCGTTAAAAATCGGAACGGAAGCGGCTTCTTTCAATCAATTTGTCAGAAGCCAACTAAATCAAGCGCCGGAAGGATATGGGATTCAAAGTGTTAATATATCCGGTTTGGCAAAACCGGTTAATAATTTTTCATATTCCAGCCAGAGCAATAGCTTGTTAATTCTTGCGCCCGGTCAAAGCGAAAATCTTTGGCTTGAATTGAAAAATACCGGAACTATCCCTTGGGAAAAAGAAACATTCCATCTGGGAACTTCTCATGCTCAAGATCGAGCCAGCGTTTTTACTGATTCTTCCTGGCTTTCCGATAATCGAATTGGGATAAACCAAGATGTTGTCGACCCCGGTTATTTTGTTCGTTTTAATTTTGCAATTAAAGCTCCCGAAAAAAGCGGTGTTTATTATGAATATTTCCAGCCGGTTATTGATGGCGAAGAGTGGTTAAATGACGCGGGAATTTATTGGAAAATAATCGTTAAAAATCCCGGCGAAGATGAAGCAGTTCTGCCTGTTTTTAATAAAATCGGGGTCAAAAAGATTTTAATTACAATTAGCCAGCAGAATTTAAAATGTTATGAGGGAGACACGATTGTTTGCGACTTTACTATTTCTTCCGGATTGCCGCAACTCCCCACTCCGACCGGCAATTTCAAAGTTGAGAAAAAAAGAACGGTTGCCTATTCCGCCGCATATGATTTATATATGAATTGGTGGATGGCTTTCACGCCAAACGAAGCTTATGGCATTCATGAATTGCCCTATTGGAAATACTCTTGGGGGACAGTCACCGAAGGCGCCAACCATCTGGGACAAAAAGTTTCCCACGGCTGTGTACGGCTCGGCATCGGTCCGGCAAAACAGGTTTACGATTGGGCACCGGTTGGTACGGCGGTCATGATTGTGAACTAGAAAAAATCCCGAGCAATCGGGATTTTTTAATTTGAGTTATTCTTGTTTATATTTTTTTCTTCGCCATTTGATAACTCATCCAATTTTTATATCCTATTTTCAAATACCACCGTATCAAGAAATCTAGATCCACCCAACCACCATAGATTTTTTTGACTCCGCGCTTTTCCAAAATCTCAATTGCTTTAATTACGATTGCTTTCCCGACTCCCCTTCCTCTCATTTTTCTATCCACGCCCAGTGCACCTGTCCCACCCATCTTGTTGCTAAAAATTTTTCTCCATTTAAAATCGGTTCTAGGTTTTCCGATATAGGGCCCAAATAATAGTATCGATCCTATAATTTTATTTGATGCACTTTTTGCAATTAAAATATTCTTCAAATCACCCCGTTTGATCTCAAATTCAAAATGTTCCAGCCAATATGGAAAATTTTTCTTTTCAAATTTTAATAACTGCTCAATGTCTTCCTTTTTTAAAAGATCTATTTCAAAATTTGAAATCTTTTTTGGTAATGAAAACTTTTTCAATTCACCCACTAGATCAACATCTTTTCCGTGATAGTTAAACTTAAAGGACTTAAAAAACAAAATCGCGTTTGGCAAATTCTCCGGGATTCCCGGCCAGAAATAAGAACTGCCACCGGAACCGAGAAAAACGGTTTTTACCCCAGCGTTTTTCAGATATGCTAAGCCAAAATCCATCAACAACTTACCCAGTCCTTTTCGCTGGTATTTTTTATCTATCAAAATCAATTTTATCGATCCCTTATCTTTCTTGGCGGTATCCAATGAAATAAATCCCAATATCTTTTTTCCATCTTCGAGAACAACATTCTTGACTTTTTTTGAAGAGTTTATGATTGAGAAAAATATCACCCGATCAATCGGCCACTTGTCTTTGAGATTTGAATTCCAAAGCCCAAACACCGCCTTCTCGTCTGATTTTTTATAATTACGAATTTGCATAGTTTTATTTTAGTTTAACAATTTCAAACAATACTCTTGAGTTTCTTTATATTTTTCTCTTTGATCCGAGCCGGCATACCAACTCAATGATCCCAAGCCGTGATGAAGCTTGTAACACAAAATTCTCTCTTGAAAATTTGAAACTGTAATCCCCTTTTCCTGATAATGTTTTATAAATAAATCCAAATTGAATATTTCCGGCTCCCAAAAATTAAGCCATGCAATGTCGTGTAGAAAATCGCCATAACAGCTCATCTCCCAATCAAAAACTCCTGTGATTTTTCCTTCGGCCGTCATCCCATTGGCAAATCCAAAATCGCCATGCACTAAATATCTATCCTCCGGACAATATTGTAATAACTCTTTATATCGCTCAACCAATTTTTTAGTCACATCCATTTCTAAAATATCTTTTTTTGAATCAAACTTTGGATGACTCGGTTTGAATTCATCGATAATTTTAATAAGGTATTCGTTCCAGCTCGCGTTCTCGCCTTTCCCATTCTCATCCCAATCTCCAAATCCGGTCGTAGCGCGAATATCAATCGCATGAATCGCGTCCATAGTTTTTAGCATTTCTGGAATTAGCACCTGAAGCTCATTTCTGGGAATTTTATCCAGCGCTTTTCCCTTTGCCTTTTCGGTTATGGAATAGTAGAGAGTGTTATTTAATTTTCCAGCGGAAATTGTTTTTGGAACCGGAATAAGATCAGAATTAAAATGTTCACGAGCATATTTATCTTTTTCAAATCCGAGCACAGTAGGATTGGCGCGAATTATAAGTTCTTTGCCATCAGAGATGAAAGAAAAAGCTTGCGAAACCTCTCCCCCACTAACAAATTCCAAAGTGTTAATATCCGGAGAAAAGTTTTTCTTCAAAAAATTTCCAATGAAATTGATATTGATTTTAGTTTTGGCAGTGGACATAAAATTAATATTTTATTACTATATTGACCTAATCTTGTTTACATCAAAGTCTCTCCACCATTGAAGTGCCTTTTCTGCGACTAACTTAAAAAAATAGAAATTACCATCCTGCATTTTAATTACTGGTAAGAAAAAGATCTCATCTTTTTTTATATCAACCGTATAGGCAGAAAAACCATTTTCTTTAAACTTGCTGTCTATTCTTTTGAGGTCTTCACCTACATATTGTAATAAACGTATTTCTCGTACTAAATAATTTGGCCACTTCCTGTCTGCGTGCTTAATTGTATTTGCAATATCTATAAAACACACGACTTCCGCGCATTGTTTCCTGATAAACTCCCTTAAATCAATTTGTTTCTTCCCTGCCCAATCCGAATTGTTTTCCAAATAAAAATGCCAATGCCAATCTTCCAAATGTGCTAACGTTATAGAAAAGTTTATTAAGTTATAATAAAATTCTATCAAATCTTTAATGACTAACGACCCCCTAAGTTCTCTTTCTGCTTTTTGCAAAAGGAAACTGGGTGTTGCCAACGAAACTGAGAACATCGACTGTGCAGCAACCAATTTATTTATATTTATTTCCATAAATCTTATCTTTTATAACTCTACTCCTAAGTTCTTTAATTCCCCTAAAAACTGCTCAAAATCTTATAGAAAAATTATTTCACAAATTCATAAATCCTATATTCATTGTGAATGGTGCTGTTTTCAGCCAAAGGAATCCCTATATCTCTCAAAAGTTCCATTTTGTATCCAAATTTATCGGCAATCTTTTTTATTTCTGGAAAAGTAAAACCACCCGTTCCCAGCAAAAGCCTTCCATCAGCCTCAAGATGTTGATGCGCTTCGGAAATATACTTTTCAAGGCTCATATATTGAAAATCAAATCCAGACTTTAATAAAACTTCTTCATTTGGATTATCTCCCCGATTAAATGGGTGGTTCCAAAAAATAAATTGAAATTTTTCATCCTTCGGCAGTGGCTCATACATGTCGCCTAAATATGTCTTTGCACTAATGCCATGTTTTTCAAGGTTATATTTTGCGTTTTCGATAGCACTCGGATTTATATCTGTCATTGAAACTTGTCCCCCATTTAGTGCAACGAATAAAGCGATGATTCCGGTGCCGGTTCCAATTTCCAAAAAACTATGCTGTCCCACAATTTCCGGAATGGTTTCAGCAAACCATGTGCTATCGGTAAAATACGCAGGAGAAAACACATCTGGAAAAATATAAACCTCAACTCCATTGACATTAACAGAATATGGCTCTTTATGAGATTTTATTTTTTCAAAAACATCTCTGACTTCTTGCTCCCATTCTTTTGGCTTATTCATCTTTTGGAATTAATCCTACAAAATCAAACTCATCTTTCTCAAAAGAGAACTTGGAAAGCGAGCCGGTGACGACGGAGAATTCTTTGTGTTTTTCGATGCCAGCTTTGGCCAGTTTTGGCATAATCGCTCTCAAACATCCGCGATGAGTTACTATCAAAATATTTTCTCCTCCGACGCTTTCATCAGCGATTTCTTCGAGCGTAGCAAAAAGCCGCTTTTCCATTTGCTCCCATGACTCTCCTCCTTCAGGAATAAATGTATAACGATCCTCTATCGGTAATTTCTCAAGACGATCAGATGCTTCTTGCCATCTCAAATTACACCAGATCCCCCAGTTGCGCTCATTTAAACCATTCTTAATGATAACAGGCAAACCAAGTGACGAAGCTATAATCTTTGCTGTCTGGTGCGCTCGACTCTTTGGAGCAGAATATATGTGAGTGATGCGGATAGAATTTTTTTTCAGATATTCCCCTATTTCTTTAGCCTGTTTTATTCCAAGTTTGGTAAGAGGAGTATCATGCATAATCGGGCAAGCGTCATCCAATGCATTGCCTTCGCTTTCTCCATGACGAACAAACCAAAAAGAAAGTTTTTGTTCGTTTGCTTGGCTTCTTATCTTATTCTTTAATTTTTCAATCATATGGGTATTATATCATTTTTTAATCATTTCCAACACCTTCAGCACCGCCGATGAACTAGGTTCCGGAATTTTATCTGACTCAAACCATCCTGCTTCAGAAATCTCATTTGTATCTATAACAAAAGTCGGATCAGATACCTTTGCATGGTAGCAATAGACGGTATCTTTTTTATATTCCAATTCGCTTTGATACTCCCCTATTTTTTCGACATTGCCAAGTGTGATTCCAGTTTCCTCTTTTACTTCACGGCGAACTGCACTTTCTGGCGATTCCCCTCTTTTTATTCCCCCACCCGGAAAAGTCCAACTATTTCCACCATAAGAATTTTTTACCAAAAAATACTTTCCGTTACATTCAATCATGCATTTTACACCAAAAGTTTTGGTTCGAAAAATAAACCAGTAAAGTCTTCGGATGGGTAAAGATAAAATGTAAACCGTCTTTTTTAGTTTCATTTATAGATAATTATTCCCTATCACTTTTCAAAAGTTTTTTCTTTTTAATTTTTAATTCCTTGATATGTTTTTCAGTTGGCAAATTCTCGGGTAGTGTACCGCCGATATCCTTTATTGTTTGACGAACTTTGCCCCCAACCATAAAATGCGCTTTCGAAGCGCTGAAATCGCCTTTGATATTCTCATTAACTATTTTTTCTTCTGTTTGGGTAATACGAAAAAGATTTGCTGCCAATTCTGTCGTTCCCGCTCTGTCTAAAAGCTCACCTTTTTTGACACCTTTCTTGTTCTCTACTTGAGACAACCGCATACCATAGAGCCCTTGATATCCCGCATCATTAAACGATCCAAAGTTTGATACTCCAGCTCTTTTCGCAGTGCTAAATAATTTTTTATTTTCTTCCGATACTTCCCCTCTGATAAAAAGCCTTTTATCGACCTCGGAGAGTTGCTGAAAAATTTCTTGCTTCCTTGTTTGGATTGCAAAATAAGTTTGAGCTAGAGCTATTTCTTTTTTTCTGGGATCACCGTTTTGCGCTATTAGATAACAGGCGTATCTGTCTAATTTATAATCTTCAATATTTCTTTCGGCATCTGAACCAATTTCAACCATTTTACCGGCGCCGGTAAAATGGTTGTGGATATCTTGACCGCTTACCATACAAGATTCCTTTGCTCTTTCTATCGCTTCTGTAAATTTTTGCCATTTTATATAACCAAGCAATGGCATGAGTTCTCGCGCAGACCAATATTCCACATTATCTTCATCAATTCTTTTGATGCTTTCAAAATCCTTGTTTGGTGAATTTAAGATGAGGTCTTCTGACATATTTTTGCTTTAATTGTAAATACTTAAATTTATTATATCATAAAAATCCAAGCATAACAGCAAAAAAACCTAGAATTTCTAGGTTTTTTTGCTAATCCCGTATTATTTTCCTCAAAACTTCGGCGGCAAGTCGGCAATCTTCCAATGCATTGTGTTTATCCCTTGGTGGCATGCCTAATTCTTGAAACATTGCCTCGGAATTAATAGCGCCATCATACCCTTTTTTGAGAAGGTAAATATACGCCGCCGGCCAAAGATCAACCGTGTGATAATCATATTGTTCGATGTCAATGCCGGCACTGGTCATGATTTTACGAAACATTGCTCTATCCAAACCCGCCACCCAAGAACCCAGGAGGATATCGGTACCAAACTTTTCAAATATCATTTTTCCTACCTCGGCTTGCGTCGGAGCGCCGGTTAAAATCTCTTGCGTAATCCCAGACTTCTTGCCTATTGTTCCATTCAAGTCTGCCGCGATATAGGATACGAAACTGTCTTTTTCTTCTAAGGTTTCTTTATCCAAAAGTATCGCGCCTATCTGCGTTGGTTCAGCAACCTTGATATCGCCTATGTCGACTTCGAAATCAATTAGCAATATGTCTTTGATAAATTTCATAAAAAATTATTACTTTTCGAAACAGGGACTGGTGGAAAGAGTGGGAACATACTTCCGAGAGCTTCTCAACTCTGGCACTCCCCTGCCGACATTTAATTATGTATAAACTATACTATATTTTTTAGATAATAGATAACTATAATTTTCCCAACTCAATTTCTTGCTTTTCTATGCCTATAATTGCATTCCCATTAAAGTTTATATTGTCTTGATTGTCCTTTGTGCATTTAGCTGAATAGATACCACTGGCTCCGCCTTCAAAATCATATTTCCACTCTTTACTACCTTCGGTGCCGTCTGACCTGAAGCACAAATCGTTTCCGCCATTCATAATCTCAACTGAAACAAAGGGCACAAGATAAACCAAATTCCAATTCTTGTCAGTGCTATTTATTGTCGGAATAACCTTACCGACTGTTCCGTCCTTATTTATCTTATAAATGTTAATGGAATCCTTATTCTCACTTAGTTCGGAGAACTCAACTATTTTACTTTCTCCGCTATAAACAACACTTTGAGGGCTGTAAGAGCTATTCTGAAAATCAAATACCTTTTCTAAAGTCCCCGTAACCAGATTTATATTAAAAATCCCATTTTCTAACCATTTAGGATAGTCCCATAAATTACAATTCTCTGGGGTGCCAGTTTTGCAAATATCGTGCCATTTTTTATAGTAGATGAGTATTTTTTTGTTTTCTTTGTCAAAGTTTAGAAATCTTACTTCTTCCATCTCTTGTTTCTCTGTTGCTTGGTCATTAAAAGTGTATATCGCATTCTGTGTTCCGCTACCATAATATGCCATTACATAAACCTTTGTTCGGTGCATAGTGCCTGATTTAACCTCATCTCCATTCTTAATTGTGATTAGCACCCCAGATAAATCATTTTGAACAACTGGTTTAAAGGTTTCTATGCTTTCCACCATCGCATCAAAAGTTTCTTTTGAAATACTACAATCCATTAAAGAGATATTTAATCCTTGAAAATTTGGGTTTTTTAGCTTGACAATAGCTCCTCTATTACAAGGCGGTTGGTTCATAAAATCTTCTTTAGGAATACTATTTTCATCAAGAATAACCGCATTTAATTTATCATTATCAATAATCTTAAATGGTTTTATTGTAGTATCATTTTTTGTGTCAAAGGACTGAATGTCAAAAAAGCTACCGCCTCTTGCCCACGGCTTAAAATCATTACTGCGTGATTCAAATAAAATACTAAGGTTGTTAGGGTTTTGTTTATCAGCAAAACCACCCTCCCAAACTGAACCTGCTAATATCCTTACTTTTTCGTCACCAGCTTTAAGCAATTTCATATTTACTTCGCCAAATTCTGGTGGATATTTAAACTTAACTCCCCAATCATTATTTGTATATGTCTGCCAGTTTGTAATATCAATTTTAGTTTCTTGTTTGTTAGTTGTCGTATTTGCGTTTGTTGTCTTTTGCTCTTTTATGTTTTTATGTTTAAAGTAGTAAATACCACCAGCAACCCCACCCAAAATAACAACCGCAAGAGCGATTACCAAAATCTTTTTGAAAAGTTTTTTATTCTTCATAGATTTATTTTTAAATTGATATTATAGATATTTTAGCATAAATAAGTCAGTAATTCAACATAAACGCCACATAAATCACTTAATTATGTATTCCCATTATATGCTCTATTTCTCCTTTATAACTATAAGCCTTTGGCATAAACACTGAAAAATCATTCTTATTGCTTACTTTATCAACTTCTTCTATAAATTTTTCAAAATGTTTTAATGCTTCTGGAAGATTTTCATTCTTTTTAAATTCAAGGTAACCCAATACAAAATGAAACTGAATTTTATCTGGTTCTTCCTTTAATAAATGATTTATAAAAGCAAATACCTCCTTTAATGTATTTTCTTCAAATTGGAAGGTTAATTTGGAAATTTTTCTATACTTTTCAATCGCCCTATCATATTTACCAGCATACATAAGCAAAAAAGCTTCATCATATAACCAAACATAATTGTTTCCAGAAAATTCCTTTGCCTTATATACATAGGATAACGACTTTTGTGTGTCCCTGTCTTGTTTGAATTGCATTAGGGATTTCATAATATAATACCCATAATTGCGTGGAAGATGTTTTAATGATTCATTTAGATACTTATTTGTTTCATCAAGAGGTGCACCAGAATAATAACTAACTTTAGCAATGAATAAATTTTCTTCGGCAAGAAGATGGGTAAGGGTATCTAAAGCTTCTTTTGGTTTAGGGAAAAGCTGATTTATTTTTTGGCTATCATTACAAAGTAAATCTTCGTGAATTTTTAAGGATAGTCCAAAGTCCCCCGAAATAAATGCAACAATACCCAGCATATACTTCGCAGATAACAAGATTGCTTCGGCTGAAACTTGAAAATTCTCAAATTCGAAGCTTTCTGGGAAAATTCTATTTCTATGCCAAGATTTAGAAAATTCATTTTTAATTTCGTCTGTTATCTCTTTCGGCAATTCTATATGACGCACCAAAGAATTGAGCTCTAAAATGTATTTATTATCTTTGCCTCCTCTCTCAACAATACTGCCCCAAACATAAAAGTGCCCTCTAATCCTTCTACTTATTTTATGCCAGATACGCAACTCTTTAGGAGTTTTTTTACTTATTATCCCTTCTTTTTCGAACTCTCTAATTTTAGTCGCAAAATCATCAAGTATTTTACATAATATCTTTGATTTCTTTTGGTCTAATAAAATTACATTTATCAAAGAAGACATTCCATTTTTGCTAACCAATAGTTTTATTTGTTTAGCCAAATCTTTTTCTAAACGCTGACGCTGTTTATCGTTTTCAGTATCAATACATAATACTATGCCTATTTTATTCTTTTTATTCCTTATCCAACGATTAACCCAAAACCAATAAAATACCCAAATAAATATAAATAAAGTGCAAATTAAAAATGTTGAGCTAATTGTGTGCACATAAAATCTAAAGTATTTATCTAAAAAACTATAACTGAACACTATAATAGCCACTGGAACCAAAAACAGTGCGGGATTGCTTTTAATCGGGTCTTGATTCCCTATAAGCTTATCTATAATCTTATCAGTAATTTTACCTTCCATATCCTTATTTTAGTTTATAAATAAACCCATTTCTACTCCAAAACCATAGCGGAGGGTGCATATCTATTGGATTTATACTAGAGCCATTCAAAAGCTCTCTCCACCTTTCCGATATTTGTTCTTTGGTTAGTTTCTCTGCTTCCTGTTCTGTTATAACACCGAGAATTGCAGAGCATTTAGTTATATGAGTATCGGGAGCAATATCTATGTATTGAGCGTTTTTAAGGTCTATTTTACCATAGGTCTTTAGAATAAAGCTCCAATAGTTGAATATCTTTGTCCCTGAAATGTAAGGAAACCCCTTCTTATGCTCTCGCTGAAAAGCGTCTTTTATTTTGAGAAAGTCATTATCTAAACTATCAATCAAATTAGAAAATGAACCCCAATTATCATAAACGGTTTTTGAGATTGTTTGCCAAGTGTTGATGTGCTTGTTTGGTTGAAGTGCTAATTTGTATTTCAAAAGCTTTTCTCTCAATTCCTCCGAGCTCATTTTGGAAACCTTCTCAATATCAAAAACTGATTTTGTTTCAGGGTCATTAAAAGTTTTTAGAGCAGATTGCCAGAGTTTATAGCTATCTCTTTGATAGTTTAGAGCCATTGGCAAAGTAAAATATACTAACCTTATTTCTTTATCCAAAGACGAAAAATCAGGGCTTGAGTCCTCTGGCATTACAGTTTGACCAAGCAATCCTGATTTATAAGCGGAGAGGAGTTTTTGGCAATTAGAGATTATTATTTTCTTATCACTCATACTTAAAATTCCCTATTTAATAGTTTGTCTTGCCATTTCTCGATTATTTGAAAACTAACATCATTCCAATTAAAGATATGAAACATTTTCATACAAAAATCGTTAGCTATTTCTTTCCAAGAAGATTGTATTTTTATAGCAGATATAGTATCTTCTAAAATAATTGTTGGCTCACGAGAAGTATAACCCCCGAACCAAATAACCATTGGTTCATATGATTTAAGTTCTCTACCGTCTGTTTTGTGTAAGATTATTTTAATATCAAGTTCATCATCATATTTAATTTTATCAATATAAAATTGCTTGATAAATAGAAAAATTTCTGTCATTGAATAAATAGCACCAATAAAACTAAACTCTTTTAATACCTTATCAATATCATCGCCCTCTCTGCCATCTTCCCAAAAGGAATTCTTGTAAACAAAAAGACCACTTTGATAAAAACGAAAAGCAGAAACGTGTTTGGGCAAAAATTTAGTCCAAGATTGAACCCCACCGTTAGCATTAACAAAATCATCTCTATCAATATGAGGAAAATCCCACCCCCTTAATTGAACCCTCTGCTCCTCAATATCTTTTCTTAAAACAACTACATCTGATATGAAATCTTTTTTGTATCTTTTTGGCTTAACCACTATCTCCCAATAGCCTCTCCTGACCAACTCATCTCCTATCTCTTTCTCAATATACTCTTCGGCTTTTTGAAGTTCAGCGTCATAGTTATCTCCCCTCGCTTCCTTTATACTTTCTTTGATTGCAAAATCTTCTTTTTCTTCAGACTGGGTAATATCTTTTTCTTTTTTTGACGGTCTACCAGTTAACAATCTTTCAATTTGATTTAATAAATAATCACTTTTTTTCATTATCGCCCTAGAAAGAAGTTCTCGCATTTCACTTGATGATGGTATCAGTTCACTTGAGCCCTTATTTGTTCTGATATAAAGCCCTCCTTCTTTCAGTATCTGTTTTCCAGAAGAATTACTAGCATTTTCTCTACATAAAATTGGCTCTTCATCAAATTCGGGTATACCTATTATAACAATGCTCTTTTCTTTATATAATGGTCTGTCCACATTAACAGTAAATTTAGGGTCTGTATACTTATGTAGAAAATTATGAAGATTTGTTTGGTCAAAAGATTTTATATCCTCATCAGAAACACCTGCAACATCTCCATTATCCTCAACCCCAACAATAACCCTGCCTCCATTTTTCGTATTTGCCATTGATAAAATATCTTTAACAACCTCCAACTTGCATTCTTTGTCATTATCCCAATTAAAAGCTCTCTTGAAATCAAGATTTGCGGACTCAGACCTAGCTTCAAGAATTTGTTCAAGCTCCTCTTCAGTATATTTTGCCATTTCTAATAATTACCCTTTGTTATAACTTATTTTATTCTAACCTTATATTGCGATGGTTTAAGGTTATATTTTGCCATAATTGCCTCATAACCCTTTGCAATATCGAGCTCTCCCGTCCCTTTCTTATCATCAAAATTAAACAATCTATAAAGATAACAGTTTTCTAATTCAGATTGCATAAATGCAACTTCATTTTCCGAAAGAATAAACGGTGTTTGTTTGTTCCTTTTTGTTGTTTTTACTTCAATCTTTTTTTGGTTTCCTTCAATATCAAATGATAAAACATCATAACCAGTGCCAGCACCTTCGTCCTCTGCAATATGCCTAACTTGTTCTGCCAAATCAGCCCTACCAAATCGAGTTAATATCTCTTTTTCATACTCAATTATTGCCTTCTCTCCCTTCAATCCTAAAGAGGCATTCTCTTTGTTAAGTTCTTCAAAATCCACCTTTCTGCCTTCAAAATTTCGTTGATATTCTCCCTCTTCCTCACTATTTTCTCCAGAAATATTTTCTGACTCATCAACGGTTATTTTATCTGTATTGTTACCAACATTTTCAAGCTTATCCAGATATTCATCTTCGCCTTTTACATTGATAATGCTCTCGGATTTATTCGCATCGCTTCTTCTGTTGTTCGCTGACCCACTTCTTAAACTTGGATATGAAGACGATACCAATCTTGATAAAAGATAACTTTCAAGCTCTTTATAGGACTCTCGTTGTCTCCAGTCCATATAATTATAAAGTGTTTTAATATCCTGTAACGACTCTTGGAAAGCCAATAAATCATCTCTGTTTTTATCAGAAATCCTTTTATTGAATATCTTTTCCTTTAGTTTTAATGAGTGCTCTATTTTTCCATCTACAACCTCTTTTGTATATTTCAATAGAGCGTCTTGATATTCTTTGAGTTCCTTTTCTTTTGGGATTTTATGTTGAAATAGTCCTATAAACCACCCTCCAATAGCTCCAGCAATTATACCAGCCACAATCCCGCCAAAGTATAGGTAAACAAAGAAGTATGCAATAAAATCGCCAATAATAAACTTTTGTTTGGTAAAAATTTGATATATAAAATAAATCGATAGGAACAAACCAAAATAGAGCCATTTTATTTCTTTATCAATAAAAGCATTGTCTTTCTTTGTTTTTTCTATTAAAGAAAAGTCTGCTTCACTTAAATTAAAGTCCTCTAATTTTGGTCGGTTCATTATAACTATTTTTTATTCTTTTGCCTTTATTTCTGATTTATCTTCTCCCAAAACAATATAAAGGAATATCTTATAATAAATCAGCTGTAACAGATAAAATGTCGCAATGAATGATATTATTAGAATGGCAAGATTTTGTTGGCGGTTACTATATCGAGCATCGCACTCATTCCCGCCCTTATACATTGCCTTGTATATATCATCATTCTCTTGTTTTAATTTATCCATCTCCGCCTTATAAGAAACATCATTATAAGATGATTTATTTTGTTCCAACTTCATTTCTCGATTTGTTACACTATAAAACTGGTCTTGATAGATTACCTTGTAATTTAACGACATACAATCTTGAATGTTTCTGTCTTCCGAATTTGTAGTAGATACAAAAATAGATATTGGAATAACAACAACTGCAATTATAAAAGCAATAATAGACAATCTATGCCACCAGTATTTGCTCATTTTTCTATCTTTTCTTCTGAATGGAAAAAGGATTTTTTTCATAGTGATATTTTTATTTATATTATTAACTTTTATAATTCCGCTCCCATTTTATTTAATTCAGATATAAACTGCTCGTTATTCTCATAAAAGAAAGCGTTTATTCCTAACTTTTTGGCTTCTTCAACATTCGCCTCGCTATCGTCTGCATAAGCTATCTCTTCAGGTTTCACACCAGATTGCCTTATAAGTTCTTCAAACATTATAGGATTTGGCTTTAATTCTCCAACTTCATAAGAAAGAACCTTAACATCAAAGTTATCGATGAAATGAAAGCGGTTTTTAAGCCCCTCAATGCGTGCTGGGAAGTTGTTTGTGCAAATACAGTTCTTATACCCCTTTAGTTTGGATTTGTGCACATAATGCACTATGGTTTTATTTAATTCATATCCTGATATAAGAAGGTCTGATATTTCTTGAACGCTTAAATTCAAACCCCATTCCTTGATTGCCCAAGACCAAAACCCATTATCATCAATCAATCCTCTTTTGTATTCCTTATTCATTTTATCGCTCTTGAGAAACACCCTCCGAGCTTCATCTTCGGATACACCTAATTTAACAAGGTTTTTTACAAAATTCTCCTTGCCGTTTATAAAATAAACACCATCTAAATCGAATGTAATTGCCTTAATCATAAATTTATTTAAACGATATTATCTGAAAGCCATATTTCTCAATATCTTCTTTTGAAAATGTATCAAGGTATTCTTTGGTAACTTTGCCAACATATCCAACTATCTTTTTAATTTCTCGCCCAGTATAAGAATTGATTTCTGGGTTCCACTCTTTTAAAACCAAAGTGTCGCCACTATTCACATCAAAATCCGCTAAACGCCAATCATAACTTTTCTCCCCCTTTAAAATCAGCTCAAAATACTCTGTTAAAATCTTTTTCTCAATTATCATACTTTTATTTATTAAACTTATAAAACTTTCTGTTCTCTGGTTTGCTCCATTCTTCAAATGTATCCCCTTTTGTAGTTGTCAGTGTTGTGCTGTCAATTAGAGCTTCACAGGTCAAATCATCTTTTAACTCACCTTTTGCCTGTTCAAGTTGTTCGTCAGATAGATGTCTTGCTATTGTAATGTGTGGGTCAAAGTTTTTTTCAAATTCTTCTTTCTGTTTTGAGGGGTGAGTTCCAAATTTTGAAAATCTTTCAACAATTTCTTTTTGAAGTTTAAACAAATCTTCATTATGTTTTGCCTTAATCATTATGCACCAACCTGATGGTGCAGGAGCTATAAATAGTTCATCAAAAATAACTACAAAGGGTTTATACTTTTCTAATACCTCCTTGAGTCCAATGTTTAGATTTTCAAAATCTTCATCGTTGAAATTGGTAGTTGTTTTAAAAGTAATATGATAATCATAGGGCAAATCATATTTTAACCGAAAAGAATCTATCCATTCTGGTTTAGATTTTAAATCAAAGTCAGCACTGATTTGAAAAAAGTTTTGGTTATTCATAAAATTATTTCTCCGCATTGTTTAATTTTTCTATCAATTTATAATAACTTTCCTTCAAAAGTTTAGCGTCATACAAAGCATTGTGTTGATTTGTATCTTTTATTTCAATATCTAACATTTCTCCTTGTTCTTTAAGGTATTTTTCGGGGTCAATGTTGTGGAAGAACAGAAGCGATGAAAAATCTACTGGAACCCAGTAAAAAGGATTTTCTTCTCCTGCAAATAACTTATGCCAATAAACATCATCAAATTGGTTTATATAAGCAACCATATAGGGTTTATTGCCTCCGACAAATTCTTTGATTTTCTTTTTAGCTTCTTCTCTGCTTATAGGATTTCCTTGAAGTTTTGGGATAACATTTGCTTTTACAAAGTCATTGCATACATTTGAATCAAATTCCAGTTCTAAATAAAGCTCCTCTCCGTTTGGCTTTACCATTCCAACAGAAATAATCTCACCATCATAAGGGTTGAGAGATGAAAACTCTGTATCAAAAAACATTATATTGTCCGAAAAAGGTTTTATCTCTAACATAATTGTTTTATTTATCTCTTTTTTCTCTTCTCTGCTTCTTCTTCAACCCATTTACCGATATTCTCAACCCCATTATCAGAATACCAGTTAAACGCCCTATAACCCTCTAAAACGGGTATTTCATACTTATTGCCACTATCTTCCCTTATATCAATAAGCAACAATCCCTTGCCATATTCTATACTCTTTTGGATTGTGTATCCTATCCACTCAAAACTTTCCGTTTCGTCATTTCTTAAAATAATAACGACCGATGTGCCCTTGAGCTGTTTTTCTACCCAATTCTTCATTCCCTCTTTTCCTTGACTTCTTATCGTAAATAAACCACCAAGGTCATAAAAGGGGTTTTTATCATACCCAGACAATGCTTCACAGCTCATTATTTCATAATAAGCTCCAAGGTTTGTATTGCTATCAAAAGCAACAAATATCTTTCTTGCCATACTTGGTATTATAGCACAAAAATATCTAAAAACATACCGCAAAATTACCACTAAAACCACTAAATAGTGGGAAAATAGTGGTGAACTATTATAGAAATAATTTTTTTAGCGTCCTCCTAATACCATACAAGTCGAAGCTATCATTGAAACCGCTTCATTGTCGGCTGTGTTTATGTCTCGTGTGGCTGTATCAATACAATTTTTTAAGGCTGTTGCTCTTGTTTTCCATTCGCTCATAGGTATTGAGCTATCGATACTTAATATAAAATCACAACAGGTTGCCAGTTTATTTTTTTCTGTGGCAATCTTCCACTCTGAAACTTTTGCCTTATGCAATGTGCCTCCTATATACCACTCATCGGCTTGGACTTGGTTGCTATATGATGAAGTTGTTGAGGGTGTATAAGAGGGCTTTGAATTGAATATAGCCCCATAAATGAAATATCCAATAACAAGCAATATAACAACCCCACCAATAATCATTGGAAGCTTTGTGGGGTCTTCTACCAATTTGCCTCCACACCTGCTACATATGGTTGAATTAGCAGTATAAGAGGTGCATTCTGTGCAATAATTTTTCATTTTTCTCCTTTCTTTTAATAATAAAAAAACCACAAAAAATGTGGTCAACAAATACAAATATAGATTTTGCTAAATAAAATAGTTTTCATTGTTTCGCGTAGGATTTTATTGTTTAGGCAACAAAAAGGGTCGCCCAAAACGACTATGCTCTCTTGCGAGAACACACTATACCCTTACGGAATATAGACCTACGCGAATAAGTGTCGAGTTAGACGACCTTGTTTATTCGCGTAGGATTTTCCGCCCACTCTTTTGGAAGATTGAGCGTAACTAAATTGTAAAACCATTATAACATAATAACTATTTTTATGCACCAATTTTTCATCAAAAAAATGATTTATTTGTTAATGAAGCCACATTATCAATAAGATAAACTATAACAAACTACTTGACATCATTTGGCAATAGAAACCAGTAAAAACTACGCTTCCCTGTGGATAAAAATGTTGTTGCATATTTTATTTGATTGTCATATTATATTTTTAAGAGCAATTGCAGGTAGCGTCTGCCCATAGTGGCGATAGCACCATCTAATCAGTTAGAGCATATTGTTTACAATGAATACAATTCAACTTAAATTTTAACCTTTGTCGGAGGTTTGATTATAAGTTAGTAATTCATTGTAAATGCAAATTGCTCTTTTTTATTTATTACTTATTCTTTTAATCAAACCCTCGCCAAAGTGCGAGGTTTTTTGTTTTAATAACCAATTTTGAATTATGCCAGACGAACAAAATCAACAACCAGCTGGAGTTGAGGCGGAACGAGGCGGAGTGGAAACTCCGACCCCGCTTGATGTTAGAAAAATGAATTCGTTCAAACACGGACTGACCGCAAACCTGTTATGTGAGCTGGACATTGATTGTGATTTTCAAAATATACTCCAAAAACTCGCGGAGGATTTTCCTCCTTTTGACACATTATCTGAAATTTATTTAGAAAAAGTTGCTATCAATTTTATAAGAATGGCACGAGTTCCGAAGATTGAAAAGAATTTAATCAATAATATAATGACGCCTCCTCGACTCGTTCAGAAATTTAAGAGCAAGGAAGAAGAGAGGTTATATTTACAAGCAGAAAAGATATACGAATTAGAAGTGGAAGAATGGAAAAAAGATGATGATAACTGCCCTGTGAATTTAGATTTTATGGGAAAGCCTAAAAAGCACCTTCCTCCGAAACCACAGGCGGAAGCCTATTATGATTTTGGCGAAGAAACAAAATTCAATAAGGATAATTTAGAGACGATTATCAATTTTGCCACCAGATATGGCGTGGCTCTTGATAATCGTTTTTATAAATCCGCAAAAGAATTGCGAGATTATTGGGAAGCAAAAAAACGATAATTTCGTTTCGTAATTTTAGTTTTTTGACAATTTAGGCAATATAAAAAAACCGCTACAAACCAAATTTTTTAAAATAATCTGGGTTGCTGTAGCGGTGCCCAGATTTTTTTATTTTCAAAAATGACCAATGAAGACCAAGCAATAAATTCAGCGATTAAAAAATACTTTAAGGAGAGACACAAAAAAGACCTTAATGATATTGAAGTTGAGGAGATTGAGCTGAATATCTTGGCAACATTCAAACCGATGGCAGACGCTTATTTCAAACAAGTTCAAAGTCAATTATTTGATGATAAAACTGTCGTAACCACCCCTTTCACGCAGGGAGCCGAAGCGACATAAAATAATTTGCGGTGGAAGCGTGACCAATACGGACACCTCATCGAATGCAATTTATATTTCGCACTTTAACAATCTTGCTGTTTTATCAGCACAAAACGATGGAAAAAATTTATTTTTATTAAATCGGCTGGTTTTTCTTGTTGAGAGCAGAGCAATCGCCTGATAGAACAGGGTTAACAGGGTCTATTTATATAAATAAAATAATATAAACAAGACAAAGAGATAAATTGCAGACGAAAGGAAACGGCTTGGTAAGGGGGGTTAAGTAATACAATAAGTAACACAATAGCAATAAGTTTAAAAGGAGAAAAAAATATGTTAAACAAACATTATAAATCCTATTCTTTCCGAATAGACGAGAGAACGCTCGAAAGGGTAAAAAATCTTAAAAAATCAACTGGCAAAAGCCATAATCTATTGTTCATATCTATGATTGAGCTTTACGAAAAGAAAGTATACAATATAAATAAGAAAAAACATTCTCAACAAGAATGTGCAAAAAAGGAGGTTTAAAATGAAATACTTTATCTATTGCAGAAAATCCACCGAAGGTGAGGAAAACCAAGTATTATCTATTCCTGCTCAAAAAAGTGAAATGATACCATTTGCTGAAAAGGCAAATCTTGAGGTTGTGGAGTTATTAGAGGAATCAAAAACTGCCAGTAAAACTGGGAGACCCGTTTTTAATAAAATGCTTGATAGAATTGAAAAGGGTGAAGCCGATGGCATTTTAGTTTGGCAACCGAATAGAATAGCTCGCAACAGTATGGACGGAGGAAGAGTTATTTATATGATGGACGAAGGTAAAATCAAAGAAATCCGCTCTCCTTTCCGAACTTACATAAACACCTCCGAAGATAAATTCTTTTTGGCTCTTGAATTTAATATGGCAAAAAAAGATACCGATGACATATCCCGAAATGTAAAACGAGGTTATCGTGAAAAGGTTCGCCGTGGAGAATACCCCAGTAAAGCTCCCTATGGGTATGTAAATGTAGATTATGGCAAAGACAGCCGAAATATAGCACCACACCCCACGGAGGGAGCAATAATCAGAAAGATATTCGAAGAAGCGTCAACTGGCAACTATACAGGCAAGGAGTTAGCCGACCTTACTTATGATATGGGTATATTAAGCAGGAAGAAAGGCAAGAAGCTATGTTTGAGCACTATCTATCGAATACTGCACGACCCCGCTTATTATGGCTATTTTTACTTCAATGAAGAGTTACACTACAATCAAGGCACTTATGAGCCACTGATTAGCAAGCCACTCTTTGATTTAGTTCAAGACAAGATGGGGTTTGCAGAGGCAAAACCAAAATCTTCAAATAAAGATTTTATAAATTATTTGGGTATTATGCGATGCCCAGATTGTGGTTGTGCAATCACCGCCTCCATAAAGAAGGGGCATATTTACTATCACTGCACTCAAAGAAAGGGCAGGTGTTCCAATAATAAATACCTCCGAGAAGAAGATTTGGAAAAGCAAATTGAGGATTATATCGCTCCCCTATCCAACGCTATTGACGATGACTTCTTGGATATTGTTTTAAAAATAGTGCGAAAACATTATGCAAAAGAAATAAAAATCAATCAGGATTTCCTTATTTCACTTCAAAACAGATATGCCGAAGTCCGTAAAGAAAAAACGGATTTACTCGACCTGCTTTTAAGAAAGGTAATCAAAGAAGAACAATACAAAGATAAGAGCAACGCACTAACTGAAGAAGAAGCAACTCTAAAAGCAAAACTTGAAGACAATAGCTATAACGCAAATAAATGGTTAGAACTTATGGAAGGTTTCTTTAAACAGGTTAATCTACTACAAAAATTCTGGTTCGAAGGAAATCCCCAAACAAAAAGGGAAATCTTCAAATCAGTCGGTTGGAACCCAATTTTATCCGACAAAAAGCTGTTAATGGACTATAAAAATCCATATAACATACTCCTTGAATTCAGACACTTTTCATTAAAGCAGGGGCGGTAGGAATCGAACCCACGACCTCGGTTTTGGAGACCGATGTTATACCATTTAACTACGCCCCCTCAAAATCCCGCAAAGCGGGATTTTCATTATTTCGCTTCTTTGTGCGGTGTAACCTTCGCGCACTTTCGGCACTTTTTCTTCAATTCCAAGCGCTCCGTAGTGTTGCGCTTGTTTTTTTCGGTATGATAGTTTTTCATTTTGCAAACAGTACATTCCATCGTAACTAATTGCCTTGCGCCTTTGGATTTTTTTGCCATTTTTATCTC
>JAQULF010000010.1 GCA_028718745.1 Patescibacteria group bacterium | reverse complement strand
AACCGCCATGTTCTGCATCGCTTCAATCCTTTTGCCCTGATCCTCTATCCTTTTGTTTTTATAATTAAGGTTGCCAATTTTTTAAAAAGATTTTATTTTGATTGGATTTATGCTATTATTTTGTTATGAATAGCGATTTATGTAGTGTTATTTTTGTTAAAATAAATAAAAAAAAGGGGAAACCAGCATGAAACTCCAGATTGGGTTGCATGTGAAAAGTACAGACAGCGCAAGAATAGCTTGGCGAACTTTAAAAATTCCGGACAGTTTCAAAAGTGGGTGCTTTCACTTCAAAGTGAGGCGATCAATATGGGATGGCCTCGCCGGAAACAAGATTCATCTTTGTGGCTATTACTTCAAGAAAAAGAGACGGCGCGATGAAATTGAGTTAAGAATGACACATCAAACAATCATCTTGGGAGGGCTTTCATCTGCCACATTCTTGCAAACAAGAGATTTTATCCGTCGGTCTAAAAGCAATAGCTTTTCACTCAAGCATACGCCACAAGACAGAAAGGGCAAGTTCACAGAATCAAGGTACGATGTCATCGTGCGCGTTGCTTAGTTTCTCCAGAAGAAAGAGGTGATCACGATGTTTGAATGGCGGCCGGCGCCGAAGCCGAGACCCAGGGATACCGATCGCAAATGACGGTTCCCGCAATCCCATTTCCCCAACAAGGCCCAGTGGGGCCGGAAGCGCGAAAGCGTTTCTTTTTTTTGGACGGGTCTATCTCGCTAATTCCTTGTTTATTCTCTCATCCAAAACCATTTTGATATAGGATTGGTATGGAATATCTTTTTTCTTGGAAATCATTTTTAAATTATTTAACATTCCCAAACTTAAGCGTAAAGAGATGCTTTTGACAGATGGCTTAAGATTGGGAAAACTAGCCTTTTGAAAATCTTTGGCATCAAAATATTTATCAAGACTTGTATTTGACCAAAATTCTCTTTCTTCATCCTCATTTTTAAATTTTGGGATTTTTAATTCATTCTTCATATAAATGCATCTCCTTTCTATTTAAATTTCTAGCTGATATTATTCTTATTTTTTCTTCCCTTATTGTAAAAACAATATAAAGGATTCTGCCCTTATTTGTTTTTCCTAAAATAATAAATCTCTCTTCCTTTTCAGAATGAATCACATCTTTATATTGTTTAAGATTGGAATCAAAAAATGCTTGTTCACATTCTTCCTTGCTTACTCCGTGTTTCGTCCAATTTTTATTTACATTTCCTTCATCCCAATTAAATTCAATTAGTTGTAATAAATCAATCATTTTTTTATTTTTGTATGTATATTACCATAATATACAAAAAATTTTTATTGGTCAATAGTTTTTTATCAAAAGGGAGCCCACATGGGAGCTCCCCTTAAAAAATCCTGAAAATCTTTTCTAATCCTATTTAATCCCGGTTCTGCTCTATTGTACCGTTATCTGCCAGTAAAGTCCAATATCCTTCATCCACTCTATTCCATCAACAACCGGAGTGAAATATGCCTTGTAAACACCCGGAGTTGAAGGCGCTTTGATGATGAATTGGAATCGGGTATGCCAGCCAGGAATTATTTCTGGATGCATGATGTTGGTTGGTCTATTAGCAGAATACCATGTAGGGTTGGAGAATTCAGAATTATAGTCTCTTTGTTGACCAGCATTACCATAAGAAGAACCGGAACCAAGACGAACTACATTGTCTCCATTATTAAACCAAGTAGCCGTTCCGGTATTTCTTACTTCAATCCAGACTTCAGTCTCTGCATTTGGCGCAAGAGCCGCTGGATAAGGAGATTGATAAATTAATTTCCAATCATAAGTTCCTTTCATAAGATTTGCTCGGCGGGCTTTCTCTGTGTCTGAAAGCACGACCAATTCTTGAGTTCTAAACTGTCCGGATTGAGCGGGAGGGGTGATAACTACCTGTTCTGTTGATTGTCCAGTTAGGGTAATACTACCGGAAACTACAGCGGAAACATTGCCGGCAGGGTCTCGGAATTTTGCGTAGACGGTTTTGACTCCATTTCCTTCGGTTAAAGTCCAAGCCTTACTGGTTGCATATGTTCCCCAATTAATACCGGCAAAATCCGATGTATTAGAAATGGCCATTTGAGAAACGCCATTGCTGTCATAAGCATTTAGAGTCAGCGTCACGCTTGTTGAGGAAGTAGTTAGCGCGCCAGAGTTAATCCCGATTGAAGCGTTCGAAGGAGCGATGATATCGCCTCCTCCACCACCGCCTCCGCCTCCTCCGCCGGTACTAGCTGTACCTGTTACGAATGATGACAAATGAGTGGTTGTAAATGTACAAATACCGGCAGCCACCAAGCAGCTTGAACCGCTATTGCTCCATGTCCCAGCAGCATCTTTGCGATAAATATTTAGATTTGTCCCATTATAACTAGCGCCAACATTTATTGTGAGCGTAATCGCCGGATTTACAGTCAAATCCAAGTTTGGGATACCAAATGACATAGCTTGTCCAGCAACGCTTACGCCAACTAAACCGGCAGTAGTAACATTATTAGCGGCAGTTAGATTGGAAAAGTTACCCGCAGAACCAGCCGTAAAGGTAGTACCGCTTGGAATACTGATAGTAACACCGCTTGCCACCGAAATATCAACCGCGCTATTGAAAGTAACTTCCGTAGCGCTAGCCGGATTAGCACCGTTTGGCGACATTATGCCTGCATCAACCAATGAACTCATCTCGGAAGGTGTAACGGTAGTAACGCCACCTGATGGCGCTGAAACCATATTGCCATAGCCATAATCATAAAGATATGAACTAACACTACCCCCATCAGTTCTATAACCAAATGTACCGCCATCCCAGCCATAACCATAACCATAACCATAACCATATCCATAACCCCATCCGGTACTACCAGTTTGTCTTAAAAATTGCGCTTTAATTGATGGCCCAAAAATGAAAACAAAGGCCATTAGCATTACAATACTAAAGATGACCTTTGATAGATTTTGTTCACGAGACAAAAACCCTTTTGCGTTTTTTATCATGTTTTTATTTTTATTTATAATTTTTTTAAAATATGTTCAAGTGCTTCTTGCACGACTATTTTTCTTTTTCACGATTAAAAACTGAAAACCTGTGGAAAAGTTTTGGCTTAACTTAGATATTTTTACTTTTTTACAAAAGATACCCCTTCTGTATTAGCTAAATTATACCACTACCTTAATGCTTTTCAACGGCATTTATTTAATAAGCTGACATCCGACATCAAGATTTATCTTGATGTCGGATGTCAAGAAATTCTCCTATTATTTGTGTCAAAACGGTAATTACTAAAAAGTAAAAAGCATACACCGCAACATTTTCAGCCAGAATATCTTTTTTTAATATCATTAATATGGGACAAGTTATCAGAAGTAAAATAGCAATTCCCGCCGAAATTCTGCTATCAATAACAAATAAAACCGATATAAGCGCAAAAAGTATGGTCGCAAAATCATAGATATTTACATTTTTTGAATATGCATAAGCCATTATCATGGTTATTAAAATTGCCTTAATAACATTAGAGACCCTTAATAACTTATTTTTTACAACAAAAGGGCTTATCACTAGGAATATAGCCATAACAACAATAGAAAAAAATCCTTTAATTTTTTTACCTTTAACTAAAGTCTTATTTCTCGCGCTGGAAAATAATTTTACTACTTTAGGGCTCATCAGGGAAAACGCCCCAAGGACTATTATGGAAATATGGAATGCCGGCCAATAGAAAAATAATCCTATCGAAGGGAAAAAATATGAAACTGTATATGAAATTACATAAAATAGAAACAGATACGGATAAATTTCCGCAATATCCGTTAGGAGCAATTTGATAGTTGTTTTGAGTTTATTTAACATGATAGACTTTTAAATTCTCCGTGTCTTGAATCTTTTCAACGAATGGATAATTGTCCAGCCATTCGAAGTTATTCCAATCAAGTGTCTTGGCCAAAACAATATAGCCAATATTAAGTTCTGGGTTTTTCAGTAAGTCCGTTTTTCCTCCGGTCGTCACCCATTTTGGAACTATTTTCCCCTCAAGACTTAAACTATTATCCTCAATGCCTCCCCACTCCATATTGGTACCAACTATTACATCGCAAGTGAAGAATGTTCCGGCCGGATTAATTGAAACAGTTCTATCCCAAGGAAAACTCATGTACATATGCCAAGGGAGAAAGAGAATCTTACTAGCACAAGGATTGAGATTTTTGAGATTTTTGAGGGTATTAGGATTATTGTCGGGCTTCGCCTGATCAAGCGTAGCTTGAGGATTATGAAGGATTAGGTCGTTGGCTTCATACCAATCCCTTGGATAGTTTACGGGCTTTATTTGTCCACCAAACCCCCAAAGCAACAAGGGCGTTTGCAAAATGACCACCATACCTAATATTATCGCAATCAAGATTTTATTCTTTTCAACAATTTTTGTTTGAAAAAAACGCTTTGCGCCAAGCACTAAAAAGATTCCATAAACCAAAACAATTGGCATTACCCATTTTTGCGGCTCGCGAAAACCATGATAAAGAGACAGATGATCAAAAAGCCAGATACTAACCTCTCGCGCGCCAGTTACTTTAATGCCTACGGCCAGAAAGGCTGATGTTAAAAACAATAAAACTAAACTAAGACTTAAAACCCGATATTTTTTATCTTTTAAGCCAACATAGATTCCCAGTAAAATCAGCGGCAGCAACAGATAAAAACTCCGCCCCCAGTTTTCTCTAACCTTAGTCAGATCAATGTAACGGTTTTGTTCTTTGCCCCAAAACCCCGACATCATCACAACATTTTCGATCGTCCCCCACTCTCCTTCGCCGGTCGTTTGAAAAGCAACCAGATCCTGATGGTTAATCCCTTGTCTAACAAAACCGTTTAAGTTTGATTTCCCCATAAAAGAACCAAGAATCCAATTGAGATTGAAAACTAGAATCAACGCTCCGATTATCAGAATGCTCTTAAAGATTGTTTTTGCCCGATTGTGATTGTCGGATCCTATAAGTCTTATAAGACATATAAGTATCAGCAAACCGACAAAAAACATCGCTTGCAAACAAAAAGCAATTGAGAGCCCCAGTAGAGCTCCTGACCAAATTAATTGTCCAGTCTTTAACTCCCGGGTAAATTCTAAGAAAAAACCAAAACCCCATGCTAACAGCCCAAGTGAAAGCGCAACCCCAAATTGTCCATACATCAACCGATCATAGACAAATGGATTAAAAAGAAAAAATAGTGAGATGATAAAAACCAGCCATTTTTGATCGATAAAATATTCCAGCAATTTCTTGGCGCCGAGGAGAACTGTAAACAAAACCAGACTGATCAATACTTTTTCCGAAAAACCGGCGTGCAGAAAACCGCCAAAAAATTGAAATAGGTTTTGTAAAAACCACCAAGTGTTTTGCCAATACCAGCCAACCTTCGGCCCCCAAACACTATCAGTAAAAAAAAGATAGCCGGAATGAAAAAACCAAGGCAAGACAATAGCCAATACAACCAAAAAATATGACAAATAGTTTTTTAGAAATCTATTTTTTAGCATCTTTTCCTTTTTTATTAAAAAATAAAGTTATAATTAAAACAGACAGTAAGCTCACTAGAGTAATTATACTCCCCAGGTAAAAATATGATTGGGGTTGAAAATATATAATCAGATCAATATCAACAGACCCATCGGAATTTTGATGATAAGATCTGGAGGGAAGGTTTCTTTTTACAAATTCAGGACTAATCGTCCAAGAATTCGCATAGTCATAAATCATTTTATGAGTTTCGCCAAATACCGCTCTCTTATTGCTTAAATTTAACAAATCATAATATAAAGATAAAGACGAATTTTCTTTCGTATAAAACAATTTCCATCCTTCGTCATAAGATTCGAGAAATTTGATTTCCTGATCTTTGTTTAAATTCTTTATATGGACAATGTATTTGGTTGGATTTATTTTTTCAAAAGTGGCATTGTCTGAATTTATTTTCGGTTTTATGTATTTCTTCGGAACAGTATAAATATCCACCGCACCTATGGTTTTTTTATTTTCTAAAATGCTATCCAAAATCGGTGTCAGATTTTCTTTTTTGTAAAAATCAAGATTACCGCCATAAGCAGAAACACTGGCGACATTTTTCTCCGCCAACAGATCGTTTCTCTGTATTATCGTATCAATACCAAAATCACCAAGAGAATTGAAAAATGCTTCCGTATCACCTTTTTCTAAATAATCATAAACTTTATTGACAGACATAAAACCTTTTTCCTGTATGGACGATCCATATCCCAAAGTATATCCAACGCTTGATCTATTAACTAATTGCGTGGTAAGCCATGCGCCGTTATAGCCCCAACTGAACTCATCAAAAGGTGAGAAATTTTTAGGTAAAAGTAAGACCCTACCATTTGTTTTTGTGCTTTCCAGCTCCTTTGCGGTTGTATACCAATAGTTGGGTATTTTTACTTTGTATTGATTATCTATAACCGAACCAATGATAAATGGCCACCCCAGATAGACAACAAATGCGGATAGGAATACAAAATTAAATATCCGGAATCTTTTGTATTTCGATAAAATTATAAGGAAATAAGAAAATAAAAACGGTAGAGAAAAAATGACAAGATAAGGGAACTTTAAATCACTTGACCGATAAATGCCACAAGCTTTAATGTTGGTTAAACATTCTTTATAAAGCCAACCAAATGGCGGCGCGGTACCTTTTGATAAAAAAACGCCAATTAAGAACAATGATAGAAAAAAGACAGAAAACCCAGCCCTCTTTTTCCCTCTGTTTTTTATAAATATCAAACCAAGAACCGAAAGAATTATCATCACAAAAAGGATCATCTCGCTCGGAAACTGATACTGTGAGGCATATTTATAAAAAGGAATTCCTTCGGCTGTTTTTTTGTCAAACCAATAATATCCATTAAGAGTAAGGGCGCCAATGATAGGGCTTTTCATGAGAGAAATATCATAAAAATTGGTCTGATAAACCGTAGCGCCTCCGAATATAGACTTATAGCTTTTTGCTATCGGGAATAACCAAAAGCTGTTTGCGATGATGATAATGATAATGGATATGATGGTTTTTTTAATAAAAACCTTCCATTGAGGTCTAGTAAAAAATACACAATAAGTCCAAAATAAAAATATAATGAGCAGTAATAGCCCAAACAGGGATATATTTAATGCGACCGGAGAAAAAAATAAAAATGCTAAAAATAGTTTCAACCAAACCCATCGATTGGTTTTATGTTCCAGAAAAATACTGGCAAATAATTTGAAAATGACAGGGGCAAAAACAAACAAAAAGCCATAAACCGGAGCCCACCCAAACATCATTATATAAAAGGGATTAAACACATATAGAAGAGCAGGTATCACCAATAACCATTTTTTTTCTTTCCCAAAGAAATATATTAATAAATTGTGAAATGTAAAAAAACTTCCGCTCAAAAAGAATCCAAAGATGATCTTTTGAATGGTTGAATTGGAAAATACAAAAGCCAAAACATAATTTAAAAGATGAAAAAATTGAGCTGCGATATATGAATTGGGACCACCCAGTATTCCATCGCTCCAAAGGGAAAATCCTTTGATAAGAAATAATTTTTGGTTAATGATATTATAGGCTTCACCACCGAGAAAGTATTTGCCATCTGAAAACCAAAAAAATGGTATCGAAAAAAGAGCTATTATCAAAAAACAGCAGAGAATATCTTTAAAGTTTTTATTCTTCAATCTTTTCATAAACAACGAAGTACTCCATGGGCGCATTAAATATAAGCTCCCGAATTTTTTTATAATTAAGTATTTTTAAGAAAAATAAAAACACGGAGTCAATTGTTATGGCAAAAATATTATTCACAAAATAAAATGGGTATTTTAAAAAATAAGGAATAGGAATATAAAAAATAATATTATTAAGATGTAAAATCAATGATGAAAAGTATGTGTTTGACTCTTTTATTTCCATTAATTTCAGCACTCTATCATCCAGATTTTCAAAAAAATTACGAGTAAATCTGTGATAGTCGTGGGGACTGCCGTGCAAACCGTAGAAAAAAGGCGCGGAAATCAGCAATACTCCTCCGCTTTTCAAATTATTATCAACAGTCTTGAGTAGATTACCGGTGTTTTTTACATGCTCCATAACATCAAGACACAATATAATATCAAATTTTTCCTCCAGAATTAACGGTTCATTGAGATCGAAATTCAAATCTGCCTTTAGATTATTAAAATAATCTACTCCTAAATACTTTTTATATTTTAATATTTTTTTGTAGGGCTTGTTGCCGCATCCCAAATCAAGAATCGAAAGATCTTTCCCATCAAACCTCGTGAGAAATTTTTTGATATTCTTATTAATAAAATTTAAAACAACATAGTTTCCATGCCAAATCATCGGCTTCTCTCTGTTTTTTATACAGCAAGAAGGAGAAAATTCATAGTAACAAATCCCGGAATAATGACCTAATGTTTTCTTAAAAAATCCTTTCATCTAGATATTCTTCCCTTCTAATAAGCTTTGATAAAGTTTGATATACCTTTGAGCTTGTACATCCAGGGAATATTCGCGAAGAGATTTTTCCCGAGCTTCGTGACAAAGTAAATCATGCCTATTCTTATCCTTTAGAATCCAATCTATTCCTTTGGCAATATCATTTGCTTCGAAAGGCTTGGCAAGATATCCGTTCTTTTGGTGATCTATCATATCCGGTATTCCACCGATTGCAAAACCGACGACAGGCGTACCGCAAGCAATTGATTCCAAAACGGTATTGGGTAGATTGTCTTGTGTTGAAGGAATAATAAACACATCGCAAGCGGAATAAATTTGCGAAAGAATATTCTGATCTTTAACTATGCCCATATTATGCATTTTAAATTTTGTTCCAAGATCATTTTTTGATTCATTTGAACCAAAAACCACAAGTTCCACATCATCACCATTTTCTAGCAGATTTAATGCTTCTTTCAGAAATCTAAAACCCTTTCTTGGATCCGCTACTCCATTTGTTGCGCCAAAAAGAATCAACTTTTTATCAAGGGGAAGATCAAGCTTTTTACGATCCTCCTCCTTATTTGCTGGCGTAAAAACACTGGTATCTATCCCGTAAGGAATGGTTTCAATTCTAATATTTTTAAAAAGTACGCTTTCTTTGGCGCAATTTGATAGCCACTTACTTGGCGTAACTATGGTCAAACTTGAAATTTTATCGAAAATCTTTTTCTTTCTCAACCACATTAGTCGGTTAAGGTCTATCCCCCTTTCCCCTTTTTTGCGATTGGATTTGAGGTATCCTTGTTTAAATCTTCCAAGAGCTTCGTCCGGATAATGCTCTGCGCCGCAAAATGGCCACATATCATGCAGTGTCCAAATTATAGGAGCTTTGATTTTCTTTAAATCTTCCGGTTTGAAAAATCCTCCCCAAACCCAGTGTAGATTTACAATATCGGGTTTAAATTTATTTAATTGTTTAAAACTAAACGAAGAAATGATCGCCGTAGAATGTAGATTTGGTTCGCGACGAAAAAATAATAATCTAGGAATATGATCTATACCGGCACAAACGATATTGCCCCAAAATTGCTCAAACTTGTTTCTTGGCCCTAGCACAGATGAGTCTCGACTTGATTTACGCTGAACAAACATTTTTGATTCAACGCCCTCATTTAACAAACCCCTATGTAGATTGTAAGCCGCTATTGAAGCGCCGCCCTTCAGATCCAATGTGCTGATTATTGCAACTTTCATAAATTATTTTTTAGAAAATACTACAGTGATAGAGTGTCCTCCCGGAAGCTTTTTCGAAACGCTCATTAAGGGAAATATTACTAATCCGATAGCTTTCCCAATAAACAAAGCTACGGTACTTTCCATCTTGAACACAAAATCAAGATTAACTAATTTTTGTTTTTGTCGGAACACATGCCTCAATATCATTGCCTGAAAGTATAGCGATTTATGAAGATGAGATAGCCTATCACGGTGGACATCAACAATATCTAAACTGAATATATCGGCAATTTTTTTTAGAGAACTAAACGACCATCTGGTTTGGTGGTGCGGAGAGATATTTAAAACATTATTTGTCAATTTCCCAATAAAGCCTTCGTTATCAGGAACAGAAATGATAAGTTTCCCATTCTGACCAATACATCCAATTGTATCGGCTAGAAAATTTTTTATATCGCTAATATGCTCCAATACCTGAAAAAGGCAAACCACATCAAATTTTTCTTTTTGATCTCGCCTAAAATCAGAAATGTTCTTGGCTATTACATTAATCCCTTCTTTTTGGGCCGATTCAGCTGCCCCTGCATTTAGTTCCAAGCCAAGATAATCCGATACATTTATAATTTTACCAAAAGCCCCCTTACCCGCGCCAATCTCCAAAACCTTATTATTGGGAGTTATAAATCTAGTTGCATATTCATACTCTTCTTTATTTGCGGGGTAATACCAACCGAGACTTTGAAGCGAAGCATACAACTCCTCCGAATCAAGTATTGTTGGTTGAAAGAAACCGAGCTTGCATCCATTACAAATCTGATAATTAACAAAGCCCAGATTAAAATCTAATGGTTTTCTGATGTTAATCTTTAATGACTTCAAAAAAAGACTCTCCAAATCATTGGTTTTGATCTTTTCTATTAATTTAATGTCATCATTCAAGCACAAGGGGCATTTTTTTCTAAGATCATTCATGGGCTTGTTTTATCCATTCTTTTTTATCAATATCATATTTCTTTACTACTTTTGCCGGATTGCCGGTAGCAACCGAAAAGTCCGGGATATTATGCAAAACAACCGACGAAGCCCCAACAACCGAATTTTTACCTATTGTGACACCCGGCATAATGACCGCATTAATTCCAATAAATGCTCCTTCTCGAATCAAGACCTTACCTTTTGGTACTAATTTCTGTTTAATAATTGGGGTTGAAGTATCATGATAATCATGGATATGATCGGCAATAAAAACTCGATCCGAAATTAAAACATTATTCTCAATTACAATTTCGTCAACACAAGCAGCCATGAAATTTGAACCGATACAAACGCCGTTTCCAATTTTTAATAAAGGTTTTTTGCTATCAACACAACTCACTGCCAAAAAACCATTTTCCGCGACAAAAACACCATCGCCAATTTCTATACAATTTTTATTCCAAATTTTGGTCGGTTTTTTGATAATAGAACTACTACCAAATTTTTTAAATCCGGATAACGATTGAAAGAAAGAATAGATTTCAAGTAATTGCTTCTTCATTTTGTTTTAAAAAATTCTTAAATACCTCCGCTTTATTTTCCCATTTCCACTTGTCTCGCAATCGATCAATTATATTTTTGTCCGGTTTTATCTTACTATAAAAATCACTATCCGTTAATAATCTTAAGATATTATAGGCGAATTCTTGCTTTCTCCCCTCTTTAATCTTAAGACATCCATCAGTATATAGTTCTCTAAAGCTCTTCAAATTATACATTATAACAGGAAGTCCGGAGCAAAGCGCTTCGGCGGCAACCATGCCATTGTTATCATAAATTGTTGCGTGTAAAAAAACCTTGCTCTGATTATATATCTTAAACTTTTCAACTCCATTTATATACCCGAGCCAAGAGATGTTTTTTTCCAGCCCTAATTTTAGAGCTTTTTCTTTTAAAAATTTTTCGTAGCTCTCATCTCCGTTGCCAATTATAGCCAATCTTGCATCTGGTAATTTTTTTGCAACCATTGCCCAAATGTCAAGAAGTGAACTAACTCCTTTTTGCGGATGAAGCCGGCTGCAAAAAACCGCATCAAATATTTGATCCGCAACATCCTCGCTCGCCTTCTCAATTTCATTAATATTTACACCACCATAAATAGCTAAAACTTTGTCTTGCTTTTTTTTAGGGAAATTCTTTTTATCAATATCATTAGTAATTAAACAAAGATCCATTCCATTCAAGATCTTTTTAAACAAAAATTTTTGGTAAAAAAAATAGACGACATATTTTAAAAACGGAAAACCATATTTTTTTACCAAGTTTTCTATCGGATTGGGAATAAAAAGATATAAAGAAGCAATCCACTTGAAATCATATTGTTTTTTTAACCAATAAATTGGCAATACATCCGGCGCAAAATCAGAAGTAGAATAAAAATAATCACTTTCTTTAATTTCGTTCTGCAAAAAATATTTTCTTAAAAATTTAAAGACCGTTTTTACTTCTTTATAGTGTGTTAAAAGACTAAATTTTCTGAAGTGAAGTGGAACCTCGATGATTTTAATAACATCTATGTTCTTAATGTTTTTTTTAAATGTTTCTGGTTCAGTTGTGAATATGGTGAATTGGTATTCGTCACAAAGAGCATTGATTAATTCAAGCGATATTTTAGTATTCCCACCCATTGAATTAGGAGGACTGGTATAGATGGCGGATATATAAATGTTTTTCTTATTGTCCATCTTCTTCTTTTTTGAAGTTTATAACTATTTCCATTGCTCCGCCAACCCAATAACACCAGATTCTTTCGAAAAAAGTTGGGGATACTTTTATAAAAAAATTAATAGTTCTAATTATGGGTCTTAAAAAAATATTACATCTATTTCTATGTATGTATTTTTCATAAATCCCCCCGTTCGGATATAGCCCAAAATATTTTATTTCTTTATGAACAATTTTAAAATTTACATTTGCATAATAATGCTTATAATCACTATTATTGAAAATATCAAAGCTGGAATAGCCAAAAGGCCTGATGTGAGTCAAATCCGTAAATGCTCCCATCGAAGAAAAATGAGGAACTCTTATGTATAAAATCCCTCCCGCTTTCAATATTCTGTGCATCTCCTCGATTTTTTTTATAGGCTCGTCTAGATGCTCTAAAACATGGTACATATGGATTTCGTCAATACTGGAATTTTCAAACGGATAAGGCACCATGTTTAAATCGTGAACAACATCAACAAATCCATCTATAAAAGTTCTGTCGACTCCTATGCTGTCAGGGATCCTGGTTGTGCCACATCCGATGTTAAGTATTTTTTTATCCATATTTACTTTTTTATTGAATTATATATCCCCATAATTTGTTCTACTCGATTATGATAAGTATGCTCCGCTAAAACCCTCTTCTTACCTGCCTCAATAATTGGTAATCTTTTCTCTGGATTTTTAATATAATAATCGATTTTTTCAAACCAATCTTTTTCATCTTTTGCAATTATAATTTCTTCGCCTTCTTTAAAATATTTTCCAATGCATGCTACGCCGTCCACTATTTCAAACCCACCGCAAAGAGGAATTTTGAAAGTTCTTTCATTGCAATCTCCGCCGAATTTTCTCTGATAATCTTCGTGAATGTTTACCGACACCAATGAAGACTTATATATTTTACCTTCGTCTTCCAATTGCAACTTTGGTTTTCTTAAGGACTTAACGATTGGGATATTAAAGAATTGGCCAATCTTTTGGACAAGTCCAATAAATCTATCCCCAAAGCTCCAATCTTGACCATATATTCTGGTGTTATATCTATTTTTGAGAGGAAAAAGATAACTGTTAAAAAAATCTTTCTTTTGCGGCAAGTAAGTGCCTATAAAAGATATGTCTACCTTAAATCTTTCCTCAAAAATATCTTTTAAAACTATTTTGTCAGCCGCAAGTGGTATCGTGTGGTATTTATATCCGGTTTCTGCTTCAAACCCCTTCATTCTCCCGTCTCCCTGCTCAACTACATGATAAAAAATATCGCCATACAATTCTTTTTTTATTAACTTAACCGTGTCTATATCGTCTTTCAGACTTTTAGCTTCATTTATTCGACCTTTGTTCATTGGTGAGTCCCAGAAGTCGATTTTTACAAAAACCTTCATGCCTAAATCCCGATATTTTTTCAAAAGATCAAAATCCAAAAACTTTTTATAGTAAAAGTGAGTAGCCGTAAAAAATATGTCGGGCTTATTCTTTTCTAAAAAGTCAGCTAAATTATCGTTGGCGGTAAATGTGGAGAATTCGTGACCCAGATCAAAAAATGCATTTTTGAAACCATTATAGATAGTTCTATAAGCATTAAGAGAGTCGGGATTGGGCATGTGATAAGCGATCTTCATTACCTTGAATTTCTTAATAAATTAAATAGGAAAATCTTTGCCCGTCCTAGGGGTAAAAAAATCGAAATATATTGAGCAATATTATATAGGTGATCCGCTTTGGACATTTTATAAAAAATACCGTCGGAATATCTCAACCGAATACTGATAGTTTTCAGCTCAATTGTTCTTAGCTTCGTAAAGGTCGCGCTACCATCATTCTCCCTGTATTTAACAACAACTTCTTGCAAGTTAGCAAATTTATATTTTTTTCCTATTCTAAAAGACATATCCAAATCTTCTGCCGGCGGATAATTGAGATCATATAAACCAGCAAATTCGACTGCTTCTTTTCTTAATATCGCCCCGGGTTGCGCAACCGGTGAATATCGAAAAATTGTTCTTCTAATATCTTTATCATTTTGTTTATACTTTCGAATGCTTCCTTCTTTTTTGTCGCTAAAAAACTGCAACCAACCCCCGCAAATTCCAACATCCTTGTTTGCCTCCATAAATTCAAACTGATGCTTTAGTCTGTCGAGCATACTAATGTCGTCTGCGTCTTGCCAGACAATGTATTTGCCCCCAGCTAAACCAAGGAGCTTGTTTCTGCTCCCGGCTATACCTAGGTTTTTTTCATTTTTAAAGGATCTGATTTTATTATTTTTTTTTACATATTCCTGAATAATATCCCATGTTTTATCAGTGGAACAATCATCAATAATAATAAATTCAAAATTGGTAAAAGTTTGATTTAAAATACTTTCGATTGCCTCGCCAATATATTTTTCGGCATTATATGCAGGCATTAGAACTGAAATCTTTGGATCGTCTTTGAGTTTAAAAATTTCCATCTATATTCTCCTTCTCTCTCACTACGAACATCGGCCTGTTTAATACTTCACTATGAATATTGCCGATATATAGGGCAATTATTCCAAGACAGCTTAGAATCAAGCCGACTAAAAATATAATTAAAATCGCTAATTGCGCGGAATTGGTAAATGAGGAAAAAAACGCGTTATGTAAAAAATATTTTCCGATCAAAATTGCGAATCCGATGATTCCGGAAATCAAGGTAATTAAAACCCCTAGGTATCCGGCAAATTTTAAAGGAAAAAGGCTATGCGAAATAAAACTGCTTAAGGCTAATTTTATCAGTTTTAAATTGCTATATCCGGCTCCCCCGCCCGCTCTTTCCGGCGCGTCAAAGTAAATGAAATCTCTGCGAAATCCCAACCAGTTGATTAACCCCCTCGTCATGCGATTCCTTTCGCTGAACCGATTAAACTCATTTACCACCTTGCGATCAAGCAGAGAAAAATCGGTTGCAAAAGGCATTATTTTTGTATCATCGCCAATCAGATTCATTATTTTATAAAATAATGCGGAACCAAATTTTTTTAACCACTGGCTGCGAACGGAATTTCTAACCCCAATAACTATCTCGTTCCCCTCTTCCCATTTTTCAATAAATTGCGAAATTAACCGCGGAGGATGCTGCAGATCAGCGTCCAACATTATTACCGCATCCCCTTTTGCAAAATGCAAGCCCGCGGTTGTTGCTATTTCTTTGCCAAAATTACGGGAAAATTCAATATATTTTACCTTTTTATTTTGATTCGTAATATTTTTTATTGCCAAAGCGCTTGCGTCGCTGCTGCCATCATTAATAAAAATTACTTCACAATCATATTTATTCCACAAAGAATTTAGAACACCTCTAAGTTCCGCGTAAAGCAATGGGATATTCCCTTCTTCATTGAAAACGGGAATAACAATTGAAATTAGTTTGCGGAGGTTTTGCATTTCTTTTCATACATTAAAAATATGGATAGCCCTCCCAAAATAATTCCCATTACCAGTATCATATCATAAATTATATTGCCAATACTACCATGAAACATTGAAAGCAAAAATATCTCTAGCGCTGTTCCAAAAATTAAGATGTAAGTGATGCCGATTTTATTGCAGGAAAGGGCGTAGGAGACCAGAAGATTGATTAGTGAGTAAAAGATGAAGATAATACCCATTAACCCGACATAAGGGGTTATGGGAAGATAAGAGTCGCCAAACAGCAAGTGAACAATAAGATCGGGAAATAGAAAATAAACCAGGGTAACCAGCCCTGAACCAATTAGGGTCAAAAGAATTGAAAGTTTTAAAATACGCTTATTGGATAGTCCCAATTCATGGTTTTTGGCGGTAATTGGGAAAATAACAACGCCGATAGCCGAAGTGCCAAAGAAAATAATTTTGCCCAACAGCGATAAAACCGCATAATAACCAGCTTCCGTGCTAGCTAAAAAGTGTTTTGCCAAAATCACATCCACATTATAAAGCGCGGCGATGCAAAGCGAGGCGAAAAAAACGGGAATCGCGAAAGAAGTTAGTTTTAAATTCTCCACATGAACCGGATCTGCTGTCTCTTTTATTCTGGCCATAAAGAATAAAATGCCCATAAACAAGGTGTCGGCAATAAGTATTGAGGCGATGGCGCTAACAACGCTAAGTCCAAAATTAACCAGCAAAAATACGGCCATAATCTTAAAGATAACACCCAATATCCCCGTCCATGAAAGATCAAGGAACTTTTCCCGTCCTCTCAAGCTCCCCAAAGGGACGGAAAAAACGAAAACAACAAAGAAGTCTAAGGCCAAGACAACCAATGGCCAAATTGTATTTATTTTAAAAAATTCTTTAGCAATTGGCGAAAGAGCCAAAAAAGCCAAGAAGATCAAGAAGCCAATCAAAATTGCTTTCTTTAAGATATAGCCTATAAATCCTTTCTCTGCACCAATCTCGTTTTTAGCCCGATAACCGGCAACCTGCTTGGCAACCACCACCGCTAATGTCCCTGCCGGAACACCTATAATGTAAGTTAAAGAGATTAGAGATGAGAATGATCCATAACCTTCCGGTCCCAACATCCGACTTACCAATGTATTAAAAACATAGTTTAAGACACCCGCAACAAATGATCCAATGAACAGAAGAAAGCTCCCCTTGAGGAGTTGATTTTGGCTGAAATAATTGAAGTATCTTTTGGCAAACATGGTTTTATTTTAGCAAAAAGCCAAGAGAAAAGAAATGTGAAATTCGTAGAGACGAACGGCCGTTCGTCTCTATAATGAATCATATACTATACACCCCCTACCAAAAATTATTGACAACCAAGCTGTTTTTTGGTATATTGTGTTTAGGTACATTGTCAATTCAAATGCTCCAAAAGGTTCCCTTTGGAATTCAAAATTCTACGGCAATGCCGGAGGTGAAGTGATGAACAAAAAAACTAGCCGGTTCAACCTAATATTGTTGGGCAATGGAAAGGGATGTCAGGAGCTCTGCAATACCTGCATATGCCAGCAGATTTATCCCATCAAGGGAGGAAAGAGACGCCGGTGTATATCTATAAAGTGGCCCACCTTCACAATCCTAAGAATAAAAGGAGAGAAGCCGGTCGCCAAGTGTGACCAGTGGCACGACAATGGCATACGCTACAAGAAGACTTAACAACTACGAAGGTCTGACCTTCGCAAACAAACTACGGCCAATGCCGGAGGTGAAAAAGGATGAATAAGATTCGAGAAAGTATTCTGCTGTTGCTTTTACTGGCCGTATCGATGTTTTTTTCGGCCAACTGCTACATTAAGGGAACCGGCCCAACAACTCATGCAGCAACAACCTCGCTGACCGAGATTCAGGACCAACCCCATGGCGAGATTGCCGATTCTGTCAAAGAGATGGCGACATCGCTTGACGAAGATCGTGTTGCTCTTCGCGAGATGGCGAAAAGCTTTTCCGATACAAGCAACGATTTTCGCGCCGAGAAGAATAACCTTCAGGAGTATGAGGTATACCGTGCCAAAATGATTGAGATCGGCAAAGCCATGAGCCATTCGTGGGGCGAAACCGCCGACTTGATCAGACAACAAGGCGAGATTCAAGACAAAATAAGTAAGGCCTCCAAGGCATCCCAACCGTAACACCCTCTCCGCACCTTTCATCTGTGATTCGGAACAAAGACCGCCATAGAGATATGACGGTTTTTTCTTTGGCAAATTCAAAAGGGCGCGGAAACCGCGCCCCTACAAAATTCATCCCAACAATCCTAATATTCCCAAAAGTCCCAAGCATCCCTCTCTATTTATTCCCCTCCGCCTTAGCTTTAGCGCGAACCCCAATAATTGTCTCTGCCACATTCTTCGGCACTTCGGCATAGTGGTCAAATTCCATTACTGCAGAAGCTCGGCCTTGCGACATAGATCTCAAATTTGTGGTATAACCAAACATTTCTCCCAGCGGTACATAGGCGTCAACATATTTTAGTTCGCCCTTATCTCCTGATTCTAAAATCTGGCCTCTTTTGGCATTTAAATCTCCCATTACATCACCCAAGAAATCTTCTGGAACCAAAACTTCCACTTTCATTACCGGTTCGAGTATTGCCGGATCGGCTTTCTTAACTCCGTCTTGAAAGGCCATGGAAGCCGCGATTTTGAAGGCCATTTCAGATGAATCCACTTCATGGAATGATCCATCATAGACGGTCGCTTTAATATCAATAACCGGATAGCCGGCAATAACGCCGCGATCCATCGCCTCTTTGATACCCTTTTCAATCGGATTAATATATTCTTTTGGAATAGCCCCGCCGACAATCGCGTTGACAAATTCAAAACCTTTGCCCCGTTCCAGCGGTTCAATTTTCAAAAGCACATGGCCGTATTGTCCGCGGCCGCCGGATTGGCGAATAAATTTGCCTTCGCACTCGGTAAATTTCTTGATTGATTCTTTGTAAGCCACTTGCGGTTTGCCGACATTGGCTTCGACTTTGAATTCTCTTTTCATGCGATCGACTAGAATTTCCAAGTGAAGCTCGCCCATACCGGAAATGATGGTTTCAGCCGTTTCTTCGTCGCTGTTAATTTTGAAAGTTGGATCTTCTTCGGCTAATTTCGATAATGCGATTCCCAATTTTTCCTGATCGGCCTTGGTCTTTGGTTCAATCGCCACCGAAATAACCGGCGTTGGGAAAACA
Source organism: Patescibacteria group bacterium (assembly GCA_028718745.1). Taxonomy (GTDB): domain Bacteria; phylum Patescibacteriota; class JACPGU01; order JACPGU01; family JACPGU01; genus JAQULF01. The sequence goes on along the minus strand of JAQULF010000010.1, from coordinate 15,685 downwards.
ATGTTTTCCAAAATTATCGGCTTATCTTCATCGCATAAAGTATCTCCCGTAAAGGTTGAGCGAAGTCCTACAGCCGCCGCTATTTCTCCGGCCGTTACCTCGGAAACATCTTCTCTTTGCGCCGCGTGCATTCTGACAATTCTTCCGATTCTTTCTCTCTCATTTTTGGTGGAATTATAAACATAAGAACCGGCTTTCAAAGTTCCGGAATAAACGCGGAAAAAGCAAAGCTTTCCGACAAATGGGTCGGTTGCGATTTTAAAAGCCAGTGCTGCAAACGGTTCGTTAGGATCGGCCTTTCTCTCGATTTCCTCGCCTGTTTTTGGATGAGTTCCCACAACCGGCGGCTTGTCTAGCGGCGATGGCAAATACGCCACTACGGCATCAAGCAGTGTCTCTACAATAACTCCCCTACCGTCTCCACCCATAACCGGTGAAAATTCTCCGGAAATAGTCGCTTTACGAATCGCGCTCATCAATTCCGCTTCGGTTAGTTCCGTTCCGCCAAGATATTTTTCCATTAATTTTTCATCGTATTCAACCACTTTTTCAATTAATTTGGAGCGATATTCTTTGGCTTTTTCCAGCATATCCGCTGGAATTTCTCCTTCAACCAAAGCCTTGTCATTGAATTCTTTGTAGGTCAAAGCCTTCATTTTTACCAAATCAACTACGCCACAAATATCTTTTTCAAAACCGACCGGCAACTGAATCGGCAAAGCGTTTTTTCTTAATCTTTTATTAATGCTCTCCAAAGATTTATAAAAATCTCCGCCGGTTTGATTGATTTTATTAATGAAACAAATTCGAGGCACTTTATATTTATCCGCCTGTCTCCAAACAGTTTCAGACTGCGGTTCTACTCCCATTTTTCCGTCGAATATGACTGCGGCGCCATCCAAAACGCGAAGTGATCTTTCCACTTCAACGGTGAAGTCCACATGGCCCGGTGTGTCGATAATGTTGAGACGGCAATCATGCCAAAAAGCGGTGGTTGCCGCTGAAGTAATTGTAATACCGCGTTCTCTTTCCTGTTCCATCCAGTCCATCGTCGCTTCGCCTTCATGCACCGCGCCGATTTTGTGCTTTTTTCCGGTAATATAAAGAATGCCTTCGGTTACAGTCGTTTTGCCCGCGTCAATGTGAGCAATCGTTCCGAAGTTGCGAACTTTGTCTAATGGATACTTTTGTTCTGCGTCTGCCATAAATTTTTCTTTCTAAAAATTTAATAATTTTGATTTTTATAAATAAAACATTTCGGTTTGTAATCCCATCTTGGTTGTCATCCCAGAACTCTAATTCGTCTTAACCAAAATTATATATAAAAAAGACGAAGAGAATATCAAGGATCTATTATTAGTTTGCTATAAGTTATTTTGAAACCTTTTCGTGTCCTGCCAAAGATCCTTGATTTCCTGTTGAGTACAACAGGAGCTCAAGGATGACAGCTTAAACATAACAAAAAATACAAACACTATCTCGTGTTGCTTTATGATTATATACTGTCTTCTAAAAAATCTCAATGACTTTTTGGAAATGAAACGCCCGCCGGACAACTTGCCGGTGGGCGTGATGAAAAAACATACTTCAGATGACTTTTACGACAGCGCCATCTTGAGGAGGGGGATTCTTGCAAAGCTTGTTAAGCACAGCGAAGTCCCCTCGAAGAGCCGATGCAACTTCTTTTGGCCGCTTCAATCTAGCGACCGCAAAATCTACCATGGAGCTATACCATTCCACCATGGCTTCGGAAATGCATCCGTAGAGATGTAGCGGATCCTTCTCGTACACTTCTTCGAAAAACAGAAATATATCATGGATGTCGTTGGTAATACTGATTTCAAATGCAGTTGCCCTTTGTTTTCCTTCGAGCGTCGTCTGCATCTGGACTATGCCCATGATCCAGAGACCATCTGGCATTATACCAAAATAGCCTCTTTGACTGAGACAGCCCCCACCAGGTACTCTTCGAAAACCGTCGACAAGAGCAAAAAGCCCTTGTGTGTTCAGCCCGTCAGCTTTCGCCGAGTTTAAATCTTCGGAAATTACCACACACTGCGGATCACAGTCAAATCCCGTTTGATCCAAGGAAAGCAACTCAGCCCTTGGGATTTCACTCCGGTCATCGCCCCTTCTCTTTGACTGAAGGCATTTGAGACTCTTCAGCCTTGGAGCCGTAAATTTGTCAAAGAGCGGTCTGATTCTTTGTGACAACAGAGCAAAGATCTGCGACCACTGCTTTGTCGTCGGACCATCACCACCAATCTTCAGAAGCATTTCGAGCATTTCATCTGAAATCGGCGCTTCTAGATCAAAGCGAATGTCGTTGTTGGGCGTACCCTCCATAACATTCACCTCCTTCATGTATTTCCGCGGGGCGGACCCCTTGGATGCCCTAATTATACTATAATTGGTAATTTAAGTCAATATAATGCTGGATATTCAAAAAAAACCACCTTGCGGCAGTTCTTTCGCTCAATATATATTCTTGATGAATTGGATCCTTGATTTACTGACCCTCCGATTCGGAGGGCATCAGTGCTCGAGGATGACAATTCCTAAAATCTCGCGTAATGCGCGTACGCCCTATTCGCTTCAGCCATTCTATGAGTATCTTCTTTTTTCTTCATTGCGGCACCTTGGCTCTCGGCTGCCAACATCAATTCTTCAGCTAATTCTTCCGGGGTGGATCGGCCTTTCTTAGCGCGGACAGCTGTAATTATCCATTTGATCGCATACATTATTTTTTGATCTTTTTTGACTTCCATCGGTATTTGATAGTTTGCGCCTCCGATTCGGCGGGATCTAACCTTTAAAGTAGGTGAAACATTTTTGATCGCATTATTAAAAACATCGATCGCTTTCTTGCCGGTTTTCTTTTCGATAATATCAAATGATTTATAAAGAAGATGTTGCGCTAAAGATTTCTTCCCGCCCCACATTAGATTATTGACAAACTTTGAAACCACAATAGAGCCGTATTTAGCATCGGCCTTTAATTCTCTTTGAAAGTTTTTATTGCTACCTCGTGGCATAGTATAAGAATTAAGTTGTAAGTTTGTAAGTTGTAAGTAGGCCAAAAAACTTACCTGCTTACATGCTTACTACTTACATGCTGATATTAACTCTTCTTCGCTCCGTATCTACTTCTTCCTTGTTTCCTATTGGCAACTCCGGTAGCGTCCAATACTCCGCGAACAATATGGTATCGGCAACCCGGAAGATCTTTTACTCTACCGCCGCGGATAACTACCACGGAGTGTTCTTGAAGGTTGTGTCCGATTCCGGGAATATAAGCCGTAACTTCCATACCATTCGTCAAACGAACTCTGGCAATTTTTCGCAAAGCTGAATTCGGCTTCTTTGGTGTAGTTGTGGTAACCTTGGTACAAACGTCTCTTTTGAAAGGCGAACCTTTTTTCAGAGAAAGCGTCTTGTTTTTTATGGAATTAAAATTCTTCAGCAATGCAGGCGCCTTGCTTTTCTTAATTGGGTTTTTTCTCCCTCGTCTGACTAGTTGATTGATAGTTGGCATAAATAAGGATTAAGTTGTAAGTGAGTAAGTTGTAAGTAGGTCAAAAAACTTACCTGCTTACATGCTTACTACTTACATGCTAATGTTGTTCTATTTTAACACAATAAAACTCTGTTCGCAACCTTAAAATTCGTGGTTGGTAAAAACTACTTCTGTATTATCCTAAACCCCGTCCCAGCCGGAATTAATTTACCAAGAATGGTGTTTTCTTTTAAGCCCCGCAGATAATCGATTTTACCGGTAGTAGCCGCATCTATTAAAACGGAAGTGGTTTCCTGGAAGGAAGCGGCGGACAAGAAAGAATCAGTGGAAAGTGATGCTTTAGTTATTCCTAAAAGCAATTCTTCAAAAATAATTTCTTTCTTTTTATCTTTTTTAGCTACTTCATTATATTCATCAACCATAAGCTTGGAAACTGTCTCTCCTTCGACAAATTCGCTTTCGGCCGGATCAATTATCCTGATCTTTGAAAACATCTGACGGATAATAACTTCGATATGCTTATCATTAATCGATTGGCCTTGGGAATCATAAATGTCTTGGATTTCTCTAACAACATATTGCTTTACCGCCAAAGATCCTTTAATGCTCAAGAGCTGGTGAAGATCAATATGACCTTCAGTCAACTGATCGCCCAAGCCAACCTTGTCGCCGTCTTCAACCATGATCTCCGCATCCGGCTCCACCGGATAGATTCTCTCTTCTTTCTTATTATAGATAACGATTAAGCTGTCGTTTTGTTTATCTAGCTTAATTGTGCCTTTTCCGTGAGATTTCAACTGTTTATTCTTGGAAACTTCAATTAAAGCCTGGCCTTCTTCTACTTTTTCGCCTTCTTTTACCAATACCTTGAAACCGGCTTTCATCTTGATAATATCCTTCTTGGGTTCATCAGATATAATTCGGATGCTCAACCTCTCTGCTTTATCTTCCAATAGCTCCACCGTACCGGCTAGCTCCGCGATCAAAGCCTTGCCCTTTGGAGTTCTAGCCTCAAAAAGCTCTTCGACTCTCGGCAAACCTTGAGTGATATCTCTTTTAGCAATACCGCCGGAGTGAAAGGTTCTCATAGTTAGCTGTGTTCCCGGTTCACCAATTGACTGCGCCGCAACAATACCCACCGCCTCACCCAGTTTTACCAATCTACCGCGCGCCAAGTCTTTGCCGTAACAGATTTGGCAAATTCCCCATTTGGATTTACAATTTAGAACCGATCTTACTTTAACGCTTCTGACATCTTCATGTTTGATAATCTCATCTACTTTATCAATGTTTAACTCTTCGCCTGTCTTAAACAGAACCTGGCCTTTCTTATCCACTATATCTACTACTAATGTTCGGCCGTCTAATTTTCTGATTAAAACATTGCGGATATCATCATTACTCTCATCTTTGAAAAATTCTATTCCCTCGTGAGCCCCACAATCAGCTTCACTGACGATAATGTCTTGAGCTACATCCACCATTCTGCGAGTTAGATAACCTGAATCGGAAGTACGAAGCGCCGTATCAGTCAAACCTTTGCGAGCAGAGTGAGATGAAATAAAGTATTCAAGCACGGTTAGGCCTTCTTTAAAATTGGATTTTACGGGCAATTCAATGATATTTCCGGATGGTCCCATCAAAAGTCCGCGGATAGCAACAAGTTGCGAAATTTGATCCTTGCTGCCTCGGGCTTTGGATGAAGACATCAATCGCAAAGGATTTTTTTCATCTAGTCCCGTCATTAAATCTTTTTCAATATTTTCTTTGGTTTGCGTCCAAAGCTCGATATTTTTCAGATATTTTTCATTAGCCGTGATTAATCCCCCTTTGTATTGCTGATCCAGCTCGTCGGTTTTTTTGTCGGCATCCATTATATAGCCCTTCTTGCTTTCAGGAATAACCAGATCGGAAATAGAAAGAGTAATACCCGAAAGCGTAGCCGCCGACATACCAATGTTTTTAATATCATCTACAAACTGCGCCGTGGTTTCAATTCCCAATTCTTTAAAAGATTTGGCAACCACCCTTTCCAGCGCTTTTTTGTCCATCGATTCATTAATAAAACCAATGCCCGCCGGCATTTTTTCATTAAACATAAGCCGGCCAATAGTAGTTTCGACAATATCTAAATTCTCTAGTCTTACCTTAATCTTCGCTCGAATATGCACTTTACCGGATTGATAAGCCAATAAAGCTTCTTCTTTATTTGGAAAAGTCTTCCCATCGCCCAATGCGCCATTTTCAAAAGTAGTTATATAATAACAGCCTAATACAATATCTTGAGATGGCGTTATAGCCGGCGAACCATCCGAAGGCTTCAAAAGATTTTTTGAAGAAACCATCATCTCTCTAGCTTCTTCTTGCGCCGGGGTAGATAATGGCAAGTGAATCGCCATCTGGTCTCCATCAAAGTCGGCATTAAAAGGCGCGCATACTAATGGGTGGATGCGAATCGCTTTGCCTTCAATCAAAATGACCTTAAAAGCTTGAATTCCGAGACGATGAAGAGTTGGCGCGCGGTTTAATAACACATAGTATTTTTTGGTAACATCTTCCAAAATATCCCAAACTTCAGCAGCGCCTGTATCAATTGATTTAGCCGCGTTTTTCGCGCTATGAGTAAAGCCCCGGCTGATAAGTTCCGAAATAATGAAAGGTTTGAATAATTCCAAAGCCATTGTTTTTGGCACGCCACATTCATCTAGTTTTAGATCCGGCCCCACAACAATAACTGAACGGCCGGAATAGTCCACTCGTTTTCCAAGCAGATTTTGGCGGAATCTTCCCTGCTTTCCCTTTAATACTTCGGAGAGAGATTTTAATTTCTTTTTGCCTACGGCAATAATGTTTTTGCCTCTCTGCGAGTCATTGCCGATTAACGAATCCACCGCTTCCTGCAACATTCTTTTCTCATTTCTTTGAATTACTTCCGGAGCTCTAAGTTCTTGTAGTTTCTTAAGACGATTATTTCGATTAATAACTCTTCGATAAAGATCGTTCATGTCGCTCGTTGCGAAACGGCCGCCATCGAGCTGCACCATCGGACGAATATCAGGAGGAATAACCGCCAGATGAGTCATAACCATCCAAGCCGGATCCAGTCCTGCTTTAACAAAGCCCTTCATAAAGCGAAGTCTTTTCGTAATTTTCTTTCTTCTCTGTCCTATCGCTTTTTCTCTTTCTTCAGCTAGTTCATCCGCTAATTTTTTGACATCTAATTCTTTGATTAAATTTAAAATTGCTTCCGCTCCAATGCCGGCTTCGAAAAATGTTCCATATTTCTTATTTAAATCAAAATATCTGCCTTCCGAAAGGATGGAGTATTTATTAATGGAAGAAATTTCCGCTTTGGCTTCTTCGTAAGCCTGCTGCATTTCCGTTTTCTTTTCCTCCATTTCTTTCTGCCATTGCTTGAACGAATCCTGAACTTTCTTAGTGATGTCCTTTTTATCGGAAGTGGGATTCTTTTTCATCTCCTGATCAATTTCTTTTTCTAATCCCTTCTTTCTTTTCTCCAATTCTCCACCAATTTCCTCTACAAAAGATTCATATTCTTCCTTCATGTCTTTTAAAATGCGCTCTTTAGCCTTGCCATCAACACTCATTACGATAAAGCTGGCAAAATAAACCACTTTTTCCAAATCGCGAATGGAAAGACCAAGGTAAAGTCCGATTCTGGATGGAACGGAACGAAGGTACCAAATATGCGCTACCGGAGCGGCTAGCTTGATATGCCCCATTCTCTCTCGGCGAACCAAGGAGCGAGTAACTTGAACCCCGCACTTGTCGCAGATAATTCCTTTGTAGCGAATTTTCTTATATTTTCCGCAATAACATTCCCAGTCTTTGGTCGGACCAAAAATTCTTTCGCAAAAAAGACCGTCTTTTTCCGGTTTTTGAGTACGATAATTAATCGTCTCGGGCTTCGTAACCTCGCCATGAGACCAGGAAAGAATTTGCTCCGGAGACGCCAATGATATTCGAATAGCGTCGAAGTCGATTATTTTTTCATTAAGATTGTCGTTAACCATGTTTTGGGTTTGTTATTTATTTAAAATGTTGTGTTTATGATTAAAGGACTAAATGATTAAATGAATAAAAATATTTTAAGTCCTTTATTCATTTAATCCTTTAATTATTTACTAATTCTTTCCTAAAAATATCTTCTTCTAAAAATTATTCTCCCTCCTGCACATCTCCCTCATCTACCTCATCCAAATTCAACTCTTCCGCTGTTAAAATATCTTCTTCCAGGTCATCATCTTGGTTATCTTTCAAGCCCGCTTCATCTTCTGTTGGCAATTCTTCATGCAAATCTCCGCCGGCAATATCTTTCAACTCAACCGCCACTTCTTCCGTATAATCCCCACTTTCCTCCTGAAGTCTTTGTTCTTCCAGCTCGACTATTCTTTCAGCATCGATTAATTCCATTCCGGTTTCATTTTTGCGGATTAAATCGATTGCTAATCCCAAACCTTCCAACTCTTTAACTAAAACATTAAACGATTCCGGAATAGACGGTTTGCGGATTTCTTCCTTTTTGATAATGGATTCATAAGCCTTTCTTCTACCCCAAACATCATCGGATTTTATCGTCAACATTTCCTGCAAGGTATGCGCCGCGCCATAAGCTTCAAGCGCCCAAACTTCCATTTCTCCAAATCTCTGACCGCCGAATTGAGCTCTTCCTCCCAGAGGCTGCTGGGTAACCAATGAGTAGGGTCCGATAGATCGGGCATGAATCTTATCATCGACTAAATGTTCCAGCTTCATAAAGTATTTGTAGCCAACCACAGTTCTTTGTTGGAATGGCTCTCCACTCTTGCCATCGTAAAGCTGAACTTTACCATCTTCAGCCAATCCAGCTTTCTTCAGCTCCCCTACAATATCTTCGATCGAAGCCCCGGAAAAGACCGGGGTAGCTACTTTGTATCCTAAAATTTTTGCGGCATAACCCAAATGAGTTTCTAGAAGCTGTCCCAGATTCATACGAGAAATAATACCAAGCGGATTTAGAATCATATCAACCGGCGTACCATCAGCTAACATCGGCATATCTTCTACCGCCACAATTTTGCTGACAATACCTTTATTGCCATGCCTTCCGGCCATTTTATCTCCAACCGATATCTTTCTAAATTGAGCTACGCTAACTTCTATTTTTTTAATCACTCCGGTTGGCAATTCATCGCCCAGATCGCGTTTGTATTCTTTTACTGCCACTACTTTTCCGTATTCGCCATGAGGAAGTCGAAGAGACACATCTTTTACATCGCGAGCTTTTTCTCCGAAGATTGCGCGCAACAATCTTTCTTCCGGAGTCAATTCGGTTTCGCCTTTTGGAGCGATTTTACCAATTAAAATATCTCCCGCTTTTATTTCGGCCCCAACTCGAATCACGCCCTCTTCATCAAGATTTTTTAAAGCTTCTTCGCCAATATTTGGAATGTCGCGAGTAATGATTTCGGGTCCCAATTTGGTGTCGCGCACTTCAATCGGATAATCTTCTATATGAATGGAACTGTATCGGTCATTGTGAACCAGTTTCTCGGAAATAATAATAGCATCCTCAAAGTTGTATCCTCCCCATGGCATGAAAGCGACGAGTATGTTTTGACCCAGAGCGATTTCGCCATTATCGGTAGCAAAACTATCCGCCAAAAGGTCTCCTTTTTCAACTTTATCACCCACATTAGTTAGAACTCTCTGATTAATACAGGTAGCCTTAGTAGAACGGATAAACTTTCTTAATTGATAAGAATTGGTAGTGCCATCGCTATTTTGAATAATTATTTCGGCGCCGGAAGCTTGTTTAACCACCCCGGGTTTAGTTGCAATTATCAATTCGCCTGAATTTTTGGCTACGATCTCTTCCATACCGGTACCAACTATTGGAGATTCCGGTTTTACCAATGGAACGGCTTGCCGCAACATGTTCGATCCCATCAGCGCGCGCTTTACTTCATCATGTTCTATAAAAGGAATCAAGGAAGCCGCTACAGATACCACCTGGCGAGGAGAAACATCCATATAATCAATGCTTTCCGGACCAACCAGATCGGGTTCATAATGATTTCTAACCGCAATTTTCTTTTCCGTAAAATATCCATTGTTATCCAATTTTGCATTAGCTTGAGCGATAATAGAGCCTTCCTCATCTTCAGCATCCAGGTAAACCACTTCCCCTGTTGCTCTAGGTTTAACTAAGATTTTTCCCAAACCTTTGTTTTTGGATAATTTATCGGCCGCTTCTTTGGTTATTTTTTCTCCGTCTTTTACAACAATCTTGCCTTTTTCATCCACTAAATCTCCTCGAGCATACAGCCCAACCGCGTCCTTGCCGTCATTAGCCGCTTTTCTCTGCACCCAAACATAAGGAGCTTCGATAAAATTGTATTCATTTAATCGGGCAAAAGTCGCAAAATAGGAAATCAGACCGATATTCGGACCTTCGGGAGATTCGATCGGACAAAGTCGGCCGTAGTGCGAGGAGTGAACATCGCGAACTTCGAATCCAGCTCTTTCTCGGGTTAATCCTCCCGGACCGGTAGCTGATAATTTTCTTTTATGTTCCAGTTCGGATAATGGATTAACCTGATCCATGAATTGAGAAAGCTGGGAGCTGGCAAAAAATTGCTGCATAGCCGCTGTAATCGGTCTCACATTAATCAATTGAGCTGGAGTAACAGTGTCGATGTCAGCTACGCTCATTCGGTCTTTGATATTTCTTTCTACTCGTAAAAATCCGACGCGAAGTTTTTTCTGAACCAATTCCCCTACCGCTCGAACTCTTCTGTTTTTCAAATTATCAATATCATCAGCGATAGCGCTAGGGTCATTATTTAAAGAAATAATCTCCTTTAATATCGCAATCACATCTTCTCTTTGTAAAACTCGATGCTCTATATTATTGGGAGTATCAAGTCCCAATCTTTTATTTATTTTATAACGGCCGATTTTTGAAAGATCGTATCGACGAAAATTAAAAAAGGTGTTTTCTACCAGCGTTCGGGCATTTTCTACGGTTACTAAATCCCCCGGCCTCATTCTCTTATAAATTTCCAAGATACCTGTATCGACAGAATTAGCCGGATCTTTGTCTAGAGTAGCTTTAATGAAATTTCTTTCCGGATCCGTATTTACTTCTTCAAAAAGTTTATAAATTTCGTCATTCTTGCCGTATCCAAAAGCGCGAAGTAATGTCGTAAAAGGAATTTTTCTTTTGCGATCAATCTTCACATAAATAATGCCTTTGGAAGAGGTTTCAAATTCCAGCCAGGCTCCCCGTTCCGGAATAATTTTGGCACCAAAAAGATCTATACCGGAACTATTATCAGAGGTAAAAAGAACGCCAGGGGCTCTGACGATCTGCGTTGAAACTACTCTTTCTATCCCATTAATAACAAAAGTTCCTTGGGTTGTCATTAAAGGAAAATCACCAAGGAACACATTTTGTTCTTTTATTTCGCCGGTATTTTTGTTGACCAGTTGAATTTTGCAGCGCACAGGCGCCTTATAAGTGAGGTTTCTTTGTCTGACTGTCGCCTCGTCGTATTTTGGTTCTTCAATTTTATAATCGATGAAATTGAGCTCCAGATTTTTTCCAATAAAATCTTCAACCGGATTTAATTCTCCAAAAATTTCTTTTAAACCTTCTTCCAAAAACCACTTGTAAGAATCAACCTGAATTTCAATCAAATTAGGAGGCGTAATAGCCTCATTTAGGGGATGGAAATATTTTCTTTTTAAGATGGTTTTTGAGCTCATAAAAAAGATCCCCTCGTAGAAAAAAATAAATGGGGTAAGTTAGGTTTTACCTTAATTTAGATTACGCAATTTGTGCACACTCTAAATATAGCATATTGGGAAATGGTGTCAATGGGGATTTTTTAAGATAAAGAACCCGCCAAAAGCGGGTTCTTTTGGCGGGTTCAAGTTTTTCCTTACCCCGACTTCGTCGTCGGAGCTTTGCGCTCCGCATAACTAGTGGCAAATTCTTTATGGTTAATTAGAATCCACAACATTTCTTATATTTTTTATCACTGCCACAAGGGCATTGCTGATTACGCCCAACTTTATTTTTGGTTTCCTTAAAGTCACTCGACGAACTCGTTTTTATAATCATACCTGCACCAGCTATCATAAAGCCGTTTCCTTGAAATGGTTTTTTATGAGGATAATTAGGTAAAAATGTGCGCAATATTTCATGACCAATTTGGCGAATAGCTACAAGCTCTGCTCCTTTCATCGATTCCCAGTTCTTGCCATCACTACTTGTATGCCATCCCAACGAATTTCCTCTAGAAAGTTTATTGTACTTTTCATCTAATCCCGGATCAACATGCGCTCCCCCATCTTGCTCGGCAACATATAATACTATATCCTTGCGACTAAATGAATTCTTCTCTTTATCTAAGAATATCTCTTTGCCCCAAAAATCTTCAAAAGATACAAATTTAGTTTCTCCTGGCTTTGTTTCATCTAGATATGGTAGATATTTATTAATTCCCGCACCAAATGGAATGCCAATTAAACCCGCAAATCCATCAGTTCTGATACAACTTTCTCCAATTTCATTTGTATTATAGTCAAATGAGGTATCAAAAAATTCTTTCGATTTCAACCCCAACTGACCAAGTAATGACTTGGAACTACCCTTATCATGTAGTAAAACACGAATGGTGGTAGCCATTGATTTTGCAGCTACATCCATACCATTATCATATAAATCAGCTAATTTACTCAATAATTCTAATTGTTCGTTGAGTTGTTTTTGAAGCTCGTCTTGCGTTTGCTCTATTCTAGTCATTTTTCCCCTCTTTTCTAACACCTTTGAATTTTTTACTATCGCTCTTCACATCCATGAAGCGTCCCGTTTCTTTGTTTCGTTTAACAAACCTTTGAATCTTTGGGTTAAGAACTTGAGATCGTTCTTTAACCATTCCTATTCTTTTGTTATCACCTACTGGTTTATTGATTGCCATTTTGACCTCCTTTAATTTTATTAATTTTTAATATTGTGGATAAGTCACTATTGTATGTTCGGCTTTTGTTCGGTATATTAAATATAACAATAAAACCCAGCAAAGACAATACAAAAAATATGCCTACACTAACAAAAAAACAAAAAGATCTCCTGGATTATCTGAAAAAATATATAGAAAAAAAAGGGTTTTCCCCTACCATTGGTGAGGTAAAAAAGAAGTTTAAGCTCTCTGCGAACTCCACTGTTCACCAGCACATAGAAGCGTTGGTCGATAAGGGTTTTATAAAGAAACAAGATTTAGTTTCTCGCGGTATTGAAATAGTTGAGCAAGGCGAAATGATACAAATCCCCTTGCTTGGTAATATCGCTGCTGGGCAACCGATAGAGGCTATTGTGGATCACGATGAAAGCATTGCGGTACCAATGTCAAAAATATCTCAAAACAACAACTATTTCGCATTAAAAGTTGTCGGACAAAGCATGATTGATGAAAATATCAATGATGGCGATATCGTCTTAGTGAAACAACAAGAAACAGCCAATAATGGAGATAAAATCGTTGCGCTAATCGATAATTATGAAGCAACCCTAAAAACGTTATATAAAGAAGAAAATCAAATTCGGCTTCAACCTGCGAACAAAAAAATGGAGCCAATAATTATAAAAAATAATGAGCATGAAATTAGGGTGCAGGGCATTGTTGTAGATATTATTAAAAATATTTCATCTTCCCAAAAGAATATTTTAACAGTTGGCTCTCAAAATGGAGACGCTACTAAAGAGAGGGATATTAAGAGATTTATAGATAAAGTTATTGAGGAAGACTGTTTGGAGGCAATGAAAAAGATTCCCTCAAAATCAATAGATATGATTTTGTGTGACTTGCCGTATGGGATTACGCAAAATCATTGGGATAGCATTATTCCATTGAACCAACTTTGGGAACATTATGAAAGAATTATTAAAGATGCCGGGGTTATTGTGCTAACAAGCCAGGGACTTTTTACAGCAAATCTCATGTTATCTAATCCAAAATGGTTTAAATATAAGATAACTTGGGTAAAATCCAAGCCAACTAATTTCTTAAATGCAAAAAAACAGCCTCTGCGCAAGCATGAGGACATATGCATTTTCTATAGAAACCAACCAATTTATAATCCACAAATGACTTATGGTGAACCATACAATAAAGGTTTTAGAAAAAATCAATTAACTGGTAGCTACGGTGATTTCAAAACTGTCGAAGTAAAAAGTGATGGCGCAAGATATCCGACAGATGTAGTCTACTTCAAAACTGCAGAGAGCGAAGGAAAGGTTTTTCATCCAACACAAAAACCAGTCGAATTGGGAAGATATTTAATCCGAACCTTCACAAAAAAAGGTGAAATTGTATTAGATAATACTTGTGGAAGTGGGAGCTTTCTTGTATCCGCAGTTTTGGAGGGCAGAAAGTTTATTGGGATTGAGAAAAACCAAGAAGTATATCTTCATCGAAAACATCATATAGACTACATAGAAATCTGTAAAAAACGCATTAAAGAGGCGGAGAAACAGTGTAGGGTTGATAGCAGTAAACTCTTTAAATCCCGCTAAATGGTTCTTTCTGCAAAACCTTATGTGCTTTTTCTATCTCGTTGTCATCTAGAACTCCCTTTTCTTTTAACCACTCTAATAAATGAAAGTATTGGTTAGAATGTAAAACTGGCTTTACAATTTTCTCCAGTTGGGTCTCTTTTTGTATAAATTTGAGATGCTTTTCTGAAAGCACACCGCGCCCAATAAGATCATATGCGATTCTTATCGCATCAACCGATGTTAGATTTAAATCTCCCTTATGCACTTTATCTTTTTCAACATCAGATTGTTCTATATCCAAAAGACTTTCGACCTTCTCTAGACCGTTGAGATTACGATTATAAAATTCTATCTCTTGACCACGATAGGTAAACCAAGTTCTCCCCTGTTCAGTTAGTGAGCCACGTGGCAAATATACACCTTCACGCGCGACTCTTTCTTTTGAAACCCAGCCACAAATATAAAGTACCCACTTTCTTTGTCTGGTAGTTCCCGGAAGCTCTCTTTTACTAGGAGTTTCTAGATGAGTCATTACATATATATCAGCATCTAGCCTTTCATCATAAAGTTGACGTGCGAAAAAATTATGTTTTGCTTCTCTTGCAATACCATCGTTACTCTCATACTCTTCCTTAAAAGGTAATGCCCCGCCACGACATTTCACATCTACTTTCACACCTGATGGTAATAACAAATCATAGCCCAACGGATGATCTTCGGGATTTATTTCCGGCATTCCTAACTTATTACGTATAACGATCTCGGCTAGAGCACCAAATCCTTGTTCTTCGGAGCTTCCTCTTTCTGCCCCCGTTCTGTTCTGATTTGCTATAATATATTCTGATGCTTTTTGTCTCAACTTGAAGCCAAGCTCATCGTTAAGCTTTATGATGATTGGTTTCGGATGTTGGTACTTATACATTTTTGTTTGTTTTTATAGTTATATTTGAGCACTCTGTTACATTCTACCACAAAACCTCCTCCTCACAATCCCCCTTGCAAAGTACCACCATTGGTTTAAAATAAAACTAGGCCAAAACAAAAAATAACCATCTTTAAATATCAAAATATACCCCAGTCAAATGAAATCCTATTTGATGGGGTAAAAAGAGGGAGGTCTTATGGCAACAAAAAAATCTCCAGTTAAGAAGAAAAAAGTTCTAAAAAAATCTCCGGCTAAGAAGAAGCCGGCGAAAAAAGCGGTCAAAAAGACTACTAAAAAGGTTTCCAGAAAATCTGCTGCTGTACCAAACATCAAAAAGATTGGCGGGAAGATGATTGATTTGAATAAAGAGAAACCGGTTGGCAAGATCATTCATTTTTACGGAAAGATTAAGGTAGGCGTGATTGAAGTAGTCAAAGGCAAAGAAATCAAGGTTGGCCAAACGCTTTATTATTCCGGCCACACTACCGATTTTGCGGAAGAATTAAAATCAATGCAGGAATATGGCAAACAGGTCATGGTGGCAAAAGGCAAGAAACAAGTTGGGATCAAAGTTGGCAAGAAAGTCAGACAAGAAGATAGAGTATATAAAATACAGTAAACCCTAAATCCTAAGTTCTAAATCCTAAACAATATCTAAGTTCCAATTTTCCAAACTTTT
>JAQULF010000009.1 GCA_028718745.1 Patescibacteria group bacterium | reverse complement strand
GGATCAGCTCCGGCTCCAAGTCCGCGTGTCGTTTCTTTTCCGATTTGAATTTTTATCGGAGCCTGGCAGTGATAAAGAGCTTGAGCATCGGTATTTGCCGCAACAAATTCTACGCCTTTCAATTTTGCGTTAATCATGCGGTCGACGGCGTTACAGCCTGATCCGCCAACGCCAATTACCTTGATCCTAGCAAAAACATCCCCACTCGCTCCAACTATATTACTAGCTGTCGCAAGAGAGCTTTCAGAAGAAATATTGGTTTTTTTCATTTTCATAGGCATTATTCCTCCATCCCCGCCTACCGGCGAGGCAGGCTTTGTTATATATAAAAATTAAACAAAATTTCCTTTTAAGCCAAATATAGCATAATTTTTAAGCTTTGTCTAATAGTTATTATTTTAAGCGAAAAATTGACTATTTTTTTCTAAAAACCCTACTTAATTTACCAAGCACTCCTCCCACTCTCCCGATACTGTTCATGATTCCTCCCATCAACGCTTGATCGCGATAAAGATCAAGTCCCCAGAGGCAAAGGCCGATAGAGGTGGAATAAGACGGATCATCCAAAATCCCGGTATCAATTGATATAATCGGTTCAACCACCTTGCCTACTTGAGCGGGAAGCCTCAATGTCTCGCGAGCCACTTCGGCAATATCTTCAATCTTCGCTCCACCGCCGGTAATAATCGCTCCGGCCGGAAGCAATCCATCTCTGCCAACCCTTCGCAATTCGTCTTTGACCATTTGAAAAAGCTCTTCCAATCTTGCGTTAATAATTTCCACAATGTATTTTCTGCTGACCGATCCTTTTTCAATTTCAGGATCAATTTCCGAAAGATTAATAGAATCTCTTTCCGCAATATGATTAGTAGTGGCCGCGCCGTATTCAACTTTTACCTTTTCGGCAAATTCAATCGAAGCCTTGAGCCCTATGGCGATGTCATTGGTTATGTGGCTTGAGCCAATTGGAACAAAGCCGGTATAGAAAACCTCTCCCTCTTCAAAAACAGCGATATTGGTTCCGCCTCCGCCGATGTCCACAACCACAACTCCGATTTCTTTTTGCTTTCGGGTAGTCACTGCGCGAGATGCGGCCAGAGAGGAAGATATCATTTCTTCGATATCAACTCCGGTTTGATAGGCGCATTTTAGAATATTTTTGACTACCGGAGAAGATGCGGTAATAACATGCGCGTCTACCTCAAGCCTGATTCCTTTCATCCCCAAAGGGTCTCTGATTCCTTCTTGACCATCGACGATAAATGAGCGCGGAATAACATGTACTACCTCGCGATTGGCCGGCATAGAAAAAGCTTTGGCGGCCTCTATTACTCTATCAATATCTTCTTTGACAATCGTACCGTTCTCGTGCGATACGGCTACTACGCCACGACTATTGGATGAGCTAACTTGCTGTCCGCCGATAGAAACCAAGGCTCGCTCGATTGGAACGCCAGCCATTCTTTCAGCTTCTTCCAGCGATTGAGAAATAGCGGAGACCGTTTCATCAATATCCACCACCATTCCTTTGCGCATGCCGGTACTTAATGATTGCGCATGGCCGATGATATTCAAATCACCGGTTTCTTTATCTTGGGTCATGACAACGGTTGTCACAAAAGTGTTGCCTATGTCAATGCCGACGCTGGTTTGTTTTTTTTGAGAAGCCATGCTAAAAAATCCGCCTACATTATATTTTTATTTTTTGACCAATAGGAGTAATGCTTTTATTATAATTAAAACATTTTATATTTGAAAGGAGATTTTTTGGGGAAAACAAAAAGTGCCCCGCATTATTAGCAGAAGCACCTTTTCGTTGTAGAGGAACGGTTCGGGCTTAAGCCGTCTCGATAGAAACTGTATGGGGATTCTTTATGAATCTCCCCGTTAGAAAGTTGCGAGAGGGGCTTTTTTTGATGATGAATAGGTCGCCCGGGCCCTTTTTTATAACAAATTGTTCCTTGATGATGATTGCTTCATCGGGTTTTGGTGGCTTGATTTCCATCATGATCCAGATAAGAAATCCGCCATCTTCCATAATGGCCCGAAAGATTCTAGCATAAACCTTCCGGCCCATTGAATCACTCCACTTCTCATGGATCCTTTTTGCCCATTTTCCGACCTTGTTTTGAGTCGGAAGCAGGAAGTTTAATTTAATCACCCCGCCATACCCGGAGTTAAATACTACCGTAAATCCTTGTTTTTTTGCCACGAGATACCTCCTTGCCCTTATTGGGGCAGAGTCAATTTAATCCCAACGAAATTGCGGACAAAAATTTAGAAAAATTTTTAAATTGCGATAAGGTTTATATCAATCTAAAAAGTAGATTAAAACGATGGTTTAAGAATGTCTTTTAGTTTGGGTTTTTCTCCCGACCATAATCCCCTCTTTGCTTCACGGGCTTCATTTTCAAAATAAGCCCAATCATCATAACCCACGATGGAAGGCGTGGTTGGAAAAATATGGGCAAATCCGGCTCTTAAAATTTCGATATTCACATTCTTTTTATCAATATAGATAATTCCTCGCAATCTGCCTAATTCATCTTGCGGGTTTTTTTCATCAATTTGAAAATAAACTTCCTTCTGGTCAACCAAGGCTTTCAGAAAATCGGTAGCTTCTATGCCAAACTCTTCATCTTGATCAGGGGCTTTGATACCAATCAATCTTATTCGGGATATTCCCTCTAAAATAATAGTATTTCCATCGACAACTTCAGTAACTTTGAATAATGGCAAGCCTTGCGGTTGAGCAATATAAATATCTCGAGATTTTGCATTTGGCTCGGTTGTTATCTTTTCGCTTGTATCAATCTTGTCTGTATCGGGCAGGCTTAATAAAATGCCTTCAGGCGGAACATAAGTTTTTTTTTCTGAAGCAACAGAATAAAGGTTTGGCCGAATAACCAAAAATAAAGCTGCGGAGCCAATTAGTACAACTAAAAAAGCTCCCAATGTTTGTTTTATGCCGTGCTTGTGATGAGAAATCATACCTTCTTAATTTTTGTATTTGTATGTTACTACGAATTACGAATTTTTACGAATGTACGAATTCTTTTCTAATAATTTTCCCTCATCTCTTATTCGTATATTTGTACCTATTCGTAATTCGTAGATGTAGATATCGTAGACCCCGCTATTTCGTTCTAAACCGCAAAAGTATTTTCCTTGAAATTTTTTCCAAATCAAAAAAATCATCAGCTTTGTTGACTAGCGCTTGGCTGGAACTTCTGCCAAAAGCGACTACTTCAACCAATTTGCCATGATTTTGTAGATATTCAACTAAAGGAATATAGTCGCCATCTCCGCTAACTAGAATAATTGAATCAATGTTGGGCGCCATCCTTATTATGTCCATAGCCAGCCCCACATCCCAGTCTGCTTTTTTGGTGCCATCCGGAAAAATCTGGAGGTCTTTGGTTTTAACTTCATAGCCGCTTTTTTGCAAAGCGTCAAAAAAGGATTTCTCTTCCGGCATTTGCGCTTTGACCGCGTAAGCAATAGCGCGAATTAACTTTCTATCCCCTACCGCCTCTTTTAAAATAGTTCCAAAATTCACCTTCGACTGGTAAAGATGGCGGGCGGTATAATACATGTTTTGCACATCGACGAAAACGGCGACGCGCTGTTCCTTGTTTTTGATAATTGGCATAAATTTGGTAGTAAGTAGTATGTAGTAAGTAGCATGGAAAACAAAATCCATAATACCTACTACCTGCTACCAACTACATTCTGTATTTTCATTCTACTCTCTCTTATTTTTTCTTCAATGATATTTTTATTTTAATTTCTTCGTATTTTTTGTTAGTTTCTTATTTTCGGATTTGATTTTGCTTTTAATTCTTCTTTGTTGGTTCAAAGCTCCTGCTTTGAACCACTATGTACATTATGAAGTTTATTCGTAAACTAAGTTATCAAGTTCAATGATTGAATTATCATCTAAATATCGGTTTCTGGCAGAAGAATAAAGATAATGTTGTGGTTCATCTACATATCCTTTGATAACCGGATTGTTATATATGTAATCAATCTTTTGTTGAAGAAACTTTTCAGATTCAATTAATTCAGGATAATTTGTCTCCTGCCAAATCTGATTGACTGATCTCTTACTAAAACTGTTGTTTAAGATTCGTAATATATATTTTCTTCTGTCGGTTTCTAAAAGTTTAAGTATTTCTTTTGTAGTAAATTGTTTGAAGCTTTGAATTATTTTTGATAATTGATAGCCTTCCCTTGCTTGAACAATCAAATGAATGTGATTGGTCATAATCACATATTCATAAAGCAATAATCCTAAATTCTTTTGAGAAAACTTCAGACACTCTATTACGCAATTAAAATATTCTTTTTGGGTAAAAATGTTTAACCATTCTATTATAGTTAAAGTGATAAAGTGCGGAGCGTTTTCATTTTCTTGATGAATTCTTAATGAAGACATTTTATTTTTATTTAAATGATTTTTAAATTCGTTATTGTACATTTATGGTTCAAAGCAGGAGCTTTGAACCAACTAAATAGCATGCATAGCGAGTAAGCATAATATCGTTAACTTCTCGCTGACTTCCGGACCCTAAGTCGACCATTTTGTTGACGCCAACAAAATGGTCGGAAATGGCTTGTTTTGCACCAGAACATGCTATTTTTGCTTTTTCAACTACGCTTTCGAAATTTCTCCATTCATTATAGCCGAGTAGTTTTTGCAAGTCTCGCGCATACCAAAACTCCGTCCCATTTTGATCGTGAGCGTAATCCTCAAAGTTTTTGTGTAATTTTGTAACCAGATCTTTTTCCATTTTATTTAACTTTACTTAATTTTATTTTTTCTTCAACAGCTTTTTTGCCAGATCCATTGCCTCTTTCTTCGTCTTCACTTTTTTCTCTAACTGCGCGTCATAAATCTTGCGTAAGATCTCGCCAACCAATTTGCTTCCGGAAGTTATCCCCATAATTTTCATGATATTCTCACCCCGCAAAAAAGGTTTGGGAAGGCGAGGCTTCTTCTTTTCTTTCTCCAGAAATGTTTTGCCCTTATTGTAAGCAAAAAGCTCCGGAGGAAGCGGTTTACCCTTAAAACTTCTGACTGAACTATTTGCGTCCACCCAAAAAACCTTGAGTAAATCCGGGAACCAAGGGTGAGTTAAAAATCTGATCCGTTTGGCTTCACGCATTTTAAAAAGTGAAGAAAAAAGCATGTGATTTCGGATCAGCCAAAAAACTTTGTCCGTTTCTTCGTTGCTATATTTCAAGCGGCGTAAAATTGAGGCCGCCATCTTTGCGCCAACGACATCATGGCTATTAAAGCGAATGCGATCGCCCGTTTCTTTCGGCAGCATAATAGTTGCCGGCTTGCCAATATCGTGAAGCAAAACCGCCAGAGCCAAAACATGATCATAGCCTTTATTTTTCAAAACCGTCGGCACTTTAGTTAGTTTATCCAAGGAGAGCAAGGTGTGATTCCAAACACTTCCTTCAAAATGATAATTTGCAGGTTGTGGAGCATCTTTTCCAGCTATAAGTTCCGGAATAATGTATTCGAGAAGTCCGGTTTCGTCCAGTAGTTCCATCCCCCACCTTGGACTATTTGAGGCCATAATTTTATTTAACTCATCGCGGATTCGCTCTTGCGAAACTTTTTTGATCAAATCGTGATTTTTTTTAATGGCTTCAAAACTTTTAGGCTCAATTTGAAAGTCTAATTGACAAGCAAACCTTACTGCTCGCATCATGCGAAGCGCGTCTTCTTTGATTCGCTCATTGGGATCGCCGATGAAGCGGATGGTTTTGGATTTTATATCAGCTAAACCACCTACAAAATCAATTATTGAAAATTGAGTATTGGATATTGAAAATTGTTTGGATATTGGATATTGGATATTGGATATTTTTTGATTGGTGGCGAATAAGCCGTTAATTGTAAAATCCCTTCTCACCGCATCTTCTCTGGGATCTGACGAAAACTTAACTTTTTGCGGATGGCGGGAGTCGCTTACCCCGAAATCCTGCCGAAATGTGGCAATCTCGAAAATCTCATTAGTATTTTTAGTTAGCGGAATTACGGCCGCGATCACGCCGAAACTTTCTCCTATTTCAATGTGTTTAATCTTGTTTTTATCGAGAACTTTCTTAATTTCGGCAGGTTTAGCATTCGTAGCAATATCGATATCATTTACCTTTCTCTTCATAATTTTGTCTCTCACATACCCACCGGCAAAATAGGCCGTATAACCGGCCTTGTTTAAAATACTTACAATTTTTATGGAGTGGTTTTCGATTTTGGTCATCTTCCATATTATAGTTTAATTTATAAAATAATAAAACATTCACTTTTTTGCCTTAGTGCGGTATAATAATCCTGAAAGGAGGACTATATTTTTGTGGTCCTCTGCTCTTTTCCAATTAGCGAAAAAAGATTTTTTGAAATAAAAATACAACGGAAGGATGTGATGCAGCTTGTTGAAAAGAAAGGAGTATAACAAGACTCTGCCCGGAAACCCGAGGTATCAGCCGAAACAGCTACGAAGCATCTTCGGGTACGACTACCTGTATCGTGGCGTGATACTAGTCGAGATCGCGGTTCTCCGCGTTCTGATCCAGATCGGCGTGATACCAACCGCCGAAGCGAAGCTCCTGACGCCGAAAACGCGAAAGCGAATGCTCGCTATCACTACCACGCAAGTGGACGGCGTTGAAAGCAGGGAAACGAAACACGACATCGGGGCGGTAGTTCGCATCATCCAGCGCAGAATCTTGCGCAACAACAGGCTCGCACGCTGGGCGCATGCATTTCTGACCAGCTATGATGTGCTCGACACCGGGCGGATACTGCACTACATCTGGGCATACGATAAGGCCCTGAAACCCGCCATAAAGAAAGTCGTTGCGAGCCTCGTCGAGATGATTGAGAGAACAGCCGAGCAGATTCAGGTCGGCCGGACTCATGGCCAGCATGCCTTACCGATCACGGTTGGCTTCTGGCTCTCGACAATCCTCTATCGCATTCTGTACAACTGGCAGATGATGGAAAACCGGCGCAATGAGCTGGTCGGTAAGATATCAGGAGCCGTTGGCGCTTACAATGCACAAGTGGGCCTGGGAATCGCTGAGAAATGCGGCAACATAACATTCGAAGCACGGGTACTGAAACTCCTCGGCTTGAAGCCCGCGCCAATCAGTACCCAGATTCTTCCACCGGAACCTCTCGCCTACTTCCTTCATGCATGTGCCATGCTTTCTGCCGCGCTCGGACAATTCGGTCGCGACGGTCAAGGACTCATGCGAACTGAAATCGCAGAAGTTGCCGAAGCGCGCGAGAAAGGCCAGGTCGGTTCTTCAACAATGGCCCAGAAGCGCAACCCTATCAACTTCGAGAACCTCGAGGGGATGTGGATTCGCACTAAGAACGAGTTCGGCAAAGTCCTCGACACTCTTATCAGCGACCATCAGAGAAATCTGGTCGGCAGTTCGGTAATGCGTGACTTCCCGATTATCATCGTGAACCTCATGCAGCAACTGAACACGCTGAACCGAGCAAACAAGCAAGGCGTGTCATTCTTGAGTCGCATTACCATCAACGCCGATCGGTGCCAACAGAACTTCGCATCGAGCAGCCATCTGATTTTGGCAGAGCCAATCTATATTGCTCTGCAGATGGCAGGATATCGCGGCGACGCTCACAAGCTAGTGAACGAAAAGCTGGTTCCGCGAGCAACAAAAGAAGGCGTACCGCTTATCATCGTTCTCGAGGTTCTGGCCGAAGAAGATGGCGATATAAAAGAAGCGCTGGGTAGTATCCCGTCTGAAGTCATAGAACTGATGTACCGGCCCGAGAATTATACGGGCTGGGCAACAAAGAAGTCGCTGGAAATCGTGGCTATCGCGAAAGAAAAATTAGCGGAAGCCGCGTGAATAAACGAAGAAGTGAAAACTGGCCACGGCCTGATCGGGGGACAATGAAGATGGAAAAATTCGTATATGATGGAGGACTTCTCGGCACCAATCTGGAAATTCCCGGCGCGAAAAGCTACAACGGCAAGACTTCGGATGTCTACATATTGCCCGCCGGAACAAGGCTGAAAAGCATGCAGATTCTGCCGCGCGAAGGCGCTGTGCTCCGCATCTTCTGCGACCGCGTCTCCGGTAACAACAAACGCTTCACGCCGGCGATACCCGGCCAGGGAAGACTGCTGGCTGATCTGCTCGCCTACTGGTCGCCGATATTCGAGCGGCTCGGTATCGCAACGCATTTCATCAGCAACGACATCCGGGCGTTCTTCGGCAAGGAAGATTGGTACGACGAAGAACTCGCCGAGCGATCCGCACTGTGCTTTAAGGTCGACATCCTCGGAGTCGAAAATATTGCCCGCCACTACATGCGCGACACCGGCAGCGGCCGCAAGCAGTATCTGGAAGACGGAACCATCTGCGGGATCAAGCTCCCCGCCGGCATTAATCCGGGAGAAGTTCTGCCCGGCGGACCGCTCTGGACACCGACTTACAAGAGCGACAAGGACCCCTGGATCGTCAAAGACAAAGTCATTGAGGAATTCGGCAACCAGACCGCATTGGCACTCGAGCAGAACGCTCTTCTCCTCCAGCTCGCTGTCAACGGCATCCTGAACCCGCTTGGGCTCATTGTCCCGGACAACAAGACGGAATGGGGCATCGACGCCCGCGGCCGACTGCTTCTGGCCGACGAGTATTTCTCGCCCCACGCCGCAACCTTCTGGGTCATCCGCGACCTGATGAACAGGAAGATCACAAGCCTCGACAAAGATCCGATCCGCCGCTGGAGCGACGCCAACCCGGACGAAACCGTACTCCCCAACTGGCTCGTTGAGGAGATGGTCAATGTGTACAGTACAGTGCGCAAAATGATCCTCGGCGAGGCCGCCTGAAGGAGGGCGCGAAACATGAAAAACAAAAAGCAATTACTTATCATTTTCGGCAGCGATTCGGACTATACCGTGGAGATTGCGGATATAGTTGACGAACTCGCGGCACGAAAAGATGTAAGAATCCGCATCAGCGTTCTCTCTTGCCACAGGCATCATCCCGAGCTTCTCGCCTTTCTCGCGAGGATCCCGCGCGACAATGAGAATGTTCGCATCGTCGCCGCGGGGGGGAAAGGCCTTCGCGCTTCCCGGAATCATCTGCTCCATGCTGGATACCCTTGGCAATCAAGTGCAGGTGATCGGCGTGGCGCTGGGAAAGGAGGGCACGGAAGACTTCGAAGCCGCAAAACTCTCCATCTCCTGTCTTCCGGGAAAGCCTGTTCTTATGGGATACCCGCATATGGGCTATCCAAATAGTCCCTATGCAGGTACAGACGGGTTCAAAGACGCATGCCTCCGAGCTATCGTAGGCGGCATCCCGATTCACAGGTCTATCAATCTGCGCCCGTTTTACACCAACCTCACTCCTGCGGAAGCGAGAAAAAAGCTTCTCAATCCTAAGAAGTGAGACCCTCGGCATCTGCCGAAATAAAAACGCTCCGGCATGTTACATTGTGTCGGAGCGTTTCTTTTTTATATTAAATTTTTTTATTTCGTTCCCAGCGTCTGATCCACCTTGTCTTTGATTGTATTACTAACATCATCTTTTAAATCCTGAAGGCTCTCGTCGGTTTTTTCTTCCATAGTTTTTTGGGTTTCATTCGCCTTGTTCTGAATTAGGTTCTTTAGGCTTTCTTTTGATACGGTTCCCCCGGCGCTGTTTTTCAGCGATTGGTAGGCATAATAGCCGAAGATAATCACAGCGGCTAATACTAAAATAACGAAGATTTTTTTCATGTTTATTTTAATTTAATAATAATTATGTCAATGATTACATGAATAAAGGATTAAATGATTAAAAATAATCTAGCCTTTTCTAATCATTTATTCATATATTCATTTATTCATTTTTAATTTCTTTTCATAATATACCACACTTCTCGGACTTTTATAAATCCCTTTCCACGGATCTCCTTTTCGCAGGTATTGGAAAACATTTTTTATATTAATTGTTTGTGGACCAAAATCATATTTCCCCAAATCCGCCCAAAAAATCGGGCAAGCGATCGGCGCGCCAGATTTTAATCGAACGGAGTAAGGAGCAACTGCGGTTTGTCCATAATTATTGCGCAGATAATCGATAAAAACCTTACCGGTTCGTTGATATTTGCGAAAGTTGCCGGTAACTTTTTGGGGATATTCTGCTTCCATTTTATTAACAATCGCTTTAGTAAAAGCCTTTGCTTTTTTAAATCCTGTATCAGCTTTTATTGGTAAAACTAAATGGACGCCCTTGGAACCGGTGGTCATAAGATATGGCTTGATTCCTGTTTTTTCTAATTCTTTTTTTAATAAAAAGGCCACTTCTCGCACTGATTCAAAACCATTTTTACCTTCCGGTGGGTCGAGATCAAAAACAATTCGGTCGGGATTTTTGATATTTTTCACCCGACTATTCCAAATGTGAATTGTAACCACACCTTCATTGGCAAGATAAATCAAGGTGTCCGGCTTATTTATTAAAACATGACGAGCAAAACCGCCTTTGGATATTCTAAATGTTTTAAAAAAATCTATCCAACTGGGAAAATATGCCGGCATATTTTGCTGGAAAAATATATGCCCCAACATTCCATCCGGAGCTCGCACCATATTTACCGGACGATTTTTCACATGCGGCAACATGTGTGGAGCGATTTTTTGGTAATAATTAACAATCTCGCTCTTGGTGATTCTGGGATTTTTGAAGAAAACTTTGTTTTTGTTTGTGATTTCCTGTTTCATGCTAACAATTAATTTGTAATTATTTGTAGCGTTTTAAATTTGTAATGATTCGTATTCCATTATAGCATTTTTAAATAAAAAAAGAGACTTTTTGAAAAAGCCTCTTTTTTCAATATTATCTGCAGAAATCTTTTATAGTATTGTAAATTCAATTATGTTATTTTCGCCGGTAGATATTTCAGAATAGACCTGATATTTTCCCGGTATCCAAGTTCCGGTTTTACTGGAGAAAATAAAGTTATAGATTCGATCTCCCCCGCTAGTAATATCTCGGGTAACTTGTGAAATTACGGTTTGCGGACTTTCTTGAATTAGTGCAGCGCCAATTTTGGTGCCTTCCTTTGCGCCGGATACATAGACGGTAGCATTTATTTCCTTGGCAGAAGAGCTGATCACATTTCTGTTAGTATCAACAACCCCCTGCGCTCCAAGAACATCATTTACCATAATAGCTGTTATGGTAGTGCCGGTCGTCGCTGGTGTTTGAGTTTGGGTTTGAGGAGTAGTGTTAGTAGCTCCGGCAGCAGTTAAGTGGAAGTTTAAAACTTTCCAATCCGATCCTTCTTTGATCATCTGAAGTTCCAAATTGTAGTTTTTGCCATCCATGCCGACAACTACCCCCTTGACATCTCCCATGTTGTTATTGGTGTTTCTCTCGCTAAAACTATAAGATTTATTACTTACCATGGCCGGGTATTGCTGCATAAACGACTTAAACTGGTCCAACGAAGTAGTAGACTGAAACTCGCTTGATGTCAGGGCATAAGCCGCTGCATAATCATTGGCTTTTAACGCTTTCATTTCTTTATCAGCTATGTCTCCCACGCCTTTAGTTAGAAGCAAAACCAGGATTATGAAAATGATAAATAGAACGCCTAAAACTGCTAAAACTATAATCCCTATTTTCCAGCAAGAACTTTTTTTGCCGCCTTCAACTGCTGGCATTGAGGCTGCATTCATTTTTTCTGCCATTTTTTTGTATTATTTTTATTTTATAACTAAAGAGATATTTTTTATTTTGTCGGCGTTACTTGGACATCCACGGGTTTCCCATCGCTGGTTACGGCTTGAATATCGGGAGAAATTTGGATTGGGTTGCTGGATGCATTCGCGTCAGGTGAAACCGTTGCGCTTGGACTTTGTTCTGTTTCAATTGTAATTTTATTAATTAAAACATCTTGTTCGGGTCTATCATTTGAATTTGTTTTGACCGCATCTATTTTGGCAACCACATCCATGCCGGACATAACAGTTCCAAAGATATTATAATTTTTTGCTAATTTTCCGCCCGACCAATCTCCCGCCATGATGAAAAATTGCGAGCCGTTGGTATTTGGGCCGGAATTCGCCATTGCGACCGTTCCGGGAGTGTAATCGCCAACAACCGGTTCGTCGTTAAATTTGTAACCCGGTCCGCCGGTTCCCCATTGATCTATTTTGGAATTATCTTTTGATAATGGATCGCCGGCTTGAATCATGAAATCTTTGATGACACGATGAAATTTGATTCCGTTATAAAATCCCTCATTGGCCAGTTTTACAAAATTTTCAACTGTTTTGGACGCAGCCGAAGCCAGCAGACGGAATTTAATTTCGCCATAATTAGTATCCAAAACCGCAATTTGATTGTCGATATTTTGAGTCACTTTTGTATCCTCCGTTTTAGTTGCAACTGTTTTTTTGCTAAAATGATATTTCCAAGACGCAAATCCCCCACCGCCCAGGATGGCAAGAATTAAAATAACCAACAAAGAGATTTTTAAAATCTTTTTTCTTTTCTTTTTTCCATTTGCCGCATTCTGGATTTTCAATTCGCGATTGATGATTTTTTGACGAGATTTCTTACCCATGGGTTCTAAGTTAATTTTAATTTCTCGCTTTTTTACTTGTCATCCTCGAGCTTCTGTTGTACTCAACAGAAAATCAAGGATCTATGTTAGTTTAAGTAAGTGATTTTTAAGTAATTGTCACGCATTCCTGTAGAAGATCCTTGATATTCTCTTCGTCTTTTTTGTATATAGTTTTGGTTAAGACGAATTAGAGTTCGAGGATGACAACTTAAAAGGATTATTGCAAATTTATTTACTCTTCGCTTTTTTCTTATACTCTTCCTCTTCCTTTATCCTCTCCTCTACCATATTCAATAATCTGCCATTTAAATCTTCCAATTCAACTGTTTCTTGAACGCCGTCACGCATATCGCGAATGATGGCGCTATTTGTTACCGCCTCTCTCTGTCCGATAATTACTGAAAATAAAGCGTTAACCTTATCAGCGGCTCGCAATTGCGATTTAATTGTGTCCTTACCAATAGCGATTCCAGTCGATAAATCCATTTTACGCAATTCCCGAGTTTTTTTCAAAGCGATTTTCTTGGCATCCTCGCCAAGTTGAATCATAAATATATTTACCTTTGATTTTGGCTTTGGAATGCGAATATTATTATTTTTCAAGAAATCTACAGTGCGATCAATTCCCAAACCAAAACCAATAGCCGGAGATGGTTCTCCACCCATTTGTTCTATTAAATAATCATATCTACCTCCGCCGGCCAACGCGTTTTGTCTTCTATCGTCCTTGCCCGTAACTTCAAAAACGGTGCGATTGTAATAATCAAGTCCTCGAACCAGATTTGGAGTTAAGTTATAAGAAACGCCCATTTCGTCCAGATATTCTAATACTGACATCAGATGTTTTTTACATTCTTCGCAGATATTGTCAATTGTAACCGGCGCTCCGGCTATAGTTGACTGGCATCTTTCGTTTTTGCAATCCAGAATTCTCAATGGATTTTTCTTCAATCTCTTTTTGCAATCTTCGCAAAGCTTGCTCTGTTTTTTCTTGAAATAATCCACCAGCATTTTCTTAATCCTCGGCTTGCATTCGGTACATCCAATTGAATTAATATGAACTTCAATGTCATTCATTTTTAATCTTTGAAAAATATCCCAAACTAAAGAAATCAGACTTGCATCAATAGCCGCGTCCTCTTCTCCAAAAACTTCAGCGTCCAACTGGGTAAATTCTCTGTATCGGCCTCCCTGCGGATTTTCGTGGCGGTAACATTTTCCGATAGTAAAGAGCGAAATCGGCTTTGGCCAAGTCTGCATGCCGTTTTCGATGTAAGCGCGAACCATGCTTGGTGTTATTTCCGGTCGTAAAGCTACGATATTTTCATCTTTGTCCTTTTTCTTATCTTTGCTGCCAATCATTCTGGAAGTATCAAAAGTGTACATTTCTTTGCCAACTACATCGGTTTCCTCCCCTGTGGTACGGTTGTAGAGATCTTCTTTTTCCATGGTTGGCAAATCTATCCGATCAAAACCGCCGGATAACATCACTTCGTCAGCCACAGCCAAAACATGATTCCAGTAGACATAATCCTCCGGAAGCACATCTTTAAAACCTTTTAGTTTGTTGATTGGTTGTAATTTTGGCATAATATTTCTTTAGGTGTCATCCCCGAGCACTGATGTACTCATCAGTAAATCGGGGATCCAGTACCGAAATAATATATAAATGCATTATTTATTCTTGTTGTGCTGGATCCCAGATATTCTCTTCGCCATTTTTATATATGATAATTGATATGGCAAATTAGAGTTCTGGGATGACAGTTAACTGCGGCTTTTAATAAAAACAAAGCCCAGTTTTTTGAGGGCTTTGATGCACTGCTTTCTATTGAAATTATTCTCCCCCATTTTAATTTTTAAGCGCTTACCGTTTGTTGTATCGCTTTCTGACAAGTTATTTTTCCATAACCATCAATATCAATTGTATTGAAAATCGATTTAGCAATATTTCTTGGCACATCAAAATAAGTCAAAACAGCGTCATTGACCATATTTAGCAGTTCTTTGCCGTTTTTAGCTTGGGTTATAAGCCCCGGTAAATCAGGAGAAGTAACCACAAAATAACCGTCATCGGTTAAACGAATATTTAATTTGATATCTTCCGGTATTCCATAATCCACCCTAACTATCTTAGAATCTTTTTTTGGCGCTATAAAGGATAATACACTTTTTAGCATGCCATAATGATAGTAAAAGAACGAGTAAATGTCAACCCCTTTTATTTGGCTTGGATTAGCTTTTTGTTAAAATGGGATTCTAGAAAAAGTATTTACTTATAATCTCAAATATGGTAATATATAACTAATTCTGCTCTACGATTGACGATCTTTAAATCGCAAATAAAAAAAATACACATAAAGGGGCAATTCACATGACACTCAGCATCGACAAGGTAGAAGCAATGCTTGCGAAACTGGAGGATGAAGGGGAATGGGCATATTTGAAACTGTTTGACAATGGTCCCCGCTGGCCGCGGTCATTCCGCGAGAAAGGTCCGCCTCTACCGCAGCCGAAATGTTTTCTGCATCTCGACCTGGAATCACGGGATGTTCAGAGCATCCACGAAACAATCAACGCTCACATTTCGCGTCGATTTAATCCTCACGGTTTTTGTCACGGGCAGATGGGAATCTGCGCCTTTGACGGTAGCGGACAAAACAAGTTGGTTCTTTATGAATCAGAAAAGCTTTACCTCGCGCCGAAAGAGATTGTGGAGCCCATGATAATCGACACGGCGGAAAGATTTCTGATGCGCCTCGCCTCAATTCGCCCGATGATATCCGGGATAAAGCATTTCGAATTGGGGCAGCAATCTGTTAGCGCACAGATCGTGGCTCCGAGCCTTTTTCTCTCGCTCATGAGCAGCCTAGCTGTGCATCTCCGGATTCATCCGGAGGAAGAAGATTGGAGGCCGGAGTTCGTCAGCATCGGAATTTACGACGAAGACAATGGGCGGTTTCCTCGGCTTGCTAATGGGTTAGATATCTATTGGGTCTATGCAGATGGCTCATTCAAACGGCCCCATAAAGAAAATGGGGAAGAAAACCCACGGCCGTTTTAAGGGGACAAACAGACAACATCGCCGAAAGGCAAAAAAAACGAAAGGAATTCAATCGGGGCCGAGGGCCCCGGTTTTTTTATTGCTCCAAAATACTTTTTATCGCTTCTTTCTCATCTCCCAACCGGAATTCTTTGTAGTGGCCGGGATAGACGAGGGTGTCGTCGGGAAGGGTTAAGAGCTTTTTTTCTATAGATCGTTTAATCTTTTTGAAATCCCCTCCCGGATAGTTCGTAACACCGATTGAGCCGGCGAAGATGGTGTCGCCGGAAAATAGGATTTTATTTTTTTCATCATAAAGACAGATTGAACCTTCGGTATGGCCGGGCGTATGGATTATTTTAAAGTTTAAATTTAAAATTTTAAATTTAAAATCAGCCCGTAAGTTCTCGTCAACATCTTCTTCCTTTAATAAATCGTTATTTAGTATTTTAAAATCTTCTTTGTTACAGCAGATAAGGGCTGATGTTGCCTCTTTTATCTTTTTTGCCGCGATGATGTGATCAAAATGAAGATGGGTTAGGATTATTTTTTCCAGTTTTACCCCGTCAAATTGCCTTTCGGATTTGACTGGGGTTAATCCATCTAATTCTTTCAAAATTCTTTCCACATTCTCGCCCGGGTCAATCAAAACCGCTCTCTTTCCGGAAGAAAGAATGTAGCAGTTTGTATCCAAAAAACCTACTACTAATTTCTTGATAGTCATACAATAATGATTAAATGTTCTTAGAGTTGTCATCCTCGAACTCTAATTCGTCTTGACCAAATTATATATAAAAAAGACGAAGAGAATATCAAGGATCTTCTACGGGAATGCGTGACAATTATTTAAAAATCACTTACTTAAACTAACATAGATCCTTGATTTCCTGTCGGAGTACCGAACAGGAGCTCGAGGATGACAGCTACCGATGTTTTTTATTTCTTAACTAAAACCTTTTTCTTCTCAAACACAACCACATTATTTTTGTAGTCAACCTTCACACTCTCCCCTTCTCCAATCTCTCCTGAAATAATTTGCGAAGCGAGTTTGTCTTCCACTTCATTGGCAATCATTCGGCGGACTGGGCGGGCGCCATATTCCGGATCGTAGCCATTGGCCGCGATCCAACCAATCAATTTTCTTGAGAACTCTAGTTTAATATTTTTTTCCGAAAAAACTCTTTTTTTAAGTTCGGCTAAGTTTATATTTACAATTTGAATAATTTCTTTTGGCCTCAGCGATTTAAAAACAATAATGTTGTCCAAACGATTCAAAAATTCCGGATTGAATTTCTTTTTCATCTGGTCTAAAACATTCTGTTTCATGGTTTCATATTCTTTTGCGATTCGATCTTGGTCGGGCAAGGCATGCCTTGCCCCTACAGACTCTTCGTTAATCCTAAATCCCATACTAGCAATTTGCGTAAATTCATTTACTCCAATGTTAGAAGTTAAAATTATAATTGTATTGCGGAAATCAACCCTCCTGCCTTTCGCGTCAGTCAAATACCCGTCTTCCATAATTTGCAAAAGAATGTTAAATACTTCCGGATGAGCTTTCTCGATTTCATCAAATAGGATTATTGTATAAGGTTTCTTGCGCACTTGTTCGGTTAGTTTTCCGCCGTCATCATAGCCAACATAACCGGCCGGAGCTCCAACGAGCCGGCTAACATTATGTCGTTCCATAAATTCGCTCATATCAATTTTGATCAGCGCGTCATCTCTCTCATAAATTTCCGAAGCCAAAACTTTAGCCAATTCGGTTTTCCCTACTCCGGTTGGTCCTAGAAAAATGAACGAACCAATCGGTCTTTTCGGATTGGCAATCCCCGCGCGAGAACGGCGAATCGCTTGAGAGATCGAAGCAATCGCCTCGTCTTGCCCGACGATTCTCTTTGTCAAAATTTCTTCGAGTTTGGTGAATTTATTTTTATCCGATTCGATCAATTTCGAAACCGGAATTCCCGTCCAAATACTAACCACTCGAGCAATATCCTCTATCCGCACAATCACCCGATTTTCTCTTGGAATATCAGCTCGCTCCACCCTTCTTTTTTCCATTTCTTCTTTAATAAAATTCTCTTGGTCGCGCAGTTCCGCCGCTAATTCAAAATCTTGATTTTTAATCGCTTCATTTTTGCCTTCCAAAGTATTTTTCAGTTTAACTTCCATTTTTTTAATACCTTCATCCTCCCCTACTTTTTCGCGAATAACCACTGAAGACGAAGCCTCATCCAGCAAATCAATCGCTTTATCCGGCAAAAATCTATCGGCGATATAGCGATGAGAAAGTTTGGTGGCTAATTGAATTGCTTCCGGCTCCACAACTACTTGGTGAAAATCTTCGTAATTTTTGGCAATCCCCTTCAGAATTCTAACCGTATCTTCAATGGATGGCTCTTCTACGAGTACCGGCTGGAATCGTCTTTCAAAAGCGCTATCTTTTTCAATATTTTTGCGATATTCATCCACTGTCGTCGCGCCAATACAAGTAATTTTGCCGCGAGAAAGCGAAGGTTTTAACATATTACTCGCATCCATTGATCCTTCGGCTGAACCCGCCCCGATAATAGTATGAATTTCATCTATAAAAAGAATTGAATTGCGGTCTTTTTCCAATTCGTTCAAAAGTTTTTTTAATCTCTCTTCAAATTCTCCGCGATATTTTGTTCCGGCGATTAAAGCCCCTAAATCTAATGAGTAGATTTTTTTATTTTTTAATTTTACCGGCACGGTTCCCGCCACAATTCTTTGCGCTAGTCCCTCAACAATCGCTGTTTTTCCCACGCCCGGATCGCCGATTAGAACCGGATTATTCTTGGTTCGGCGCGAGAGAATGTGAACAACTCTTTCGATTTCCTTTTCTCTGCCCACAATTGGGTCCAGTTTCCCGGCAGAAGCTTCGGCAGTTAGTTCGACCGAGTATTTTTCCAAAGTTGTGGTTTTAGTTTTTTTGCCGCCATTTATTTCAGCCATCTCATCTACCCCCGCGGCAACAGCTTGAGCCGAAGTTCGGAAAAGTTCTTCCAGATTTTTCTTAATTGATTCCGGATTTGTATCTAGGTTTTGAATCATTTGATAAGCGATGAAATTGCCGTTAATCAAAATTCCGTACAAAAGATGCTCCGTCCCAAGATAAAAATGATTGTTTTTTCTCGCGGCAAGAATTGCTTGTTCCAAAGCGTGTTTAAGATCCGCTGATATGCCGGCGTTTTTGGCTTGATGAATGTTGTCGATAGGCATAAAATTAGCCACCATTTCGATTCTTTCAAAATCAATCCCAAAACTACCCAGTATTTCATGCGCGATTCCCACTTTTTCCCGTAAAATTGCCATCAAAACATGATCGGTATCAATCACAATTGATCCGGAATTTTGCGCTATTTCTTGCGCGACGGATAAAATTCTTTTTGCATTATTACTAAATCTATCGAACCCAAAAATTTCCATATAATAAACCTCCTTAAAATTATTATAGCATATTTTTTACTGTCATCCTTTTGTGTTGGTTCTGGGTTGCACCCAGAACCATGATGATCCTAAAATACTTTTTGGTACATCAGGGTTCCGAGTATAACTCGGAACCAACAAACAATAGAAAGACTTGTTAGCACTCCATCTATTTGAGTGCTAATATAATTATATTCTCCTCAAAAAATCTTGTCAACAAAAAAACACCCGACCCCCTGTTCGGGATCGGGCTTGTTTCATGGTAGTTTGTTGCTTCAGAGTGAGTACGTCGCCTGCCGCGCGTAACTCTCGTTTCTGTCGGTGGCCTCGGCGACGACATTTCGCTGGATGTACTTCTGGCTTGATTTGAGGCGACCCAATAATCCTTGAATCGGGAATTCTGCCGCTCTCCCTACGCCAAGATTGATTGTGATGTCGCAGAGGTTATTCTCAATTCGCTCGATTCTTTCGCGGATGCTTTTTCGCTGCCGCGAATTGGCATAGTTCAGGTCGCAGTTCTGGATGAAGTAAATCAGCCGCGCGACCGATGCTGAAACGCGCTTCAGTATGGCGGCGATCCCCTTGTGCGCCTTTAGCCGCACAATCATGATGTCAATGTCGCCATCCAGCGCCAGAAGGTCTTTCAGAGCCTCGTTCGTCGTGATGTTGTCGCATTCCTCTTCGAGCGCCATATCCTTGACATGGTCGGTGTGATCGTCGCTGTTTGGTTCGATATCCACGACCTTGATGTCGCTGAAATTCACGATCATCGGAGGCGGCAGAAGCGGAAGTTTGCGGCGGTTGAGTTCGATTTCCGCCTGTTTGCGAAACTTGGTGCCGAAGTACATGTCGAGTTGAAGCGTCAGGGTATCGATGCAGGATGCGGGCTTTCTTTCGCGTTTTTTCAGCATGATTTCATCTCCATTTTCGGACATTTGTCCGGATCTCGCCAGTGGCGGATTGTATATATCGAAATTCTCAAATTTTTTAGGTGCGTTTATTTGAAATACTAGCCTAAACTGATTATGTGTTAATTGTATCACACTTTGACTTTATTGTCAATGATTTTTAGTCAAAAAAAAGAGCCTCGTTAAAACGAAACTACTTTTTGATTTTATCTTAACCATCGCCCAGTCTTTTTTTGTACCAATAACTCACAAGTTCGGCTATGACGATGATTAGGATAATTAAGGCTGCCTTTGTCCAAAAGGACAAGTGGCGGGAAAATTGTTCTGCCTGCTGCGCAGCTTGCTCAAGGCGGCTCATACAATCTCCGATTGTTCTGAACATTAGCTTGTTGCCACATTAAAACGGGCAAACAAATATCCTGCCCCCAAGAAGGTTATTACAAGGATCAGTAAATACCACTTAGGGCTCAAAGACGGATACCGCCAGAAGATGAGCATTGCCGGAACACCTGTTGCCGCGCAACACAACACATAAACAAGAAAGATGTTAAAGTTTTGCACAAGAACACCTCCGAAACCCATTTGATGGTTTTTATTTTACCTTCTTCTTTGATTTCTTTTTCTTGTCCGCCTTGGGCGGATTTTCTTTCTTTTCAGGTGAACCGTCACGCTCTGCGTGTTCAGACGAACTGCCGTTCGCCTCTACGGTTTCCTCTTTAACTTTCTTCTCTTTTTTAACCGTTGTTTTCTTGGTCTTTTTCTCTTTAACTTCTTTTTTCTTCTTTTCAGACGAACTGCCGTTCGTCTCTACGGTTTCCTCCTTTTCTTCTACAAACTCTTTTGCCGGCTTAGTTCCGGCCTCAACCACATCTATCTTCCAACCGGTTAATTTGGCTGCCAAGCGGACATTTTGGCCATTTTTACCAATAGCCAAGGATAATTGTTCATTTGCCACATATACTAAAGCCTCTTGCAGTTTCTTGCTCAATTTAACATCTTCCACCTTTGCCGGTGAAAGCGCGTTTGTGATGTAGGTAGCTGGATCTTCATTCCAAAGGACAATGTCTATTTTTTCATTGCCGATTTCGGAAAGCACCGCTTGAACGCGAGTTCCCCTTTGCCCTACGCAAGAACCAACCGGATCCACTCCTTCTTGAAGCGCTCGAACCGACATTTTGGTTCTTACCCCCGCTTCCCGGGCAATTCCCATGATAGCCACAGCTCCCGATTCAATTTCCGGAACTTCCATCATAAATAAGTAGCGAACCAAATCATCATGGGTGCGGCTGACTAAAATTTGCGAACCGCGATTGGTTTTTTCCACTAAACTGACCACGACTTTGATTCTTTGCCCAACTCGATAATGTTCCCCCATGATTTGATCGGACGGAAACATAATGCCGTTGGTCCGTCCCAAATCGATAACAACATTGCCTCCTTCCATCTGCTGGACAACGCCGTTGACCATCTGCCCTTCCATATTTTTGAATTCATTGAAAACAACTTCCCTTTCCACCTCTTTCAATCTTTGAATAATAACTTGCTTCGCAGTTTGGGCGGCAATACGACCAAAATCTTCGTGAGTTGGTAGAGGATACTTTATTACTCCTTCAAGCTCGGCGTTCTTATCCTCTTTTTTCGCGTCTTTCAAAAGTATTTCCGAATTTTCATCCGCCACTTCTTCAACTATTTTTTTCTCCATCCAAAACTCCATTGATCCTTTGGCCGGATCAATTTTACATCGAATTATTTGAGATGGCTTGCCGTAATCTTTGCGATATGCAGCAGCTAGAGCCGCTTCAGTGGCTTCAAGGATTGATTCTTTGCTAATTTTCTTCTCTTCAGCGACTTGTTCTAATGCGGATATAAATTCTTCATTCATTCGTCCTCCTAAACTAATTTTAAAAATAAAAAAATAGGATAAAGATATCCTATTAACTATATTATACAAAACAAAAATATTTTTGTCAAACAAAAAAAGAAACCACTAAACGGCTGGGGTTTGTGGCTCTTCGATGTAGGGGATCATCTTCAAAATCCAGCCGGTATGAGAAGGGTTAAGATAGATCATTTCAAAAAAGAAGGTTTCCCCTCCCCCATTGATCATTATCCCCTCAATATTGAGTGCTCCTTCTCCGTCCGGAGATGATCCCGTGATTTTTTTAATTATAAACTTCTTGCTGGTGGTGGACTCCTTGACATTCACTTCTATTATTTTCATTTCGTAAATCACTATATTCACTTCTCCTTTTGAAGCAAGGAGGCGTTCTTGATTGCCTGACTCAAGTTGAACTCGAATTCTTAAGGTTGCGTCTTTCGCTTCCCCCGTTTCTACCGCTTCTGCCAAGCAAATCACCTCCCCTATTCGGATTTGAAAATCTCCCAGACAAACTTTGGAAAGGCGTTATAGATTCTACCGGCTCTTTTCGGTTGTTGAATCAATCTCCATATCCACTCTACCCCAAGTTTTTGAAAAATGCTAGGGGCTCTTTTTGCCTTTCCGATAATAAAATCAAACGATCCGCCCACACCGATAACAACTTTTGCGCCCAGATGTTTTAAATTTTTATGAATGAATATCTCTTGTTTCGGAGAGCCAAAGGCGACAAACAAGATGTCGGGTTTAGTTTTAGCTATTTTTTCAACCAATCCCCTGTCTTCGGGATAACTATCCAAAGCGCCAACGATATTGATTCTGGGATAAAGCGTTTTTAATTTTTCTTCAACCTCCCACACTTTTGATCTGCCTCCTGACCAGTTAAGTAGAAATACTTTCCAATTTCTTTCCTGCACTCGGTTAGCCAATTCCCACATCAAATCAATGCCGGTAATGCGCTCGGGAATTTCTGAAGATAACCATTTGCGATTAAATATAATTGCGAGCAGAGAAATCTTGAGCCAAAAGATATTGGATACTAGATATTGGATATTTTTTAAAATGGATATTTTTTTGTTTTCTTGATTTTTTGTTTTCTTGATTTTTTGATATTTAGCCGCCCAAAGAATACCGATTCCGTCCGCAGTATTTAGCGACGAATTTTGCAAAGCCTTTTTAAATTCCTTGTCTCGCGTTGAATGAATAATAAACTCCGGATTCACTGTCGCCACCTGATGGTGTCCACCGGATTTAACCAATTCCTCAATTTTTTTTAGAGCATCAAAAAAATTAACTTGGTCAATTGGAATATCTAAAATTGTAATGCGATTTTGTTGCATAAAATTAAAATGATCTTAAAACAATTCTAACATCCTATTTAGAAAAACTCAACCTTGCGGATTTTATTTACAAAACAAAAATTTTGTTCTAAAATAAATAGAGAGCTAAGGTATTTTTGCTCTTTAATATAAAAAGCCGCGAGCCAATCGCTCGCAAAAACGACCTTGCGCGGGGTCATTAAAAAAGTCGCGTTGCTGGAAGAAAGGGATGATATGATAAAGAAGCTATCGTTAACGCGAGGTCTTGGGCTGGATATAATGGAAGGAATAACTCTAGCCCTGTTTGAACCAGAAACTAAAGGGCAGGGTGATTTCTTATATAGGAAAGTCTATAGCTTTGACCAATCAATCACCCAAAACATCGGTTCACTCAAGGCATATTCCGTCTGGCGTCTACCTATACGGTTGCTTTCCATTCCGCCGCAGATTCAACTCTCCGAGTATCGTCGGAATTTCATGAGGAGAGATGATCGCAGTAAGGAATTTACTGTGGGTCAGATAGTCTGCAATATAGACGGATCACCCGCGATACCCGCTGATTTTGGCGATCTAAGTAGCGAAAGAAAATACTTCTTCCTCTCCAAAACAGGTGTAACTGTTGCGGCCGCCAGCATTGCCGACCAGCATCGCCACAATGAAATAATCAGAATAATGAAACACACCCTCTTCGTTGATAAGGTTGATAAGAGAGTCTACTCAATTAAGTCCTCGGTTCTTTTTGAGGGACCTCGGAATGACATGAAATCGAAAAATATAATTTGCTACGAAGAAGCTACCAACGCGGCAGTCTCGAGATTGAACTGCATAAAGTGCTCTCATCTTTCGCACTTTATTCCGATAGCGTAAAGACTGCCCAATTCCAGCCCCCGGATCACTCCGGGGGCTGTTGTTTTATAGATTTATTTTATAGTTCCACTCCCATTCCTTACACTCGTCGGCGTAGTCTACGCCGATGCGTTTTGAGGATATTATATCACATTTTTTAGACACACGGCCGTGTGTCTCTACGGGCTCAATCCAAATCCTTTTGCTCTTCGTCAAATCCTCGCCGTAAAATGTTTTATCGATTCCCAAGCATTTTGTAATGCGACCAGGACCTCTTATTTGTAGGGGCACGGCGCGCCGTGCCCCTACGGGTATCGCAATTGAACGAATCAAAACTGCTGCCGGGAATCCCTCCGGCATCGTTGTAAAATTGAGGCACCAATGCATTCCATATATAAGGTAGACATAAACCAATCCCGCCTTGTCAAACATAATCTTATTTCTTTCGGTTTTAGTTCTAGAAGCGTGAGAAGCTTTGTCATCAAAGCCATGGTAAGCTTCGGTTTCGGTAATCATCACTTTTTTTACTTCTCCCCTATTATTAACAACAACCAAAACCTTGCCCAATAATTCTTGCGCGACAATGCTTGTGTCTCGATTAAAAAAATTCCTAGTGATTTTCATATTAAAACAACCCTATTATACTCATAATAGCACATTCATCTTTTTCTAGTGTCATCCTTGAGCTCCTGTATTTTGGTAATCCGAAATCAGGAAATCAAGGATCCAGGCCTGGATCCCTGTTTTTCCGATGCCGCGCCCGCAACGCTCTCGCTTGCGAGGCGGGCGGGAGTACATCTGGAAGCACAGG
Source organism: Patescibacteria group bacterium (assembly GCA_028718745.1). Classification (GTDB taxonomy): domain Bacteria; phylum Patescibacteriota; class JACPGU01; order JACPGU01; family JACPGU01; genus JAQULF01. The sequence goes on along the minus strand of JAQULF010000009.1, from coordinate 12,606 downwards.
AATGACAAACGGCAAAATAAAAAGAACCCGAAACCGGATCCTTTTTATTTAAAAAAGTTTGAATTATTCTTTTTTCATACCTTTTTTCATACACATCATAACTATCTTGTAAAGAGCAGCGACACCAACAATTATATAAACTACATTTGCAGCTGTGCCATAACCAAGAATCAAAGCTACTAAATTCAAATTAAAAGCACCTACTAGTCCCCAGTTTAAAGCGCCAATTAATACGATAATAAACGCGATCAAACCTAGGATACCCAAAACACCTTTATTTTTCATAAAAACTCCTTTTGATTAATTTGTTTTTTCGACCTGCCCGCAATGCTTCGCATAGCGATGCAGGCGGGCCTTTACCCCGCCTTGGCGGGGTTTATTTATATATAAAATTCAAGACTTTTCCACAGGATACCTATTTCGCCTCTATTTTATCACTCTCCTATCTTTTTTGAAAACGCTCTTGTAAAACAATAATGATATTTCGCCCTTCGACAATAAAGAGCTCTACAAAAACCATTAGAATTAAACCTAAAATATAAGGCGCGACAATAGTTCCAAATTGCCCAAAAAATGCTGATATGGGCCAAGCGATTGTAATACTGATTGTTAACCCAACAACTAATCCCAAGATACCATACATGATATATCGTGGAGCAATACTAAAAAACTTTCTTATGATTAAGTAAGAAATAACAGTGGTCAAAATAATGATGATAGCAAAAGTTTGTTTGTCCATTTTTATCATAATACCATACTAACAACTTCTTTCAAGGTCTTGGCGCTATTATCGCATCTTTTCTCCAAATTTAATTTCTTTTAATTCCCCGGGCTCTTTTTCTTTGTTATATTTGTTGTACCAGCGTGATAATTCAGGGATGTTTTCCATATCTCTTAATAATTCTCTCAAATATTCTCCTCGGCGTGATTTTAATTCTTCTTCTAGAAGTGGTTGTTGTTCAGAAATTTTGATTTTTTCTAATGGAACATTATCCAAAATCACTACTTCAGGTAAAGAATACTTGAATACCTCGGCTTTTTTCAGATATTCTTCTATCGGTATTTTGCTTTCCACATAAGCTCTTTCTGCTTCTTCTCTAGAATGGTGCAGATATTGTTCTGGGATATCTTCTTTATTTTCGTATAAAAAACCTTCAAGATGCCCTCTATCAACTACAAATGCCTTATCTTCTTTTGGATTAATATCAATTTCCAATAAAAGCCTTCCCAGACTACTATTAAGATAATTCCATGTAAGCTTAAATTGTTCATTGTCTATCCAATTATCTGGCAGGGGTTCTAATAACGCAAAAACGGCTTTGGTTTCCCATGCTTCATCATAACCTCTACCCATATTATGAATAGCCCCTAGTCCCGGCTTATCATCGCTTTTATAGGAGCCTCTTTTTATGTTTCTCCAATTATCTAAGCTCGTATAGTGAAAAACTTTCATAAATTTTTTTTATAATATAAATTAAATATTTTCTTACTTAATAATATTCATCGCTTCTTTAAGTGTTTTTACCTCAACCAGATTTATTTTTGAATTAATTTTTTTATTTCCCATTCTTGGTGTCACTATTGTTTTAAATCCCAGTCTCACCGCTTCTTCAACTCTTCTTTCAATATTTGGAATAGATCGGACTTCGCCGGAGAGACCTAATTCGCCAAAGATAGCCGTGTCGCCGGAAATTGGTTTATTTTTTACCGCCGAAACGATCGCGAGAGCGACAGCCAAATCAACTGAATTTTCACGAACTTTTATTCCGCCGACAACATTGAGATAAACATCATTGGTTCCCATTTCCAGCCCCAATCTTTTTTCAATAATCGCTAAAACCAAATTTAATCTGTTCAAATCAAATCCGGAGGCGGTTCTTTTGGGAAAGCCGAAATAACTCTTGGCAGCCAAGGCTTGTATTTCAATTAGAAACGGTCTGTTTCCTTCTATTATAGAACTGACTGCCACGCCCGATGCTCCTTCTAATCTTTCTTCCAAAAAAACTTTGGAAGGATTTTTTACCTCTACCATCCCCTCTTGCTCCATTTCAAAAATGCCGACTTCGGAAGTTTTGCCAAAGCGATTTTTTATTCCGCGTAAAATTCGGAATGATTGATAGCGATCGCCTTCAAGATATAAGACAACATCCACTAAATGTTCCAATGTTTTTGGTCCGGCGATTCCCCCATCTTTGGTGACATGCCCGATGATGAATACCGGCACATTGGTTGTTTTTGCCACTCGCATCAGATTTTCGGTGGCATTTTTTACCTGTACAATACTGCCCGAAGCCGAAGCGATGGCATCCGAATAAACAGTTTGAATAGAATCAACGATAACTAAATTTGGTTTCTCTATTTCGATGGTGGCAAGTATCGATTCGAGATCGTTTTCGGCCAATAAAAAGATTTTCTCGTTCTTAATCTTCAACCGTTCAGCCCTCAACTTAATTTGTTGCGCCGATTCTTCCCCTGAAACATAAAGTATTTTGCTAACATTTTTATTCTGCGAAATGCCAACCAAACTTTGCAGCAGCAAAGTGCTTTTTCCTATTCCGGGATCTCCGCCAAGAAGTACTAATGAACCCAAAACCACTCCCCCGCCCAAAACTCTGTCAAATTCATCGATATTGGTTTTGATCCGTTCGAAGTTTTTGGAATCAACTTTATCCAAAGATTGGATTTGTACGGGTGAACGATTACCAGCAGACGAAGATCTGGACTTGGCGCTTGGCGCAACCTTAACCTCCTGCAATGTTTCCCACTCATTACAAGCGGTGCATTTCCCCTGCCAGCGAACATATTCTGCGCCACAGTTGTTACAGATGAATTTTGTATTCGATTTACTCATAAAAACTTTTTTATATCATCCCATTTTATGCCGCTTACAATTTCTATTTCTTTGAAAACATATAGCAAAACTTGTTTTGGGAGATTTTTTTGGATAGTAATTGATTTTTGATTTTTTGGCCAGACCACTTTTAAATGACTGCCTTTTCCGCCAACTTCATTAATAATAAAACCAAGGCGATCCAAGGCCTTGGTTAGTTTCTTTCGATCCATATACCCTGGTAATTCGCTAAGCGAGAGCATATGCATGCTCCCTTGCTTCAACCCTCTCTATCTTTGCTTCACTTGCATAAGAAGAAGGAATTTCAAAAGAAGTTAATATGGCATCTTTTATATTTTTATCCAATTCTTGCTCATTTTTGCCGGATGTAATAATACTGCCCCAACCAAAGTTTACGCTTTTGGCAATAATTAAATCGTCATTTTTTTCATACTGAAAATGAATTGGGCCGTATAACCTAAAATATTCTCTTGAATCAAAAAGCCCACTCGGAACAGAGCTTTTGCCAAGTAAAAGTTTAGTTAAATAGTCTTTTGATTGCTTGATAATGCTCATAAACTTATTTTACATTGTATAAGAAAAATATGCAACTGCTTGTTTAGAGAGATGCTTTTGGTTAAAATTATCTTAGTTTTTTTATTGTAACCAGTGCAGGAGGATATTTCTTCAACCTTTCTCTATCTCTTTCTTCAGCGGCCTTATAGTTTCTTGCTAAAACTATTTCAACATTACCACCTTCTTTTAGTTTTTGCAGGGCATCTATTGTTTCGATCTGAATCTTGTTAGCAATATATGCATAGGGATTATTCGAAACAGTTCCGGGGAACCTCGTAGACGAAATATATCTGTTTTGTATCGTTGCAACAGGAGTGATATTGATATATCCGTTAACCCTTACTACACGAATAGCTTCCCTAAAAAAGTCATTTATTTGTTTTTCGTCCATTGCCCAATAGGGCAAAGAAAAAGTAGCAAAAACCTCATCAAAAGATTGATCCATAAAAGGCAATTTTTCTCCTCGCGCTACAACAGCCGAGTTTTTATCTTTTAAAATATCTTCTTTTACATCCAAAGAGACTACTTCGCAATTCACTTTTTCCTGCGCTTCTTTCGCAAAGGTTGATTTATTTGAACCTATATCTAAAACCTTTTTACCCTCCATTCTTTTTAGCAGATCCTCTTTGCTCATTTCATACCATCCAGCGACTTTTTCTAGTCCTAGACTTTGAGAACTGCCAGCCAACCTTTCTGTGCTTATCATAACTCTTTCGATTTGCCCGCGGAGAAAAGGATGACCCTTTTCGGTTATACTATTTTCTCTTTTTAGTTCTTCTTTTAATTCCACTAGCTGTTCCCACATCAATTCCTGTGAATCTTCAATCAATTCACTCTTTCCAACAGGTTTCTCCGGGGGTTTTGGGAAGCCGACTCCATCTATACTATTCTTCATTTTATACCTTTATTTCTATGTCTCAAACTTTTATACTTCTATTCTATAACAGAAAATGTTAAAATAAAACCAACATTATTATTACTAAATAACAAAAATGGAAAAAGATAAAATGATTCTCGCCCTAAAACTCATAGCTAGTCTAGTGATCTGTCAAATAGCCGGATTTATCGGCGCGATATTCACTACTCCGGCAGTAACCACCTGGTACACGACGCTAAACAAACCTTTTTTTAATCCGCCCAGTAGCATCTTCGCTCCCGTCTGGACAGTTCTTTTTATTGCTATGGGTATAGCGCTTTTTTTGGTTTGGACCAAAACCGAACATGCCAAAGAAAAGAAATTGGCGATACTGCTTTTCTCTATTCAACTCGCCTTTAATGTTTTATGGTCAGTCGTATTTTTTGGCCTCCACTCCCCTTTTATTGGCATTCTGGTTATTCTGATTTTATTGGCTTTAATTATTGCCACAACAATTAAATTTTATAAACTCTCCGAAATCGCCGGGATGTTAATGGTCCCTTACGCTCTCTGGGTCGGCTTCGCCACGGTATTAAATATCGCCGTTTTTATTCTGAATAGATAAAGAGCGTTTATGAGAGTATTGGAAATAAATTCTAAAAATTTTTCCTCGCAAGAGATAGATCTCATCATTAATGAGCTAAAAAGTGGCTCCGTTTTGGTTTTTCCCACCGATACGGTTTATGGTTTAATCGCCGATGCCAGTGATAAAGAAGCGGTAGAAAAGATTTTTAGAATAAAAAGACGCGAGTTAAACAAACCTCTGCCGGTTTTTATCAGTAGCCTTGAAATGGCAAAGGAATTAGCCGAGGTAAATCCCGAGCAAGAAAAAGAACTAAAAGAAAAATGGCCCGGACCATTCTCATTTGTTTTAAAAAGAAAAAAATATAAAAAAGAACTTTTCGGTTTAGATAATGAAACGATTGCTTTAAGAATTCCTGACTATCCCCTGCTCCAAAAAGTTTTAACTGAAATTAACATTCCCTTAGTCCAAACATCCGCCAACATTTCCGGCCAACCAGCCACCGGAAACATTCAAGAAATAATCGGCCAATTCTCAAACCAAGAAATTCAACCGGATATTGTTTTTAACGCCGGAAATCTACCGGAAGCTAAACCCTCGACAATAATAGATCTTACAATCGGAAAAGTGATTAGGGAATAATTTTGGTTTGATTTATTCTCTCAAATAAGCTAAGATGCTATTATGAACAACGAAATCTCCGATTACGACAAATATGGTTATGACTATGAGGCTTACTGGGAAAATCCGAAAGTTAATAGGAGCTACGAAAATCAAGCCGAGAAGTCAGTCATAAAAAAGCTATTAAAAAAAGTCAAAAACCGCAATTGGTTCTGTGATTTAGGAGCTGGTTTTGGCCGCCTTTTTGATACTTACGGAGACGATTTTTTTAATATAATTCTAGTCGATTATTCAGTAGAAAATCTCAAAAAAGCTCAAGAAAAGATTAATGAAGCTAACAAGCTAACCAACCTGCCTGCCGGCGAGGCAGGGCTACAAGCTAACACCTATTTCGTTGCCGCCAATGCTTATCACCTGCCCTTCAAGCCCGAAGTTTTAGATTGTCTTTTGTCGGTTCGAATGATGCACCACATGGAAGATCCAACCGCTACAGTTGGTGAAATTTCGCGAGTAATTCGGCCTGAAGGAAAATTAATTTTAGAATATGCCAATAAAAGGCATTTCTTTGAGGTCATCAGAGCGTTATTCAAGAAATCAAAAATGTCTCCATTTTCATTGGAGCCTACGAAGCGCGGAGACGATCTTTTTTATAATTTCCATCCAAAATACATAAAAAAATTAATTCAAGATTCCGGATTAAAAATCATTCAATCGGTTTCCGTCTCCAATTTTCGCCATAAGGTTTTTAAAAAAGTATTGGGAACCAAAATAATGCTTTTTATAGATAAGATATTTCGACCGATATTTAGTCTGATAAAGTTTGGCCCAAGCATTTTTGTTTTAGCGGAAAAGAAAACTGCAGAGAAAGACGATATTTCAATATCTCAATATCTCAATATCTCTGATGTTTTGCTCTGTCCCAAATGCGGAAGTGATGATTTGATGATTTTAAAACCGGAAATCAGATGCAAAAAATGTGAAAGAACTTACCCCATAATTGACGGGGTGTATGATTTTAGGATAGAATGAGAGTAATTTTTAATTTTATAATTTTTAATTTTTAAATAAATCCTAATGTTCTAATTTTTAAAAATTAGGATTTAAAACATTATTTAAAAATTACAAAATTAAAAATTCAAAAATTTTAAAACATTTTATGAGCGAAAATACCGAAGAACCACAAAATAATTTTACTGAAAACTACGATACTCCAAACATTGTTGGCGATATTGACACTGTTGAGGAAGAAGTAGAATATCTGGAAAAAAAGATAAAAATCCCCGTCTGGATCTGGGTGGCCTTAATTATTGTTATTTCAATTGTCACTTTACTTGTAACCGCAAATCAAAGTCCAACACTTACTTTTTAGTTATATCCGTGAACCGTTTGCCCTTTAAATCTTGAGAGATTTTTATTTTTTTACATAAACAAAAATCATATCACACAAAGGAGGTGATATCTTGGCAAGTAAGAACAAGAAATATACCAAGTGCGACGGAACATATAACTCTCCGTCCTGCATTGATGTCAGAGATAATTCGAATCTTAACCATGGTTGCAAGCTCTGCAAATCAAAACCCAAACCGAAACACTGAAAGGAAGCACTATGAGGGAAAGCACCGAGGAGAGCTCCTCCAACCTCAATCAAGAAGGGCTCTGCGGGCATACCATAAACGGCATTTTATGTTGTTTTCTACACAACTCGGGCGGTTTTAACTGCCATGGATGTCCCGGCCAAGAAGCTATTATCTGAAATATCGATAATTCCATTGAAAGCACCGATCGCAGACCGCGGTCGGGCTTTTTGTTTTCTTAAAATTTTCTTTTAAAAAAATGTGAATGTAGTATAATGATAAAAAGTTTCTTTTGCTGTCATCCTCGAGCTTCTGATGTACTCATCAGAAAATCGGGGATCCAGCACATCAAGAATATATAGTTTAAAATAACTTTTTATGAACAAATACAATCCTCAAGAAATTGAACCCAAATGGCAGGGAGTCTGGGAAAAAACACCCGATCTATATAAGGCCGTAGACTTTGATAAAAAGCCCAAACACTATGTCATGTTTGAGTTTAATTATCCTTCTGGTGTCGGTCTTCATGTTGGCCATCTTAGGGGTCAGACAATTTGCGATATTATTGCGAGACAAAAAAGAATGGCTGGGTACAATGTCCTATTCCCTATCGGCTGGGATGCTTTTGGTTTGCCTGTCGAAAATTTTGCGATAAAAAATAAAATGCACCCCGCTATTGCAAGCGCTCAAAACATCACTAATTTTGTAAAACAAGAAAAAAGTCTTGGCTATTCAGTGGATTGGTCTCGAGAAATAGATACGACCGATCCAAAGTATTACAAATGGACACAGTGGCTATTTTTAAGATTTTTTGAACATGGTCTAGCATATAAGAAAAAAATGCCAATCAACTGGTGTCCAAGCTGTAAAATTGGCTTAGCCAATGAAGAAGTAATTGATGGCAAATGCGAAAGATGTGGAACTGAATCAAGCAAAAAAGGAATGGAACAATGGATGCTAAAAATTACCGCATATGCGGATAAACTGTTGGAAGGATTAAAGCATGTTGATTATCCAGAAAGAGTAAAATTAGCACAGGAAAATTGGATTGGAAGATCGGAAGGAACGAGCATTAAATTTCAAATTACAAATAACAAATTACAAACAAATTCCAAATCTCAAAATTCAAATGACAAGAAATATGTAGAAGTATTCACAACACGCGTTGATACACTCTATGGCTGCACCTATATTGTATTGGCCCCAGAGTCTCAGTATACCGAAGAACTAAAAAACCATATTTCAAACACTGAGAAAGTTGAAAAATATATAAATGAAACAAAAAAGAAATCAAATATCGAACGCATGGTTGAGGAAAAAGAAAAGACAGGTGTGAAGCTAGAGGGAATTATTGCTGTTAACCCAATCAATGGCCGTGAAATTGAAATCTGGGTTGCAGACTATGTCATTGCAGATTATGGTACCGGCGCTGTAATGGCAGTTCCGGCGCATGATGACCGCGACTTTGCTTTTGCCAAGAAATACGGAATTGAAATCATTCAATCAATCGCTCCCATTGTAACATATCAAAAAACACCGCCTGTTGAAGGATTAAAATATGAGGAACGGAATATGGTTGAGGTTATAGTCTATGATCCAAAGAAGGATAAATACCTTTGCCTAAAATGGAAAAAACAGCCTTGGACTACTTTTATAACCGGCGGGATTGAAGAGGGAGAAGATCCGATACAATCAGCCGAAAGAGAAATTACAGAAGAAACCGGCTACAAAAACTTTAAATTAAAAAAGGTATTGGGAAAAACCCGAGCTATATTTCATGCCGCTCATAAAAATGTGAACCGAATCGCCAATGCCAATGGGTTGTTTTTTGAGTTATTAAACGATGAAAGAGAGACCGTTGCTGATGAAGAAAATGCAATTCACGAGGTTGTGTGGGTGGATCGAGATGAATTAACCACAGATAATATAGTTTGCGCCAGCCTAGATTATTGGCTTCGAGAGATAGATGATAAAGGGATCGCTTTTACGGATTATGGCATCCTTGTTAATTCCGGTGAATTTAACGGCCTAACTTCGGAAGAAGGTAAGAAAAAAATAACCGAGAAGCTAAAATCCGAAGGCTTGGGTGATTTTGTGGTTAATTATAAAATGCGCGATTGGATTTTTTCCCGCCAGCATTACTGGGGTGAGCCGATTCCGATTGTTAATTGCGAAAAAGATGGGCTGGTGCCTGTACCTGAAGATCAACTTCCGGTATTATTGCCCGATGTAGAGAACTATGAACCAACGGATACCGGCGAGTCCCCTCTTGCGGCCATAACAGATTGGGTTAACACAACCTGTCCAAAATGCGGTGGACCGGCAAAGCGGGAAACCGATACTATGCCGAATTGGGCGGGATCTTCTTGGTATTTCTTGCGTTATATCGATCCCAAAAATGACAAAGTTTTTGCGGATTTTGAAAAATTAAAATATTGGATGCCGGTTGATATTTACGAAGGTGGTATGGAACACACAACGCTCCATCTGCTTTATTCCCGCTTTTGGAATGAATTTTTCTATGATATTGGTCTAGTTCCAACAAAAGAGCCTTATGCAAAAAGAATTGCGCATGGAATTATTTTGGCTGAAGATGGCAAAAAAATGAGCAAATCACTCGGCAATGTCATAAATCCTACCGATCTTATAGAAAAATACGGTGCGGATGCTACTCGCGCCTACGAAATGTTTATTGGACCGTTTGATCAGCAAGTTGCGTGGGACAGCAAAGGTATTGAAGGTGTTTCTCGTTTCCTTAATAAGGTTTGGAATTTAGGAATGGAAATTGCCGAAAGAACCGAGAATGCTGATTCGCAAAAACTTTTGACACAGTCTTTTGAAATCGGCGAAACGGAATTGGAAGTTGCCACTCACAAAACCATTAAAAAATTTAATGAAGCGTTGGAAGGCTTCCGTTACAATACTTTGATTTCAACCTTGATGGAATTTACCAATTATCTGCAAACGAAAAAGGACTTGCTTTATACTTATCCTCAACCATATTTGATTTTAATTCTTCTGCTCTCCCCTATCTGCCCGCATATTGCCGAGGAAATTTGGCAGTCATTTGGCAATGAAGAAAGCATTTTTAGTGGGAAGTATTCTTGGCCAAGACACGATCCGGAAAAAATCAAGGAAGATTTCGTCAGTATTATCATTCAAGAAAATGGCAAACTTCGCGGAAATATCGATGTTCCGGCTGATTCCGATGAATCGGCAGTTCTTGAAATTTGCAAAAATTCACCCAAATTCACATCTCTTCCCGACGGCGCAAAGAAGGTGGTTTATGTGAAAAATAGATTGATAAATTTTGTAAAATAGATCTCCGTGTTCTAAATGCCAAATAAAAATAGAAAATCAATCCGCCTGAAAGAATACGATTACTCCGAACCCGGAGATTATTTTATTACCATTTGTACCGAAGATGGTAAATGTTTGTTTGGAGAGGTCGTAGACGGAGAAATGGTTTTGAATGAAATTGGAAAAATTACAGAAAAATGTTGTTTGGAAATCCCCAAACATTTCCCAAATGTAGAATTGGACATATTTCAAATCATGCCAAACCATCTTCATTTTATATTAAGTATTTTAGAAGAGGAAAATAACAGTAACGGTTGTAGGGGCGTCATACATGACGCCCATAAGAAAAACATTTTAAACAACAAGGAGGGCGTCATATATGACGCCCCTACAGGAACTGAACTTGCAATAAAATTTGATAAAAAATATTTTTCAAAAATATCATCAGACCAAGGATTATTATCAAGGAGCATACAAGGTTTTAAAGCTGCGGTTACAAGAATATGCAATAAACAGGATTTGAAGATTGAATGGCAGAGAGGATTCTATGATCACATCATCCGCAACGAAAAATCCTACGATGAAATTTATACTTATATCCTCTCCAACCCTCAAACCTGGGATCGGGATAGGAATAATCCGAAGAACTTTTTATTAGACAAATTCACTAAAATAAGCTAAAATAGTTAGGAGAAATAAAACTAGAAACGAAAGGACATTAACAATGACAACCCTTGTTCCGGAACTGATAACGAAAAGACTAATAAAGCATTCTTTCGAGATTAATGTGACAATCGACGAAAGCCGCCATGTTTCTTCTATCGCCTCGAAAGGCGATCTGTCGAAAGAAGGCATGAGAAGTGTACTAGAAATATATATTCGGGGCGATATCGGATCCGGCAGGAAAGACCCTCGCAAGGCGATCGAAAAAAATGCCTATACCATCAAGGTGGAGTGGCACCCCGAAAACGACGGTATAGTCGTCGAAAGCGACACGGGCAATGACAGTCTCACGCTGGCGCTACTCATGAAATACTTCGACCAACTGGAAGAAGAGATTAAGCTGGAAGAAATCTAGGAAAAGAGACAAAAAACTGACGAAGGAGCGTGACCTTAGCAATGAAAAAGAAAGCTATAATCGTCGCTCTGCGTAAAGTCTGCTCGAACCCGAAGAAATTCATAAAAAATGTATCGGATACGGTACGAGAGATCGCTGAAAGAGAGTTACCGAGGTATGGCAAGACTGAAATAACCTGCCGCCAGATCCTCGACGAAACCGGTTCTGATTTCGCGAACGCAGATCTGGTTTCCGGTGCTGTTATCAACATAATAGCAAAACACGGCGGGGAAATATATGTCGACAGAAATTGTTTCATTAAGATCGATGTCGGGAAAAACCCCGACGATTTGTACACATTCACGCTTCATCGCATCAAAAAAACCGGACCTTCGCGCTACGATAAATAACCGACTAAAGACCATCGCTACACCCGATAGTCAACTCAACCAGTCCTGCGAGACTGGTTTTTATTTTCCAAAAAATAAGAACTGATTTACAAAAAAAACGATTTAGTATAAAATAATAAAAGCTAAAAACTATATCACTAAAAGCTAAATTCATGGCAGAGCCAAAAAAACGAATGAGTAAGTCGCGAACAGCTTCGCGCAGAAGGCAAAATCAGAAAGTAAAACTTTCCGGAATCTGTCTTTGTTCGCAATGCAAATCACCCAAGACCCCACACAATGTTTGCAAAGTCTGCGGTACTTATAATGGACGACAGGTTTTAAAGCCTGCGCTAGGCAAGGTAAAAACTAAGACAAAATAAATATTGACTTCGCAAAAAAATATTTTGTATCGTAATTTTAAATTTTAAAATTTAAATTTTAAAATACTACATGCCTCATTTATCAATTCGTCACCAATCAAGAATGGTTGCTCTCCAAACGCTCTATGAGTGGGATTTTGACGAGGAAAAAAATGTCTCTGAAATTTTGCAAAGAAATATCGATAATTCCGGATTAAAAGTAGAAATTCCCTTTTGCGAGAAATTAGTTAAGGGTGTGGCTGATAATGTTGATGCTATTAACGCAAAAATAAGAGAGACGGCTCCCGAATGGCCGATAGAGCAAATCGACGGGTTCGATCGATCAATTCTGCGAATCGGAATTTATGAGCTTTTATTTGATAAAGAAGTACCTCCAAAAGCCGTTATTAACGAAGCCGTAGAGCTTGGAAAAGAATTTGGAGGAGAAAACTCCGGCAAGT
>JAQULF010000008.1 GCA_028718745.1 Patescibacteria group bacterium | reverse complement strand
GATCGCAAGAATCCGAATGTTCCGATCGTTTACCCCGTCACATCCCCGACCGCCGCCAACTCGCAGGTCATTTCCGGCACCAAACAGAAATGCGCCGGCGTGTGGCGCGGCACAACGCAGATCGCACCCATCACCGATGCGCTGGACTGCAACAATACCGATTCATGGAGCGAAACCGTGAACTTCAACTCGTACAGCACCTATTCGTTCACATATTTCGCACAGGATCAGGCCACCAACAAGTCGGCCAATGTCACAGTGCAGATTCAGTACACCAACAACGGCGGAGGAGGAGGCGGGGGCGGAGGAACTTGCTCCTGTGGCAACGGCGTTTGCGAACAAACCAACGACTGCAGCGGGGGCGGCGGGGGCGGAACCACGGGAAACTACTCGCTGGTGAACACCATCCCCATTCCCAGTGGATCCGTTGACATAACGGCTTACAACGGGAATCTGCTCGTCGTCACATACGGCGACGGGTCGGCGGAAATGTTCGATACCAGCGGAGGCCAGACGGATTACACAATGTCCGGCGCCCCCGCGTTCGGTACACCCGTATCGGGCAGTGCCTGCGTGAACGCTACGAGATTCGTGATTGCCGATCAGACCGTGAATAACACCGGCCAGATCGATATCTTCACGATTGACACGGCGAACCATGAGCTGATTTTCGCCTCTTCTTTCGGGTTCAACAATACCGAAAGCGATGACAATGTCAGGAATCCAGACGATGTGTTCTGCGATTCCACCGGCAACTTCTGGGTCTTGGACCGCGGAAACAATCTGGTCAAAAAATTCAATAGCTCCGGTACGCTGGCTTGCAAGTACCCCGGAGCAACCCAGCTGGGGCAGGATATCGCCGTGGACAACGCCGGCAACGCCTACATCACCAACCAGGGAACAGACAGAGTGGATGTTATCAACTCCTCTTGCGCTTTACTGAAAGTGGTCGGAACCGGCGCATCAACAAGTAATCCACTCTTCAACCCCGGGGCTCTCGCTGTTTCGCCTGACGGAAAGGCTATGGCTGTGGACGATACTGGCAACCACCGCATCTCCTTCTTCAACCCGAGTCTGCGAACGGATCTGGGCTACATCGGCTACAGCACCAGCGCCGCAGCAATCAAAGGCGCGGCAGTCATCGGCACCACATTCTATATCTTGAGAGGTTCGACAATAGAGGTCTATCAGTCCAACTAGAATCGAGCCGCTCCACATATTCGCTTGAACAATGGAAAGCGAAAAGCCCCTGGCAACGGGGGCTTTTTTTATTGCAGTGAGCTTACATTTTGCTTTCTTGCTTTTTTGTCATCGAACCATTTCCATCTCTTTTTTAAGAGCCGTGTTATTCGGTTCCAATTTGAGAGCTTTATTGTAGTAATCTAGCGCTTGGCTTTTGTCGCCGGAATTTAAGTAATATTCCGCGATATTAACCAAAATATCATAGTTATTTGGAAGCTTGCTGTCGGCTTCTTTGAGAATTCCAATTGTTGAATTGGATTTCCCCGGCCAATCATTCTTATATAAATCGGCAAATTTCAGATAAGTATCGGCTGTCGCGAGATTCTCGTCAATTAATTTTCTAAACTGCGCTTCAGCATTTTTATAATCTTTATTGGCAGCATAAGCATTAGCAAGATTTAATCCGCCAACATCATAAGAACCGGCATCAATGGCCTTTTGATAAGCGCTGATAGCATCCGCATAGTCATTCAGCGAATAATATGAGTTGCCAATTGAAAGCCAATCATCCGAAGTTTTGTTTGATTTGTCTTCCAAGGTTTCTATTTGTTCAACAAACTTGCTTTTACTCGGATCATTTTTATATCCCTGCCAAACCTGATGTTTTTGCCAAAAATAAATAACAGTAATAGCGATAATGGCTATTACAACCAGCCCTACTAAAATCATGAACGCATATTGTATTTTGTCTTTTTGCATAGCGATTTCTTGATGTCGGACATCAAGAATTTAGTCTATAATTATTCTTTCAATTTTTTTCTGCCATTCTTTTTCTTCTCTTATTTCCTCAATAAACTTTTTATAAGAGATATTATCTATATTAAACCAGTCTTTATCTAAAATCAATATCTCACTTTCTCCGGAATTAATATAATTTTTGTAACTGGAAAACTTATAATATTCAGGCTGGCTCACTAAACCAGCTGTAACAGGATTCAGATGTATATATGCAGTTAGATAAGCAAAGTTTTCCGGATCACCAACTTCTTTTCTTTGAAATTTACTTTGAAATAAATGCCCACTTCTTTGATATTTTATATTAAAATATTTTGTATATCCCGTGCTTAATTTTCTCATAAAATCTGTTATTCCATTTTCTTTCAGCGACTTAAGAGAAAGATGATAGTGGTTTGGCATCAGAGTATAACATAAAACATCTACAAGACGATCCTCTCGATGTCGGACATCAAGAAATTTTCTTGATGTCCGACATCGATTAATATCCTGCATATTTACAGACCGAGAACAATTAAATTCCTTTAAAGAATCTAAAAATCTCTGATAATCTCTTTCATCTAGAAAAATATCTCTTTTTTCCACTCCTCTGTTATATATGTGATAAACCTCTCCTTCCATAGTCTAAATTATACATTCTTGATGTCCGATGTCAAGAAATCAATCCGACTAAAAATCCCCCCGATTGCTCGGGGGGATTTTAGCGGGTTTAAATGCTACCCGAAAACATTAAGTTCATCAATTAAGCGCCATGAGTGTAAGAGAAGCTATTGCCTGGAAGGTCTTTCAATGGGTAACCATTTGACCAGTCAGCAGAAGTACTTGGTACGGTAGAGTTGTGAGAAGCAGAAGAATTATCAGACCAGATTATGCTTCTGTCAGCCGTTCCACCGATTTCAAATACATTTGCAGTACCAGCTGTATTGGTAACATCTCCTGTTTCTACAGTAGAAACATTTTCTGCCGC
The DNA here is from genome assembly GCA_028718745.1 of Patescibacteria group bacterium. Classification (GTDB taxonomy): domain Bacteria; phylum Patescibacteriota; class JACPGU01; order JACPGU01; family JACPGU01; genus JAQULF01. Next base: position 35,900 of record JAQULF010000008.1, on the reverse strand, counting down.
CAAAGCTGCTGTAAAGCTGCTTGAAGTAGCAACATTGGTAGTACCCTTAACCACTATGGTTGATGAAGTTCCTTGAGCAACAACTAATTCCTTACCCGTCTTCCAACTGATTACCAAGTAGACTTCGCCATTATCAATGCTTGTTACAGTACCGCCGGCAGTAACCACATTTAAGTCTGCAGCAGGCACTTGAACTCCGTCCTTCCAAACTTGGATGCTAGAAATAGTTCCTAGACCATCTCCAGCCGTAACATTCAAAGACGCGCTGATATCAAACTTAAATTGTTTGAATGAAGCGTCTGCGCCAGAACCGGCATTGATGCTCATACTGTAGATATTGATACCGCCAGCTAGAGTTCCAGTAGTAGAAGTGGTAGAGATAACCGGTTTAGTCTTTCTAACAACCATTGCTTGGCCAGCAATATCAGTAGCAGGATTGGTTAATTGATTCAAGACAACAGATGAATCATTACCGATAGCCTTGAAGTCTGTTCCATCATTAGCTACTCCATAATTGATATCCAATTCTGGAGCGGCGCCGGAAACAGCGCCCCCGGAGATAGTATTCATATTTGCCTTGATAACAACCTCTATGTTGCCATCTTTTGGAACCTTAACAGTAAGACCCGTAAAGGTTATCGCTTGCCCCGAAATATATCCGGATACCGTCGTAGAAGCCTCACCAGCATTAGTGTAAGTTAGACTAACTCCAGCAAGGTTGATGTCGGTAGCTGAAGCATTCTTTACTTGCAAAGTCTGAATGGTGAAGGATTCATTAACAGCATAGAATTTAGCTCTTGTAAATTCTACATCGTTTAAGCCGGCTTGAGCGATAGTTGTGGTTGGTGTAGCAGCGCTTGTAGCGGCAGTCAATGTACCTACATTTGATAGATTAACAATTACTCCGGGAGCCGCATTCGCGCCATCACCGGTTTCGGTAATGTTTGCGTTGTTTGAATCCTGTGAAGTAATGCCGGCAGCAGCGTTTGGAATATCAAAGTAGAATTTCTCGCCAACAGCTAATGTAGGAGAGTCAATATTTACCCGTGGAACCAATTTTACAGTTCCACTAGCCGCAATCGGAATAGCTAAACCGGTAAAATTCACTGTACCATCGGTTGCCAATGCTTTTGAAGTGCCAACAGCCAATCCGGTTGTAGCGTTAAATAGAGTTACGCTTGAAATAACATCTCTCAAATTCTTGCCTCCATCAACACCACCGGAAGTTTGGTTATAAACACCATTGTTGTTACCATCAATGTAACCGGTGAACATAATGCTTGTTACAGTAACTGCGCTTGCTGTACCGGCAGTCAATAAGAATCCAACTGTATCAACATTCTGCTTATTAACTACAGCTATTTGTGTAGCCGGAGTAGAAGCTAGAGATACAGCCAAACCGGATACTTTCACTGTCATAGTCTTTCCTACTATATCAGTAGAAGGAACAATGTCAGTAATGTAATCATTAGTATCCAAGCTCTTGATATCGGTAGCTCCAAATGCGACTAGATCAGCATGAATAGTAGACAAAGCTGGAGCAACAGATGAAACATTCGCTGAAACAACTAGATTCAATGTCTGACCAGCAGTTAATGTGAATCTGTCGGTAAATGCCAATGTTTGAGTTAAGTCAAGCGCTCCACCGTTTGCTCCACCAGTAGTTAGTTCTTTTGGACCAACAACGATGTTACCATTTGAATCAGAAACCTTGATGTTTGTGAAATAAGCGGTATTGTTTAATCCGCCATTATTTAACAAATCGGTACCGGTAATCTTTATTGTCAAAGTTCTTACTTCAGCATTTGCGCCTGAAGCGATTGCTAGATTCAATAAAGCTTTGTCGGTAAGATTCTGACCCATATCAGCAGTTTGAGGACCACTGGAAGTTATTGTAATGGTTCCACCAAGAAGAGTTGACCATGAAGCATCAGCAGCGCCAATACTGTTGTCGTAACCGGTTCGTACTACTGAAACACCATAACCATAGGTGTTGCCAGTAGCATAGATATCTGCATCATTATCAATGTCAATCTTAATGGTATCATTTACTCTGCCCGTTACATTCGCGAATAATTGGAATATCTTATTTGATCCATTAGTAATTACTAGTGGAGTACTAAGAACGAAAGTAGCAATATCATTAACAAATCCAGTTGAAGTAGCTACTGGAGTTCCATTATTCAATTTCAATGCAAGACCGGTCAAGTTAGTAGAACTTACGCTTCCAAGATTGGTAAGCGCAATTCTGCGAACTGTGATATCTTCAGTGCCAGTTGCCTGAACATTAAATTCTGCAATCTGAACGCCTTGTTCGCCAATCTTTGGATCAGTAATTGATCCGCTCTTGGTAACGGTTACTTGACCAACTAGTGCATTTGCATTTGTCATGTAGCTACCAATGATTGGGAAGTTACCGGTGAAAGCAGCGCCAATTATTTTTGCAGCGCTTTCAACCTCAAACGCGCTTGAGTTGCCTTGTCCAGCGCCAGCAGCGATGTCGCCAACGATTGAAAGAATTTTTTGGCTATTTGCTGGTATTGACAAATTCAAAGCGCCAAAAACTACTTCATTTGAAGAAGTATTAATGCTCTTTCCTGTTGTTAGACGATTGTCTCCATCATATAAGTAGACATTGTCAAAATCCCCTGGAGCGCCAGCGCCAATTCTTTTAACAGTTAAAGTATTTATATTAGCAGCAGAGCTTCCGCCATTTACTACTAATTTAGTGAAGGTTACACCTCTAGCTCCTCTTGGAATATTTGCAGAAGCTGGAGTATCAGATGACAAGCCAACTGTCATTGGTGTGGTTGGATTTACAACCGGTGGATTATTTGGGTTTGTTCCACCAGAAACAGTGATCTGCCAGAAAATACCAATATCTTTCATCCAAGTTACTCCGTCGGCTACTGGTGTGAAATAAGCTTTGTAGGTACCATTATTCATAGGAGCTTTGATGTTGAATTGAAATCTTACAACCCAACCCGGAAGGATATTGGATACTGGTCCGCCATTACTCATTCCGCAAGGTCTGTTGGCTGATAGCCAACTACCTGCAGAAAGATCCGCAAATTCTGAATTGTAATCTCTCTGTTGGTTTGCAGCGCCGTAAGCTGAACCGGAGCCCAATCTTACATTGCTCTGCCAAGTAGCAGTACCAGTATTTTTTACTTCGATAAACACATTAGTCGTTGCACCTGGAGCTAAAGTCGCAGGGTATGCAGACTGACTAATCAATTGATAGTCATAAGCAGGAGCAGCTAATGCGCTTTTTGGTGCAGAGAAAGCAACAACGCTTCCAAGCACGATTGCGAAAACCGCTATGCTGTAGACCAATTTCTTAAGTTTCGCCATTTTAAATGACCTCCTTTTTCTATCCGCAAAATTTGCGGTTAGAAATTTATTATTATTATTTTTATTTTATTATTTTCACTTTCCATTCACATTCATTCACATTTTTACTTTAAAGATTTAACCCGTTGCCAAAGGCATCAGGGCCTCGACCTTTATTTTTATTTTTGTTTGCAAAATATGAAATTTCTATGAATTTTCTAATTCGTATAACTTAATAAAGTTGTTTGAAAAACATTTTCCATCCGGCATGCGCCGGACGCAAGCGAGTTTTCCACAACTTTAATTTATTTTCTTTTCATCAATTTACCCTGATTTTTAAGGAGCAAATATATCTAAAAAAACTGTACACAAACAAATAATATAACAGCATTAAAACCCATACAACGATAACTTGTTCTCTAACATCTAAACATATTTTTTTATCACTATATGTTTCAATTATATAATTATAATGAAACTCGTCAACAGCATTTTTTATAACGACTTTACAGGTTCACCCAGCCCATTGGCGAGGTAAAAAATATATAATCTCAAATCATTCTACACCAATAAAAAAAGTTGTCAAATGATAAAAAAAATTGGGTATGCTAGCCCAATTTTTCTACTATTTTTTTATCACCCCTCCGCCGATTAGAATCTTTTTATCATATAAAGCCACGGTCTGACCGGGAGTTATAGCGCGAACAGGTTTCAAAAATTCTATCCCTAATTGTCCCGAATTAATCCCTAATGTCCCGAATTCTTTTCTAAGTGTTTGGAGTTTATTATTTGGGTTATTTGGGTAACATTCGGGATAATTCGTGACATGGCATTTTTCGGCTCTATGCCCTCCTCTTATCTGCGCATAAAATATTTTTTTCTTTTTAACCATTTCCCAGAACCGACCATTTACAACATTTAGGTTCTCAACAATCATTTCTTTACTAAAACAATCCTCATTTTCTCCCACAACTAAGCGATTTCTTTTGTGGTCAATGGCGAGAACATACAGCCTTGGGATATCAAAATTTTTTTTCCCTAATTGTCCCAAATCATTCCCTAATATTCCGAATTCTTTTCTAAATGTTTGGGATTTACCATTCGGGATATTCGGATTACATTCGGGATAATTCGGGAATTTATGGTATTTTGCCGCTACCTGATCATCCCCTATTTTTTGCCCCACCGTATAGCCAAGCAACCCCTTGTGCGCGCCCAAAACATTCCCCTGTTTATCCACAATATCTCCCCGCCTTTGGCGGGGTGAACCGGGTTCGCCTGATTTAGAAAAATGTTTAAGAAAAGCATCCATATCTCCATCCGGAATAAAACAGACTCCCATACTGTCTTTTTTATTATAAACGGTTATTTTAGCCTTTTTCGCAATCGAGCGAACCTCTTTTTTGGTCATATTGCCTAGGGGGAAGAGAAGATGGGGAATGATTTTTGGATCAATACTGGAGAGAAAATATGTTTGATCTTTGATAGTATCTTTAGAGCGACAAATTGAGATATTGGATAATGGATATTGGATATTTTTTGCTTTTTGGTTTTTAATATCTAATATCGAATATCTAATATCTTTTACCTTTTTTGCACTCACATAATGTCCAGTGGACAAATAATCAGCACCCAGTTCCTTCGCCTTCTCCCACAGATATCCAAACTTAATATACTTATTACACCTAACACAAGGGTTGGGGGTTCTTCCTTGCTCATATTCCGAAATGAAATTGTCCACTATCTCTTCCTTAAACAATTTGTCCACCTTGAGAACATAAAAAGGAATTTTCAATTTGTCCGCTATTTGTCTAGCCACCGCCATGGCCTTGTCATCGCAGCACAAATTCTGTTTGTGGGTCCGTAGGGGCGACCCTGCGTGGTCGCCCGAATTTGGGAGGCCACATAGGGCCTCCCCTACGATATTGCAACAATCTTTATAATCTGGCGGAGTCCATAATTTCAAAAAAATTCCAATAACATCATATCCCTGTTTTTTCAAAAGATACGCGGCGACGGAACTGTCCACGCCACCGGACATAGCGACTACTACACGAATTTTACTTTTAATATTTTCATTTTTCATATTTTTCTATCTTAAATCTTAAATGTTAAATCTCAAAACCATATCTTATTATGTCAAATCTTAAGATAATCAGATTTAACATATGGTTTTGACATTTGAGATATTACATTTGAGATCAAAATTATCCCTTGCTTCTATAATTCTCAATGGCCTTTCGTAATGCATCTGCCGCTAAATTACTGCAATGCATCTTTATCTCCGGCAAACCCCCGAGTTCCTCGGCCACATCTTGACGAGTTATTTTGAGAGCTTCGTCTAAAGTTTTCCCCATAGCCATATCCGTAACCATTGAAGAAGTGGCGATAGCCGCCGCGCAGCCATAAGTTTTAAATTTAACATCTTCTATAATCTCTTCGTCTTTCTTATTTCGGCCAACTTTAATCGTTAGCTTCATCATATCTCCGCACATCGGATTGCCAACTTCGCCTACCCCATCAGCATCTTTAATCTCGCCGACATTGTGAGGAGAGGTAAAATGAGCAATTATCTTGGGATTGTATTGTGATGTAGTCATAAAATATTTTTTTAGTTTTATAATAGTTTTGTAATGATTAAATGAATATATGATTAAAGGATTATTTCTTCTAATCATTTAGTCCTTTATTCATTTAGCTTAGTGGACTTAAATCTCTCAATCTTTCCACAATTCCTGGCAAAACATCTAAAAATCTTTTGACCTCGGCCTCCGTATTAAATCTCCCCAAAGAAACCCGAATATTTCCTTGAGCTTCAACATGTGAATAGCCCATCGCCATTAAAACATGGCTGGGGGAAAGTGTTCCTGACGAACAAGCGCTGCCGGTGGAAACCGCGATTCCTTCCAAATCCAGATTTATTAGAATAGACTCGCCTTCTATACCGGAAAAAACAAAACTGGCAATAGCCGGTGATCTTTCCGTTTTATGTCCAGTTAGATCAGCTCCTTTGATCTTTAAAACTCCTTTGATCAATTTGTCCCTTAACTCGGTTATTTTTTTAACCTCTTTATCTTGTTCTTTAGCCAAAATTCCAACGGCCTTGGCTAATCCGGCAATTCCGGACATATTCTCGGTGCCGGCCCGAAAATTAAATTCTTGCGCGCCGCCATAAATTATTTTTTCAACAGGAGTTCCTTCTTTAACATATAAAAAACCGGTTCCTTTTGGTCCGTTAAATTTATGCGCTGAAACCGACATCATATCTATATGTAAATGTTTCACATTACACTTCAGATAAGGAAAAGCTTGCACCGCATCGGTATGAAGATAAATGCGCGGAAACCCTCCGCCAACCCTTCCTTCATTTATTTTTTCCAGATATTTTCCAATTTCACGAACCGGCTGAATTGTCCCGACTTCGTTATTCACATACATTACGGAGATTAAAATAGTGTTGTGTCTTATTTCCCTTTTAACATTTTCCAAATCAATTTGTCCATATTTGTCCACCTTTAAATAGGTGGCTTCGATTAATTCCTTTTTTTCCAATTCTTGAATCGTTTCCAAAACCGCCTTGTGTTCTATGAGCGAAGTAATGATGTGCGGTTTTTTAACTTTACTTTTTTTAACCAATCCCAAAATTGCCAGATTATCCGCTTCCGATCCTCCGGAGGTAAAAATAATTTCATTAACTTCATCCGCGCCAATAAAATCTCGGCAAACTTCTCTATATTTGTCCAGCAACCCCCGAGCCTCTCGCCCATAGGAATGAATTGAGGATGGATTACCAAAATCACTCTCCATTACATTCTTCATTTCGGAGATAACGCGAGAATCCATAGGGGTGGTGGCGGAGTTATCGAAATATATTCTTTCATTTTTAACTATCTTTTTATTCATATTATTATTTAATTATTTCTAAATTTTTTTCCCTAATGTCCCGAATTGCTGGTCTAATATTTTTTTGATATTCGGGATATTCGGGTAACATTCGGGATCATTCGTGATTTTGTTTTTTTAAACTCATCCACGCATTTCCTGCATGAGCCTTTTAGTTCATTAAGTTCAACCTGCAATTTTTCCCATTTTTTACTACCGATAACCACCGCTACCGGTTTGGAATAGCGGATAACTTCAAAATCTTCGCCCTTTTCCACGGATTTTATAATTTTAGAAATCTGTGACTGAAGTTCATTGATGTTTATTGATTTCATAATTGAATGATTAAATGAATAAAAGATTAAAGGACTGTATTTTCTAATCATTTAATCCTTTATTCATATATTCATTTATCTAATATAACATCTAATATAACATTAGTAAAGAAGAAAATTTAAGCAATCAAAAACCCCCCGGCAAATACCGAGGGGTTTTGGTTTTTCTGAAATATTCGGGATAGCTATTTCTTGGCTGATTTCTTGGTTAAGAAATTCGTTACCGCCTTATCAGGCTTTGGCAAGTCTTTAACCATTTCAGATCTGGCTTTCTTCTTGGTGGCAATCTGGTTGGTAACCTTTTGCGTCTTACCAGCGTGCTTTAAGCTAAGAGTAGTGCCCATATTAAATACGCTTGGGCTTCCCACATCCATCGCTTCAAAAGCCGCAATCTTTGTTCCGCCGGCAACTATGGTTTGAACACAATTGTTGCTGGTGATCAAGACTCCATTTTCATCATAGACGCCAACGATCTGGTATCCGGTCGGAGCTTGCGCGCAAACATCCAGCGTCCAGTCAGCATCGGATTCAAATACATATGGATAGATATAGGTATTTAAATCATCTTCCCAGAGTGAATTCTGCGGGTAAGATACGGCTAGGAATGAACCGGTAAAATTATCTTCATCGGCCGGATCGGTTTGAACGCAGATCTTGCTTGGGTTATTCTTAACACATTTGTCTTTGACAGTCTTAATTATGGTTGTTTTGACTTGAGCTACTGGATCAGGTGTTCTATTGCCATCATAGTCAAAATTGAATTTATCAGCATTGCTAATCTTGCGGCAGACCGTAGCTGTTCTGGAAGTGCTGTCAATCGGATCGGTAATTATCACTCGTTCAGCGATTATATATTGTCCCTTTGCGGAAACTCCGATCAAGTCCGGAGAAGAATCCAATTGAACTTGCGTTACCGGAGTGGTTTTTATTTTTCTTTCTACTGTTGGAACAACAGTGTTGTATATATCCGCGCAAGATGTCTTATAATGCTTGTCGTAATTCTTATCGAAGTCATTCTCCGGATTGCCAAATTGGGCTTTAACCTTTTCGTAAGTGAATACTCTGGCTGTAACAGAATTTATAACTTCGCCTCTGCTATCTCCAACCGGTCCCGGAATCATCGCAATCTTAGATGAGTTCTTCTGTCTGCCTTTATCGTCAATTCCGGCATATCCGACACTATTGCCGACATAAAGTACATGCAATGTGCCTTTGATAGAGATCGCCGCAGGACATCCGTCAAATTCCGCTTTGCCGGCAACCAAAGCGCACAGATCAAAGTTATCGTAGACGCCATCATTATCGGAATCTTTATCAATCTTGATTGCTAATGTATTCACATTTTCTACATTTCCGGCATTATCAGTCGCTTTGTAAGATACAATCGTCTCTCCCGCCGCATTGATCACGATAGGAGCCGTATAGGTGGTCCAGCCCAAAGTCATAGCGCCGGATAGAGAGTACTCAATTTTTGCGACTCCGGAAGGAGCTGCGCCTTCGCCGATTGGGTCATTAGCGGTAAGAGTTACGGTTGCTTGATTTTGATAATATGTATTATATGGAGCTGCTTCCTGGGTACCAGCGATAGAAGAGGTCGTAATCGGTGCAGTATTGTCTGTTGGAGCAGATGGTTTTTCTGCCGCAATATTAACTTCCGGAGATTTTTGGCCATTAACTTGTACAAATATCTGGAAGTCTGGTCCGGGAGCTAGGTCAAATAATGTCTTGCCTTCCAAGTCCGAGATTGGATTATTATTGGCGTCAAAACCAAATCTTGCTGTAAAGCTACTAGCGCTATTGGAAGCAGTAGAGCCAATCAAGATTGGAGCTGCGCCAGCCGGATTAAACTCAACTTGGCCATTGCCACTATTGTATTGAAGAGTTCCCATATTATCTATTGGCAAAGTTGCCGGAACAAAGGCCGGAATAGACTGATCGGCTGTAAAGGCTAGAGCAAAAGCGTCAACCTTGGTTGGTATTCCTTGCTGATTCATCATCGTGATGATCTGGCTGAATAGTTCCGGTCGCAATGAATAGATAGTCCAATGTAGAACAATCGGATCAGGGTTTCCAATGGCGCCGGCAGGAATATCCATAGTTGTTAGATAGACATAAACACCATTTAATATCTCTTGATCCTCTATGCCAATAGTACTAGGCAACAGGATTGGGTTTTGAGCGCTTGGCAGCCACCACATAACTCCGATTGCATCCGGTCCAAACATTGGGGCTGCATCCATATAGTTGATTCCTCCCAGCTGCATTCCGGTTCTGGCAAATGGCAATACCGGTGGGTTGCTATTAAAATCAATGGTTAACGATAGATTGGACTCCCCGGCAACTTTATCTATCTGATCCGCTTGTCCTCCGGTTGCTTTTAGATACAAATCAACATTGGAATTTGCGACTGCGACACCGGTAACGGTAGGAACGGCTGAAATCGGACTAGGAATAACTGTGCCGTCTGGCTGTACCGCAGAACCATCTACTCCCGTGATAAATCCGTTAGTGTTACCCGCTAGAATAAATTCAGAGAAGCTGGTTGCGGTAAAGGTAGCCGTATTTGCTGAAAGATCCAGATTGACAGGGGTAACTTCGGAAACGCTTCCGGAATTATCTTTATGATAGATCTTCAAACTGCTTTCAGCCACACCTGTTCCATCAACAACATTGTCATTATTCACATCATTCCAATGCATCGTTACTGAAACATTGCCAATCGGTGTCGAGCTGGAACTAAATGTGTAGGAAGAAACCACATAGATATCACCTTGCAAATAATAATTTGAATTACCGACTACCGCTTCTACCGCAGCGCCGGAAAGCGCTGAATTGCCGCAATCGTAAGATAATTTTGTTCTGCCCGGAATTTCTAACTGACTAGGAGAATTAGGGTTACAAATTATCGCCTGTTTGCGAGTTGTAGAACATGAATTTGTCGCATCCAATGGACAATAATCATATTTATCCGCGATACCATCACCGTCAGAATCACCCTCTATGACTCTGGTTGACAGAATCGTTTCTCCCGCGTCAGTGCCAACTGCTACGAATTTATCATTACCGGCAGTTCCGAATCCAAGCGCCCTAACATTATTTGAAAGCAATGGCGTTGGCATACTCATCGTATTAAAGCTATGAACATCTCCCGCCGTAGCGGCTGATGGAGCAAAAGCAGCGATACCGGTGGTAGCTGATCCGGCAAAAACTCTTGATCCGTCAAAAGCTACCGCATTAAAACTATCAGTTGGTAAAATCTGTTTTGCGTTAGAATAACTGCTTTGCGACCAGCGATTAGTCTGGCTTAAGGCATTACTTGCTTCCTTAACTTCAAAGACACCTCTGTCAGTAGCAGCATAAATACTATGCCCTGAACCGGTCTTCACAACCGCCATATCTTTCAGTTTTGCCCAAAGTGATTGGTTGCTTGGATCATCTTTACCTATTGCCAAGCTTGGCGCGTTAGTAATATCAGTCCATGACCCGGCGCCGGCATTAGCCGCGTTATTGATTACTTTAATCCAAGCTGGATCTTGACCATAATTGATGTAAAATGGGAAATCTTCATAAACAGTATTATCGGTTGACATCAAACCTTGTTCTCCTAAAACCAAATTGCCCGCGTCATCCAAAGCCACTTTTTTAGCATTTCTCCAACAGCTGCCGAATGCCGTATTACATGTTAAATTTGATTCCTGTAAATAACGAGCATCATAACCCTGCAATCCGTTACTTCCATATTTAATCATTGATACTCCCGCGAAGCCGGTTGTACCTGAACCATCGGGGTTGCTAATCCAGCTGGATGAAGAGATGGCCACATAGGGCGCGCCATTAACAATTGCTCCATTAATATCCAGAACATTATTGGTATTATCGCGTGTTAGGTAAGCAGCCGCTGGTGTTTCTCTATGGAAAAGCAGAGAATCAGCTGCGTTTGCCAATAAATAACCGGAGAATGCGTAACCATCAAGATCGCTTGGGTTGTCTGCCATTATTTGCATTATCGTTTTAGCCGTTCCATTCTTCTGGAATACTCCTTTTTGCCATGCTTGGTAGAATGTCGCATTGTCGTTAATAAGATCTAGGGCAATCAAGCCGCTGTTATTCATATTGCCATTACTGCTGGATAGACCAATATAGATTACTCCATTTAACGCGTAGACGGATGTCGGTCTAACATACGCATCCAAATGAAAGGCGTTTTTCAAACCGGAAGCGAAACGCATATACAGATTATTGGTTTTAGCATCAATGATTTCCAGAGACATCGGGGTTAAAACTAAATTAGCCTGTTGAGGGAAAGTTCCTCCGACACTGCTAATATTGTAAGCCGTAGCTGATCCAATCAAATTAGCATAATCAGATCCCCCGGCATAGATCTTCCCGGTGTTTCCTTGATACCAAAGTTTCAAATTCGCCATTGATGATCCGGTGGCATCCACCAAAGCGGCAGGACCTGTCATACCGGCCGGAGTAGAAGAGGTAAGCAGACTGATAATGGCCGCGTTATTTGGACCCGGGATTATCTGTCCTTTGGTAACTCCGCCACAACCGGAATCTAAATTACAGATTTCAACAGAACCGATGTGAGAAACGGTTTCGCCCGCTTTTATCCCGGCGTAGAATAGATATTTTTGAGTTCCCAAAGTTCCGATAGTTGGAGACATAACATTACCTGTATCCCAAGATGATCCCGGTGAAAGGAAAGGCGCAGCCAAAGAATTAGTCCAGCCTCCGATAGAAGTTGGGTCAAACCCGTCAATCTTACCGATCTGCCAATTCACGCCATTATAATAAGAGAAATACATTCTGTAGGGATTGCTTGGATTGTTGATATCATCAAACTCAACCCATGGGTCGTTTATTTGTGTTACGGTACCCAAAGCAGCTAAATTGCCTGCATTTAACACCTCAATTGGAGCGGACCAAGAATTATTTACGATATCCGTGGTTTCAGAATAATAGATTTTATCAATATCACCTCTAAACCACATCATAAACTTTCCGCTTCCTTCAGGATCTTGAATTACTACCGGCGCGTCAACATAACTATTGTTGATGGCGGAGTTCGCGGGGATAGTCGGATCAATGCTGATATACTGGTATGATCCGCCAGTCGGTACAATCGGTAGGTCAACCCAGCTTTCTCCATCTCTACTTTTAGCTTGATTGATAGTTGGTTTTCCATACCAAGGGCCGCAGAAAGGACGGACATAAAACATTCTGTAAGCATAACCTTCCGGGTCATTATTTACTTTTATTACGGAAGGATTTGTAACGCTTCCTCCGCAAGGAGTGCTCAATTGTCCGCCTTCGTTGAATGAATCCGGAGCGGATAATTGTCGCACCGGAGTAGCGGTTGACCAACTTTTTCCGCTTCCTGTCGTCCAGCCGGAATTACTATCTTTAGTCGTGTCATAATAGAATACATCGCGGACATTATTGGAAACTAATTTACCGCTATCGGATAATTGTATGGAAGAGGTTAATTCTGAATCCGGAGTTAAAACATAATGCGCCAAACGAGTGGCACCGGTTGCTGAACCAACCACCAAGTAGTCATCATTTGGAATAGCAGAAGATTCCAAATGAGCTCCAAAAGCTAATGAGCTAACCGCATTCCCTGCGATACCAATATCGGTAGTTGTTAGATAATCTGCTCTGGATGTGGGTACTCCCGGCGCAGAAACTTCTAGAAGACCCTTGGTTGCCTGCCCGACCCAAATTTTATCAGCGTCATTATTTGCCACGGAAAGAGCGTTATTTTCAGCTAGTCTTTCTTCAATGGCTCCCGTTGCTCCCCAGTGTTTATTAGATGTTAGATGTGCTGGTGTATCAGCCGTTGGATAAAGTCCAGCAGGTACATCAAGTCCATTGCTATCAAGAAATATATCCACACCGGAAGTAGTTGCTACAAATACCGTATTATTCCCATTATTTTCGCCTCCACTAAGCGAGATATCATTCAACATATCGGTATTGGGATGTATCAGTACTCCCGCCATTGTGCCGGTGTTATCCTCAAAAGGATCCGTGTTTAAAATCGGATTTGCATATTTTGTACCATTAGCAGCCGTAATGTTTCTAAGATCAAAAGATGGGATATTATTAAAAGCATCATAATAAGCGATGACAAAAGGTTTGCCGCGCGTACTGCTGCCGGAAGTACAAACCATGGAAACGCCGCTATTATAAAGGTTTCCTATATATAGAGTACCATTTAGCCCAAAAGCAACCTTACCTAAAAGATATTGAACCGGTTGGCCTCCATCGGCGCACAAACTACCTGTATAGCTAATAGTTCTACGGAAAGTTTTTACACCATCTTCAATAATTGAGATTTTTCCTTCTGAAGTGGAGAAAGCGATATAAGCTTTACCATTCTTTACTACGCTGGTAATATCTCGGATAATACCGGTGGATGTGCCCGGTATAGCATATGTCGCAGGATCTATTGATGGCGCTTTCCAACCTAAATCATTTCCCCATTGAGAAACTGTTCCATTATATTCCATTGTCGTGCTGGCATTGGCATTGCCCCCATCGGGAGATGCCTTATATATTTTGCCATTTGCCAAATCAATTATTACCAAACCATTATAAAAAGTTCCGACATAAATTTTGCCGTTCACAGCTGTAACTCCTCCAAAAGATCCCACAGCCAAACCGGAAGATGTTATAGTAGCGGGAATCGCGCTATTTGCGGAGGTTGATTTAATTATTTTCCATGGAGCATTGGTAGTGGCATCAATAATGCTCAATCCCCCATAAGTCGCGACCAGTTCAGCTTTTTCAGGAAACCCGGAAACAGCATTTGGATTGGTCCTCCATGTTTCACCGGCTGAATTATACGCAAAAACATCAACCATATTATCATCTGCCAATTTATTGTTACTTTTCGCGGCGTCATCGGAAAGATTAAATACTCCCGGAACTTCCAATACATGAAGAGCCCTACTTCTTAGAGATCCCCAAATACCTACCGCCACTATCACGACAACTAATAATAGAATCACAGCGAGTCGTGTTTTGGAAGAAATCCCCGAAAACAATGAATCAATTTTTTTTCGCATTTTTTTCTCCTTTTTATTTCTCTAAAATTGCCTTTTATAGTTAGATCGGTAATTTTTAGAGTAAATTTTTTCTTTATTTACTAATTATGCTATGACTAAATTTTTATTTAATTTTTTAATTTCTTAATTTATTAATTTATTATTTCTGATATTTGCTCTGAAAATAATTATTGATATCGTCAATGCTCTTCTGAAGCGCCGCCTTATCTTCGGTTGACATCGGCACTGTCTCTACGGTTGATTTCACGCCCGGCTGAATAGAGGAAACTTTTTTCTTCATCGCGACAAAATAAATCGCGGCAATAGCCGCTACCAATATAATGATCGCCAAAATTATTAATAATATTTTTTTACCTTCTCCGCCTTTCGCTTTAAGTTTAGCCATTTTTTACCTCCTTGAAATTTTAATATTTTTTTATTTTTATTTATAACTTAAAAGTGATTATTTTTATAAAATAAAAAATCTGCGCTGTAACGCTGACACATAAAAACAAGTATGTATGTTTGAAATAAACATAACAAAAAAATATTTTTTCTTAATTCTTATCCTAAAATTTCCCCCTAAAAGACTTACAGCTTTTGACTTTTTTTCTCCTGTTTGCTGACTTGCTTGGTTTTATTATAAGATATTGGATTATCTTTACAACTACCTTTTTGGGAATAAAACTTATTGGCTTTATATATTTATTTTTCATCTTATTCTTTTACAAAACATTCTATTTATCCACAGAAAGAATAGTAGAAAAAGATTTTTTTATTTTTATTATCCTATTTGTCTGATTAACTTTATATTCCAACAAAAAAATCCCCGTTCGAATGAACGGGGACTCTTATCGGTATTTTCCTTCGCCTCATGCGAAGGAAAAAGAAATGTGTCAGGGAATGGGAATAAATGCTATGAAGCTGTTGCCGGGGTATTGATTGGCCCCAAACAGTCGACCGGAACTATCCACCGCCATCCCTCCGCCGACCGGTTTGGCCATCTGTCCGTCAGCTGTGCCCCAGAAAGCAAAGGGGGTATTCAGATCGGTTCCGTCCAGAGAAAACATGTTAATTTTCCGGCCGGCTCCCGTGCCTCCCGTGGGGATCAGATTGGTATAGACGATCCCGGCATTCGGATCAACCGCGATGGTTCCAATGGCGCAAGAATACGCTCCGCAGGCTGGCAATCCCCAGCTGGTAATAGGGGCGAGATCGGTGGCGAAAATTTTTACGACTCTCCGATTGCCGTTGTCTGCAATATAGACATTGCCATTACCGTCCAGAGCAATCCCTTGAGGATTATTTAACTGATCCGGTCCCGAACCAGTGCCCCCTGGAGATTGGTAAAGGAACGCTCCGCCCGGAGAAAATACTTGGACGATATTGTTCCCATTGTCCAGAACGAAGATCTTGCCACCCTGTCCGATCGCCATACCGGGAACTGCGGAGTAATGACCATTTCCTGTTCCGGGCCCCAGCCCTAATATCCCGATGACATTCTGGCCTATAATGTCAAAGATCTTTATGAAGCCAGTCATACCGTCATAGGCATAGAGCCGACCGAGGACTTCGTCCACAGCGATCGCTCCGCCTCCACCAACGATATATGTCCCGATCAAGGTACATGAGGGGTACGCGTAGGCATAGACTGTCTGGGTTGAAAGGTCCATGACAAACACGGTTGATCCATCCCTGGTAGCAGCTAGGGCTCCGGGACGATTGGTTGGGCATTTTTTCTCAAATGTCAATGGACCGGTGGGCAGTATCGGCGCACTGACCGTAATAGTAGTAGTCGCGGTTCCGATCGCTCCCAAATTGTCCATCACGGTCAATGTGACCATGTATGTCCCCGCCACTGTGAAAGTGTGGCTGGGATTTTGCGCGCTGGAAGTTGGAGATCCGTCTCCGAAGTTCCAGTTATACGACGCGCAAGTTCCGTCCGAATCCGTGCAATTGGCGGTGAAATTCACCATGAGCGGAGTTGTGCCGGTGGTGACGGAACTCGTAATACTCGCTGTCGGCGGATTGTTGTTTGCAGTGATCGCGACTGTCGCGGTGCAGGTTAAGCCGTTGGCGTCTGTACCGGTGTAAGTAGCGACATAACTGCCGGGGAATATATAGGTATGGCTGGCAACTGTTAAGCTGCTCGTCATGCCATCCCCATAACTCCAACCGCCCGAGATACAAGATGATGACCCCGGAGTGCAGATTCCGGTAAAGTTCACGATTAGCGGAGTTGATCCGCTCGTGACATTACTGGTCGCTCCGCAAGTCGGCGGCATCGGCGCGCTGACCGTAATAGTAGTAGTTGCGACCACCGTCGCTCCATCATCATCAGTCACGATCAGCGAAACTGTGTAGGTTCCGGCTGTTGTGAACAAATGAGAGGGATTGGCCGAACTTGACGAACTTCCATCGCCGAAGGTCCAGGCATACGATACGCAAGTTCCGTCCGGGTCCGTGCAATTGGCGGTAAAATCTACCATCAGAGGCGCGAAACCGCTGGTGGCGGAAGTCGTGATTGAAGCTGTCGGCGGCTGATTCGGAACGGTCGCTGTGATGTACACGATGCCCGAAGTTATGCATGAGCCATTCGTATTCTCGTATGTTGCTTTCAGAGCGTAGATCCCCGCGACCGGTGGAACAAAGGTCGTGGTTGTCGCGTTGGGATCTGCGAAGCTGACCGGTCCCAGAGTAGGCGCCGCATATGTTCCCCATCCATGATTGAATGTCGCGCTGCTTGTTGCCGTGGTCCCATCACTACTGATGGTAACAGACTGTCCCACCAGCACTGTTTGAGGCGGACCGGCGTCTACATGAGCGCAGCTCATATCCGGAGCCGGAAGAACTGTGATTGTGACTTCATCCGTGGCGGTAAAACCCAGATCTTGCACCAAGACGCGAAAAACATACGCGCCCGCAACAGTCGGTGTGAATGTTGCGGTAATGCTGGGCGGGATACTGCAGGTCGGTGGACACATTGGAAGCACTACGGCTGGCCCCGAAATTTGGAGCCATTCGTATGTCAATGTGTTCCCGTCCGGATCATAAGATGCAGATGCGTCCAGTATTACTGTTGTTGGTGCTGAAATCGTTGATGCAAAAACGGTCTGATCTGGTCCGGCTTTAGCAACCGGTGAACGATTTTTCTGAGCGGGCCCGATCGTAACTGTGATTTCCACAAATTGACCACCCCAGCTGGTCGTACTGCGAACTTCCGAAAACCAGTTGTCGCCTCCGACCGCTAATGAAACTGCAATGCTCGCAGTCGCGACAAGAGGCAGGTTTGGGAAAAATGCCCGACCATCCGTATCGGTATGCAGGGTTTGTGTTATTCCCGCAATGTCTACAGAGACACTGGCGTTTTCCGCTCTCTTCCAATTCGCTTCCCATGGGGGAAGTAGCGGATCCACTTGAGAGAGAACCAGAACGCGAATGCTTCCGGTCGTCACTATCATCCCCATCGCGGTATTAATTTCAATACCGCAGGGAGCATTCAGCAGTCCGTTGAAAACATTCGAACGCTCCACCGTACTCATGTTTGAGATAACCTGATTGAGCGCGGTTTCAGCCGGACAGAATCCGGCAGGAGCATTGTAATGCGTTTCTTCTCGCGGAGCAATTTGTCCAACATTGTTTCGCAGGACTTGATAAATCGAATCCCGCAGTTGCTGGACAGCTTGCGACGGAATGTGAATTGCAGCTGTCGCATGACCGCCATTGCGCGAGCCAGTAGCCAACTGCCGCAGACCCTCCGCAACCAATGTTTCGGCTGCGTTGATGTTGACCGTTTTGAAACCCGCCGTAATGTCTGTGCTTTGCACAGAAACTACAGCTAAAATCTCAATTGTCTGCGTGGCCGTGATCGCCTTTGTTGCCCGAAGGATGTAATTTTCACCCTCGAGTATATTAGACAGTGCAAACTGTCCACCTAGGGCGCTCGTTGTTGTCGCGAAAGCCGATATAAAACCGGTTTCGTCCATCGTGAGCAACTCAATTGTCGCGCCTTCCAGAGGGAATACTTCCCCCAAGTAGAAGCTTCTTTCCGCTACTCGGGCAGCGCCTTCCGTGCCTTCCGGTAGGAAAGCGAAACCCGTGATGCAAGCTGTTCCGGGAGCAGTATTGCATGTCATTACCACCGGCGGAACGATCGGTATCGTTCCCGTCGCATCAGGAGTCGCCGAGGGAGCAATGCCTCCTGTCTGGCCTTTTCCGCAACCCGCAAAGGTCACGACAAGCAACATCAGTACAACCATTACCTGAATGCTGTTTTTTGGGCGCTTCATGAGCGCACCTCCATAGATTGTTTTCTTTCCCCTCAACATTTAAGTCGAGGTCTAAACTTTCACTTCAATCCCTATCCGTCTGGGACAGATAAGGACTTTGTTCTATTTTATTTTCAAACGAAAAAAATACCTTTTCTTCGTTTTTTGCTTTGTTTAAACAAGCAATTTTTTAAGATGCGAAAGGCACATTTTGATAGATAGATATTAGCACATTTTTCGGATTTTGTCAATATCTTAGTTATCTTAGCCACAAATATCTTTGAAGTGTCATCCTAGAACTCTAATTCGTGATAAATAGTTGGTTCAAATCTCCTGATTTGAACCTAATATGTACATCTAAGAATTTCTAAAAAGTTTTTTAAATGCTTTATTGTACATTCATAGTTCAATGCAGGAGCATTGAACCAACATTGAAGCTTATCCATTCATTTAATCATTTATTCCTTTATTCAAAGTTTAAATAAATTATTTACAACTTTTCCAATTGGTGTACAATGAAAAAAATAATTAATTTTTTTAATATGTCTACCCAACTGTCATTAAGCGAAGCGGCAAAGAGATTAAAAGTATCCGAAAAGAGCATTCGGCGCTATATTAAAGCCGGCCGCATGAACGCTAAATTGATTAAAGGACAAAAAGGTTACGAGTACAGAATAGACGCTAGCCAATTAAAAATTTTGGAAAAGCCACCGCGAGGAAAAAATTCACATAGGGGGCATAAGAAAGCAACCCGCCTGCGCAGGCAGGAAAAGCAAAAGATTAAAAAATCTCCCGTAGAGACACGCGGCCGCGTGTCTAAAAAAGTTGTTAAAAAAGTAAAAGCCGTTAGTCCCCTCGAATCAGTCGGAGAGATATTAAAGAAAAAAATCAATTCTCCACAAAAAGATATAGATAATCTAATTGACTATAAAACTCTCTACGAAAATCTCTTGATAAAATATGAGCAGACCCTGATAATGCTGGGGGCGCTTGAATCGCAAGTTTCTAATAGAACCAATTTATCCGAGAACCGCAAAATAGAAAAACTGGAAGAGTCAATCTCTAAACAAGAAGAGACCATTATGGATCTTTATCAAACTTTGCAACTCTATAAAAACGAGCAAAACTATTAGTTCTCCCTAATAAGCTGATGAAGCTAACGAAGCTGAAAACTAGCTCTTATTGTTTTGCAGGAAGCTTCAAAACTTGTCCAACCTCCAGATTATAGGGGGATTGAAGATTATTTAGAGTAGCGATAGTTTTGTAATCTATCCCGAGATCAGCTCCTATTCCGGCTAGCGTTTCCCCCGATTTTACAGTATAAGTATTTCCTGAACCGGCCGGCGCGGCAGAGCCACCAGCCGGAGCAGTATTCGCCGGTTTGGCAACTCCCGGAATTTTTAATTGTTGTCCAACATCCAATTCGTAAGGTGTCGTTAAACCATTGGCTTCCGCAATTTTATTCATATCCACTTTAAATTCATCTGCGATAGCAGCTAATGTATCTCCTGCCTTAACTGTATAAATCATCTCCTGCGCCGCCTGCTGTTGAGCCTGCTGGTCAGCCAGAGCTTTGGCTGCTGCGTCTTGTTTTGCTTTGTCATCAATCGCTTGCTGCTCTTGTTTTACTTTGTCCAGGTTCTCAAGATTGGACAAATCGTCTTTGCCAAACATATCTTTGAAGGCAATAAAAATCAGCGCTACAGCGCAAATCAGAACCAGAATGAAAGTTAGGATTGATAAAAATCCACCGCGCTTTCTATTATCTCCCAAAACTTCCGTGTGAATCCAATCGCGATCCACATCCATTGAATCAAAAATATCACTTTTATTAGGCTTCATTGTTGTTACCTCCTAATCATTCTACTTAATTAATATATTAAATTATCTTTAAATATTTATCGCAGAAAATTAGAATGAATAAAGGATTAAAGGACTAAATGATTAGAAAAGATCATTCATTTAATCCTTTATTCATTTAATCATTGATTCATATATTCATTATACTCAATTCATTTTCCCGCGCAACTATGTTTTCCCTCACAAAAATAGTCCCATCAAAACGGGACTATTTTTGTCATATTTTACAAAACACAAAAATCATTCCTTATTTAGTAGCGGTTGGCGCAATTGCTCCCGATGGTGCTAAACCGGCCGGTCGAATCTGAATTGATTGAGCCGTAACAGATCCATCGGCATTAGCAGCGCCATTAACCATCACTGTCTTACCAACTTCCAAGTCAGTAACCGTACCATCGGTAGTTTTTCCGATTGTTGTTGATCCGGAAAGTAAAACTATTTTTGAACCGCCATTTTGAAGTTTGACCGTTATACTTTTATCGTCTTTACTCAAAATACTTCCGTTCAAAAATCCTCCTCCTTGACTATTTGTCCCTGTTCTTCGTCCGGCGCCAGCAACCCCACCTTGTTGTCTGACAGATGATTGCTGATTTTTGGCTACCAAATCTTTAGCTTGAGTATATTTGATACCACCAAAGAAAGAGCCGCCACCCACTAAAACAACTGTGATAATAACTGCGACTAATACATTCTTCATAAAATTTTTCCTCCCAAATGATATTATTATTTCTACTTATTATTACGCAAAAACATTAACAAAATTGCAAACTATTATTCGTAGCGCAATGCGTCTATTGGATTCATTGCTGCCGCGCCCTTTGCCGGATAATAACCAAAAACAACGCCAATTACAGCCGAAACTCCGAATGCCAAGAAAATCGAATAAGGTGCTATGGCAGTAGTCATCCAGCCAAAATAATTCATTGCGAAAGACAAGGCTATTCCCAATAATATCCCAACAATTCCTCCGATAAAGGTTAGGGTTACTGCCTCCGATAAAAATTGTAAATTAATGTCGCTTCTTTTCGCGCCGATTGCCTTTCGGAGTCCTATTTCACGCGTTCTTTCAGTAACATTGGTCAACATCATATTCATTATGCCAATACCTCCAACAAGCAATGATATTGCCGCCACTGAAGCAAGCAAAATAGTAAATGTTTTTGCGGTAGATGTTGCGGTAGATGCGAGATCGTTCTGATTTTGAATAGTAAAATCAGCCGTACTAACTTTATGGAGATCCAGCAATAACGAGGTTATGTCATTTTGCGCTTGGCTCATAGCATCAGTACTGGCAGCCTGGACACTGATTGTAGATAGATATTTTACTCCAGCAACCGTTTTCTGCATTGTATCCAGCGGAATATAAACGATATCGTCTTGATTATTAAAACCGGTTCCACCTTTCGATTTAGTTGTGCCAATAATTGTGAATTCTATTTTATTAATTTTAATCACCATACCAACTGGATTGTCGGTATAATCTTCTCCAAATAGATCAGTTATTACAGTCGGACCCACAACCGCTACCTTGCTTTTATTAGTCACATCTTCGGGAGTTATAAAGCTACCTTGATCAACTGTAACATTTCTAATGTCAGCGTATTCGGGGGTCGTCCCCATAATTGTCGTATTGGTATTAGCCCCCTTAAGCGCTACCTGATAGCGAGCAGAATAGGCCGGAGCAACCGCTTTAATATTGGAAATGTTTGCAATCGCCGTTGCATCGGTATTTTTCAAAGTTTGGGCAGATCCTCTTCCGGAAGAAGCTCCGAAACCAAAATTCCTCTGCGCTCCCGGCGTTATTGAAATCAGATTTGATCCTAAAGATTGAATACTTGAAGTAATAGCGCTCTGCGAACCTTGACCGATGGAAATCATTGTAATTACAGAGGCAATACCAATGACAATTCCAAGAATGGTCAAAAATGATCTTGATTTATTGGCTATTAAGCCAAAAGAAACTTCCTCAAAAAGATCGGCAACTTTCATCTTATTTAATTATTCTCCTGCTAATTTTTTTATCAGAGGCAATTTCGCCATCGCGAATAAAAATAATTCGATCGGTACATTCGGCAACTTCTTGTTCATGAGTAATAATTATAATCGTGTGCTTGTGATTATTGTTCAGCTCTTGAAATGTTTTTAAAACAAAATCGCCGGTTTTGGTATCGAGATTACCAGTCGGTTCATCGGCCAAAATAATTGATGGATTATTAACTAATGCTCGAGCTATAGCCACTCGTTGCATTTGTCCACCCGACAGCTGATTGGACAATTTTAAAAATTTTTCTTCTTCCAGTCCCGACTTTTTCAATGAGATAATCGCTCTTTTTTCTCTTTCTTCCCTTGGCATGCCGGCATAAACCAGAGGCAGCATCACATTGCGTAAAACTGTCGATCGTTTCAATAAATTAAAAGATTGGAAAACAAATCCGATTTTATTTTTGCGGATATCGGCCAATTCATCATCAGAAAGAGTAGAGACATCTTTTTCATCTAGATAATATTTCCCTGTTGTCGGGGTATCTAGAGCTCCCAGAATATTCATTAGGGTTGATTTTCCACTTCCGGAAGGACCCATGATTGCCACAAATTCGCCATCTTCAATTTTAAAAGAACCGTTTTTCAAACCAATGGTTTCTACATCGTCATTCACATAAGTTTTACCAACATTATCACATTCAATCATTTTAGTTCCCTCTAGAGGCATTGCCTCCACTGGTTGGGATTCTTGCGCCTCCGGCACCTCCGCCAAATGAACCAGCGCCACCAATTAAACTTTGGGTTGTATTTCTACTCGTAGTTGTTGTGGAAGCAGAAGTCGTCGTGGTTGGCTTAATTGTTTTAGTAATTATCTTATCCCCTTCGTTAAGTCCGGAGATTATTTCTGTATTCGTACCATCGCTTAGTCCGGTTTCAACTGTTTGTTGTTTAGTCGAATTATTCAAAATTATTCCGGTTGAGATATTTAACTGATCATCTGCTATGGTTTCATCCGGTATCAGCACATAACTGCCATTCCCAGACGCTTTAATTGCCGAAGTTGGCACCACTAAAACATCGGTTTTTGAATCAGTAATTATATTTACTGAAAAACTCATCCCCGATTTTAATCTATCATCATCCGAACTCAAAACTATTTTTACTGTATAAGAAACAACCCCCTGCGTTGAGACTCCCATACTCCCAACTTCTGCAACCTCGCCAGTCAAAGTTAAGTCTTCGATGGCATCAAAGGTAAACGAGGCTTTTTGACCAACCTTTATTTTAATAATATCGGTTTCACCCAGAGAAACTTCCGCAATTTTTTGTTTGGATATCAATGTAGCGATGGAAGTACCGCTTGAAGCTGAATCATTTTTTTTGGCGCTGACAACTGCTATAACTCCGTCCACCGGGGCTCGCACAGTATAATCGGCCAAGGTCTGCAAGGCATCCGACAGATCTTCTTGCCTTTGCTGAATAGCAATTTTTTTATCGCGAACATCTAAAGCATCCGGACCTTTTTTGAGATCGTCCAGAGAGGCTTGTTTTTCAGTTACTGTCATTTCAGCATTTCGAATATCGCCCGGATTGTCTCGGTCCATATTGGCAATGTTGTTTTCGGCATTAGTTATTGAATCTTTATTTTGTTTAATTGAGCTCTTGGCTGAAGAAAGATTGGACAATTCCGAATTTGTCTTGTTGGTATATCCGGAAAGTGTAGACAATTGGGAAGTAGCTTTTGCATCGGGATTTTTATCGCTTGAAGTTAATTTATCTTTGTAAAGCTGAATGAGATTATTCGCGCTTTTTGTGGATTCGGCAATTTTTTTTACTGTATCATAAGTTTCATTAATTAAACTGTCGATTGCATCATTATTAGAATATCGATTTGTGGTTTTATAGTCTGTAAAGCACTTATCGTAGGCGCTTTTGGCCACATTATATTTACTGCTCGCATCATTCCTAAAAATTTCGGCGCTGGCATCATATCCGGCAAGATTGTTTATGGTATCGCTGTAATAATTCAGATTTGTTTGACTTGAATCAAAATCATGGCCGTTTAAAACTTTATCCAATCCCGTCATAATATCTGGCAGATCCAGAAATGTGCTTGAAATCGTATTAAAACCATCTTCGTAAGCCGTTGCCAAATTATCCTCGGCATTCTGTTTCGCATCCAAAGCATTTTGAGAATTTTCTTGCTGGGTTGTCTTTAATTTTTCCAGGCTTTCCTTAGCGCTGGTTAGGGCGTTCTCCGCTTGCAGTATGGAGGTTGGGTTGGCGGATTCATTTAATTTTTCCAAAGCTAAATTAGCGCTTTCTAATGAAATCTGCGCGTTGCGAACCGCTTTTTGAGCATCACGGGAATCTATAGTCGCTATTATATCGTCTTTCTTTACTTCCTGATTGGCAGTTACTTTAATAGCTGTGATATTTCCCGAAGCCTTTGGTTTGATCTCAATTTGATCGGAAGTTGATATTTGACCGCTACCCGCGATACTGTTTATCACCGATCCTTTTTCTACCGTGGAGACAACATATTTATTTGAACCTGTATTGGCATAGGCTTTTGCATAAACAAAATAACCGCTAACTGCCAGTAGCACAGCAGCCAGAATCAGAATAAATTTCCGTTTTAGTAGTTTCTGGATCAGTCCTTTGTACATGAAAATTTTTATTGACCGTTTGTTGCGGGCGCAACCGAAATGCTTCTTGCTTCAGCCGTTCCGGTGTTGTTTGGCAGATTAACGATGGACACATTATCGCCAACCTTCAAACCGGAAACCGTAATGGCTCCCGAACTGTTTTGAATAGAAGTTTGAGCGGTAATAGTGAAAGTGGATTCAACACCATTTTGCCCCTGAATAGTTATGCTGTTTCCGGTCAGGTTTGTGATTTTTCCTGAAATACTGGTATTCCTTTGCGCAACACTTTTGCCCATCATGCCATTAAAAACATTTGATGAACCGCTGCGAGAACCATTCATCATTCCACCTCTAAATGTTTGGTTGTAATTCTTTCCTTGGCGAATTCCAAAACCAGCCTTTTTGCGGGAAGCTACAAATCCGGCACAAAACGCTAGTCCAATTACTATTACCAATCCAATCAAACAAATTGCTAACTTAGCCCCTTTTGAACTTAAAAATTCTTTTAATTCCTTCATGTTTCTTGTCCGCCTTGGGCGGATTCTCCTTTTTATATTATTTTTATATAGACTAAATGCGCATCGACCCCATACTTTGCAAAGTATGAAGCCGATACGCAACTTGATAAATTTTAAATGCTTTTTATATTACATCGAACCCTCCTTTCTCTTTGTTATTTAATACGGAAAGAAACCTTTTTTATTGCAAACAAAAAAACCATCCGCCGACTTGGAAGATGATTTTTTCTAAATGTCGGGGAGTATTCGCTCCCCGTCCGACGAATGCCGGACGCCTAGACAATCTTAAGTATAGCACACTTCTCGTAAAAATGCAAGAAAAAATGGTCTAGGTGGGACTCGAACCCACAATCGCCTTTCGGCAAACAGCATTTTAAGTGCTGCGCGTATACCAATTCCGCCACTAGACCAAGATCAAAATAAAAAATGAAATATAAAAGATAAAAAACAAATATTTAAATATGTAAAAATTACTTTCTTTTTCCCTTCATGGTAATTATGCTTGAAGCAAATATATTGGCTATGCTTTTTGTTTCTTCTATTAAATAGAATATTTTTATTTATCCCAAAATCACCAGTCTCATTCCCTCCTGCGGTAAATCTTTTTTCTCCACTTTTAAAACATCTAATTTCTCTGCTGCCAAGCCTATCTCCTTAACAAATTTGTCCACGCTGTCCAATTCTAATCTCATTCCTGGAACAGCATAATGCATTGGAATAACAATTCTCGGTTCGATTTTATTCACAATCTTCGCGGCATGTTCTGCGTCTACTGTATATTTACCGCCAACCGGAACAAAAAGAACATCAATGCCGTCCAATTCTTCAATTTGTTCTTCAGATAGATCCGCCCCAAGATCGCCCATGTGACAAAGCGTAATGCCGTCCATTTTTATATCATAAACATTGTTAATGCCACGGATAGCTCCGTTTTTATCATCGTGAAAAGTTGAAATCCCTTCAATTAAAACTCCTTCAATCTCGTAACCGCCCGAATTTCTAACTACAAAAAGATCCTTTTCTGAATTAGCGCTTGCGATCGCCTCTACATTATTATGATCGCGATGCTCATGGCTGACTGTCACAATATTGGCTTTCAGCTTTGGCATCTTAATCCCGTAATCGTCCGTAAAAGGATCCGTGACGATTGTAATGTTTTTATTTTTTATTTCAAAACAAGAGTGACCGATGTGTCGTATTTCCATTTTTACCTCCCTAATTATCCCAAATTTATCCCCAATTTCCCTAATTCCCATTCGGGACATTCGGGTATAATTCGGGAACATTCGGGATTTAACAATATTTTTATTTCCTTACTATTATATCAATCTTTCACGATATCTTCAAATGATTTATCCGGCAGACTCACGAATTTATTTTCTCGTGAGGCAATTTTTATTTTGCGCTTTTTCCTAACTCCCTCTTCCCAGCATTTTTTAGAGCAGATATAAAAACCGCGCCCCAGTTCTTTCTGCTCCTTGTCAAAAATAACCTCTCCATTCTTAACCAAAAAGCGAAAAAGCTCGCTTTGCGGCTTTTTCGCCCTGCATATTGCGCAAGTTCTTTCCGGCGTAATTGCCATTTTACAAAATTATTTCTTCTTCTTAATAGTTTTCTTCTCCACCTTTTTCTTGGGCGCAAGATCTTGCGCCCCTACGGGTTTTGATTTTCTTTCTTTAATTGGTTTCTCTTTAATAGTATTTTCTGCTATCTCAACATTTTCTTCAGGCGAACTGCCATTCGCCTCTACGGTTTCCTCTTCTTGTTTTTTTGCTTTCTTGTTTTCTTGCTTTACTGTTTCTTCGCTTTCTTGTTTTCTTGTTTTCTTGTTTTCTTCTCCCCCCGTCGGCTCTTCCAGCGCTTTCAAACTCAAAGAAAGCCTGTGTTGATCCGGTTCTATCGAAACAATCTTAAATTCTTTCTTATCGCCGACTTTCAAAACTTCCTTCGGATCGGCTACATGCTTGCTGGAAATTTCGGAAATATGAACTAGCGCGTCAACATCGCCATCTTTTCCATTAACCTTAACAAAAGCGCCAAAAGGAGTGATACGGCCGATTGTACCAGTAACTTTTTCTCCAACTTTGAAACCTCCAATAGCTTTTTTCCATGGATCTTCCTCGAGTCGTTTCATCGAAAGCGACAAGCGGCTATTTTCCATATCGATGATCTTCAAGCGAATTTTATCTCCCACTTTAACAAAATTGGAAACATTATCCACTTTTGCCCAGCTGATTTCGGAAATATGAACCAATCCCTCGACACCATTCACATCGACAAAAAAACCGAAGTCAACAATACCCGTAACTTTGCCATCCACAATATCTCCAATCTTTAGCTCGGACGGGATGTCGCGGTTGCCGATAGCTTCTCTTTCAGAAAAGATTAATTTGTTAGAGCTTTTTTCTATGCCCAAAATTTTAACATCGATTGCCTTGCCAACCAGCGCGTGCAATTTAGTCAAAATTTCGTCTTTATTCCCACCCTCAACTCTTGGGTAATGCTCGGCAGACAATTGCGAAACGGGTAAAAATCCCTTCACTCCGCCCAATTCTATGATCAATCCTCCCTTGTTAGCTTCGGTTACCACCACAGAGATAGTTTCTTTAGCATCAAACTTCTTCATTAAATCATTCCAAACATTTTCCTTGCCTGCTCGGCGCAATGAAAGCAACATGCGACCTTCATCATCTTCGCTCAAAACTACATAAGCCGTAACCACATCGCCTGCCTTTAACCCCTTGGCAAATTGGGGATCAAAAAGCAATTCTTTTCCACCCACAATTCCATTGATTCTATCATCAATAGTAACGAGGATTTTATTTTTCATTACCTTTTCAACCTTGGCAGAAACCGCATCGCCTTCTTGATAAATTTTAAGTCCGTTCGATGCATCTTTCAAAAGCTTGTCCATTGGAACAATGCCGCCCTTGATCAAATCTTTGTTTTCTTTTTCTTCAGTGCTTGCTGTAGTCATTATTTATATTGATTAATAATAATTATTTCTTTCTAAAATACTTTTCTTTTTCTATTTGCTGTTTATGTTCCTTAAGTATTTTTTTATATCCCTTTTTATAGAAAACCAAAATGTAAAGGCCCCAGAATATAAAAACTAAAAGCCATAATAATAGAATGAGGCGCATGGAGATGAAGGCTATCCCTTCATAACGGAAAGCGAGGAGAAATAATCCTACAAAACCCACCCATAGGAACCAGTTGTAAATTATCGCGAGTAAAATTACCTTATATTTCTTCTTCTTGTTTTTTCTTGCTGCAATAAATACTATCAAGCCCAATAATATCAAAGCCCCAAAAAATACTAACAGTGGAACTATAAATTTCATATCATAACCAGGATATAGGTTGAATAGATACTGGGGGGTGAATAAAATCTTGATGTTTTCTAAAGTAATCATGGCATTAAAATTAATATGAAAAATAAAATATGAAAAATAAAAAACACAAATTAAAAACTTAAAAATAAATTTGTTTTTGTATATTTAAGTATTTGTTTTTTATCTTTTATTTTTAATTTTTTATATATGACTTTACTCTTTCCTAAACACATTTACCTCATGCGCTAGTCCCGCTTCAAATGTTTTTAATTTCCTTAAGCCCAACTTCCGCGTTAGGTCTCTGATTTCTTTGGCGCCAACTATTTGTTCCTTTTCAATCATATTATGCTGACCTCCTTCCGACCAATCCATAATTACCAGTTTGCCATTCTTCTTTAATATCCTATAAGCCTCTTTCAAAACCACTTCTTTGTTTTTAATTAGGTATAAGAAGTTAATCATTAAAACCACATCCACCGATTCGTCTTCCAATCCGGTCGCGCCGGGTTTTTCCAGATCAGCCAGAATCCCATAAATGTTTCTCCTGCCACTATCGATTGCTTTAGCTTTTAGAGAATCCAGAATTTCTCGGCTAATATCTATGGCAAAAACTCTGCCGGTATTTCCTACAATTTTGGCTATTTCCATAACGAAAAAACCAACTCCGCAGCCAAAATCTGCTACCATTTCTCCTTCGGATACTCCGGCCGTTTCCAAAATTGTTCCAGGATCTGACCCGATTTTTTTGCCTGCGCCAAAAACCGAGATATCGAATTTGGGAAGAGAAATTTTATAAGGTTCATCTTGATTTTGTTTTTGTGTTTGTAACATATCCCCTCCTTTACCCTGTCAAATAATTTTGCTTTTGCAAAATTACCGCTTTGCGGTATTTGACGGGGTTAAAAAAAATAAATCGCCCAGTAAGAGCGTTTAAATTTATAAAATAAATTCTGTCTTACTGATATTACTTAATCATTTTAGCATAAGACTATTTTTAAATCAATCATATTTTAACAAAATAAAAAACCCTCACGCTTGTTGCGGGTTGCGTGAGGGTATGAATACGATTGAATGTCTTTGCTGTATCAAGCAGCTTGAGAGACAATGGCAACCCGATATTCGGGGCCAACCACTCCGTGTTCAGAGTCATTGACAACTTGCATCCAATGACCATCTTCGCGGAGAGAAAGCTGCCAAGAAAGGCCCCATCTTGTAGAAATTGATGAGTCCAATTGTTCGTACGGGTACTGCGCGGCCAGTGCAAGAAGTAACAGGGGGTGAACAAGCCTTTCTCCCTTATTCAGGCAGGAATATACTTTCGCTCTTTCCGTATCCTCCTTTAGTTTGCGTAGAATGACTTCCGCATCACATATACCGGTAAAATCGAGTGGTGGCAAAGCTTTTGCAACATCAATATGCTCAATGGGATGATACCAACGATGCTTGTTGGGAACATATACAGTATCGAAGTTGCACCGTCTTACCGCATCATCCCATGACACACTGGCGTCAAACCGAACAAGCAGAGTACCGGACAGTTGTTTGTGTACCCGCAATACTTGCTTGACCGACATGCTGCCATCGCGAACTCGCCGAAAAACCTCGTGCTGTTGTCGAGCAATCTTTCCCAATTCTTCGTCGCCTGCGGCTCTCGCCATGACGACACCTCCATGTATTATTTTAAGGACCATGACAGATGCCCTTAATTACATAAATTATAGCATAAAAAAGCCTTTTAAAAAAGAAAAAAATATTTCAATAAAAAAATGCCGAGGAGCAGAATTGAACTGCTGACGCAAGGATTTTCAGTCCTTCGCTCTACCACTGAGCTACCTCGGCTTAAAGTTGCAAAGTGGGCGGTAGGGGATTCGAACCCGTGACCTTCTCGGTGTAAACGAGACGCTCTAACCAACTGAGCTAACCGCCCTTAGTAAGAATATCATATCTTAATTTTCAATCTTTTGCAATAAAAATAAAAATATCACACTTCTTATTTTCCCCCACATTTGCTAAAATAAAAACAATACTAATAATACTCTTTATGAATCTCCTAATCATCTTCGGTGCGAAATATCTTTTTGTTTTAATCGCTCTTATTGTTGTAATATATTTTCTTACTCTTTCCAAAGACAAGAAAAAAGAGTTTTTCTTATTTGCTTTAATTGCCTTGCCGGCTATCTATATTGTGGCTAAACTCTCCAGCTTATTTTTTTACGATCCTCGTCCTTTCGTTAATGAAGATATTATACCGCTTATCTACCATGCGCCGGATAACGGCTTTCCCTCCGACCATACATTAATTTCAGCTGCATTAGCGATGCTCGTCTTTTTCTATAATAAAAAATTTGGTTTGATCCTTTGGGTAGTTGCTATTCTAGTGGGTATTTCCAGGATATTGTCCGGAGTCCATCATTCTATTGATATTATCGGCAGTATTTTAATCGCGATCATTGTTTCATGGTTAATTTATACTTATATTTTGCCAAAGGTTTTTAAAAAAATATTTTCCAAAGAAAAATAAAAATACAGAGCCCTTTCACAGGCTCTGTATTACATAGGTTATTTGTCGACCTTTGCATAAAATAATCCACTCTATATTTCTATGCAACCCGCCTAGAGTGAAATCTATTTGGAGAAGAGGAATAATCACCTATTTCTCCAAGAGATTGAACGATGGCGGGCGATTCCTATAATCTACTACGCGTTTGCCAAAAAATATCTTACATCTTTTTACCGCAAGGGCGGTGGCATATTCGGTAAGAAATATCTTATATTGGCATCGCCCTTTGATTTCCACGGACGAATTTCAGAAACTTGAAAAATATGATCCCCCATTTCTTGACCAACTAATCGAACCAGCATCCCCGGCTCTCCGACAAGTCCTCCGCTCCAGATACAGTTTAGACAATTAATCAGCCAGTTGGTATTTTCCAAATCGCGAATGTGGAAACTGCCATCGCCCTGAATATCTTCTACTTCTCCAACTAACAATCCTGATTGCGGATTTTGCCAGACACCCGGTCTGGAATAGTGATGTATGTTTTGATAATAAGGCAAATTATCGGCAAAAATCTTATCTATTCGAACACCTAATCCGGCATAGAAGAATAAAATGCCTAGAATGATGCTGGATAAAATACTGATGGCTCCTATTTTTGTGAAACTGTAGCGGTAGCCTGTCTTGGTTTTTTTAATATCATACCAAGCAAAGACTAAAAAGATTGAAATTAAAAAAAACCAAAAGTAAGGAATGCTGATGAGCAAGTATTCCCAGAAACTTTTATTCAAATATCGATAGATTGTCCAATCTCGATCGGTCAGCATAAATATGACTACGGAAACAGCCAGCCCTCCGAGTAAAACGACAAGTGAAAAAATGACCCAGATTCCATAATTTTTCAACAAAAACTTCCAGCGAGGAATGGGATGTACATCCTGCTGTTTAATCTTTTTTAAAATGTTTTGACTGATATCCTTCATAATTTTTTATTTACAAACCTTTTAATATCTAAGCTCTAATTTCTAATATCTAATAAAATTTTAAATGTCAAATTTCTAATTTCAGTCATTGGACATTGGGATTTTTATTAGAAATTATAATTTAGATATTAGAAATTTTTAACATATTTTTTAAATCTCAATCTTGTTTCTAACAACAACCTTCTTAAACTGTGCCTTTCCCCTATTTATCATCGCCCCCACCGTCCCAATCGGCTTCTGCAAAATGTCCGATATTTCATTATAATCTTTTTCTTCGATGAATTTTAGAATTAAAACCTCGCGATATTTTTTGTCCATCTTTGCTAAAACTTTTCTAATAACTTTAGCGTCATATTCTTTTTCTATTTCTTTGACAAAATCGGATTTTGAAGCTAATTGATTTGCCAGCGCCGGGTCATCATCGTAGCTGACACCCACCGGACGGGATTTCATTTTGCGATAATTGCTGATCGTTTCGTTATGAGCAATACGATAAATCCAAGAAGAAAATTTTAAGGAAGTGTCAAAGTCGTTTAAATTCTGGTAAACCTTTATGAAAACATCCTGCAAAAGATCCTCTACATCTTCTTTTTCCAATCCTGAAATCCTTTTGATATAGCGCGAAAGTTTATCCTCGTATCTTCTGACAATGTACACAAAATTATCCTGATTTTTCAAGATCAACTTGACTATCTCCTCATCTTTTTTATGCTCAAGGTTGTCAGAAATCATTTTTTGTTTTCTTATCTCACCAAGAGATTGCCTGCCCGCCGAAGTCTGCACTGGCAATAACAGAATGTAATTCGTTTTGCCAGTAAGGACGAAGGAGGGAGCGATGGCGGGTCGTTTACTATTTCATACGCGTGAACTGGTAATTTCTTACATTATAGCATTATTCTAAACTAACCTTTTCAATTTTCTTTAGCGCCTCTTTATCATTCTTTAAATCTAAAATGAATTTCTCGTAATCTTCAATCTTGGTTTCCAGTTCTTCCGGTTTGAAATTCAAAAAATCAGTTTTCTTTTTGCCAAGATAATCCAGATAGCTGGAATACTTGTAATGTTCAGGCAATTTAGCTAACCCTGCCATAACCGGATTTAGATGAATATATCCGGTTAAATAAGTTAAGTAAAAATCCGCGTCGATTTCCTTATGCTTGTATTTACCCTCAAACAAATGCCCGGAACGATCGTATTTTTTATTGAAATACATAGTGTAGCCAATACCAACTTTGTGCATAAATCTTGCGATTCCACCGTCAACCAACTCTTTTAAAATAAGATGAAAATGGTTTGGCATCAAACAGTAACAGAATATCTCAACGAAGGCCGAGTTCAGGGAAGATCCAATCTCCCCCTCCTTGGGGGAGATTGGATCTTCCCTTTTAATCTTAAATAAATCAATTTGGTTCGGACTATTATAAAAATTCAAGCACTCCAAAAACCTCTCACAATCCTTCTCATCCATAAAAATAGCTCTCTTATCCGAGCCGCGGTTGTAGATGTGGTGATAAGCTCCTTCATATTTTTCCGGTTGCTCAATTTTTTCATTCATAAAAACATTTTAGCATAAAAAGTTGGGGAAATAAAAAAGCGGCGGCCCCTGAAAGCGAGGCGCGCCGCGATACATCGAGATTGTTGATTATGAATTTGAAGCTTTCTCTATGGCCTCTTTCAGCTGGTACCATTCACCCTTCGGTTTCCAGACGATATTTCCTTTCTTAATGTCTTCCGCTACTGCCGGATCGCTCTGCTTGAACTGCGGGATGGACTTGCGAAGAACAGTAACGATGGGAAGAGCGTAGTTATCGTCACCCATATACCAGTTGTCAAATTTGAGCGATCGATTGACGAGAGATGCGATAGCCATGACTTTCCCGCCGGCTGCCCGTGTAATCTCTTTGATCTCCTCGGTGGTTGAGAAGTTGTTAAGGAGATCTTCAACGATCACCACATCTTCGCAGCTCCGTACCTGGTGTCTTCCCCACACAAGCTTCGTGACTTCCCGAGAAGTATCGTCCGCAACTTTTACTACTTTTTTCTCGGGGTAAATGTAGCGAGTGCCAGGGAAAAACATGGCGAGAAGAGACGCGATGGACTTGCCACCTTCCGGCGCTCCGCAAAAAGCCCATTTACCAAGCCCAAGCGGTTTTCGGAAGCCCAGTACATTCTCCAGCAGATCCTTAACCAGGGGACCAAGCCCCTGAAAGACTATCTCATGAAGAATTCTGGGGTCTTCCTCTAGAACCGCGCAGTTGACATAGGTGTCGCCAACATATTGCAATGACACATCGTCCTCGCCTTCTTTGTCCGCATACCGTGCGGCATAGCCCACGAGTGGTCCGAGTCGTTTCCCGTCCGAATCTTTCGGACAGTCATACCATCCCTCCTTTTCGGCAAGCCGATCCATCAGAAGTTTTTCGGCATCCGTCATTTCCCCACCTCCCCCATCGCCGTGGCGATTTCGTTGGCAATCGCCTTGACTGCTTCAACGGGGTCAGGTGCTTCCGTAATCGGTCGACCGATCACGAGATAGTTAGCGCCGCCTTTGATTGCTTCGTAGGGAGTCGTGATGCGTTTTTGGTCGTTGGCATCGGTTCCGAGAGGTCGTACTCCCGGCGTTATCAGAAGGAGTTCAGGACCTCGAGGCTCGAAATCGTGGTTTCCGCGAAGGCGGGGGAGTTCCTTGGGAGAACAAATGATTCCATTCACCCCGGCGTCCCTCGCGTTGATCGCGAATTGCAGAACGATGCTTTCTGAGCTATCGCCGAAGATGCTCTCACATTCTTCCTCGTCAATAGAGGTGAGCACCGTAACTGCCAGTACCCAGCAGTCCCCTTTGTTGGCGACCGCTGCCTCCATCGCCTTTTTCCCGCAGGATGCATGAATGTTAAAGAAGCGGGCTCCGTCTTTCTTGGAAATCTTTTTCGCTGCTTTGCCGACGGTATTGGGAATGTCGCAGAGCTTGGAATCATAGAATGCCCAGCCCCCGCATTCCTTGACAAACCCCAGCAGCTCATCGGCCTCTCCGGCGCAGATAAATTCCAGCCCGACCTTGAAACCAACACCAAGATGTCCGAGCTTTTGTACGAGAACCTTGGCATCGTCAAGACTCATCCCGTCCAACGCGACAATAATCGCGCAAGCAGGATTTGTAGAACGATCCTTGTTGGTTGTCATTAAGAAGTCTCCTTTGATGTTTT
>JAQULF010000007.1 GCA_028718745.1 Patescibacteria group bacterium | reverse complement strand
TAGAATATTTAGATAAATTAAAAATTTGTAGAGACGCAAAATTTTGCGTCTCTACGGAAATTAAAGGAAATTATAAGATCGTTGGGAATATTCCTTATTACTTAACATCTTTTTTGTTGCGCAAGATATTTGAGATGAAGGACAAGCCGTCGGAAATGATTCTAATGGTACAAAAAGAGGTGGCAGAAAGAATCGTAGCTTCACCCCGCCAAGGGCGGAGCAAGAAAGGCGAAATGAATTTACTCGCGATTTCGGTTCAAATGTTTACAGATCCGGAGATATTGTTTTATGTTTCCAAGAATAGTTTTTGGCCGAAGCCAAAAGTGGATAGCGCAGTCATAAGATTGAAAATCAAAAAAGCAAAAAAACAAGAAAACAAAAATACAGAATATTTTTTTAAAGTGGTTCATGCTGGTTTTGCAGCGAAGAGGAAATTAGTGGTAAATAACTTAGCGAAAGGATTGGATATTCCCAAAGAAAAGATATATGATATATTTAGGGAGATGAGAATTAGCGAGAATGCAAGGGCGCAGGATTTATCCATTGAAGATTGGTTGGGGATCTACAACCAAATCAAAAATTAAAAATTAAAAATCAAAATTGCAATTCAAAATTCAAAAATAATGATTATATATTGTCGCGAAGCGACTCTATAATTTTAAACTTTGATATTTAAATTTTAAATTATGGTAAAAAATAATAAAAAAACAAAGATTACTGATTATTTTAAAAATCAGGTTAGAAATGTAAAACGCATCATCGGTCCCGGTGTTATTACGGGTTTTTCCGATGACGATTCTTCGGGCATTGGAACATATTCTGCGGCTGGTGCAAAGTTTTCACTTGGTCAAGCATGGCTCGCTCTTTACCAGTTGCCAATGATGATTGCAGTTCAGGAAATGTGCGGAAGACTGGGGATGGTAACCGGAAAAGGCTTGGCTGGAAATATGAAGCAGTTTTTTCATCGCTATTGGCTATATTTTGCAGTGGGACTTTTGGTTTGTGCGAATACTTTAAATATCGGTGCGGATATTTCCGCCATGGCAGAATCATCCAAAATGGTTTTGGGTGGTAACATTGATTTATGGGCCATCGGCATAACGATCGGTATAATATTGCTAGAAGTTTTTATTTCTTACAAAGTTTATGCCGGAATTCTCAAATGGTTAACCATTCCTTTTTTTGGATATTTCATAGTTGCCTTTATGATGCCACAGGATTGGTTGGCAATTTTCCGATCAACCATATTGCCGCACATAGAATTTAATAAAGACTTCCTAATAGTCATGGTTGGTTTTCTTGGGACTACGATTTCGCCTTATCTTTTCTTTTGGCAGACATCAGAGGAAGTAGAAGAAGAAGTTAAAGATGGTAGAATAAAAGAAATAGGACAAAAATGTCAAAAAGTTGAGAAAGGCGAAATAAAAAGGATGAGAATTGATACTTATGTGGGAATGATCTTCTCTCAAGCCATCGCATTGGCTATAGTAATGGCTTGTTCCGCAACACTTTTTAAACATGGCATTACCGATATTAATTCTGCACAAGAAGCAGCATTAGCATTACAGCCTCTGGCCGGCAATGGAGCGTATCTGCTTTTTGCCGTGGGAATTATTGGAGCAGGACTCATGGGCGTTCCAGTGTTAGCCGGCTCTGCGGCATATGCTCTATCCGAGGTAGCTGGCGCAAGAGAGGGATTATCCCATAAATTAAAAGATGCAAAATTCTTTTATGGAGTAATAATTTTTTCAACCCTCGTTGGTCTCGCAATTAATTTCATCGGTATTAACCCTATGAAAGCCTTGCTTTACTCCGCCGTGGTAAATGGAGTAGTGGCAGTTCCTTTGATTGCTTTCATCACAATTCTGGCAAACAAAAAGAAAGTAATGGGCAAGTATAAAAATAAACCAATTTCAAATATTCTTGGCTGGATTACTTTTGCGGTTATGTTAATTGCATCAGTTTTGATGTTTTACTATTGGTAAAATAATTTTATGGCTTCTATATATATAGTAGGCACACCAATTGGGAATTTGGAAGATCTGACCTTTCGCGCTTTCAATGTTTTGCGAAAGGTGGATTTTGTATTAGCGGAAGATACGAGGAAGACGAAGATTCTGCTTGATCGATACGAAATATCTAAACCTCTGATTTCTTATTACCAACATTCAAAGCTTTCAAAAATAGAATATATCATTGAACTATTAAAATCGGGAAAAGATCTAGCCTTGGTTACTGACGCCGGAACACCGGGGATTAGCGATCCCGGAAATTACTTGCTTGAAAAAATCTGGGAGGAAAAAGAAAAAGGATTGGCCGTAGAAATAATTCCGATTCCTGGAGCAAGTTCTTTAACCTCTATACTTTCGGTTTGCGGATTTCCAACCGATGATTTTTTATTTCTCGGATTTCTACCGAAGAAAAAAGGAAGACAGACTTTGTTTGAAAAAATAAAAAATGAAAAAACCACAA
Source organism: Patescibacteria group bacterium (assembly GCA_028718745.1). Taxonomy (GTDB): domain Bacteria; phylum Patescibacteriota; class JACPGU01; order JACPGU01; family JACPGU01; genus JAQULF01. The sequence goes on along the minus strand of JAQULF010000007.1, from coordinate 41,646 downwards.
TCATATTTTTTGAATCGCCGCATCGAATTGGCAAAACCTTGGTAGATCTGGAAAAATGTCTAGGAAATATTGAGATTGCTATTGGCAGGGAACTAACCAAAAAGTTTGAAGAAATTATTCGAGGCAACATCAGCGATGTTGCGAAAAGAATTACCAGCAAGAATCAGAAGGGAGAATTTGTGGTAGTGTTAAATAACAGGTAGTAAGTATTATGTAGCATGTAGTAGGGAAGTTCATAATACATGCTACTTACTACATACTACAAAAATTCCTTTGAAAAAAGGAATTTTTAGGGTATAATATAATATAGAGGGTGTTTTTATTAGTAATAAAAAGCCATGTTAACTTTAGATGAAATCTACAAATTAGCCATTAAAACCGGAATTGAAAATGATCCACGGGACAAAAAAACGGTTCAGAAAGTCTTGGTTCGCGCAAAAAAGGAATTTGAAGATTTGAAAAAGGAAGAAAAAGAATTCTTTGATAAAGAAAGACTACATAATCCTTATGCAGATTCCAGAATTTATTTTGGTGATGAAAATAAAAAAATAAAAAAACTTTTAGCTGGCGTTGATATTGATACTGGTGAAATGTTATTAGCAAAAGAACTAGGAGTAGATGCCGTAATGAGTCATCACCCCGAAGGTATAGCTTTGGCAAGGATTTATGATGTTATGGATCTGCAGGTTGATATGCTAGCAGATCTCGGCGTACCAATAAATGTGGCCGAAGCATTATATGATATTAGAATTTCGGAGTTATCAAAAAGTCTTTCTGGAGCAAATCACTATCAATCAATTGATGCAGCAAGATTATTAAAAATCCCTTTTTTTGGTGTGCATACTCCTTGTGATAATCTTTGTTATCAATTTTTAAGAAAAGAGGTTGAAAGAAAAAAACCGGAATATGTTTCGGATTTATTAAAGTTGATAAAAGAAATCCCAGAATATAGAGAAGCTACAAAAATGGGCGCTGGCCCAATGCTTTTTGCGGGAAATCCAAAAAGAAGATGCGGTAAAATTGTTTTTACGGAAATTACCGGTGGAACATCGGGATCAAAAGATATTTATAAATGGCTGGCGGGTCAAGGAGTTGGCACAATCGTTGGCATGCATATGAGTAAAGAGTTTCGCGAAGAAGCGGAAAAATATCATATCAATGTTGTTATTGCCGGACACATGAGCTCTGACTCTTTGGGATTGAATTTATTTTTTGATGAATTAGAGAAAAAAGGTATTGAAGTCATAACTTGTTCGGGGATAATAAGGGTAAAAAGAAATGGAAAAAAATAAATTCTACATTACAACTGCAATTGATTACACAAATGGCAAGCCGCACATTGGTCATGTTTTTGAAAAAGTTTTGACCGATGTGATAGCTCGCTATCACCGTGAGAAAGGCGATGATGTTTTTTTTCTCACGGGTTCGGATGAACATGGTACGAAGATGGAATTATTGGCAAAAGAAAAAGGTGTAGCACCAAAGGTTTTAGTTGATGAAAATGTAAAAGCTTTCATGGCAATGAAAGAAAAATATAATCTTTCTTATGATCGCTTTATTCGTACGACAGATGAAGATCACATTCAAGCTTCGCAAGAACTTTGGAGAAGATGTAAAGCCAAAGGAGATATTTATCTGAAAAAATATCAGGGATTATATTGCGCGGGATGCGAATCTTTCAAAAAAGAAAGCGATTTAGTAGATGGCAAATGTCTGGAGCATGATTGCAAACCGGAAGTTGTGGAAGAAGAAAATTGGTTTTTTAAATTATCAAATTATAAAAATCAAATAAAAGATTTAATTGAGAAAGATGAGATAAAAATAATTCCCGAACACAGAAAAAAAGAAGTTCTAAATGTTTTGGAGGAAATTGAGGATTTCAGTATTTCGCGGCCAAAAGAAAAAGTGGGCTGGGGGATTGAAGTTCCTGACGATCCGACCCACAATATGTATGTTTGGTTTGACGCGCTGACCAATTATATTTCTGGATTGGGCTGGCCAAATGATATGGAGAAATTTAATGCATTTTGGCCAACCGTTACTCATGTGATCGGAAAAGATATAACACGCTTTCACGCTATCTATTGGCCAGCAATGTTGCTATCAGGCGGTGTTCAGCCACCTAAAAACATTTTGATTCACGGATTTGTAACTTCGGGTGGAAAAAAGATGAGCAAAAGCACTGGTAATGTAGTTGATCCCGAAGAGGCATTGTCTCGCTACGGCGCTGACGCGCTTCGCTATTTCTTGATCCGTGAAATTCCAACGACAGAAGACGGTGATTTTACATTTGAGAAGTTCGATGCCCGATACGAAAGTGATCTTGCTAATTCGCTGGGAAACCTAGTTAGTCGAGTTACTAATATAGTGGAAAAAAATAATATCGAATTTCAGAATCAGGATTTGAGAATAGATATTAAAAATGAAAGTGAAGAATACCGATTTGATAAAGTTTTAGAAAAGATTTGGGAAAAAGTTCACGAAGCAAATAAATATGTTGATGATGAAAAGCCATGGGCTATAAAAGACAATCCAGAAAAACTAAATGAAGTTATGAATAATTTATTAAATTCAATAAAATCTATCGGGGAAGCATTAAAACCTTTTATGCCCGAAACTTCTGAAAAAATCTTGAAGATTTTTGAAAGCGAAAAAATTGTAAAAGCGGAACCGCTTTTTCCAAAAAAGCTTAATACATAATACTTACTACTTACTACTACCTCATGAATCCAATCATCTATCCATTGCTCATGACTATTATTGGCTCGGGCAATACGGTTTTCGAAAAATATTTTTTTAATAAAAGAAAAAACAAATATCTATTATTTGTTCCAATGCTTTTTATTCTTGCTTTTGTAATTTTAATAGTTTTATTTGTTCCTTTTCTCGACCATAGTATAAAAAGTGCAGCTTTCACGACTATTCCTTTGGTTTTGTTTTTTTCAATGGTTGCCATAGCTTCTGTCCGCAATATGCTTTACTATTATACTTTCCAGAGAGAGGGGCTTTGTGATATAGAACCCTTTGTAGTTTTTATACCACTGGTCACTATTGTTATGGCCGGTATAATTTATCCTGACGAAAGAAGTCATCCAATGATATTACTGTTAGCCTTAGTTGCTTCTTTGACACTAGTTTTATCTCATATCAGAAAAAAGCACTTAACTTTTCATAAAGCCTTACTGCCAATGTTTGGCGTTATTCTCTTATCGGCGGCTGAAAATGTCATTACCAAAGAATTGCTTGTCAATTTTTCTCCCATAGCTCTTTATACAATCAGATCGTTTTTTATCGCTTTACTGTTAGTCTCTTTTCTTAGACCTAAGTTTAAAGAACTAACCAGAGGAGACATAAAAAACCTACTTATTGTAAGTTTTACTTGGATATTAGTTATGATATTTTATTATTATGCTTATCAGAAAGTTGGCGTTGTTTACACCGAACTGATCGGATCTTTAGGACCGGTTTTGATAGTTATGGGATCCTACCTGTTTCTAAAAGATAGAAGCGTTACAAAAAGAAATGTCGTCGCTTTAATAATTATTATTGCTTGCGTAGTTGTGGCACAATTTATACAATAGCTTATGCTTATCGATACTCATGCCCATCTGAACTTCAAAGATTATAATGATCTTGATGAGGTTATAAAAAGATCTCGGGAATCTGGTGTTGAGAAAATTATTTGTGTTAGCAGTAATATTGCTGATTCGATTAGCGTTGTTGAAATTGCCAAAAAGTATAGAGGCATAGTTTTCGCCGCGGTTGGGATTCATCCTCAATGTACTGATCCGGAGAATAAGGGTGATATTAGCGCACAGTTGGAAAAATTAGAAAAATTAGTCTCGGAAAATAAAGATGTGGTTGTTGCGATCGGAGAGTGCGGTTTGGATTTTACGGAGGTTATAGAAGGAGAAAGAAAAAGAAGCATTGAGGAACAGGAAGAATTATTTCAGGGACAAATTAAGTTAGCGAACAAATACGACCTGCCGATTTTGCTACATTTCAATAAAGCTCACGATTATTTTTTAGACAGATATTTAGATCTTAAAAATATGAAAGGCGTTTTTCATTGTTATGTCGGTGGTAAGAAGAGATTAAAAAGATTTCTTGAATTTGACAAGTTCTTGCTCGGAATCAATGGACTCGCGACTTATGATGAGGGGGTTGGCCAGGTTGTAAAGGGAATCCCTATAAATCGGTTAGTTTTAGAAACTGATTGCCCCTTTTTGGCACCGCTTCCTCACCGAGGGGAGAGAAATGAGCCAGCCTATATTCCCTTGGTAGCGCAAAAAGTAGCAGAGTTAAAAGGCATTAGTTTAGAGGAGATATCTAGACAAACGGGCGAAAATGTTGAAAAAATATTTGGTATTTGAAAAAAGCCAATGATTTTATATAATATAGATACTGATTTTCTACCCAACTTTAGTTGGGGTTAGGGGGGGCTTTAGCTCCAAAATAATAATTGAAGCTAAAGCTTCAGAAACCTCGGCTAAAGCCGAGTAGAGGGTTAAGGTTTATTTATGGAAAACGAATACACTAAAATTAGAAAAGAAAAACTGGAAAATCTCAAGAAGTTAGGGGTTGATCCTTATCCTTATAGTTTTGACAAAAAGTATTCTACGGATCAGGCGCTAAAACTTAAGGTTGGTACAAAAAAGGTTTCGTTAGCCGGTCGCTTGATGTTAATTCGTGATATGGGCCGGTTATGCTTTGCTCACATACAAGATGAATCAGGGAAAATTCAAATCGCTTTTAATGAAAAAGATATTGGAAAAGAAAAATATAAATTCTTTATAAAGAATTTTGATCTGGGAGATTTTATCGGTGTAGAGGGTGAGATGTTCAAAACTCATAAAGGCGAAATAACGGTTCTAGTTAAAAAATTTGAAATGCTATCAAAAGCTCTTCGTCCACTTCCCGATAAGTGGCATGGCTTAACTGATACAGAAGAAAGATATCGTCATCGATATCTTGATCTTATTTTTAATAAAGAAGTTAAGGAAAAATTTATTTTACGAAACAAGATCGTTAAGTCGCTCACTGACTTTCTCGAATCAAAAAACTTTCTACAAGTCGACACGCCGATAATTCAAGCAATGGCCGGAGGAGCCATAGCGGCACCATTCAAAACTCGTTACAATGCATATGATTCAGATGTTTATCTTCGTATCGCGCCGGAACTTTATCTGAAAAGATTAATTGTAGGCGGATTTGAAAGAGTATACGAAATCGGAAAATGTTTTCGCAATGAGGGCGTAGACAATAATCACAATCCGGAATTTACAATTATAGAATTTTATTGCGCTTACGCGGATTATAACGACTTGATGAAATTAACCGAAGAAATGTTTGTAAAAATGATCAAACAAGTTTTTGGTAAAAACTTTTGTATTTGTGATGGCAAGAAAATTGAATTTAAAAAAACTTTTGCCAGAAAAACTTTTATGCAAGTTACGGGGGGCAAAGTTAGCGATGAAGCATTTAAGGAAGGAATCAAGAAATTAATTCAACCAACTTTTGTGACAGATCATCCAACCGAGCTTCTTCCGCTAGCCAAGAAAAATAAAGATGGCAAGACTGTTCAAAGTTTTCAACTGATTATCAATGGTTCAGAAATAGTTAAGGCGTATAGCGAGCTGAATGATCCGCAAGATCAGCTGGAACGATTTAAAGAACAAGATAAAAACAGAAAGAAAGGAGATAAAGAAGCACATGCGGTGGATTACGATTATGTAGAAGCTTTAGAGTACGGCATGCCGCCAACAGCCGGATGGGGATTGGGAGTAGATCGCTTAGTTAAGATTTTAACTAATAGTGAAACATTGAGAGAAGTAATGCTATTCCCTTATATGCGAGAGAAGAAATAAAAAATAAAAGGAAAAATTTATACCATGTTAGATATTAAATTTATTCGAGAAAATCAGAGTTTAGTGGAAGAAAATTGCAGAGCGCGATTAAATGACTGTGATATTAATCGTTTGTTATTGCTTGATAAGGAAAGAAGAAAAATACTCACAAACATCGAAACTATAAGATCGCAAAGCAATGAACTTTCTTCGCAAGGCGGCGTTCCGTCTGAAGATGCTGTTGTTCAAGGTAGAAAACTCAAAGAAGAAGAAAAAAAACTAGGAGAAGAATTAGTTCCGGTTGAAAAAGAACTCAAAGAACTTTGGATGAAAGTTCCCAATATGACTCACCCGGATGTTAAAATCAGCGCTGATGAAAATGATAATACGGTATTGGAACAAGTTGGCGAACCAACCAAATTTAATTTCGCTCCAAAAGATCATGTGGCGCTCGCAGAAGATCTAGACCTAATTGATTTTGACCGTGCTACGAAAGTTAGTGGTGCAAAATTTTATTATTTGAAAAATGAATTGGCTTTAATGGAGTTTGCTTTAATTCAATATGCGTTGGATATTACTACAAAACATGGTTTTATTCCTTTTTCGACCCCCGATCTAGCGAAAAGAGAGGTTTTAGAAGGTGTAGGATTTAATCCGAGAGGAGAGTCAACTCAAATCTATAATATAGAAAATTCAGACTTATCTCTCATTGCTACCGCTGAAATCACAATGGGCGGATATCATATGGATGAGGTACTGGACGAAAAAGATTTACCAAAAAAATATGTTGCAGTTTCGCATTGTTTCCGAACAGAAGCGGGAAGTTATTCTAAATTTTCTAAAGGTACTTTTCGCGTTCATCAATTTACTAAGGTAGAAATGTTTCAATACACATTACCTTTGGAAAGTGAAATAGCGCATCAAGAGATATTAGATATAGAAAAAGAGATATTCAAAGGGCTAGAGATCCCGTTCCGTGTAGTGGATCACTGTACTGCCGATCTTGGTGCGCCATCAATCCGTACTTATGATCTAGAGGCCTGGATGCCCGGTAAGGCAAACAAAGAAAATGGTGCAGGAGATTGGGGCGAGGTAACTTCGACTTCAAATTGTACTAATTATCAATCGAGGGGATTAAGCATTAGGTATAAAACAGGAGATGGCAGAAAAGAATTTGTTCATATGTTAAATGGGACAGCTATTGCGATTAGTCGCGCTATCATTGCGATACTGGAAAATCATCAGCAAGAAGACGGGTCAGTAAAAATCCCAGAAGTTTTGCAGAGATATATGAGTGGAAGAAAAGAAATTAAGAAAATAATAAATTAAAAAATTAATATGAAAATAAACATTGGTGGTAAAAATATCAAACTTACCGATCCTTTGAAAAAATATGTTGAAGAAAAAATTCATAAATTGGATCGATATTTAGTTGGAGTGGAACCGGTAAATATTGATGTCGAATTGCATTCAAGCGGTGAAGGTAAAGGACAGCCTCGCGAAACAGTCGAGGTAACGCTGAAAATGCCCGAAGCGATAATTCGCGCTACTGAAACCGGTGAAGATATGTACGGGGCAATCGATATTGTTCAAGAAAAATTGGAGAGAAAAATCAGAGATTATAAAGAGAGATTTTTATCGGAAAGGAAACAGAAGGTGGTGGATGGCGCTGATCCTAGGGAGCTCAAGAAAATTATCAAAAGAAAAAGATTTGATCTAGGTAATCCGGTCTCTGAAGATGAAGCGATAGATCGTATGAGTTTGCTGGGGCACGACTTCTATGTTTTTATAAATGAAAAAACAGGGCTGCAAAGCATTGTTTACAAAAGGGATGATGGGGGATACGGGATCATCGAATCAAAGTAAAACTTTGATTCGATGAAGTTAAAAGTTGAAAATTTAAAGTGTAAAATTAAGGTGTCCCGGCAAGTCTCGGGACATTTTGATTTAAAAGTTGTTAAAAAGGTGATTTTGGGGTATAATTGCTAGGTAGCAAATTAGAATTAATCAGAATAAATGAGTATCTACGAATCTATATTTGGCAGTGTTAGTAGTAGGGAATTGAAGAGTATTCAACCGATAATTGCCAAGATAAACAAATTAGAACCAGAAATAGAAAAGCTTTCCGACGAGGAACTTAAAGCTAAGTCATTGTATTTCAGAGAATATATTAGGGGCAGAGTTGATGAGGTTAAGCTACAAGAGAATGAAGAGGATTCTTCCGATGAAAGTGATGAAGAAAGCAAGAAAGCAAGAAAGCAAGAAAGCAATTCGGATAGAATTTATCTTGTGGAACAAGATGCTCTAAATGATATTTTGCCCGAAGCTTTTGCGGTTGTCAGAGAAGCATCAAAAAGAGTTTTGGGAATGCGCCATTTTGATGTGCAGATGATTGGTGGAGTTGTTTTACATCGTGGTAAGATTGCGGAAATGAGAACAGGTGAGGGTAAAACCTTAGTTTCAACTTTACCTATTTATCTTAACGGACTTCTTGGACATGGAGTGCATGTGGTAACCGTTAATGATTATTTAGCCCGTCGCGATGCGCAATGGATGGGGAAGATATATGATTTTTTAGGTCTAAGTGTAGGGGTAATCATTCATGATCATTCATATCTAGTTAGTTTTGACGAAGAAGTCAAAAAAGCAAAAAAACAAGAAAACAATAAAGCAACGGTATCCCTAGGAGTTGAAGTCGAACAGCAAGTTGAAATCGAGCAAGAAGATTTAATTGAGGTAAGCCGCAAAGATGCTTATAAGGCTGATATTACTTATGGTACAAACAATGAGTATGGTTTTGATTATCTTCGCGACAACATGGCTTATAATTGGGATCAAAAATCTCAACGGCCACTTCATTATGCGATTGTGGATGAAATAGATTCAATCTTAATTGATGAAGCTCGAACACCTTTAATTATTAGCGCACCTGCCGAAGAATCGGGAGATTTATATAAAAAGTTTTCAGCCATTGTGCCGCAATTGGTCAAAGAGGAGGATTACACCGTAGATGAAAAATTGCGAGCAGTTTCTTTGACAGATGACGGCATCAAAAAAATGGAAGGAATTTTGGGGATGGAAAACATTTATGATAAAGGAGTGGAATTAGTTCATCATTTGGAACAAGCGTTAAAGGCTAATGTTTTGTTTGTTCGAGACAAAGATTATGTTGTCAAAGATGGCGAGATAATAATTGTAGATGAATTTACCGGCCGTCTTATGTTTGGCCGTCGATACAGCGAAGGACTTCATCAGGCCATCGAAGCAAAGGAAGGTGTGGAGGTAAAGAAAGAAAGCGTTACTATGGCAACGATTACCTTTCAAAATTATTTCCGAATTTATAAAAAACTCGCCGGCATGACCGGTACGGCGATGACCGAATCGGAAGAATTTTTTAAAATCTATAAACTGGATGTTATTGCAATACCGACAAACAACCCAATGATTAGAGATGATTTTTCAGATAAAATTTTTAAAAATGAACAGGGGAGGTTTGAAGCATTAATTCGTGAAATAAAAGAAAAAAGCGAAAAAGGTCAGCCGGTATTAGTAGGCACCATTTCAATTGAAAAAAACGAATTGCTTTCCAATATGCTTAAAGTTCAAGGAATAACGCATGAGGTTCTAAATGCAAAACATCATGAGAGAGAGGCCGCAATTATCTCACAAGCCGGAGCGAAGGGAGCCGTAACTATAGCGACAAATATGGCCGGCAGAGGTGTAGATATTATTCTTGGCGGTCATCCATATGATAAGGCAAAGGCCGACGAAGTAAGATCTCTCGGAGGACTAACTGTTTTGGGCACAGAACGACATGAATCTCGCCGGATTGATAATCAGCTTCGCGGCCGCGCTGGACGCCAAGGAGATCCGGGTGAATCGCAGTTTTTTATTTCGATGGAAGATGATTTGATGAGAATATTTGGAGCGGACAGAATAAAAAATTTAATGAATACATTTGGCATCCCGGATGATCAGCCGATAGAAAATTCCATGGTATCCCGCGCTATCGAAAGCGCACAAAAGAAAGTGGAGGGTCATAACTTTGATATTCGAAAACATGTTCTAGAATACGACGATGTAATGAATAAACAAAGAAAAGCCATTTATTCAAGGCGCGATAAGATATTGTCGGGCCGTGATGATGTAGATGGAATAGAAGTTGATTTGATTGAAAAAGTAAAAGATGTTTCCATCGATGAAGTAGAGAAATTGGTTAATATCTCTTTATCTAAAGCGGAAGAATTTGATGAGGCAAAAAAAGAAGTTTGGGAAAATTTTAGTGGATTAATAGAAAAAGAAAAACTAAAAATTACATTTGAAGAATTTAATCAAATTAATAATTTTGATCAACTAAAATTAAGGTTAGCACAAGAATTGGAAGAACAACTAAATGACATCGTTGCCAATTTAGGCGAAGGAGAAACAAAAAAGTTAATCACTTATTTGTATCTTAGAGTTATAGATATGTATTGGGTTCAACATCTGACCGAAATGGATCACTTGCGGACAGGTATCGGATTGGTTGGTTACGGTCAAAAGGATCCATTAGTTGAATATAAGCATCGTTCTTATGGGATGTTCAAGCAATTGGTCGGGATGATTGATGGCAATTTTGTCAGAACTTTTTATAGAATCAAAGTAGAGGGGGCAAGAAATCAAGAAAACAAAAAAACAATAAAACAAGAAAATCAAAAAACAAATAATCCGGAAAACAATAATAAAGAATCCTCTCAAGAAGTTATCAATAAAAATAAGGTAGGTAGAAACGATCCTTGTCCCTGTGGTAGCGGCAAAAAATATAAAAAATGCTGTGGAGTAGATAAATAAAAAAACAGCCCCTTAAGGGGCTGTTTTTTTATTAAATTCTTTTTAGTACCAAGCCAGAAGTTCTCGAAGTTTTTTATCTAGATTTTTTGCAATCTTCGATTCCATATCTTCGGAAAATAAATTGTAGGTTCCTTGTCGATCTGACTCGCTAATGGTTATTATAAAAGGTCCTTCCTGAAAAGTCGTTCCAGAGTATTGGTCTGATGCAGCTCCTTCCGCTGAATTTGCTTTTTCAATCGAGTACACATAACCACCATTGCCCAATCCCTTCGTATCTTTTAGACTCTTTAATGTCATAGTAGTTTCTGTCTGGCTAATGTTTTTTATCTCGTCTTTTTGAGAGGTAAAGGTATCTTTAGCTTCATTTATGTTTTTGCAAAGTGTTATAGTTACACCCATGAGACTTTTTTTATCTTGATTTTCTTGATCTAATATATCCTCATCTAGTACAGGGACACATTTTGCTTCATCTACGAATTGCTTAGGATCTTCTAAGATCCAAGACCAATCCGGATTTTTTGCGCTGTTAATATTCTTGCGAGATGTATTCCAGATATTGGCAATCTTTTTTTCGGTTAAAATGGTATCCCAGTCATACTCTTTGATTTTTTTATAATTGTAATCAAAACCATAAGGATTTATTTTATTTTTAGCATAACTGGAGATTTTTGGATAATCCAGTATGGTAACCACGGCCGCTGCAACAACAAGAACTAATACTATAATATATACTAGTATGCTTTTCTTTTCCTTTTTGGATTCAGTGACTGCTTCTGCTACTTCTTCTTTTATTTCCACCACTTCCTCTTTTATATCCTCTACTTCCTCTTTAATTTCAATTACTTCTTCTTTTAGATTGTCATTTTCTTTTTCCATGATGTTTTTTTACTTAATAAATTCGACTATTTGTGAAAAGGTCTGCGGTTCTTCCCGAGCAATTTGAGAAAGTATTTTTCTATCCAACTCAATATTTTTTTTCTTTAAAGCATTAATAAATCTGGAATAGGATAATCCCAAAGGTCGAATAGCCGCATTGATTTGAACGGTCCATAAGGCTCGGAATGTTCTCTTTTTAACTTTTCGATCACGATAAGATTGCCAGCCAGCCTTGATATCGGCTTGTCGAGCGCGCTTAATAGTAGTACGATTTAGCATTCTTCGTCCTTTGGCGCGAGCTCTCAATTTCTTATGTTTTTTCTTGGAGATTACCCCTCGTTTAACGCGTGGCATGTCGTCTTTTTATTGATATGGTAATAGTTTTCTTATCTTTTTATTCTCAACTTTATTCACCGTATACATCTTCGCCATTTTTCTTTTTCTTTTCTTTGATTTTTTTGATAACAAATGAGACCGGAAAGCTCTTCTTTTTTTGAGCTTGCCTGTCTTGGTAACTTTAATTCTTTTTGCCAATCCCTTGTGCGTTTTGAGCTTCATCCTATTGTTTTTTAATTTCTTGTTTTATCGGTAAAAGTGTTACGGATAGTCTTTTGAATTGAAATGTTAGGCGATCATCCGGTTTTGCTATATCATTCAATTGATCGATCAAGTTATTTAAAGATTGTTTTCCTTTATCCAAATAAGCAACTTCACGGCCTCGGAACATCATGGTTATCTTAACTTTATGTCCCTTTTCTAAAAATTCTCTTATCTTATTCATTTTGATTTCCAAGTCGTGTTGTCCAGTTTGCGGACGCAATCGAATTTCCTTTGTCTCAAGATTCTTCTGACCTTTTTTATTCTGCTCTTCTTTTTTCTGCTGCTCGTATTTGTATTTGCCCCAATCCATAATTCTAGCTACGGGGGGATTGGCATTTGGCGCTACTAGAATCAAATCAAGGCCATCATCATAGGCCATTGCTAAAGCCTTTTTGGTTTCACAGTTTTCTATTTTTTCTCCATCGGCAGTTACAAGGGTAACAAAAGGAACCCTTATTTCTGCGTTCTTGGGATGAAGTTTATTTTGCTGCTGATACCTTTTCAATTTTTATTGTTAGTGTTTAAGAAAAAATGAATTTTAATTCTTTGGATTAATACTAATAAATTTTAACACAAAATTATCTTTTAATCAATTATTTTATTCTGGGATAATTACATTTAGACATTTTGGCGCTATTTCAATGTCTACCGAAGCTTTTCCGGAGTGTTCGCCGTCTGCTTTTATATAAAGCGGACCCTTGGATTCAATTTCTATCTTTTTACCTTTTACGGTGGTTATTTCATCAAAGCGGCTTTTGTGTTCCGGTTTGCTTTTGATTATAATTTTTAATTCCTGATCATCGATAGCATCTTCAATTTTAAAATTTTTAGGCAAAGGCAATGGGATCGTAGTGATAATCAAAGAAGACATGTTGGTTTGTAATTTGAATTTCGTATTATCTCCCTCTACGCTTAGGGTTACAGGATAGTATTTACTTTTATTTTTTCTAGAAAATATTCCTAAAAACTTTTTGCTTTGCTGATCTTTTCCTTCTATTTCTATCGAAGAGGTAAAGTATTTTTCTTTCGAAATCAATCCTAGATTAATTGGAACTACTTTGGGGTTTTTTAATATCTCGCATCCTTTTTTCCAATCATTAATTTTTAAAATATGGGCGAGAAAATTTGTTTCACCAATTGGTATTATGCCCAAATTGACATTTTCTTTGGCGATTACTTGTATGAGCCTGTTGACCATTCCATCTCCACCGATGACAATAATGTTTTTCACTTTTTTTTCTAACGCTTCTTTGGCTACTTTGGCAATGTCTTCTTTTTTTCTTATATCAATAAACTCACCCGGTACTTTCAAGTGATTAAGATAATCGATGATTTTATTTTTGAGTTTAGCCTTTTTGGCCGATGGATTGAATAAAAAGAGGTTCATTTTTTCAATGCGAATTAATGCTAATTAAATTAAGTTTCGTAGGTTGGCTTTACGATTTTCTGATCTTTGGTCTCTGCATGCATGACGCACTTACCATTGAGTATCCCGCCGGGCTTAATCGATAGAACTTTGGCGGAGATGTTTCCAAATATTTTGCCGGAGGGAAGGAGATCTAGTTCATTAACAACATTAATATCGCCATTAACGGTTCCTGCAACGGTTATGTTTTTTGCGCTGATGGGACCATTTACCTCGCCGCGGTCTCCAATAATAGCGTCTCTTTCCGCAACTATTTCTCCGGTGAAGGTGCCATTTACCTGAATATCTTGTTTTGCATCAATCCGTCCCGAAAGATTTACTCCAACTCCAACGATAGTTTCCGCGTGTTGGACTTGAGAGAGCATGGTTCTTTTTTTGAAGAAAGGCATTTTAGTTGATTACTATTATTTACTGATATTAAGGTATTATACCTTTTTTCGGATGATTAATCAAGAAAGGGGTATGATTAAATGAATTAATGAATAAATGATTGGAAAATAACTTGATGTCTATATTCATTTAATCTTTTATTTATTTATTCATCCAAATTTAAATTCTTGACATTTCTTGACCGGTGTAGTACAATAGTCTACTAATATCATTTCATTTTTTGATACCTATGAAAAATGTAATTAATATCAAAGGCGCCAGAGAACACAATCTCAAAAATATAGATCTGGAAATCCCTCGAAATAAGCTAGTTGTAATAACCGGATTATCCGGTTCGGGAAAAAGTTCTCTAGCTTTTGATACTTTATATGCGGAAGGTCAGAGGCGCTATGTAGAGTCTCTGTCCAGCTATGCTCGTCAATTTTTAGGTTTGATGGAAAAACCGGATGTAGATAAAATCGAAGGATTATCTCCGGCGATTTCCATTGATCAAAAATCTACCTCGAGTAATCCGCGCTCTACGGTTGGAACGGTTACGGAGATCTATGATTATCTTCGTTTACTATATGCCAATGTAGGAGAAGTGCATTGTCCGGAATGCGATAAAATGGTTACTTCACAAACTATTCCCGAAATAGTTTCGCAGATATTAAAAGAAAAAAACCCCTCGGCAAGCTCGGGGCAAGCGATCCCAAAGCTTTTGATTTTGTCTCCGATTGTTCGAGGAGAAAAAGGCGAGCAAAAACAGATTTTAGAAAAAATTAAAAAAGACGGCTTCGTCCGCATTCGCTTGAATGGCGTGGTCATTAGTTTAGACGATAAAATCGAAATTGATAAAAATAAAAAGAATAATATAGAGATAGTAGTTGATCGCATAACCTTGCTTGCCCCGTCCGAAGGCGGGGATCCAAAATCGGATTCACTTCGAGTTCGTTTAAGCGATTCAGTCGAAGTAGCGCTGCGCCACAGTAAGGGAGTTGTTTCTATATATAATACGGACACTAAAGAGGAAAAAATATTCAGTGAAAATTTTGCTTGTCCGGATTGCGGTATTTCGCTTCCTGAAATTTCTCCTCGATCTTTCTCCTTTAACTCACCTCAAGGCGCTTGTCCGAAATGTACCGGATTGGGACGAATGTTAGAGGTTGATGCGAAGCTGGCAATTCCTAATCCTCGCCTTACAATTGCCGAAGGAGCAATTCGTCCTTGGGCGAGAAGCTCGGTTAGCAATACCAGCTGGCATGTGAGAATTCTGGAAGCAGTTGGAAAAAAATATGGTTTTAATACAAATACTCCGATTGAGAAATTAAAGCCGGGGATGCTCGATATTATTATGAATGGTACCGGTGATGAACAATACAATTTGAAATACCGAACGGCTTCCGGAAGAATCGCTGAATACCCCGTAACTTATGAGGGTGTGATAAAAAATATGCAGAGGCGCTATAAAGAAACCGATAGCGATATTGCTCGAAGAGAAATAGAAAAATTTATGCGCGAAAAAGTTTGCGATCTATGCCATGGCAAAAGATTAAAAAAAGAAATTCTGGGCGTAAAGGTTGCGGATCGATCTATCGATATGGTGGTTGAAGATAATGTAGAAGGGTTAATTTTCTTTTTTCAAAACTTGCCAAACAAACTAGGCGAGAAACATAAAGAAATTGCTAAAAATATCATCAAAGAAATAAACGCGCGCTTGCGATTTCTTGTTGATGTTGGATTGGGATATATCACAATTGATCGTTCAGCCTATACGCTATCCGGTGGGGAAGCGCAGAGAATTCGTTTGGCGACTCAAATCGGATCGGGGCTTACCGGCGTTCTATATATATTGGATGAACCGACCATTGGTTTACATCAACGAGATACAAAAAAATTAATTAAAACTCTAGAAGATCTTCGCGATTTGGATAATACATTAATAGTAGTAGAGCATGATGAGCAGGTAATGATGGCGGCGGATCATTTAATAGATATCGGGCCGGGAGCGGGAGAGCATGGTGGAAGAGTTATATCTCAAGGAACTCCCGAACAAGTCAAAAAAGATAAAAATTCTTTGACCGGAAAATATCTATCGGGTAAATTAGAAATCGAAACTCCCAACAAAAGAAGAAAGGGGAGCGGCAAATTTTTAGAAATCATCGGAGCGACTGAAAATAATTTAAAAAACATTGATGTCAAAATTCCTTTGGGAGAATTTGTTTGTGTAACCGGAGTTTCTGGTTCCGGAAAATCATCTTTAGTTAATGATATTTTAGCCAAAAGATTGTCAGTTGAATATCATGGTTCACTGCAAGAGCCGGGAAAATGCAAAGAAATAAAGGGCGTTAGCCATTTGGATAAGGTTATTAATATCGATCAATCAGCCATCGGCCGTTCGCCTAGAAGTAATCCCGCGACTTATACAGGATTATTTACAACGGTTCGCGAGATATTTTCTTCAACCAAAGAAGCTAAGGCGAGAGGATATGGCGAAGGAAGGTTTTCGTTCAATGTTAAGGGTGGGAGATGCGAGGCTTGCCGAGGTGATGGGGTTAATAAAATTGAAATGCATTTTCTCCCGGATGTTTATGTGACCTGCGATGTTTGCCATGGGAAAAGATATACGCAGGAAGTTTTAGATATTTATTATAAAGATAAAAATATCGCTGATGTTTTGGATCTTACAATTGAAGACGCGTTGAAATTTTTTGAAAACATTCCACTTTTAAAAACTAAATTAGAAGTTTTGAATAAGGTCGGTTTGGGATACATGAAGCTTGGTCAGTCGGCTACAACATTATCCGGAGGAGAGGCGCAACGAGTTAAGCTAGCGACAGAGTTATCGCGCCGAGCAACTGGCAAAACATTATACATTCTTGACGAACCAACGACAGGTCTCCATTTTGATGATACCAAAAGATTGCTCGCGGTTTTGCAAGCCTTGGTTGATAAAGGAAATAGCATTTTGGTTATAGAACATAATCTGGATGTAATCAAATGTTCGGATTGGATTATCGACCTAGGTCCTGAAGGCGGAAACAAAGGTGGAGAAATAGTTGCCGAAGGAACACCGGAAGCTGTTGCGAAGAATAAGAAGAGTTATACAGGGGAATATTTGAAGAAGATATTGTAGGGGCGTTTCATGAAACGCCCAAGGGGAGGACAATTCATGAATTGTCCCTACAAAAATGCAAATATGAAGCAAAAAAGACCCTATGGGTCTTTTTTGCTTGAATTGTGAATAAGGGGAAAAAAGATGGGTGTATGACCCGAATTAACGGGTTTGTAAAAAATGTAATACACCCACTTTTTTTCCTCTTAAAACAGGTTGGATTTTTAATATATAGCTAATTTAGCACATTTCTTGAGGGGCGTCAAGGGTTTTTTGGTTAGATAAGGCAATAATTGAGAATTGTTGGAAAAAACCAAGAAATTCTCTCTTTTTTATGCTAAAATAGGCTTATGTTAACCTTATCTACTCCTATTTCTCAACTTTCCGGTATTGGTGCCAAGACTGCTGAAAAGCTAAATAAGCTGGGTATATATAATATAGAAGACCTGCTCTATCATTTTCCTCGCAAATGGGAGGATCTTTCGCATGTCAAAAAGATCAGCCAGATAAGGGCTAACGAAACTGCCACGATTAGAGGAGAAATATGGGATATCAAATCCCGTTCTTCTTTCCGACGCCGAAGATTTAAAATGGCGGAAGCCGTGATAAATGATGGATCCGGTTCTATCGGAGTAGTTTGGTTCAATATGCCCTATATTGCCAATATGTATAAAGTCGGGGATAAAGTAATGTTGAGTGGAAAAATTGGTTTTAGTAAAAGGGGACTGCAATTTACCAATCCAATGATTGAGAAATTAGATGTAGGGGCGAATGGCGACCTGCCTGCCGGTAGGCAAGGTTCGTCCGATGAGAGAGGCTTTGGTATCATTCCGATCTATCCGCAAACGGAGGGATTGAATTCAAATTTTTTGAGAAAATTAATCAGATCGTTATTAGTAGAGACGAACGGCCGTTCGTCTCTACAATTCGATGAATATTTACCAGAGGATATTGTTGAGCGAAATAACTTCTTAGATTTATACAATGCAATTAGCGAAGTTCATTTTCCGGAAAGTCGAGAGAAGTTGATTGCGGCGCGCCGTCGATTGGCTTTTGATGAAGTATTTCTCATTCAACTTTCATTATTGCTGCAGAAAAAAGAATTAGAAAAAAGTAAAGCGCCAAAAATAAAATTTAATTTAGAATTGATAAAAAAGTTTTTAAAAACTTTGCCATACGAATTAACCGGTGATCAGAAAAAATCTGTTTGGGAAATTCTGAAAGATTTAGAAAAAGATGCGCCGATGAATCGATTGCTGGAAGGAGATGTAGGCAGCGGAAAAACATTGGTGGCGGCTATCGCAGTTCTTATGTGTTGCAATGCCGGATATCAAGTTGTTATTATGGCGCCGACGGAGATACTGGCGCAACAACATTTTGAGACATTTAGAAAATTGTTAAAAGATTTTAAATTTAAAATTTGTTTGTTTACCGGTAAGAGTTGCGAATATATTGTAGGGGCGGATAATTATCCGCCCAATAAGAGGGCGCAAAATTTTGCGCCCCTACAAAATGCAAACATCCTTATTGGAACCCATGCACTTTTTTCGGAAAAAAATAATTATAAAAATATCGGATTGGTTATCGTTGATGAACAGCATCGTTTTGGAGTTACACAGCGAAAAAAAATAAAAGATAAATCAGGATTAAAAAAAGCGATACCACATTTCCTTTCAATGACAGCAACGCCGATTCCACGATCATTAGCCTTAACTTTATATGGCGATCTAGACATTTCAATAATTAACGAATTACCAAAAGGACGCAAACCGATTGTTTCAAGATTTGTGGATGCTTCAAAAAGATCCGGCGCATATAAGTTTGTAGAAGAAAAGATTAATGAAGGTGGGCAGGTTTTTGTAGTCTGCCCGTTGATAGAACAAAAAAGCAAGAAAGCAAATCCGCCAGCCGGCGGACAAGAAAGCGATGATTCTGATTTAGTAGAGACGCAAAATTTTGCGTCTCTACAAGACGATAGAAAAACGGTGATTGCTGAAACCGCCAAACTAAAAAAGATTTTTCCAAAATTTAAAATTGAATTTTTGCATGGTCGCATGAAGTCAGAGGAGAAAGAAAAAGTTTTAAATCAATTCCGCGATGGCAAAATTCAAATTCTAGTTTCAACATCAGTAATTGAAGTAGGTATTGATATTCCGAACGCCAATATAATGATGGTTGAGAACGCAGATAGATTTGGTCTCGCGCAACTGCATCAATTCCGCGGCCGTGTTGGTAGGGGCGAGAGACAATCCTACTGTTTGGTATTCTCTGAAAGCAAAAATCCCGAAGCGATCGATCGACTAAAAAAGTTTGCGCAAACTTCATCGGGATTTGAACTGGCGGAGTTTGATTTGAAAAACCGCGGTCCGGGAGAATTTTGGGGAGCAGAACAATCCGGATTTCCACAGATGAAAATCGCCAATCTTTGGGATCAAGCCTTAATCAAACTGGCTCGCTCCGAAGCGCAAAAAATAATTGGCGAAGGGATTGGGAAATATGATTCACCCCGTGAAATATCGCGAAGCGATAATTTTGTTAGTGACAAAATTATTTCATGGGGTAAACTAAAAGAGCGGTTAGAAAAA
This sequence comes from Patescibacteria group bacterium, assembly GCA_028718745.1. GTDB lineage: Bacteria > Patescibacteriota > JACPGU01 > JACPGU01 > JACPGU01 > JAQULF01. Next base: position 21,999 of record JAQULF010000007.1, on the reverse strand, counting down.
ATAAATACAATTAATCATTGGGAGTAATATAAGTAAAATTACTATATGGCAAAAAACATCAGTCCCTATAAGCATGTTATTAATTCACAGCAATTTGATGAAAAATTCATCAAGAAGTTTTTTGAACTGACTGATTATATGAAAAAGCATGAGAATGAGGTAGAGGGGGAATTGAAACACAAAATTGTCAGTCTTCTTTTTTACCAACCATCTACTCGTACCCGATTTTCTTTTGAAGCGGCGGCAAAATTACTAGGCGCTTGTACTCTAATGACAGAAAGCGCTGAACTTTTTTCATCTGTTTCAAAGGGGGAGAGCCTGGAAGATACTATTAAGATAGTAAACGGTTATAGCGATTTCATAGTTTTGAGACACAAAGAAAATGATTCTTCGGACAGGGCGGCAAGCGTTTCAAAAGTTCCTATTATAAATGCCGGTTCGGGAACGGGACAGCATCCGACGCAAGCACTGCTTGATCTCTATACTATATATAATAATTTTAAACGAACGAGAAATCTTAAAATAGCGGTTGTTGGCGATCTTGCTCGTGGCAGAACAGTAAATTCATTGGTTTATCTTTTATCCAGGTATGACGGCAATGAATTTTATTTTGTTGCTCCGGAAAATTGCAGAATAAAAGAAGGTATCACAGAACACCTGGATGAAAACCATATACGTTATATCGAAACTACGGATTTAAATAGTGTATTGAAAAAGGTAGATGTGGTTTATATGACCAGAATTCAAAAAGAATATTTTGACGATCTCGAAGAATATCAAAAAGCAAAGGGTATTTTTGTTATCAATAAAGCAAACATTAAGTTGATGAAAAAAGATGCGATTCTAATGCACCCGCTTCCGCGTGTAGATGAAATCGCGCCGGAGGTAGATAGTGATCCTCGCGCCAAATATTTCGAACAAGCCAGAAATGGGCTTAATGTCAGAATGGCAATATTGAAAATGTTGAATGATAATAATAAGAAATAGTTAATGAAAATTATAGAAGGTTCTCTTGCCGGTACCATAATCAATTACAAAGAACAAAAGGGAACTCGCGTAACGAGTGAAAAAGTGCGCAAGGCGGTTTTTGATGTATTAAAAAGCAGAATTGATTTTACGGAAATAAATGTCGCTGATATTTTTTGCGGAAGCGGGATGTATGGAATAGAAGCGATAAGTCGGGGAGCGGGGAGCGCTTGGTTTATAGATGAGAGCAAAAACATTGTTGAACAGTTGAAAAAAAATATCGGTAACATTGAGATATTAAGAAATTACGATATTAAGATACTAAATAAAAAGTTTGAAGCGTTCGTAAAGAACTGTGATGAAAGGTTTGATTTGGTTTTTGCGGATCCGCCATATTATAATTTTGATTTTGAAAAGTTAAATGAGGTTCATAAAATTTTAAATCAAAATGGTTTGTTTGTTTTGGAACAAAGCAAAAGGGGTGGCATAAAAGAATTAAATGGTTTAGAATTATTTTTGGAAAAAAAATATGGGGATTCAGTAGTTTGTTTTTACAAAAATGGAAACAGATAAGACGATCAAACAAAAAGTAGACGAGTATTTTGAAAAGTACCGATTGTATATGGCTTTGTTTTTAAGTATTTTTATTATTTTGGCCGGTACGATTCTAATGATTCAAGGCGCTAACGCAAGTAAAAACGCTAATACGATTACAAGCGCGGATATCGTGACACCTCTTGCTACTAAAGTTTCGCAGGATAAAGAAACTAAAGAAATTATTTTTGATATAGAGGGCGCAGTGGTAACTCCCGGAGTTTACAAATTAGCAGTCGGAAGTGTTTTAATAGACGCGGTAAATGCAGCCGGAGGATTTTCTACTGATGCTGATCGTGATCGAATTGCAAGAGAGATAAATCAGGCAAGCCAGGTAGGAGATGGCAGTAAAATTTATATTTTCAAAAATGGCGATAAGGATGTCAAAATAGTTTCAATGGGGGCGAACCAAAATTATTCAAATGTTTCGAGCAGTGGTTCATCTAGCGATTCAGCGCAACAAGCAAGTGGTGCGAAGATAAATCTCAATAAAGCGACCTTGGCGGAACTGGACACTCTTTCCGGAATTGGTCCTGCTTTAGCTCAAAGAATTATTGATTGGCGAGATGCCAACGGAGGATTTGAGGTCGTGGAAGATATAAAAAAAGTGAAAGGAATCGGCGATTCGGTTTATGATGGACTGAAGGATAAGATATCAATTGAATAAATTCGTTCTTTTTGATATAATGAATAAACAAAAAAATAGCGCTAAAAATAACAGAAAAATCTATACCAATTATATATAGTAGGATTTTTTTGTAAAAGGAGCAGTTGCGGAATGCTCGCAAGAGAAATTCGTAATCGAATTTTTATGAAGAGCAATGAAGCGAACTGCGACGCGCGCCCGGGTGGTGAAATTGGTATACACGCGTGCCTTAGGAGCACGTGCCGCAAGGCGTGGGGGTTCGAGTCCCTTCCCGGGCATTAATGAAATTATCGCTTGAATAAGCGATAATTTCACAAATTTCATATGAAAGGGACGAGAAGGGCGCGAGTAGAATGCGACCATAAGGAGCATTCTCAAGTGAAGCGCCCCGAGGAGAGAGTCGGAGCGAGGAAGAGTCTCTTATGTGTAGATTAAGCGGAAAAAATAACAATAATCAATAATTTGTTGTTTGTGAATTCAATAGAATTATCAAAAAAATTTGGTGGCAAGATAGAGATTCGCTCCAAGGTGCAGTTGTCAAAGAGCAATCTTCTTTTTTTGTATACTCCCGGCGTTGCCGATGTTTCCGAGGCGATTGCAGGAGATAAATCTCTCTCTTTTCAATATACAATACGCAAAAATACCATCGCTGTTATTTCTGATGGCAGTGCAGTTTTAGGGCTCGGAAATATTGGTCCAGAAGCGGCTCTTCCCGTTATGGAAGGTAAAGCTTTGCTTTTAAAAGAACTAGCAGGAGTAGATGCTTTTCCGATAGTTTTGGCAACACAAGACATAGAAGAGATAATTAAGACAATAAAAAACATTGCTCCCACATTTGGTGCGATAAATCTTGAAGATATATCTGCGCCTCGCTGTTTTGAGATTGAAGAGAGATTAAAAAAAGAATTGGATATTCCTGTTTTTCACGATGATCAACATGGAACTGCAATCATTGTTTTGGCGGGTATAATTAACGCGCTTAAGGTAGTGGATAAGAATATTGATAAAATAAAAATTGTCATTTCCGGGGCTGGCGCTGCAGGGATTGCAATAACAAGGCTTCTTGTAAAGTATGGAGCGAAAAATATAATACTTTGTGACACCAAAGGTTCCATATATATTGGCAGAGAAAGCGGTATGAATGATATTAAAAAAGAAATTGCAAAAATAACAAATCCAAAAAATATTCAGGGTTCTATTTGGGAAGTTATTGCTGGAGCGGATATTTTTATTGGGGTTTCTGCTCCAAATATTCTTAACTCCAAAGATATAGCAAAGATGAGTAAAAAAGCGATTGTATTTGCGATGAGTAATCCAATTCCGGAAATTATGCCGAAAGAAGCAAAGAGAGGAGGAGCATTCATTGTTGCTACGGGCAGGTCTGACTATTCAAATCAAATAAATAATGTGCTTGTTTTTCCTGGGATATTCCGCGGTGTTTTGGATAATAATGTTAAAAGTATTTCTGAAGAGGATGAATTAAATGTGGCCAAAGCAATTGCATCCTTAGTCAGTGAACCAGGGGTTGCCAATATTATACCGGATGTATTTGATAAGCGTGTAGTAAAAAAAATTTCTAGTGTTTTTAAAAATAGAAAATAGCAATCAACAAAATATATCTGTAAGTTTTTAGAAAGATTGGCAATAATTTTGTGCTTTTTCTTTTTTTATTGCCAAAAATTTTGGATATAGTATTATGTAGTTAATAAACAAAGGAGGGGGAATGAAAAAAAATCAAAAATCAAAAATCAAAAATCAAAAGTTGAAGAAGGGTAAAAAAAGAATAACCGCGAGAAAAAAGATTAAGGTTGTGAGAAAAACCGCAAAGAAAAAGAAGGCGGTTAAAAAAGTTGTCGCAACGGGAATGGTTAGATCTGCGAAAAGGAAGATCAAGGCAAAGAAAAGGATTATTAAAAAAGTGATTCGCAAGAAAACCAAGGGGAGAATTCCTTTGGGCGGAATGGCTTTTGCTAATGGCATCATGCTTCGAACCAAGAATAATATGGCAATTGTAATGGCTGATGATGCGGGTAGAGTGGAATTAATTTCTTTTAAACTAAAAAACATTCGAGATAAATTCAGATTTCTATTTATCCCTTTTGTTCGGGGCATTTCTTTTCTGATAGAAAATATCTATTTCTTTCTGAAAATTTCTTGGTACAAGAGGCCCTTTGTAAAAAAAACATTGAAGCAAAAAACAAGACCGGAAAGACTGTTGGACAGGATCGGACAATATATAGTCTATCTAGTCTATCTTTTTCTTCTGGTCGGCCTTTTTGATTATTTATATATAAGGTTGAACATAGATTTCAACCTAACAGGTATCTACTCTTTTTCCGCCTTTCTTTTGACCTTTCTATATATATGTATGTTTGCGGTTCTATTTTTCTTGGTTGCCATAAGCAGAAGAGAAGAACTAAACATTTTTGCTTATCATGGAGCGGAACATAAAATTATCGATGCTTATGAGAGTGGAAGCAAAATGGATGCGACGAGTATCAAGAAAATGAATCTGATAAACAAAAGATGCGCGATAGCAATTTTCTTCTGGGCAGCGGTTGTGCTTTCTCTTCTGGTTACATTTCTCAAGCTCAATGAAGCCAACTGGCTGCTAGGGCTTTTGGTTACAATCGGCTTAATTTTTGCCTCTTTTTCTATTTCCTATGAGTTAACCAGATTAGCCTATATTGGTAAATCTAATTTTTTGCAGTTTATTTTTATAAAACCTCTCTATCTTATTCAAGCCATCTTAACTCACAACCCAGACGAAAAACACCTAAAAGTTGGCTTGATAGCCTTTGAAGAAGTTATGAAACTGGAAAAAGAGCGATAAGAAAAGTATTTTATTATACTATTTTTAGTATTATAATAGTTCTCATAAGATAAATAATTGATAGAAAAGGAGTTTACTATGGGTAATGTATTAGAATTGGATGATTTTAGTTTTGACAAGAAAGTCTTGGAAACTGATAAAGTCTCTTTGGTAGACTTTTGGGCTCCTTGGTGTGGACCCTGCAAAATGCTTGGGCCGGTAGTAGAGGAAGTAGCTAAAGATATCGGTGAGAAAGCTTTTATTGGCAAGCTCAATGTTGATGATAATCCGGTGGTAGCTAGCAAATACAAAATAATGAGCATACCAACTATCCTTATATTTAAGAAAGGTAAAATAGTAGATCAATTTGTTGGTGTTCAACCTAAAGATCTGATAATCAAAAGATTGGAATCAGCAATTAATAGTTAAAAAGCAATTTATGTACATAGTAGAATTTGAATGTGAAGATAAAAAATGCAAAAACTCTTTTACCCGGCTTTATAAAGATAAGCTCGAGCTGAAAAAATTAAAAGAGAAGTGTTTAAAGTGCGGCGGAAAAGTAAAAAAATTGCAAGAAATAAACCTTGGTCTGACCAAGGGTGGATGTAGTAGTTGTTCGGGTTGCGGTAATGGTTGCAAGAAATAAATTACTAATTTTGTAATTAAGTATAAGGGGGGATATGAGATACTATTTTATTTGTAATTGGAAGATGTATCCTTCAAGTTTCGGTAAAGCCCGAGCTCTTTTGGCCGACTATAATAAATTCTTTACCCCAACCAAAAAAGAAAATTGGATTAATAAGAAAATAGTGGTTTGCCCGTCGGCTCCTTTTTTTCAACTTTTTGATGAGAAAAGAACTCATACTATAAAACTCGGTTCCCAAAATATCTTCTGGAAAAGCACGGGGAATTATACAGGACAGATCTCCGCTCGCATGGCAAAAGATTTCGGGGTAGAGTATGTGATAATAGGACACTCGGAATTAAGGGCTAATGGTGACACTGATATTTTAGTTAATCTAAAAATAAAAGAAGCGCTGAAATACTACATTACTCCAATAGTTTGTGTAGGCCACAAAGATTATTTGCGAGAAACTTTAAATGTTTTGAACGATTTTTCTTCCGACGAAGTTAATAAAATGATTTTTGCCTATGAACCGATAGAGGCAATAGGAACAAATAATCCGGAAGATCCGGAAAAGGTTGAAAAAGCTGTTCGACAAATTAAAAAACTCATCTATCAGAGATTTCGAAAAAAATTATTTGTTAGAATGTTTGGATTGGGAGGAAATAAAAATAATATACCAAAACCGGCCATACTTTATGGTGGCAGTGTCAATTTACAAAATTATAAAAAATTTCTTTCAATTCCGGATTTAAGCGGTTTTGTTGTGGGACGGGAGAGTTTAAATCCTTCCAATATCAAAGAAATCGCCTTAGGTTTTGATAATTCTCATGAAACTAGATAAATTATTCAAATTAGCAGAAAAAAAAGAAGTTGCCATCGGGCATTTCAATGTTAGCAATTTGGAAACTTTTGAAGCGGTTGTTATTGCCAGCAAAAAAACCAGAACTCCGGTTATAATTGGCGTATCTGAAGGAGCCATCCATCATGCTAGTGTAGATTTTTTCATCTGGGCGAAAAACTTTTTTCAAGGCAAATACGGTATCGAATTATTCTTGCATCTCGATCATGGCAGAGACATTGATTTAATTCTAGAATGTATCGACAAAGGATTTGATTCGGTTATGATAGATATGTCGCACGAAAAATTTGAAAGAAATGTCTCGCTAACAAAATATATTGTCAAAAAAGCGCACAGAAATGGTGTTTGGGTAGAAGCCGAGATCGGCCGAATCGGCGGGGCGGAAGAAAGTGCGATTTCGAAAAAAATCGTTTATACCAATCCGGTAGAAGCTTATGAATTTGTTAAGCGAACCGGCTGCGACTCATTAGCTGTGGCCATCGGGACTTCTCATGGACCGAATAAGTTTATTAAAAAGTCCAATTTAAATTTTGAAGTTTTAAAAAAGGTCAAACATTTGATCAATGTTCCTTTGGTTCTGCATGGTGCATCCATGATTAATCCAAAGACGGCTAGGCAGCTATCCAAATATGGATTTAATTTGAAAAATGCAGTTGGGGTTAGCGATGAAGATATAAAAAAGGCAATTAAGTTTGGAATTCGCAAAATAAATATAGACACTGATTTACAATTATCATTGATGAACGGCTTTATAAAAAATATAAAAGAGAATCCAAAGGAATATCGGTTTTATAAAATTTTGGAAAAAGCCAGCGTTGTCTTGACGGAAGAAGTAATCGGTAAAATAAAATTATTCAGTAAAAAATAAAAATGCTATACGACATAGCAGTAATTGGCGATTGCGTTCAAGATACCTTCATTTTAGCGCGATCCAAAATCATAAAAGAAAAAAAGGATTTAAAATATCTTTCCTATTTATATGGTGAAAAGATTGGCATCGATGAACTCAAATATGACCTGGGCGGATCAGCTTGCAACGCGGGGGTCGCAATGAAAAAAATGGGCATTAAAAATGCGATGGTCTCAATGCTGGGAGATGATATGTATAGTAGGGAAGTTGTCGAAGAACTGAAAAGAAAAAAAGTCGGAACAAGCTTTTTGGTAAAACAAAAAAATAAAAATCTCGGGCGCTCTTTTATTTTACTTGGGGTTGACCGCGATAGAACGATTCTAACTTTTCGTCCGGAGAATGATTATAAGAGAATGAGGCTTAAAAAGGTATTTTTGTTTTCCAAAGGTTTCTACATTGCGGGGATAACAAGATATTCAAAAATTATTTTACCCGATATTTATAAGCATATTTTAAAAACAAAAAAGCCTCTATATATGAATCCCAGCATCTATCAGATAGAAAATGATCTGCCGATATTAAAAAGGTTGATTTCCAGAACAAAAATTTTATGTTTAAATGTAGAAGAGGCTAAAAATATTTTGAAAATAAAAAAACGAATAGATATAAAAGAGCTTCTGAAAAAAATAAAAAATCTTGGCACAGAAATTATCGTGATTACCGATGGTCGGAAAGGATCATATGTTTATGATGGAAAAACTTTTTACAAATCAGGAATTTATCCTTCAAAAAGAGTTGATACTACCGGAGCGGGCGATAGTTTTGCGGGTACATTCGTAGCGATGCATAAAAAAGGATATAATATAGAAGACTGTTTGAAATTGGCCTCAATCAATTCGGCCAATGTAGTTTCGGTTTATGGAGCGCAGAAGGGACTGCTGGGTGAGAGGGAGATTCTTAAGAGATATAATAAGAATAAGGTCAGGGTGAAAAAATTTTGAGTCTCAAATTTCTAAATCCTAATTTCTAATTTCTAAATAAATTCAAAATCACAAAATTAAAATAAAACCATGGACAACTTTTTTCAAAACATAAAAGATGGTAGTGTTTACAAGTTCTTTTCCGGCGGGGTTTGGCAAAAAAGCAAAGACGGACAAACCATCAAAATAAATTCTCCGGTGGATGGATCACAGGTCGGAGAGGTTCAAGCTGTGAGTCAAGGAGAAATTGATGAAATGGTTAGTGGAGCTGTAAAAGCTCAAAAACTCTGGGCTAATTATCCGGTTGAGGATCGAGCGGCTATTATTAAAAAAGCGGCGGATCTACTTCGTGAAAATATGGATGAGATCTTGCCTATCAAAATAATGGAAATTGGCAAAACGAAAAAAGCAGGGGAATCGAGCATCCTGCGCTCGGCCGATATTATTTCTTACACGGCCGATCAAATTGAGGCTGCCAATCACCCCGAAGTTTTTTATTCCAAAGATTTCCCCGGAGCAGGGGAGAGTAAGACGGCGTTAGTTTCAAAAGAACCCTGGGGAGTGGTCTTAGCCATCTCGCCATTTAATTATCCAATCAATTTGGCGGTTACCAAAATTGCTCCGGCATTGCTGGCTGGCAATAGCGTTATTGTCAAAGGTCCAACTCAAGGATCAATCTCAACAGCGATGTTGGTGGAAGTATTTAACAAAGCCGGTGTGCCGGCGGGCGTTATCAATTTTGTCAGCGGTAGGGGATCGGAAATTGGTGATTACCTAGTAATTCACAAAGATATCAATATGATCGATTTTACGGGCAGTTCCGAAGTGGGTAAATCGATTGCTACCAAAGTCGGCTACAAACCACTTCTTCTTGAAATGGGAGGAAAAGACGCGGCTTTAGTTTTTGATGACGCTGATTTAGATCTTACCGCTGCCGAAATAGTTGATGGCGCTTTTTCTTATGCGGGACAAAGATGCACAGCTATCAAAAGAGTTTTGGTTGATAAAATCGTTCACGATCAGCTTCTCGAAAAAATAATTGCCAAAACAAAAGAGAAATATAATTTGGTAGGTGATCCTTCAAAAGACGAAACCCAAATGGGGCCGGTGATTTCAGAAAAACAAGCCGAATATATTCAAGAGCTGGTTTTTGACGCGGTGGAAAATGGCGCGAAAATTGTCATTGGCGGAGCCCGCAAGCTCAACTACTTTGATGCCACGGTATTAGATAGCGTTAATACGGATATGCGCATCGCTTGGGAAGAACAATTTGGCCCGGTACTTCCGATTATTTCTTGCGACAATGTAGAGCAGATGATTGAAATTCACAACAGGAGCCAATATGGTTTGGGCGGATCAATTTTCACGACTAACATTGAAAAAGCTAAAGAGATTGCCAAGCAACTTCAAACCGGAGTTATTCAAATCAACAAAAAGAGCGAGAGATATCCTGACAATTTTCCTTTTCTGGGCGTCAAAGATTCAGGATTAGGAACTCAAGGAGTCAGATGGTCTATCATTGCTATGATGAGAATAAAAAGTATTGTGGACAATAAGTAAAATAAATCTATGCAAAAACATGTTGAAGGAAAAAGCGATAAAAAAATAATGCTTTATGCGCTCTCCACTTGTCCTTGGTGTCACAAAACCAAAAATCTTTTAAACGAATTAGGTGTGGCCTATGACTTTATTGATGTTGATTTATTGGATGAGGCGGAAGATAAAAAAGTGAGTGAGGAGATTGCCAAATTCACTTCGGATATTTCCTTTCCTTTATTAATTATCGACGGCAAAAAAATAATTCAAGGATTTGATGAAGAGGGAATAAAGGAGGCGCTAAAATAATGGAAGAACAAGTTGATCAATTTTATCAATCTCTAAAAGGGGCGACGGAAAATTTGGGGCAGTTCCTCAATCCTGATATTGAATTCACTAAAGATTTGGTCCGAGGTTTAATGAAAAATAAAGAAAGGTACGGTTACACTTCTTGTCCTTGCCGATTGGCATCGGGCGTATTGGAAAAAGACAGCGATATTATCTGCCCTTGTTTTTATCGAGATCCCGATGTAGCAGAGTTTGGTAATTGCTATTGCTCGCTGTATGTATCCAAAGAAATAAATGATGGAACGAAAAAAACACATTCTATTCCGGAAAGGCGTCCCAAAGAGTTGAGAACAAAATGAAAATAATATGAATAAAATAAAAATATGCAAAAGCAATTTTTAAAAGATTCTTTGGGTTGGGGATTCTTACTTTGGTTAATTGGATGGATTTTGGGGATTATACTATTTAAGATGGTATCGCCAAGCCTTATTGGTTGGATAATAATGCCAATCGGTATCATTATTGCACTGTTAGTTTTATTTAAAAAAGTAAAAGGTGATTCATTCCAGTATTATCTGAAAATTGCTGTTATTTGGACACTACTTGCTGTGGTTCTGGATTATATATTTAATGTTCAACTTTTCCAAATAGTAGGTTACTATAAATTTGATATATATCTATACTACGCGCTAACATTTATCCTGCCTCTGGTTGCGGGGGTGATAAGGAAGAAGAAATAAAAAACGGACTTTTAAGAGCGGCCTATTGGGGCCGCTCTTTTTTTGGGTTTAAACACCCTCGGTTTTGTGGTAGAATGGGGAAAATAGCATTAATCTCTTTGTTATGCAAAAATATGCTGTCAATCAGTACTTGATTTCCAATATCTTAAGCGATGTTCAAATGGGGCAAATTGCCATTCCGGAAATTCAGCGACCCTTTGTTTGGGACGCTTCCAAAGTTCGTGATCTAATGGACTCTCTTTATCAAGGATACCCGATCGGTTATATTATCGCTTGGAAAAACCCCGATGTTAGACTAAAAGATGGTACGATTTCTGCCGGCAAGAAAGTTTTGATTGATGGTCAGCAAAGAATTACAGCGTTGCGCGCTGCAATTCTTGGCGAAAAAATTGTGAACAAAGAATATAAGGAAGTTCGGATCCAAATATCTTTTAATCCTCAAAAGGAAGAATTCGCAACTCTTACTCCGATTATCAAAAAAGATCCCAATTGGATCGCTGACATTTCGGAATTTCTTAATAATGATGATCTTTTTGAAACCGTAGAGGATTATTGCGAAAAAAATCCGGAGGCAGAGAGACGACAAATTCAAAAGAATTTTCAGCAACTTTTAGCAATAAAAAATAAACAGGTTGGCTTTATCGAATTGGCTGAAGGGCTGGATATAGAAACGGTAACGGAAATTTTTATTCGCATAAATTCCAAAGGCGTAGTTCTTTCTCAAGCCGACTTCGCGATGAGCAAGATCGCATCTACGGGGGATTTTGGCGTAAACCTTCGCAAACTTATAGATTACTTCTGCCATTTAGCGCGCGAACCGAAATTTTTTAAACAAATCAGCGAGAATGATACAGAGTTTGCTAAGACCTCATATCTGCCGAAGATTGAATGGCTTAAAAATGTAAATGACGACCTTTATGATCCGGATTATACCGATGTCATCCGCGTTTCTTTCACGAAAAATTTTACTCGCGGCAAGATGAGCGATTTGGTCAGCCTGCTTTCCGGTAGAAATTTTGAAACCAAAGAATTTGAAAAAGAAATCGAAGAAAAATCTTTTAAGAATCTTGAGAGTGGGGTACTTGATTTTATAAATCAAACCAATTTCGAGAGATTTGTAATGATTATAAAGTCAACCGGATTTATAGATAGCTCAATGATTAATTCTCAAAATGTTCTCAATTTTGCCTATGTAGTTTATTTGAAATTAAAAGACCTGGGATACAAGCCGGGAGATATCGAAAAATATGTTAAGAAATGGTTTGTAATGAGCAACCTTACCACACGCTATTCCATGTCGCCCGAATCAATGTTTGATCAAGATATCCGCAATATCTCCGAACACGGAATTGAAAAATACTTGAAACAAATTGAGGATTCGGAATTGTCCGAAGCATTTTGGGATGTGGGGTTGCCCGGAGAATTAGAAAAAGCATCTTTGTCCAATCCATATATCAATGTATTTTTTGCTTCTCAAGTTTACGCCAATGACGAAGGATTTCTTTCGAATGATATCAAGGTACGCGATATGATTGAACACAGGGGAGACATCCACCATGTTTTCCCAAAAGAATTTTTGAAAAAAACCTACAGTTCGCGATCTGACTATAATCAAATCGGAAATTATGTTTATGCCCAGCAGGAAATAAATATCCGTATTGGTAAAAAAGCGCCAAAACAGTATTTCTCCGAGCTAATGGAACAAATCAAAACAGGAAAATTAAAATATGGAAATATTCTAGATGAGAAACAGCTTCTGGAAAATCTTGAAAAGCATTGTATTCCTAAAGAAACTATGCAAATGGAAATAGATGACTACTTTGATTTTCTTGAGACCAGAAGGAAGCTTATGGCGAGGAAGATTGAGAGGTATTATAAAAGCTTATAAAAATATATGGGAAGGAAAGCATCAAATAAAAACCTGCACCAGGCGAGCAAGGCAAAAAAGGATGAATTTTACACCCAGCTTTCTGATATTGAAAAAGAATTGGGACATTATGAAAAGCATTTCAAAGGCAAGGTGGTTCTTTGTAATTGCGATGATCCTAGAGTGAGCAATTTCTTTCATTATTTTTCCTATAATTTTGAAAAATTGGGCTTGAAAAAGCTGATTGCCACTTGCTACAAAAATCAAAATGTTGATCTGTTCAGTCAAAACAATTCTGAAAAAGCGATTTATTTGGAATACACCGGCGACAAAAATGGCGATAAAGTACCAGAATTGGAAGAAATAGGCATCAAACATCTAAAAGGCGACGGTGATTTCAGAAGCCCGGAATGCATCGAGCTTTTGAAACAAGCCGATATCGTAGTTACTAATCCACCCTTTTCGTTGTTCCGCGAATATGTCGCGCAATTAATGGAATACGATAAAAAGTTTATTATCATTGGTAGTCTAAATGCCATAACATATAAAGAGTTTTTTAAACTTATTAAAGAAAACGAAGTTTGGCTGGGGCATAGTATTCATAGTGGGGACAGAGAGTTTGGCGTTCCCGATGATTATCCATTAAACGCTGCCGGATGCAGAATTGATGAAAATGGCAAAAAGTATATCAGAGTGAAAGGTGTTCGTTGGTTCACAAATTTGGACTACAAAGAACGCCACGAAGATTTAATTCTTATCAAGACCTACAAGGGACACGAAAACGAATATCCAAAATATGACAATTATGACGCGATAAATGTTGATGTGACAAAAGATATCCCTACGAATTACAAGGGAGCGATGGGTGTGCCAATTACCTTTTTGGATAAATATAATCCAGATCAATTTAAAATAATAGCGCTCGGCATCGTGGGATCCGTTGATTTTTCTTGCAATAAAAAAATGGAAATCCTAGATAAAAATGGTAAATCAACAGGAAAATTTACCTATAACGCAAAAGGAACCCTGTATCGTGTATACAACCCTAAGACGGATGACATTCCAGCTTTCAAGAATTGTGATACGGGAGAATTATATTCGAGTATTTACGCTCGCATAATTATTAGAAATAAGAAAGTTAAAAAATAAATTAACAATGAATAAAATTATCAAGAACATAACAGTTGAAAATTATAATAATTTTAAAAATTCCTTTGTAAATGCAAAAGAAATATTTTGGGATGATAAAAACAACAAGTTAATACATCCTGGAGAATACGGCATATATCGAGAAGATTTAGTTAAAAAGTGGCTTAGTTCATATATACCAGAGAAGTTTGGGGTTAGCTCAGGATTCATTGTAAATTCCAATGGATATGTAAGCACGCAATGCGATATTATTATTTATGACAAAGAAAAAACCCCTACAATAGAAGGCGTTGGTAAACAAAGATTTTTTCCAATTGAAACGGTATCTTGTGTTGGAGAAATAAAATCAGACATAAATACGGTAGAAGACCTAAAAACTTATCTTAAAAAACTAGCAGAGATAAAGGAGGAAAGAGAAAAAGTTAAAAACTCAGACCCATATTATGGATGTAAAAAATTAGACTTTAATCCAAGAAAGAACCCATTTCATAATATTTTTACCTTTTTAATATGTCACAAATTTAAATTTAGTATTGATTTAAACAAAATTAACTATACAGAGAACCATAGATTTAAGCATAATTTAGTGTTAAGTCTGCAGGATGGGATATTGGATTATTCAACTATTAGTAAAAAAACTAATAATCTTTCTTTCCCCTTCGCTGGAAACAATATCCATGTAGATAATTTTAGGAAAAATGATATTGGCGACTTTCCTATACCAATAATTAATTTTCTAAGCGCACTTCAAATGGCATTAAATATGAACATTTTGCTGGATTTAGATATGACAATATATTTAACGGATGATATTTTAGAGAAAATTGAATAAATTAAAAATAATTTTATGAAAATTCAACTTAAAGAAATCACAATTAAGGAAGTTGCGAATGGGTATAAGAATAACGACGAAGAAGGTGTGGTTGGTTATGGCGGGAAATTAAATATTCGCCCAAAATATCAGCGCGAGTTTGTGTATAAAGACGACAAAAGAAACGCCGTGATTGAAACAATTAATAAAGATTTCCCGCTTAATGTGATGTATTGGGTAAAAAACGAAGATGGAACTTTTGAAGTTTTGGATGGTCAACAGAGAACTATTAGTTTTTGCGAATATATTGAAGGTAAGTTTTCATTAAATAATTTGTACTTTCACAACCTTACAGACACGGACAGAGAACAAATTTTGAATTACAAATTAATGATCTATTTTTGCGAAGGAACAGACAAGGAGAAATTGGATTGGTTCAAAATCATAAACATTGCCGGCGAGAAACTGACCGATCAAGAATTAAGGAATGCAATTTATACCGGACCATGGCTGACTGATGCCAAGAGATATTTTAGCAAAACCGGCTGCCCAGCTTATGGCATGGGTAATGATTATTTAACTGGTTCACCGATTCGCCAAGATTATTTGGAGACCGCGATCAGATGGATCAGTAAGGATAATATTGAGGAATACATGGGGAAGAATCAGCATAAAGCAATAGCTGAAGAATTGTGGATGTATTTTCAAAATGTGATAAATTGGGCGCAGGCGGTTTTCCCAAAATACCGCAAAGAAATGAAAGGTGTTCAATTTGGCTTTTTGTATAATGAATTTAAAGATAAAAAATTTGATTCGGCTAAATTAGAAAAAGAGATAACCAAGCTGATGCAAGATGAAGATGTGACCAGAAAATCAGGTATTTATGAATATGTTTTAACCAGAAATGAAAAATATTTGAACATTCGAGCATTTACCGACAAAATGAAACGCGAAGCATATGAAAAGCAAAAAGGAATCTGCCCGCACTGCAAGGGGGAAAGTAAGAAAAAGAAATGGGAAATTGAAGAGATGGAGGCTGATCATATAAAACCTTGGCATGAAGGAGGAAAAACAATTTCAAAAAATTGTCAGATGCTGTGTAAAGAACATAATCGAACCAAATCGGGGAAATAAAGGCGAGGGATATAGCAATGGATCAAAAAATTTTACAATTGTTTAATTATTTAATTGAAAGCAATAAGGTTAATTTTGCTTTGCTATATGAAATGTTCTTTATGGGATCTCTTACACTTATTTCTATTATGATCGTAGCATATTTTTATCGAAGAGCCAGCATTATGGATGATTTACGCCGCATAAAGGATGCTAGTAAAAATGTTTTAGACGAAATTAGAAAAAACGAGGTAGATAATAAATGTGAATGGAAGGTTTACGAACCAGCACTTTTGGAGCCTCGCGAACTCCAGAACAAACTCGAAAAAAACAAATGCAAATTGAACGAAGAATATTGCGCTACCGCAGACAGAACAGCTAAACTTCTAGCAGCAGTAAGGTCTATCGAAGAGGGCTTAAAATTAATTTTTAAAAAAACAGTAGTAAGATGGTCGCTGATAATTGTTGTGTTGTCTCTTGTGGCCATGATCCTCTCTGGATATCTAGGCTTTATATTGAACTCTTTAATTCTGGTCGTCTTATTTATTCTCTTTATAAAGCTATTGTTCTGGGATCTCAAAGAGTTTTTAAAATCTATGGATGCAATGCCACAATAAAAATTTTACGCCTAAAATCATACAACTTCTTGAGGCAAAAAAACTAAAAAAATAAAACCGATTCTTGCGAGTCGGTTTTGTTTGAGCTGGGTTACAAAATTGTGATAAGTATGTTGTGGAAAAGTATTTTTTTGGTTAGCGCATTTTCAGCTAAAAAGGGCTTATTATTGTCTTATTAAGTCTTTTTATACAATCTTTTGTATAAAGTATTGCAATAATACAAAAAGTGCGCTAAAATGACATTGGTCGAAAGTTTATAAAGAATATAATTAAAAAAAATAATATGATAATAATACATTCCTTTTCATGTAAAAATTTCTATTCCTTCGGCGACACAACAACTATTGATTTTGTAGTGAATGACAAAGCTCCCGCTAATAACGGATATTTCAAGGCTTCATCGGGGGTTCGGCTTTCCAAGGCGGAAATTGTCATTGGTCCCAATGCGTCAGGAAAAACCAACTTGCTTAAAGCATTGCCATTTTTAAAATGGTTGATTACTGATTCCTATAATCTCAACCCTTCAGCTCCGTTGCCGGTAAAGCCTTTTATATTTGGCAGTCGTGCGAAAGATCTGATTGAGCTTTCCGTCGTATTTGAAATTGATAGCGATATTTATTTCTATAGTTTTAAGCTGGATGAAAAAAAGATATTAGAAGAAGAATTGAAAATAAAAAACAAAACTCGGGAAAAAAGCACTGTTAAGAAAGTTTTTTATCGTAAATGGAATGGGAAAAACAATAAATACGAACTTGAAGAAAAAAATTTTAATTTGCCGAAAGGCTTTGCGAACATGTTGCGTTCCAACGCCAGTATAATTGAGACGGCTATCCGCTCAAATCACAAGGAGAGTAAAAAAATTTCTACTGCTTGGCAGCAGGTCGAAACCAATGTTATTGAGGCTGGCTGGGCCGGTAATAGTTTATTGCATAGTTCAAACATACAATTGTTCGACGCTTTTGACTTTTATAGCAACATCGAAAATAAAAAACTAAAAGAAGAAGCGGAAAAATTATTGTCACAATTTGATCTTGGACTAACTGGGTTTGAAATAAGCAAGCAAAAAAAAGAAAATGGTGCGCCTCGTTTTACCGCTCAAGTTGCTCACCTGTTTGACGGGAAAAAGGAATATCTTCCTATGCATTACGAGTCTTCTGGTACCCAGCAATTGTTTGCTTTGCTTAAAACCATTCTTTTAGTATTAAGTCAGGGTGGTATAGCCGTGCTTGATGAATTTGATGTCAATTTACATCCAGAAATGGTATTGCATCTTTTTGAATTATTCATTCAACCCGAAACCAATCCTAAAAATGCGCAGCTTTTGCTAAGTACCCATAGTCATATGATTTTAAGCAAATTAGATAAACAGCAAATTATCCTTGTAGAGAAAAATGAAAAAGGAGTTAGTGAAGCTTGGCGACTTGATGAAGTGTCAGGTGTTCGAGCGGACGATAATTACTATACCAAATATATCGCTGGAGCTTATGGGGCTATACCTAAATTATAATACTAAGAATAAACAAAAATGTCGCGAACCAATCCATTTAAGAAAAAAAGACGCCAAGCCAAAAGAACGCTTCTTATTGTCGGTGAAGGATTAGGAGAAGAAGTTTTTCTAAAACACTTGAGAGGTCTTTATTCTCGGGATAGTGGTACTAGTGTGACGATATCAAAGGGTAGAGGTGGTACTGCTGATGGCATTGTTATAGATGCCGATAGAGTACCCGGTGATTATAGTAAAAAAATAGTGATGCTAGATAATGATAAAGCGAAAGCAGAAATGGAAAAGGCAAGACAAGAAGCGCAAAAAAGAAGTATCGAATTGATTGAAAATACGCCCTGTTTAGAATTTATGCTTTTAACAATTTTGGGAAAAAATTCAAACGGGAAAAATTCTGTTTGGTGCAAGAGCGAGTTTGAATCAAATTATATCAATAAAAAGAATAGGGGCGAATTGGCAAAATATTCAAATATATTTCCAAAAGAATTATTGGATAAACAAAGATTAAAGGTTTGCGAATTGAATAAATTAATTTCCATTATGGAGAATGGATAATTTTAAATAGATAGTAAAAATGGAAAAATAAGATGGAGTCAAGTAATAATAAAATTTTTTCAGTTTCTGAATTTATCGAAAGGCTTAACAGAGGCCTTGGTAAAATTATCGTTAAAATTGAAGGAGAGGTAAGCGAATTCAGTATGGGACCAACCGGTCATATTTATTTTTCCTTAAAAGATGGTAGTGGATTAGTAAAGTGCGTGATTTGGAAAAGTAAATATAATATATATGGTATTAAATTGGAAGATGGCATGAAGATTATAATTTCTGGTCATCCCGAAATATACCCAGTTAGGGGTAGGCTTACATTTATGGTAGACTCTGTAGAGCTTGTCGGGGAAGGAGAACTAAAAAAAGAATATGAGAAATTAAAGACCAAACTAACAGCAGCAGGACTTTTCGAAGAAAGTAAAAAAAGACCGATTCCGAAATACACACAAAAGATTGGCATTATAACCTCTAGGCAAGGAGCCGTTATTGCGGATTTTCTTAATAATTTAGATAGATTTGGGTTTCAAATAAAACTTATTGATGCAAGAGTTGAGGGGCAAGAGGCAGTTCCAAGTATTTTATCGGCCATTAGAAGTTTTAAAAAAATTGACATTGATGTTTTGGTCATAACCCGTGGTGGTGGTCCATTGGAATCAATGTTGCCATTTAATAATGAAATGATAGTAAGGGAAGTCGCCAAATTTCCAGTTCCTGTGATTGTAGCTATTGGTCATGACAAAGATATTCCTTTAGCTGCCTTATCGGCAGATCTTGCTGTTTCAACTTCCAGTATCGCGGCTACTACACTTTCTAGTTCATGGAATCAGGCCGCATTATTGTTAGAAAAAAATGAAAGGAGAATATTAAATCTGTACGATAATATGATTGAGTATAATAATGATTTAATAAACAAAATAACCAACCTTGTTCTTGCTGAAGGCGAGAAGATAGCCAATAAATATAATAATATTGAAAAGAATTTATTAATCGCGCTACAAAATTATAGAAACAAAATTCAAAATGCAAAAATTGATTTGGATAATTCTCTTAAATACCTATTCAAACAGTTTGCATATACAACTAAAAGTATTAATAATAAAATGAATACTATTCTAACTTATTCTTTTTCTAATTTTGAATTAGCTTTGGAAAGTATTAATAAACAATTAAATAATTCAGAAAAACTGATTAACAGAGATAATCCGGAGCGCCAGTTAAGGCTTGGTTATAGTATAGCAACAAGTAATGGCAAGGTAATCCGTTCGATTAAAGCTATAAATATTGGGTCTGATATAAATATCAGAGTTTCTGACGGAAATATTGATTCTGAAATTAAACATATTAATAAATAATCATTATGGCAAAAAATGAAAATCTTAATGAAAATTTAAAAAAGTTATCTGAAATTACAGAATGGTTTGAGAATCAAGAAGAAGTAGATGTTGAGGAGGGGCTGAAGAAAGTTAAAGAAGCAGTAGAACTTATTAAATCCAGTAAAGCTAGATTAAAGAGTATCGAAAATGAATTTGAAGAGATAAAGAAAGGGATCGATATCGAAGAAGAAATTGAGCCAGAAATTGAGGATGTAGAATTTTAATCAAATCCGATTTTTTAAAATAAATAGTTTTAAATAAAAACCAAACACATTAATTTTTATAAATGGCAGAGAGAAGAAAGATTTGACACTATTTTCTTTTTGTAATACAATTACCCTCCTGTACTTTTGAAGAGCAGAGAATCTACACACTGCCGGTTTGCTTGCGAGAGATTCAACCTTGCAAATGCATGATGATGGATTTTGTAGACCATCCGAAAGTACCGGTGTTTTCATGAAACAAATTCCTGAAGACCGGAAAATCTCCGTCCGGCTGCCTCTTTTTGAGGTGCGAGTATGAGAGGACATGGGAGTCCCTCCAGGAATGTAAAAATCCACCGACGGGTGGGTTTTTATTTTGCGCATTTTCAGATTTTTGTGTTAGAATAAAATAAATAGTAATTAGAAAATTAATAATAATAACCCCGGTCAAATAAAAATTCAATTTGACGGGGTAAAAGGAGGATTTATGAAGACAAAAAACAAAACCGGGATTTGGATAGCGGTAATAGCGGTTGTCGTTATTATTGCTGCGACAGCAGTTTACTTATTGGTTTTTAAGAAAAAGAATATTTCGGTTACAACAACTCCGCAGACACAGACAACACAAAACACAACAGAGCAAACGGAGCCGGTAGATATGGTAAAAGCATTTGAAGGGTTATCCAAAGAAGAATTGCAAGCGGCTTACGACGAATGCGTCAAACATCCCGAGATTAATCAGGCGGATTTTGATTGCCAGGTCATATTGAATTTATTGAAATACAAGAAATAGGATGATAGTTAAATCCAAAGCGGAACTCAAAAAGATTATTAATCAAGCGCAGAGAGCAGGGAAAAAGGTTCTCGTGAAGCGTGGGGTTTTTGATATTATTCATCCCGGCCATATCTCGGCCGTCAAATCATTCAACAGAATTGCGGATGTAGTGATTATTATGGTTCAATCAGATAAGTTGGTAAAAAAAAGGAAAGGAGAGAATCGTCCTGTTAATAGCCAAAAACAAAGAGCGGAAGTAGTAGATGCATTAAAAGGTGTGGACTACACTTATTTAGAAAAATCGACTACTCGCGAAGAATTTAAAAAACTTTTGGAATATTTGCGACCAGATATTTTAGCCATAACTCATGTTGAACATAAATTGGATAAAATGTATCAGGGCTATAGTTGGAAATTAAAAGTGATTCCGGAAAATTCACAAAAAGGGTTATCAAGTACTGCGATAATTAATAAAATAAAGAAGAAATAATCCTCATGCAATCGATGTTTATTTTAATCAGTAGTATTTTAGTTTTTATTGCATATCTTATCTATGGTTGGTCTATTGTGGTGGGAAAAACGAAACCGCACAGAACGACAAGACTTGTATTGCTTCTCATTACCGTGCTTGGAACCGCTTCGCTTTTTGCCGGGCATGATCGCGTAGCTATTTGGCTTATAGGAATTTGTGCCATATCGTCCTTGATAATCTTTTTACTCTCTTTTAAATATGGAATGGGGGGATGGGCAAAAACCGACTTGGTTTGCCTCGCAATCGCAATTATTGGAATTATTACTTGGCAAGTAACGGACAATCCAGCGCTCGGTCTCTATGCATCAGTTATGGCGGATTTTGTTGGCATGATTCCGGCGCTCTTGAAGACTTACCGTTTACCGCACACTGAATATTATTTCTCATATATCTTAGATGTTCTAGCCGGGCTGTTTACATTATTTGCAATTCAAAAGTGGGAGGTACAGGGATTTGCTTATCCTCTATATATATTTATAATCAATTTTGTAATGCTGTTGCTAATTGTTATCCCGAGAAAAAAACTAGTAAAATAATTTTATGGAAAGTAAAAAACAGGTTGTAACAATTCATGGCGGGAATACTTTTGAAAAGTATGAAGAATATTTAG
>JAQULF010000006.1 GCA_028718745.1 Patescibacteria group bacterium | reverse complement strand
ATATGGCAAACAGGTCATGGTGGCAAAAGGCAAAAAACAAGTTGGGATCAAAGTTGGCAAGAAAGTCAGACAAGAAGATAGAGTATATAAAATACAGTAAACCCTAAATCCTAAGTTCTAAATCCTAAACAATATCTAAGTTCCAATTTTCCAAACTTTTTAAAATTTGTTATTTGTGATTTGGAGTTTGTTTAGAATTTAGATATTCGATATTAGAATTTTTTTAATTTATGCGCGATAATACATGGCTCGCAAACAGATTGCATAGTATCTGGCAAGGTTATTTTGCTGAAATTACCGATGGCAATGAAATCGAGGTTCGTTTTGGCAGAAGCTCAAAAACCCGGCTGGGGTCTATTACTATTCGCGAGAAAGTGAAGATGAGTCGAAGGGTGGAGCAAAGAAGGTTGAAAACACTTTCCGCCGAAGAAGTAGTTAGTATTATTACCATCAACGGCCATCTGCAAAATCCGGAAATTCCCGAAGAAATTGTTGATGGAGTCTTGGCACATGAATTCGCCCATTTTGTGCATGGATTCAATTCTATGCGCGAAAGGCATCATCGCTTCCCCCACTACGGCGGAATTATAAATAATGAATTAAAGCAAAGAGGCCTGAACAACATTTTAAAGTTTCAAAAAAAGTGGCTCAAAGATAATTGGAAAAATATCGTTCAGAATTAAATATTAAATAGAATCATAACTTATTGCTATGAAAATAAAAATCTCAAACAAAATTGTCAATATTAGAAACTCATCTTGGAATGATTATCGCTATTGTTATGAGCTAACAAAAAGAAACATGCGGCCTTTCTATATAAAACATAAACTCGAATGGAAACCAAAAAGCTACAGAAGAAACTTTAATCCGAAATTTGTAAAAATAATTGAACTTAATAATAGACGAATCGGATTCTACAAGCTTTCATTTAAAGAAAATAACTGGCACCTAGGGGATTTACAAATTTCGGGTTTATTTAGAGGCAGAGGAATTGGTACTAAAATTATGGAGTTACTTGAAAGGATTATAAAAAGGAAAGGTCTCAAAATGATAAAACTGCGAGTTTTTGTTGATAATCCTGCCTTGGCAATGTACAAAAGAATTGGTTATAAAATTATAGAAGAACAAGGAAGTTCATATTTGATGCAAAAAAAATTGCACTGAAACTCTAAGCTCCATATAATTCCGCTAATTCCGCCATGCCCATTAGATCTAAAATAATAGGTATCAGGTTTTGACCGCGAATATGTCCCATTCTCCCCTTAGCGCATTCCCTTAATTGTTAGATTTTTTTCTTAAACGAATGAAGGGACCGCTTTCGCAGCCCCTTCGGGTATTACATGTTTGATAATAGTGTTGCGCCGGTTCAATCCTCCACCGGCCACCGTGTCGCCGGCGACGGTGCATCGGTTTCGACGACCGCGGTGAGCGCCTTCTCGAGCGCTTCCTCGCCAATCTGGAAAAGTTTGAACCACATCTGTACCGTGGCGGGGTTGGTGGTGTAGATGCTGCCGTAGGATATAAGCTGGATGGCCTTTTCCAGACCGCCGATCTGCATTTCAACGAGCGTTTTGACGCCACCGAGGAGAATATCGATATCCACAGCATCTTCGATGCCCGTCTTCTTATCTTCCTCGATCATGACACCGTCTTTGGTAACAACAACGCCGAAAATCTTTGGCGCTTCGGCACCTTCGCTCATGATGGTCACATCGAACGGGTACTGCTCGCCGTCGGCTATTTCGAAGTCCGGGTTCCGCATTTTCTTCAGCGCTTCCAGCAAATCTTCCAAGCTGATCATACTGTAATCCGGCATGATATTCCTCCATTTTGATTTTCCTGGCCGTGCCAGTTTATAAGCATCTCAAGATGTATGTTTCACTTTTGAATCTTTTTGTAAATGATCTTGATTACCGACAGTTTCCTTCTTTTTGCATGTTTTCTGAAAAAATATCGGTTTCTTTTATCTACCATAAAATCATATAAAAAGCCATTGGTCAAGCCAAAAAGTAAATTATAGGATTGCAACAATGTTGTTTTAATGTATTATAAAAATATGAAAATATCTTGTGTCATTCCCGCTTACAATGAAGAAAAAACTATTTTTGGGATTGTCGAAGTCGTCAAAGGAATTGGACTTTTTGACGAGATTATTGTGATTAGCGACGGCTCAACCGACATGACACCCTATATATTGAAGCGAATTGGTGGAATTGACTTTATCGATTTGGAACAAAATGTCGGCAAAGGTGGAGCTGTTTGGCAAGGATTGCAAAAAGCTACCGGCGAGGTTATTGTTATGCTGGATGCGGATCTAATTGGTGTTTCAAGAGAACATTTGGAGAAGATAATTACACCTCTGAAAAATGAAGGGGTGCATGTTTGCGTCGGCGTTATCCAGCATGAGAAAAGAGCTTGGATGAGCTTCATTCAAAAAGCCGGCTCAAATCTTTCCGGCCAGCAAGCTTTTTTCAAGTATTTAATTGAGGACGCTAACATTAAAGATAGCCGTTTCGGTCTGGAAATCGCGCTCAAAAATCATTTTAAGAAGAAAAAAGCTCGGGTCAAAAAGGTCTTTTTACCCGGCGTCTCACATCTCATGAAAGAGCAGAAAATGGGTCTGGAACAAGGATTGAAACATAGAGGAAAAATGTATCGGGAAGTGGGAAAAGAAATCGGAAGCCATTTGAAGAACAAAATCAAAGATAATTTTTAGTAAGGATAGAGACATGCTACCACTCTATGGCTTTATCCCCTACCCATACCATATCTCCCGGTTGTAAACCTTGCTTTATCATAGCCTTAACTATCCCCAATTTTTGCATCACATCACGAACTCTTTCCACCGCTTCCCAGTTGGTGAAGTTTGTCCGTTCTGCGATCTCATCAACTTTTTTACAATAAATTCGGAATCCTTTTTTGATTTTGACAATGTCGAATGCTCTCGGATCAACATCCGCGAAGGTGAAGATTTTCTCGGCCTTAATATCAATTTCAGGAACAGGGGTTTTGGAAGCTATTTCAAATACATCATTAAACAATTCTTTCACACCTTCGCCGGTAACCGCTGAAATGGGGTAGACATTCTTAATCTTTAATTTCTTTTTAATTTCCTTTAATTTCTCCTTAATTTCTTCCTTATCTACCGCATCAATTTTATTCACAACAATCAATTCTTTTTTCTTAAGAATTTCTTTATCAAATTCCCCTAGTTCTTTTCGAATTTCCTTATACCTTTTTACCCAATCATCTTCCGTCCCGTCGATCAGATGAACTAGAAGACGAGTGCGCCGAATGTGGCGCAAAAACTCATGGCCTAACCCTTTTCCGGCAGAAGCTCCTTCAATTAATCCTGGGATATCGGCTAAAACCAATCTGGTTTTACCTCTTTCAATTACCCCTAGATTGGGAATTATGGTGGTGAACGGATAATTAGCAATCTTTGGTCGAGCCGAAGTTACGCGAGAAAGCAAGGTGGATTTGCCGCTATTTGGGTATCCGATCAATCCAACATCAGCGATTAATCGCAATTCCATTTTGATATTAAATTCATCTCCGGGAGAACCCAGCTCGGCAAATTTAGGCGACTGACGAGTTGACGAAGTAAAATGCGCGTTGCCAAATCCTCCTCTACCACCGCGAGCTAACAATTCCCTTTGACCATTTTTATTCAAATCAAAAATAAATATATCCTTGTCGTTTATATTGGTTCGAAAAAAAACTGTGCCGACTGGAACTTTTAAAATTAAATCTTCTCCGTTTTTGCCGTGCCTTCTTTGTTTTTCGCCGGGCTTCCCATTGTCTGCCTCAAATTCTTTTTGATGAATAAAATCAGAAAGCGTGTTTTCGCTATCCGTCGCTTCTACAAAAATATTGCCCCCCGCTCCGCCATCTCCGCCATCCGGCCCGCCATGGGTAATTCCTTTTGTACGAAAAAATGAGACAACCCCATTGCCCCCATCCCCGGCTTTAACTTTTACTTTCGCTTCATCGTAGAACATAACACACCTTAGATTAAAAAATATTATAGTGTCATCCGCCGAAGCGCGCTACTGAAATAACAGAATTTAATTCGTTTTTCAGTAAGCAACGAAGGAGGATAGCAAATATATTATATCACGAAAAACCTTTTTTAATAATACTCCTTGCTATTTTCCTGATTATGCTATATAATGACCCCAGTTGTAAGTTTTCTTAAGTGAGTTTGCCCCGTATAATGTTATTTCTTGTAAGGCAAAAGTCAGTAAGAAAGGTCGCCTTACAAAAGTAATAATTAATAAATTTAGACGAAAATGAGCAAAAAACTTTATGTAGGTGGTTTGCCTTATTCTACTACTGCTGATGAGTTGAAAGAACTCTTCTCAAAAGCAGGCGCAGTAGATACAGCAACCATCATCACTGACAGAATGTCTGGTAGATCAAAAGGTTTCGGCTTTGTAGAAATGGCCGATGAAGACGGCGCAAAAGCTGCAATCGAGATGTACAACGGACAAGAAATCGGTGGTAGAAAAGTTATCGTTAGCGAAGCAAGACCTCAAGAAGAGAGACCCCCACGAAGAGATTTCGGTGGAGCTCCTCGAAGAGACTTCAGAGACTAATAGATACAAAAAAACAGTCCCAGAAATGGGGCTGTTTTTTTGTGGTGAAAATTTGACTTATTTATTTCTTTTGTTTAAAATAAAGCAAACAATAAAAATTATGAAAAAAATTGATCTAAAATCGGTAGTTTGGAAAGAGGGGAGATATTATGTTTCCCAATGTTTAGATGTAGATGTTGCGAGTTACGGTAAAACAAAAAAAGAAGCTCTAAAAATGTTGCAAGAAGCTTTGGAGCTTTATTTTGAAGATATCCCTATACCAAAAAAGTCAGAGATAAAAAATCCATCTCTCACTTTAGTAAAACTTCAGCTTCAACATGCCTAAACCAATTAAACTTAAGGTGATTTTAAAAGTCCTTGTCGATAAGGGCTTCTTTTTTGTTTCTCAAAATGGTTCTCACTCTAAATATAGAAAAAATAGTATTCCTCCTCTAACTGTCATTGTCCCCATTCACGGAAAAGAAATAGTGTACGGAACCTTTAGATCTATTTTACGCCAATCAAAACTCCAGCAAAGTGATTTTGAATAATAATATGAGCTTCATAATCATCTACATAACATATCCGGATTTGAAAACAGCTAAGAAAATTGCGGATTTTTTGATGAAAAATCGTTTGATTGCCTGCGCTAACTTTTTCCCGATTGAAAGCGCCTACTGGTGGAAAGATAAAATTGAAAATTCAAAAGAGATTGTTTCAATCCTAAAAACTAAGGGAAGCTATTGGGAAAAAGTTAAATCAGAAGTAACCAAGCTTCATCCTTATAAAATACCTTGTATAATGAAATTTGATGTTGAGGCAAATAAAAATTATACTGATTGGGTAAATAAAGAAGTAAAATAAACTTTCAAGGGCTCCCTCGCGGGAGCCCTTTTATTGCTTTTGGCGCTTTGATTTTGGCTTTTTTTCGCCAACCCAAAGCGAGTGATTACCATCGCAAGTTTCATGTTGATCGACCCGTTTTTCGGCGTTCTGGCGCAGAATTCTCACGCCGTAAGGTTCGACTATGAATCGTAATTTTTTGTACCAAAAACGAAAAGTCGCTGCTTTTTCTTCTAATTCTCTTTTCTGGCCGTTTTCCAGAAAGAAAAGTCTTCCGCTGGTTTTGTCAGGTGTTTCCGGACCTATATGTCCATGAAGAACCATTGAAAGACCCTCGACCGTATAAGGAAAAGCTTTCTCGTAGTAGCCCGAACACGGCCTTTCCGAAACAACGCCGAATCTTTCTCGCGAGTTCAGATGTTACTTTGCGCGGCCATCAGTGTCAACCGGCACAACCTTTTTGCAAATTGGGCACAATCCTTCAGCTGACATGTTCTTTGCCTCCTTGTACCTTTGTCGTACTACCCGACAAGGGAGAGCTTAGGCCGCTAAAACCTACTCCCAAGCACTGTCTCCCATTGTGGTTATGTGGCGGTAGTAGGGATTCTATATCCAACACTTTAAAAGGAGCATCACAGAAAGTACAATAAACAGTTCTCCAAACAATTGTCATGACCTCGCCTCTCTATTTATTTTTTTACAACTATTAATGTTCAGGCCCAAATATTTTGAGCGCATTAAAAAAATGATACCAAAAAATTGGTATCTTTGCAAGTATTTTGGGTTTTTGAACTTATTTTATGGCTCTCTTTATCTCTTCCAAAACTAACTTGGCCGCTTCTTCTCCTTTCCTAATAATATCTCCCCCATTTACAAATCTTCTCCAGCCTACATCATAAACATCGGGATTTATCACGATGTCGGCGTTTTTGATGTTTTCTTTTGCGAGGGAATAAGAAAGAATATCGAGCGCTCTTTCGGCAATCTGCGTCATGGAAGCTTTTTCGACATCTTGCATGTAATTTTTTGGCGAAACATAACAATTATCCAAATCAACCGCGATGATAATATCGGCACCCATTTTTCTCACCGTTTCAACCGGAACCGGCACCGCATTGCCACCGTCGACAAGATACCGCCGGCCGATTTTTATCGGCCGGAAAAATACCGGAATCGAAGCACTGGCTCGAATACTCATCGCCAAGTCGCCTTTATTTAGCTCAACCACTTCCCCATTTTTAAGGTCGGTGGCGATAGCCGTAAAAGGAATTTTCAATTTTTCAATTCTTTTATTCCCAACGGTTTTTCTTAAAAACTTGAGGGCTTTTTCTCCTTTAAAAACTCCATGGGCAAAGCGTGGATCGGAAAAAATTTCCAACATATCTTTGTAGGTCAATTTGGCAAAATACTTTTCCAATTTTTCAATATCGCCAAAATAGGAATAAAGTCCACCCACAATCGCGCCGACAGAAGAACCGGCAATATAATCAATTGGAATATTATTTTCCAAAAGAACTTTAATAACGCCAATATGCGCCAATCCTCTCGGCCCTCCGGAACCTAAAGCTAACCCCACCTTTTTCTTTTTACGAAATATGCACATTTTGTTCTTGCCTGCCCGCCTAGAGCGAAATCTATTTGCAGATTTCTTAGATTAAGAATACTGCAAGAGATTGAGCGATGGCGGGTTTTTATTTTTATCTTGAAATTGCTTACAACTTACCTGCTTACAACCTACCACTTACTAAAGTGTTGTAATTGGACGACTTTGCACGATATAAAACTTGCCTTTTTCCCTCGCCCATTCTATATCGCAAGGAAACTTATAATGCCTTTCTATATTAATACAAATTTCGGCTAATTCCAAGATCTCTTTGCCGTTTAATTTTTGCGATTCTCTTTCATCTGCGGCGGTTTTACTTTCCTTAGTCAAACCCTTGCTATCTCTCACAATTTTAATTTCTTGTTCGGCAACATTAATGTCGATAATTTCTTTGGATTTTTTATCAACGACATAAGCATCCGGAGTGATCAATCCTCCTACAATCGCTTCGCCCAAACCATAACCCGCTTCGATAATCATTTGATTTTTATCCTGTGTTACGGGGTGAACCGTAAAAGCGATTCCGGAAACTTCGCTTTTTACCATTTTTTGAACCACCACCGCAACCGAAACCTTAATGTCAGACATTCCTTTTTCAATGCGGTAAAATATCGCCCGGGGTGTAAATAAAGACGCCCAACACCTTTTGACGCAATCAAGCAAATTCTTTTCAGTTACCATCAGAAAACTATCCAATTCTCCCGCCCAAGAAGCTGACGACGAATCTTCGGCTGTTGCTGATGAACGAACTGCTACTAAATCCAATTTTTGCGCTTTGAATTGTTTCATGATCTCATCGCCGATGTCTTTAGGCATTTTTCTTTTTAGAATCAATTCTTGGATAACGCGCGAAGCCTCATCCACGCTATTCACATCGTCTTTATTCACTTTTGCTAATTGCGCGTCAATCTCGATATTAATATCAGTTTCTTCGATGAACCGGTCAAAAGTGGTGGAAAGCACCACAAATCCATCCGGCACGGGAATTTTAGCACTTAGCATTTCACCCAACGAAGCTCCCTTCCCCCCGGCAATGTTTACATTTTTGTAACCGAGTTCTTTGAATGGTTTTAGAAATTGCATAGAAAATTATTTATTGGTATTTCTCATATGCAGCATCGAGTTCTTCTATTTTGGCCATATCAATCGAAAGGTCATAACCTTCCAATAGTTTCCTTCGGGCGGGATCTTTAAAATTTACCTCTATATTGGTAATATTTTTATTCTCATCTGTTTTTGTTAATAGATCCACGGCTTCAGTAGAGACAAACGCACCGCCAATTTCTTCCAGACTGTCAAAGCCAAGGATTTTTTCACCTGTTTCCTTGTTTGTTCGCGTAAGTGCTAATTTTAGAAGAGACTCGGAACCCATACCGTGCGCAATTACAGGATAAAAAATTTTTTCTCCATTTTTGGAAATAGACGCTGAATTAAATAAAAATTTTATTATATGAGCAAATTTTGAAGCGGTTTCTCTTAGGGATTCCGGGGAGATTTTAAAAGTTTCGTTCATTCCAACAGTATCTATCTTGTGACTATCCCAACCCATTTCTTTTCCTTTTGCTGCAGCATCTTTATTCGGCTGCGACGGCCATGGGTTTTTAAGCTTCTTAAAATCCAAATCTTCTCCAATCCTTTCTATTTCAGCCAAACCCATACTCTTTACTTCAGGAGCATTTTCCAGAGCTATTTTTACCGTATCCAATGCCCTTCTTGTTCCGCCCTGTTCTAGTGAACTACCATAACCAATAGTTCTATCTATACCTTCGGGAAATGTTCTTCCAAGCTCCGCTGCTTGTTTTGCCCCTTCTGAAGATAATGCCCCTTTTGAAGTCTTTTCTCCATGCCGAGCAATTTCAATCGTTATTTCCACATTTTTTCCGAGTTCCGGATACTCCGCCTTAACTTTTTCCAGATTTTCTGTCAATACTTTACCTGGGTCATATTCTGGCCCTTTCATAGTTTCAAACTGATTCATGATTCCTCCTGACTAAATTGATTATTTTACTTTTTTGCTTCTTTTTTTTCTATTACTATATAGATTTTTTCTGGATCTTCTTCTGAATGTATATATCTAGTCAACAGTTTCTTTTCATTATTAAGCTTTTGTTTGAGTAAGTCTAAAAATTCTTTTTTTTCTTTTTTAAGATCAAAAGAATAGGTTTCATATTCATCCATGTTAACACCATTTTCAAAATCTTGAACAATTTCTGTTTTTGTTCTATGACGGCTGACTAATTTTTCATTTTCGCTTTTATCGAGCGTCATATTCACATGCATCTCTCCGCTATCACCATATGGAGCAATTTCTTCGGCGTTAAATCCATAATCTTCGATATGATGTTTAAAAAAATCATAAAATGGGTTGGTGTTACTATGTAAAACGCTGTTTTTAGACTCTATGGATAGGACTTTCTCAAAAAACATAGAACCCATACCAAGATTCTTTGCTCCCTCGGCAATATTAAGAGATCCTATTGCTTTATGACCTTCCCTTTTGTCCTTTTGTAATCGAATAAAAGCTAGGATGTCTTTTTTGTTAAACCAGAGAATATAAAACAAATTGTCTTTATTCAAAAGCCCCTCAAATGTTTTTCGTATATCTTTCGTATATTCCTCTGAAATATGAGACCTGTTCTCCACATGCATATCAGTCAGTTTTTTCTTTTCTTCATCTGACATTTCTCCGGCATTCGATGCTTCAACTGATAATGAACCAAAATCTTCGATTCTAACCGGACCCTTACTCTTTAGATACTTAAAATTGCGCATGAAAAGATATAATTCAGGACTAACATTGCCTGTTCCATTAACATTTTCTCGAGAAAAGTCATCGCCTTCTCGTTGTTGAACCGCCAGATTTAAGACCATATTGCTTTGATTATTTTATTATCTTAACTATACCATTATTTGCATCTACTTCAACCAAATCTCCATCTTTAAATGCGTGAGTGGCAAATTTAGTACCAATAATGCAAGGTTTCTTAAGCTCTCGCGATATAATCGCCGCATGGCAAGTAATGCCACCCTCATCCGTAACAATAGCGCCCGCTTTTTTAATTAGAGACATCAAGGTTGGATTGGTAGTTGCGGCAATCAAAACATCTCCCTCACCGAAATCACTGTTTAAGTCCGAGGTTAAAACCAATCTTGCTCTTCCGATTATTTTGCCGGGATAAGCCACTTGCCCCTTCACATTTTGACCAATTTCTGTTTCTTCAAGATTAGAAATGACACCCATCGCATCATCTACATATTCAACAAATTCTTGTTCGGCAATTTTAGCGTAAACAAATCTTTTACCTTCCTCGCTCGCTTTTATTCTTTCGGCAGCCATTTTTGTATCGCCAGTTAAAACCTCGGAAAGCGTCAGAAACTGGTATGTGTCACTTGCTTCTTTTTCGGCTAAAGGGTTGATGATTTTATCTACCACTTCCGGATAATAAGATATGGAACGCAATTTTTCTGCTAACATTAGAAGCTCTTGATCACCGGATTGCTCTAATAAAGGATAAGAAAAGTATGAAAAAACAGTAGCATGTAGCGCAAGCTCTACTAAAAAATCGACTGCTGAATTTAAGTTGGAAAAAGGCGACTTTGCCAGATACTCTTTAACCTGTTCACTAAGCTCAATCCCCCGCTCTAAAATCTCTTTGGCTTTTTTTCTGTCATTCTCTAAAATTTCTTTTATTCTGGATTGAAAAGTCCTTTGCTGCTCCTCAATAACATAGCGCCTTACCAGATTGGGATGTTCTTCAATATATAAATTGTCAGGAATAGAAACGCCAAATAAATTATAAATTTGTGGCGGATCAAACCATCTTTGGTAAAGCGAGGCTCCAAAAAGGTTATATGGTCTATTTACCAAGTAAACCCAATTTTTGTCTAAAATTGTTTCTAAATTTGTTTTTTTCATTTTTTTAATATTTTAACAACTTCCTTATCTACATCCACCTCAAATATAATCAAGCTTTTAGCTTCCTAATTTCTTTCTCTCTTTTCCCAATATAATTTCCCCCACTCACAACCTTTTTACCGGTTTCAATTTCAAGTTTCCTGCGAGCATCGCCGGCGATTTGTCCGCCTTTTTGAGCATCGGACTTTAATTTTTCTTTGCCGTGAGATTCCTGAATTCGAGTGATTTCGGTGGTTGCTCGCTCGCCTAGCATTGAGAAAATTAATTCCAGATCATTCATGTGGTCTCTTAGGTTTTCTCGTTCCAAGCCTTTCAGTTTTTTGTAGTCAGAAGGCGTAACACCAAAAGTGGCTTTGGATATTTCGGCTGTTAAAATTTCATAATCACTTTGACTTTCGGCTCCCCTGTTTTTCCATTCATCAGTCAATTCCTCGCGAATCGCGATGCCGCGCATCCCTTTCTCAATCCAATCATCTGAATATCCTTTTAGTTGATACAACATTCTCGTTCTCTTTGTTGCTAATTCCGGATCTTCAATTTCTTGAACTCTTTCATAGCCCACCTTTGCTAACCAACGCTTAAATGGTTCGGCTTTCGGAGAAGGGATGGATTGAACAAGACGAAAAATACTCTCCGTATTAGCGCAGTCAGTCAGATAGTTTTTACCATCTGAAGCCATTAATTTCAGTTGGTGACATTTTGTCACCACCTCGCTTCCTTCTTCGCGCAATCGTTGGGCTAACTTATTCCAATACTTCCTTGATTTCGTAAAATCATTCTCACCTGTCAGTGCGCTTACCACATCTACCACCGAAAACCACCATTCATTATTATGAATAGTTCTACGAATTTCCTTGCTTTTAAAAATCGCTATTTGTTTATTGATTTTATCTTCTTCTGGCATATTTTGTATTAATTTTATTTTTTATCTGCCAACGCATAACTTTATAAAGTTTGTCAAATTTTAGAAACTTTATAAAGTTCTAATTATCTAAAATTTTCACTATCCCCTTATCTGCCCTCCCGAGGCGGGCATCACTCCATTTCATCTTTTCTAAAAGCTAAATGAATAACTAAGTTTTAATTTTTTTAATAATCCGAACAACCCCTGCATTTGCATCCACCTCAACCAAATCTCCATCTTTCAAAACCTTTGTCGAGTTCTTTGTTCCTATTATACACGGTTTCCCCATTTCGCGCGCGACTATTGCCGCGTGGGATAAGATGCCTCCGCGATCGGTGATAATCGCGCCGGCTTTTTGCATTAAAGGCACAAATCGAACATCAGTAATATCGCAAACCAGAATTGAGCCTTTTGGAAAATCGACTGTTTCGATATTTTTCTCATTAACAATGCGAACTTTGCCTTTCGCTGTACCTGCATTGGCTGTTATGCCTTTTAAAATATCGTTCGCAACATTTCCGCTTAATTCGAATGCTGGCGGTGTTTTGATATAATCCGCTAAAATCCGACTATAATCGATAAAATAAATTTTATTTCCCGGCCAAACTGTCGCTTCGAAATAACCCGCTAAATAGTTATGTGAAAATTTGGCATTTAACTCTTGGGATAATTCTTTTTGGATTTTTTTATCTTTAACCAAAAGTTTCTCAACCATTTTTGTAACTAAATCTTTGGCTTCGCTATCATCCGCCGACCATTGCCACAAATCATAATCATAACGAAATTGAATCAGTTCATTTTCCGTTTCACCGTGAGTTAATTGAGAATGAAGCCCGCGGATTATTTCGCCAAAAATAGCCTCATCATTAACAATAAAAATAGCTGACCAAAGAATTTCTCCGGTGTGCGGACAGACAAAAACATCATAGTCCTTATAGTTTATGTTAAGGTCGGAAAACCATTTATAGGTATCGGCGATATTTAAACCCCGGTTGCGCAATTTCGGAAGCTTGTCATCTTTCGGGACCAAACGAAAAGCGCAGAGCTCATCTCCGCGCGAATTTAACAACTCCACTGCCTCTGGAGTTTTATTTTTCAAATCCTCGGCCGACCATCTTTCCGGCCTTTCGTATTCCAGCCCGATTTTTTGATACAACAATTCCAAGCGCTGATGTTTGTGATTATCTTCCTCCCTCAACTCGTCCGATTTCTTCTTATCGCCAAGAACCGCAAACCATTCGGTGATCGAGGGCTGATTGTTAGTAACGACTGCTTTGGACATAGTATTCAGTTATTTTGACTATCCCTTTATTTCCATCTATTTCCCCATCCTGCTTGCCAAAGCAAATTGGAGGGTGTATTTATCCAGATCTTCGAGATTCGAATTATATTCAGCTCCACCGGAACTGTAAATGTCTCCCAAAACTTCGCGAAAGCGCGCGACTTCCTTGATTTGACTGGAAGATTTAACCGATTCTAAGGTCAAATCGGTCAATTCCAAAGCGCGCTCAATGGCTGTTTGGCAAGAGATCGGATCGCCTTTATTTTGCCAATGAAGCGCCCGGGAAATTTCGCTTCCGATGTTGCCCATCATCCCATTAATACCCATTGCCGCCCATGCTTTTTGGGTTAAGTTTTTGTGATATTTTAGATCCGTCATGTTTTTACTTTATCAATTTCTTGACTATTTCCGCTATTTTTTCTTTAACTTCTTCGCTATCTATATTTCTCGATCGGTTTCCCATACCCGGCTTGATATTTACCATCGAATCATATTCCAGCCATTCTTCTTTTGTTTTCTCGGGATAAATGTTGAATCCCCAGAGATTTACCTGTTTCGAACCATCTTCAAGAAGCAGCGCCTCCGCATCAGCATGCAACTCCCCACCAACCGCCATGATTTCTTTCTCAACATCAACCACCGCCTTGACCATATCTCCAAAGGTTGCTTGAGCCAATCTTTTTATTTCGTCCAGCTCTATTTTATCGCGGACAATTAAAATATCATTCATAAGTTCATTTTAGCAAAAATAGATCCAAAAAGCTATTGGGTTATTTTTTATAAATATCTTTCCTGTGCCTTACTTTGAGAACAATAATTTTGTTTCCTTTAATATCAAAAACAGCCCTATAATCACCAATTCTAAACCGGTAGCCGCCAATTTTAGAATCAGTCAGTTTTATCGCATGTTCAAAAAGATGATTGGAATATCCCAGAAGTTTTTTGCCGATTCTTTTTCGTGTTAGAGAGTCCAGTTTTTTAATATCATCAACCGCCTTTTTTGTATAAAATAGATCATATTTCATAGTATATTCGCAATTTAAAGGTCGCCAAAAACCTGTTTATGAGACAAAAAAGCGCCTTCCTTATATTGTTTTCTGGCTTCCTTTATGTCCTTTAGATACCTGCCGCTGGACAGAGA
The DNA here is from genome assembly GCA_028718745.1 of Patescibacteria group bacterium. GTDB lineage: Bacteria > Patescibacteriota > JACPGU01 > JACPGU01 > JACPGU01 > JAQULF01. The sequence goes on along the minus strand of JAQULF010000006.1, from coordinate 36,786 downwards.
AAGCAGATCTTCCATAAGATCGAGACTCACGATAGCGCTGATAGGTTTTCCCCTTTTTGCCACAATCATAATGCTTTTTTTCTTCTCTACCTCGCTCAAAACATCCGCCATATTATTGCGAAAGGTTGTGGACTCTACAATTTGAGTTGTCATTTTCATTGCTTAATTATATTGTACAATTTAATTGTACATTGATTTTAAAATAGTGTAAATAGTTTTTTTATTTAATTATTTTGACAATCCCCTTCTCCGCATCTACCTCAACTAAATCTCCATCTTTAATTATAGACTAAGATTTTAGCTTTTTTGTTTCCTTGCTTCCCAAAAGTGATCTCATTTGAGTTATGGCGATACTATTTAACTGAATTAACCGTTCACTTTGATTTAATCCTTGATGAATCAAGGTAGCGTTGATACTCTCCATATTTGAAAGCACAACCAGTTGCTCGATTGTGGCATTATCGCGAACATTGCCTTCAAGATTCGGGTTAGCATCGCGCCAAGATTTAGCTGTAAATCCAAACAAAGCTACATTCAAAAGATCAGCTTCGTTGGCATATTTTGCGTTAATTTGATCTTTTGAAAGAGTGGGTGGAATCAGTTTTTCTTTTATCGCATCAGTATGAATTTTATAATTTATTTTTGCCAATGTCCTTTGTAGATTCCATTCAAGCTTGAAACGCTCATTTTCATCTTGTTTAAGACGCTGGAATTCAACTAATAAATATAGTTTAAATTCTGCGCTTATCCAAGAAGCGAATTCAAATGCAATATCTCGATGAGCAAATGTACCTCCACCGGTTCCTGCTCTAGAAATTATCCCCTTCGCATTAGTAGCCTCTATCCACTTACTTGGTGAAAGAACAAAAGAGTTGCTCCCCGCTTGATAAAGAAAGGGGTCGAATTCGACCCCTTTGAATTCGGGGTTATGAATTTTTTCCCAAAGTCCCATAAATTCAATGGTGCTGCGGCTTCGCATCCAATTTTTAACAACATCTTTAGGCTCATCAGGATTTTTGTAGCGGGCTATATCTGTAATAGAAATATATTCATCTTCTCCTATAGAAAAAATGACTATATCCGTTCCTTTGACATTTATTTTTTGTTCTTTTGGCATATTTTGTTTTTTATTTTTAATTATCTTGAATTCGAAAAAGTCAATTATGGCAAATTCGCCTTAATTAGAATTACTCTAATGTTATTGAATTCCATAACTTTAAACCAGTCGAATTCGATGGGTTTAAAAGCATCGAAATCGATGCGGTTAAAAATATTCTACATCACTATCCTACTTTTCCAAAATTCTAACTATACCCATATTTGCATCTACCTCCACTAAATCTCCATCATGAAGGGCTTTGGTAGCTATTTTGGTACCGATAATACAAGGGAGCTTGAGTTCGCGTGAAACTATTGCCGCGTGGCAGGTAACCCCTCCTACATCGGCTATAATAGCTGATGCTTTCCTCATTGCCGGAACTAGAGCCGGATTAGTCATGTGTGAGACCATAATATCCCCTTCTCTCATTTTGTTCATATCGCTGGGTGCGTTAATAACTTTAACATAACCCTTGGCGTAACCGGGGCATCCGCAATCGCCAGTTAATTGATCTATCCCGGACTGATCAGAAAAAGTTAATCTTTCTATTTCTATTAAATAATCTTTGGCTTTTTTACCATCTATCTCTCTGACCTTGCCGTTTTCCGCCTCAATCGCGCTTGATTGCCAGCGCTGATTTAAACAATCTGGATCAAATCTTAAATTCATTATTTCTTCCGGGGTTGCATATTGCAATTGCCGTAAACTTAATCCGTATCTTTTAGCAATCTCTCTAAATATTGGTTCTAAAGAATAATAGCCGAACCATGATGCATCCACCCGGAAACCTTTTAGATAAATTATTCTCTCAACAAGTTTGATAAGATTCAGTAATTGCTGTGAGAAACCATACTTTTTAATTAATACTTTTTTGTTTCTAATTATTTCTTTCGAATAATCAGATTCTGACTTAATGTGATTCTTGATCGAGTTATCCTTTCTTAATAGGTCTAATCGTTCTTCAAAATATTCCCTGCTCCAAACGGGTCCCATCCAATCATAACCCGTCCAACAATATTTTTTCCAATGTTCATAGAGATTTTTTTCGTCCATTTTATCAGAAACTGCTATATTAATTAGATCTTGTTCTTCTTTTTGAGCGTAACTATAAACCTCCGGATTGACCATGATAGCAAAGACTTGCTCTACCTCATTCACCATTACTCCCTCCTTTTTCAGCATTTCTCGAACTGCGCTAGAAAGAAAGTTGCTTTCATGTTCCAGATAATTTACCGCTTGTCCTTTTACCCATAAGGGTTCATGGATTTGATAAAATTTCTTAAAGTCCTCGGCTAGTTCTTTATCTGTCATCTTAGAGGGAGTCAACTTCTGTAGTTTTTCTCCATAATCAATTAGTTTTTTACTTAAATCTTCAATATCATCCAATATCTTTTTCAAAAATCTATAATCTTCTAAGGTTTTACCCAAAACCACTTCCCCGCCTTTTCGAAACTCGCTCTCTACAAAATACATGTAAAAATTTCCTTTTTGGGTAATAAAAAAGGCGTGCTGTATACCAACACCAATTTCTTTTTCTAATAAATAAGCAAAGGCAGATAAAGGAGACCAAGCAAGCCAAAGTGGGCATTTTTCTAGTTTTTCCATCAAAAGCCAATTATATTTTTTTAGGTCCTTAATTTCCATACTGCTAAATTATTTGTTATTTTAAAATCTTAACTACCCCCTTCTCCGCATCCACTTCAACTATGTCTCCATCTTTCAAAACTCTCGTAGCAACTTTCGTGCCGACGATGCAAGGTTTTTTCATTTCTCTAGCAACAATAGCTGCGTGGCAGGTAATCCCACCCAGATCAGTGATGAACCCGGAGGCTTTCTTCATTGCCATTACAACATCGGGGTTTGTCTGGTGGGCAACCAATATCTCGCCAGATTTTATTTTTGGGATATCTTCAACTCCATTTATAATTTTTACCACTCCCTGAAGAGATCCCGGAAAAGCACAGCTTCCCTTTAGTTCGGTCATCAATCCCACTTTTTCCTTTATAACATTATTTTTAAGAAACCTTGTTATTGCAGAACCAAAAAGTTTCGTGCATTTACCATTTTTAAAAAGCATCAGCACCTCTTTGTTCTTTTTAATTTCTTGTTTAATTTTATCTATTTCACCTTTCTGGAATAATTCATAAAGCTCCCAAGGTAGAACTCTGCGCAAATCCTCGTACCGAATCCCGATTCTTTTTCCTAATTCTTGAAATATGCTTCTCACAACAAAGCACGAGAAAAATATAGAGTGCTTTCGCAAATCCTTATTAAAAACCATCTCACTAGACAACTCTAGAAGTTTAAGATGTTTTGTGTCTATTGCCAGTTCTTTAGATAAATACTTTCGTCTATTATTAATCTCATCCTGTTCGAATTTGGAATTTTTTATCACAACACTAATATCATCCTTGCCCAGATCCTCTTTTATTCTTTTTATGAAATCAGTCCTCGTCCATTCAGGGCCGGTATACATAAAGAATATCCAGTTGTATTGTTTTACATGGTTATCGAGAAGTTGATTAATTTTCTTGTTAATTCCATCCAATCCCTTATCAATCACCTGTATACTTCGATTTTGAAAAAAACTGTAAGTCTTTTTATCTTCCAAAATCTTTTCAATTATTTTCAAAAGGTCGTTTTCTTCTTTCTTGCCTATTGTAACTCTCGATGGTGTACTAAACAGGCTGAATGCTTCGGCGCCACTGGTAGTAGAACTTTTTTCTTTTACTCTATTATTCAAATAATTAGTAAGATAAGACGAAAATGTACCGTTCCGGAATTCCATCGCCATATCGATCCATCCTATACAGACTGACTCAGCAAATCTTTCAGAAAAATTATAGTAGAGTTCAATTAGTTTTTGGTCGGAAAGCAATGTGAGATCTTTCTTTTGGATGGTCTTACAAAGCCGAAATTGTTGTTTTTGAATTCCTTGATTTTTGTTTTTGATAAACTCAAGAAACCGATAGTCCTCTAAGGATTTGGTAAAGACGCTTTTCTCAGCGCGCTCCCATTCCTTATCCTTAAAATACAATTCTAGAGTTCCGTCTCTATGTAATAGTCCAACTTCTATATTGCCATTAAACTCTTTTTCAAAATCTCTAGACGAATTTCTCCCCCATCCGGCAAGAAGAAAAATATGCGCCTTATTTATTTCTTCAATCAAAAACCATTCTGCAGAATGTTTCATCTTTATCCAATTAATGTTACTACTCCAGTATTTGCATCTACCTCAACCAAATCCCCATCATGAAGCACCCTCGTAGCTATTTTAGTTCCTGTAATACAAGGTTTCTTGAGTTCTCGGGCAACTATCGCAGCATGACAAGTAATTCCACCTTCATCAGTGATAAAGGCCGAGGCTTTTTGCATTGCAGAAAGCAAGTTTGGATTAGTCGCTGCTGAAACAAGAATATTGCCTTCCTCCATTTTGTCTATATGACGAACAAAATTAACGATTCGCACGATTCCCTGCGCTTTTCCAGCGTATGCTGGGGTTCCTTTTATTTCGCTTCCCTGAAAATCGGTTTCTTCTTTAAAAAAATCGAGACTGGCATAAATCTTCTTCGCTTCTTCTCCACTGTAAACACTAACCCTTCCACTCCTCTCCGCTATGCAAATTGAACAAATGATGCGATCTCGGGCTATTTTCTTTAGCTTGGTTAAATCTTTTAAATTGTCCTTGAGATCTGATGGCAAAATATATTTGGATTCGGTGGAGATCAATCCTCCTCTTTTTCCCAATTCATCCTGAACATTCTTAATATTATAAAGCGCACCCATAAATTCATATTCTCTCGCCCATTTGTAATAACCCGTGTTTCTTATCAATTCAAAACATTCTTTTTCTTCTGGAGAAAGTTTTAATTCCTGGCAAATCTTTTCAAACTCTTTCTGGGTATTTTTTTCATAATTATTGAGTTCTCCTATTCTTTTTTCCACATCTTCTTCTACTGCCTTTGCAACATCCTCAATACAGCAATCAAGATCACAAAGAAGCGCATCAAAAAGGTCAAAAGAAATATAATCAAAATCTTTCATCAAACTATCTAGCTCTTTTTTAAATTTTTTTGCGATGGCTTTCTCGCCTTTGATACCTTGTTTTTTGGCTTTTTCAGCAATTTTCAAAACTTCCATCTCGCGCTGCTCTTTCGTACTGTTTTTGGGAGGCAGAGTCAGCGCCATCCAATATTCGGTAAATTTATCTGGTGAATTCTTTAATTTATCTCTCAAAAGACTTTCTGCTTTCTTATATATAGGATTATCATCGATATAACCAACTAGAATAGAGACACCTCCATAAGCATAAAAATCACAGAATTCTTCATAAAAATCCTCGAGAACTTGAATTAGCTCCTCTGTTTTAATTTTTGTCAAATTCTGATTTTTGTATTTCTCATAAGCCGAATGCAGTTTTATGCTCTTAGCATAAGAGGTTTTAAAAATACTATAGAGAAACTCGGGATCTTTTAATCCTTTCTCGCAAATAGCATTAACCGTTTCTACAATCTCTTCTTCTTCAAAAATATAGTCCGTGTAGCCATTCGTATAAAAATTATAAATGTTGGTAAGTTTGCTCTCCGGAAATATCTTGGCTAATCCCGCTGTCGCTCCACGACTGGCCATAGCCATTAGATATAGCGGATAGGCTCTTTTTGCCCAAAGTTTAACATACCTCATGCTTTTTTTATTATTTTTACTATTCCATTGTCCGCATCCACCTCCACCATATCCCCGTCCTCTAAAACTTTAGTGGCGGTTTTGATGCCGGTGATGCAAGGTGTTCCAAGTTCCCGAGCAACGATAGCTGCATGGCAGGTAATTCCCCCGTCTTCGGTGATAATCGCTGAAGCTTTTTTCATAGCCGGAACAAGGCTCGGAAAGGTAGTGTGTGAAACCATTACATCGCCTTGATTCATTTTTCCCATTTCTTCCGGTTTGTTAACAATTTTAACAGTTCCCTTCGCCTCACCAGAGCAAGCGCAGGTGCCGCTTAATTCTTTAACATTTTTATCAATCTTAATTTCTTCGATATTTTTGGAATCGTAAAATTTCTGCGCCTGGTGACCCGAAAGAATATAGTATTTATCACCTTCACTTACTAGGATCACGATTTTTTTTCTTCTGTTAATTTCGTTGATATCCACTTCCTCGCCGTGAATCAAAATCTTTTCCAACTCCCAAAAAGCTAAAAGGTGAATTTGACCCAGAGATAAATATAATCTTTTGGCTGCCTCGCGCAAGATTGAATCTAAAACATAAAAACCAAAAAATGAGCAATCCTTGCGATAACCTTTGAGATTAGTAATATCAGCGGCGATATCATATATTCTTTGGAATTCCTTATCAACTTTAAGTTTTTCAAAAAGATCTGTTCTTTCTTTGCGAACTCCCGCCAAGCGCTCTTCCCGTTCTTTTATTTCTTTATCAACATCGATGCCCTGACGAATTAACCCAGCCCAGATCTGAAGAAAAAAATCTATATCATAAGCCGGTCCCATGTAAGTAAACCGCATCCAACGCCATTCTTCAAAATGATCTTGAATTTTTTTAGCGATTTTTTTATCTAAACCATCGGGAATTTTATTATAATCCTCAAGGGAAACGAACATCTTTTTAGCATTCTCATTTTCAATTATTTCTTTTAAAATCTTCAAAGATTCAATTTCTTCTTTTGCCCCGAGACTTTCTTTGTCAGAAGTTGTCAGCACGCTAAAAGCTTTGGCAAAATTAATATATGTTCCAGACTTTTCACAAAATTCTTTGGTTTTTTTGATCAGTAATTTAGAGAGATCTTCTCCATCGCTATCAACAAACCATGTAGTCGTTAAGGCATGTTGATGCGCTTTTTCTTGCCATTCTGAAAGTTCTGAATAAAGCTCTCCGAGTTCTTTATTTGATAATTTTGTTAAATCTTTTTTTAAAATCTCCTTGGCAAAATCAAAATATTGAGTATTAATATCATATGTTTCTCTGTCAATTTTCTCAACCTTTTCGGGATTATCAAGTATCTTGTTAATAATTTTTTCGATAAGTTCGCGGATCTGATTCTTATGAAAATAACCCCCTGTTAAATTGACATCGTCGATACGAAAAAAACAATCTTTTAATATCAGAGAAGCATTCTGACCAAACAAAATTCGCTGGCAATTTGGTATGCCATAGACGATCGGCGTCATCATATGATATCCGCACCTTTCGACGGAAAAGTTTTTTATATAAATGTCTTTTTGAGAAGTGTCTTGCTTCATAGTAAAAGATTAACTTATATTACCCTTTCCATCTAATTATATCTCCAAAATAGCCTTTTTGCAATTTTTTTACTAATTATGGCTTAACCAACTAAAGTTCTTGACTTTTGGCTGATTTCTTGCTATACTTTAAGTGTAACATTGCACATAAAAAACTGATTTCAAATACACTAGTTCCCCGCTTTAGTGGTGGGACAGAAAGGGGTCAACAATGGCCAACAGAATGAACTGGGCTGTGGTTTTGCGTCATGGAAAGAAAGGGGAAGAAAAGGGGTGGACCGATTTTCTCTCCCCCAAAGGAAGAGAAGATGCGCTGAATCTCTTGCTTCCCGGCAACTGCAAGCCGATACGGGTAGTCGCCGGATCGAAGGAAATCAGGACCATTACCACGGGCGCGCTCATCTGCGAAGGGAACGCGCAGAATCCGGGAATCGTTTACTCCTGTCCCGAATTCGGCGACATCTCGTGGCTGAAAAAAGCGTTCGACCTCTCCACATTCAGCCAACTGGTGAAAAACGCCGACGACTCGGTGTACAAGGCCATGTGCAAAAAGCTCTCGGGCGACGACTACAGGAAACTCGTCAAGGGGATGCGCAAACGGATTCTGAAAATCTTCGAGCAGCTTGCCAAGATCGGCGACGATGCCTGCGCGCTGGTAATCTCCCACTCTCCCTATGTTGAGCTTTATCTCGCCGAATATCACGGCTTCGACATGGGCAAGTGCGACGAGCTTGGGGGATACACGCTTCTGGGCGAAGGCGGAAAGATTGTCGACAGTTTCATTCTGGTCTGACATCCGCCACATCATTACCGCTCCACAGGGGCAAACGCGAAAGCGAATCAAAGAAGCGCCACTTAACTGGGGCGCTTTTGTTTTTGGTTAAGATCAGCTTTCCAACTTAAATTATGGCTCAACTAACTAAGTTATTGACAATCTCCTCCCTTTATGCTACAATTATATTAAGTTAGTTATCACACATTTCGCGCATTAACAACCAATTTCAAAGAGAGAAAAGGATCAAAAAATACACTAGTCCGGCATCCACCGGACGGAAAGCGAGAAAAGGATGAAGAATGAAGAATGTCGCGGATGCGGGAAACCTTTCCTTCCACTTGAGCTGACCGAGGATGGCTTCTGCGATCTCTGCGTCGCCGAGATGGAAGATATGGAAGATATCGAGAGAAAAATCAGGGTCGATGCCACCGAAAGCGGAGTCAGAAGTTTCCTGCTTACAAAAATCACAGGGGACATGATAGAAATCATATTCCCAATACTACAAGCCTCCGTCAGAGAAGGATTGATTACGCCCGTGACGAGGGAGAACATCATCATTCTGCACCGTTGCCGAAACAAAGGGGTTATGACAATCGAAAAACTACCGGTGGGTATAGAGGCTTTGGTATGCAGCGACAGTCAATGTCAAGCAAGCTTTCCGCTGCCACTCATCGCTTCTCCGGAAAAAAGAACTGTAGGCGCGCTAATCAACTGTCTAAGCGCCTGACCATCACGCTTTACGCAACATGCACAACAAAGCCGCCCGGTTTACCCGGGCGGCTTGAATTTTTTTATAAGCGCAAAATCATTAAACAGCTTCTTCTGCGACCGGAGCCTCTTCAACCGCTTCATCTTCCAGATCATAAGCTTCTTTTTCGGAATCGCTCAAAGGAATGTCATATTTTTCTTCAGCCTCTTTTAATTCTTTTTTCTTTTCTCCCTCAAATACTTCAAACTCTTTTTCTTTTTCATCCAAAAATAAGTTGGCTTTATCCAAATCTCTGTTTAATTCATACACCAAAGTACCGCATTTTTTATTAAATGCTTCGTTTTTTTCTCTTAACTCGTCCGCTAGCGCTTGAGCTTTTTTTGTCAGCTCTTGTTCTCCGGCGCTTGCTTGATCATTTTTTTCTTCGTCAGTTGATTGGTCTGTCATATTATTATGGATTACGCGCTATATATTGATTAACTATGGTTTGAAATGGATTAGCAGGAGTATTACTTAATTGATTAAAACCTAGTTCTTTTAAGAAATTGTGAAACGCGGTAAAACTGGCGGGTTCCATTTTGTCGAGCTTTCCCCTAGTCCTTTTATTATAACCGAATTTTTGCAGCAACTTTTTTAGATTTTTATCGCTTCTTAGGATCTGTAATTGTCCGTCGGCATCCAAAGCCTCGATCGATGTTTTTAAGTTTTCAGATAGATACCCATCCACATCTCCGCTTCTGATCTTGTCAAAACCATACTGATCCAAGAAGCTATTAATTTCCGCATCGGATAAAACATAATTTTCACCGACCAGATCATTGATCAGGGCTTTATGGTCGGTATCTTTTATAAATTCGTTTTGCTTGTTTTTTGGAAAATCTTTAACAATCTTGGCAAATCTTTCCTTAGCTTTCTCCTGTAAAACTCTGACAAAATCTTTCTTGTGCTTAACATATTGCTCATCGGTAAAAGAATATCCCACATCACTCAATGTCTTTCTCAAACTATTGGGATCATTTAAAATAGCTTGCAAAATATCATCTCTAATATCAGAGGCAACAAAATTTAATATCAGATCCGGATCATTTATTGTTTCGGAAATTTCTTTGAAAGAATAATCCCACAGAGCCTCTCCTTCATTTCCTAAAGATTGTACTTTTTCCGCTTCATTGGAAGTTAAGAGTTTTTCTTCTTTTTCTTTTTTTCTTTTTCCTAACAGCAATTTCCCAGCCATACTTCTAAGTACTTGCGGATCTAGTTTGTCAAATCCCTCATTGTCGCGCATATTGCGGAAAAACTCCCCAAAAGCGGCTGGATCAAGACTATAAGAATCGGGAGACTGTTTTTCTATAAAACTTTGCAGAAAGCCTTTCTGATTCAAGTAATCCAACTGTTCCTTTTCGCTTCTGCTTTTCATCAACTCAATCTCAATGGCGCGATCTTTTGGAATCTCTTCTTTATTAACTCCAAGAGCTACGCGCAGATTTTCCCAGCCGGCTTTTTTATCTTCGACACTGGCAATTCTTTTCCTAATAGTAAATAGTTCTTTAGAGACTCGGTCTCTGTCTCTGGCGGCATTTTTTAACTCAATATCGAGGCTTTTGAGCGCCCGTCGAAGCTCCGATCCACTATATCCCATTTCTGCGGCGTCAGCCGATATTTCATCTCTTGTTTTTTGAATTTCGGTCACATCCGCATTCATTTTTACCAATTCTTCATCCAAAATAGATTCTCTGTATTTCAATCCCTTGAAATTAAACTGATTTTCAATCAGGGCAATATCCTTATTTATTTTTTCATTCATCTCCTCCGTTATGCTATTTTTGGTTCGTTCAAAAGAATCTTTGGATCCTTCCTGTTGTCCTCTTACACCCAATAGCCCTTTTCTTTTTGATCCTAGAGCATCTATTCTTTTTTGATTTATTTGCTGCCTATCGGCTATTCTTTGATCGATCAAATCAGTGGGGCGATTTCTGCTTTCGGCTCTTTCTTTTTGTCTTTGTAGAATTTTTAACTCGGAATCCAACCCTCTGCGAGCCATTTCGATATCATTATCTAGACCGTCTATTCTGCCTTGCGTTTTACCAATAATTTTCTCGGATCTATTTAATCTAAAATTATTAACAACATTGTTGCCCCAAAAGACAGTTTTATCAACCCATTTTCTTTGGGTTAAGAGGAGATCTCTTTCAATTTTATTCTCTATAATATCGGGTAAACTTTCGACATACTCTTGAGCTTCGCCAATTTTCTCTCCCACTTTTGCCTTGGCTTCATCAACTTTTTTTTCCGCTTTTACCCTGATTGTATCCAAAAAAGGCATTTTGTTTTGGTTTTAGTAATAGGTCTTGTTTTAATAATACTATCTCAAAACATTTAGTCAAGCACTAAAAAATCAGCCTTAATTCCTTAATAGCTTTAATTCTTTACTAGCCTATTGCACATAGATCAAAGGATTAATCGCCACACCATTTTGACGAACTTCAAAGTGAAGATGCGTGCCGGTTGAAATACCGGTTGAGCCCATTACGCCAACATGCTGACCTCTGGAGACATTTTGTCCCAAGTTAACATCAATTCTCGATAAATGCGCGTAAAGAGTTTGGTAGCCATTGCCATGATCGATAATAATATGATTTCCATAACCGCCGCCCCAGCCATAGCTGGCTGCCACTACCGTACCGGTATCTGAAGCAATGATATCCGAGCCATTTCTCCAGTCCAAATCTATGCCGGTATGCTTGTAGTATTTCGTAACCCAGCCGAAGTATTGGCTGAAAAATCTGGCGCCGGAATTAATCGGCCAGCCAAAATTTCCCGAACCGGCTAGAACACTGCCGGTATAATAAGAAGTATCGCCGGCATAATTTGGAATAGCGGTAGAGGGTTTTGGCACATATTTTCTGGCGCCCGGCAAAACTAACTGGGTATCGGCAGCTAAAACATTCGAAGTCAGTTTGTTTTGAGCCATAATTTTGTCCTTCGCAACATTGAAAGCTTTGGAAACGCCCTCAACGGTATCGCCGGGGGCGGTAGTGTAAAGGAGTCCATTTGTAGGCAAAATGATTAATTTTTTGCCAACTTCTATCTTATTCACATCCGAAATGTTATTCGCCCAAAGCAAGGTGTCAATGTCTATTTCAAATCTATAAGCAACTGTCCAATAAGTTTCTCCTTCTGAAATCGTGTAGGTTGTAATACTATCGCGAGCGAGAGTGGAAATAATAGTATTGGTAATGGTTGGCTTAGCCAAAAAAGCATTTCCTTCAGATAGAAATCCCGGACCGGTTGAGTCGGTTTGAAAAGGAGGAACGATTTGAGTTAGATAAGATAAAACCAGATCGGCTTTTTTGGTATCTACTTTTTGAAAAGAAGCCCCTTCGAGGAATGCTCCGCCAACCGGATCAGCCCGCAATAAAAAATCGGCCATCAAAACAGCCAACGATAAAATAATAATACTGATGTTGATATTAGATTCTCTAATACCCTTCCAAATTGTTTTGCCCCAAAAAATTGTTTTACCCATAAAAAATACACCTCGCCTAAAAAGTACTAGTAATTTTACTATAACGAAGTGTTTTTGTCAATTTTACTGGATGAAGAAAAAAAGAAAGCCGAGTTTGCCCCCGGCTTTCTTGAAATACCTCATCGGTTAATTACCTGATAGAAAGCGGATAATACTTTAGAAAAAGATCATCCGCTAATGCTCCTCCAACCTGTATGGTTTTATCAACCATCGTCACCATAGCAGGATCAAATTGAGATCCGGCGCCGTCCCTGATTCTTTTTAGCGCCTCGCTCAAGGTTTCCCCTTTTTTGTACGACCTTTCGGACATTATGGCATCAAGAGCGTCTATGACCGCCATCATTCGAGCCACTTCCGGTATATCCTCCCCCTTGATGCCCAGAGGATAACCCGTTCCATCCCAGTGTTCGTGATGAGACAATGCCAGATCTCGTACTGGATCTGGTAGATCCCACATCATATCGGCGCCATTCCTGGGATGTTCATTGATCAGGTTCCTTTCGGGACTGCCTTCTGGAAATACTTTACGGCTCCTTATGATTCTCCCTGGTGTGGTCATCTTCCCAACATCGTGGAGAAACAATGCGTACTCTGCTTCTTCCGGCGGTAGACCAAAGAATAGATTGTTGAGATCACAGATAAACTTTCCGAATCTCGAACTTCTTTGACAATGACCGAGAGTGACAACATCATTGCCAAGAAAAAACTTATACGCTTGCGCAAACATGGCCACAATCGCGGCTCTTTCTTTTGGTCCTGGCAAAGATATATTTTCCATTTATTTTGCCTCTTTTCTTTGAATTTTTTTCAATTATAAAAGGGCGCACCAAATAGGCGGCCCTCCTTTATCTTGAATTTCGTAGGGGCGGCCCTGCGTGGCCGCCCGGCATTTGTATCGTTTTAACTCGGGAGCCCACATAGGGGCTCCCCTACGGTTTCTCTGTTATTTTAATTTATTGATCAATTCTTCAATCTTAACAATTTTCTCCTCCCCCTCACTCCTCTTCTTCAACCCAACCCCATCTTCTTTCAATGTCTTCTCGCTTACCACAACTCTATAAGGTATACCAAGTAAATCGGAATCCGCGAACTTAACTCCGGCCGATTCATCGCGATCATCAAAAAGAACTTCGACATTTTTCGCGATTAAATCTTTATACAATTCTTCAGCCTTGTTTTTAACATTTTCACTCTCGCCTACTGCAAGAAGGTGAACCTGGAAAGGCGCGATAGCTTCCGGCCAAATCATACCTTTGGCATCGTGATGAACCTCTATGATTGTTCCTAATATTCGCGATGGACCCATGCCATAACAACCCATGATAACATCTTTTTTCTCCCCTTTTTCATCCAAATAATTAACTTCAAAAGGTGCAGAAAATTTAGTTCCAAGTTTGAAAATATTTCCTACCTCAACCGCTTTTTTTATTTCAAAATCATCTCCGTTGCATTGCGGGCAAGTTTTTTGCTCATCGATAATTTCTTTGTTAATCGCGATATTGCATTTTTTGCAAAGGTAAATGGTGTCTTCACCGCTTTCGGTGATCGTTTGAAATTCATGCGAAAACTTGGAGAAAGGGCCACCGGAAGAATAGGTTAAAATCGTTAAATTACCGATACCGCATCGATTAAAAACCTTGAAATAAGCTTCCTTGGCTTTTTCATAGTAACTGTCCAAATCAGCCTGATCCACATGAAATGAATAAAGATCCTTCATGGAAAATTCCCGGCCTCGCAGCAATCCTCCTTTTGCTCTGGTTTCATCGCGAAACTTGGTTTGGATTTGATAAAGATAGATTGGCAAGTCGCGATAGGAAAAAATCATTTTCTTGGCTACAGGAGCAATGATCTCTTCGTGAGTACCGCCGAGGATAAAATCTTTTCCCTGCTTTGATTTTACTTGATACCAAGCGTCCAGATCAGCCCTACCAGTGGCCTCCCAATATTCTCTAGGGTGAAGCGCTGGTAGAAGCAATTCCTGACCTCCAATAGCGTTCATTTCTTCGCGAATAATATCTTCAATTTTTTTCAAAATCTTCCAACCCAAGGGTAAATAGCTATAAATACCTGAACCGATGCGATCTATAAATCCAGCCCGAATCAAAAGCGCCGCCGATATATTATCCGCATCTTTTGGAGTTTCTTTGAGAGTTTTAGTAGCTAGTTTGCTTTGCCGCATATCCAAATTATAACAAATTATTTAAAAAATAAAATCCTTTTTATTTGTCAGAGTTCTTAGGATTATTCCTGTCCCGATCCCAGGTTTGGGGATTGGAGAGAATATAGTCATAAACCTCGGAATAATGTTTTTCGTTTATGATAATTTCATCATAGTATGATTTCTGCCATTGGATTGATAAATTATTTTGTTTACAAATTCTGGTAACAGATGATTTAAATGAACCAACAATAACAGGTAATTTTTGATACTGCCGTTTTTCTTCTTGTAGGGAACAGCCATGGCTGTTCCTGATATTTGTATCGCTTTTTGATGAGGAACAGGCATGCCTGTTCCCTACAATAAAATCCTCTTCTAGAATTCTCAATATAAAATGAATATGATTAGGCATTATTTGGAATATATCCAATTCTGTATTGGAAAAATGTTCGGTAATTTTTAATAAACATCTATCAACAATATTGCCAATCTCATTTAAGATCATTTTTTCATCTCTAACATCTCCTAAAATGCATGATCGATCTTTCGTACAGATCGTCACAAAATAATCCCCCGGTTCGGAATAATTATATTTTTTCAACCTAATTGATTTTCTATTTTTGTTTTGCATTTAGAACATTGGCGGTTACAGCCTCATCACATCTCTCACCGCAACTAAAATCATAAGAATAATTAAAAGCCAAAATCCGATCAGATTTATAATCCCCTCGACATGTTCGGCGACTTTTTTGCCTCGGATTTTTTCGGCAATCAGAAATACTACTCGCCCACCATCCAGAGCTGGAAAGGGCAAGATGTTAATGATGCCGAGATTTATGGTTAATAAAATCAAAAGCATCAAAATATAGCCGAAACCAAGGCTTAGCGCTACCGAAGTAATGCCAAATAATCCAATCGGACCCACTACATCTGCCGGAACAGCATGAGAAATAATCAGATTTTTAAAGAAGTTGATTATAGCAACGACCGCCGCCCAAAGAGTGCGGCCTGTTTCAAGCAATGCATAATATGGGACCTTCCACCACGAATAAGAAACATGAAATACTTTTTCGATTAAACCAACTCCAAGTACTGAATTATCGCCAATTTCAATTTCTTTATTTAAAATATCATTTCCTCTTTTTAACTCTATGGATAATTTGCCGCCCTTGTTTTTTGCCACTTGCTCTCGTAAATCACCAACTCGGGGCACATTAACCCCATCAACACTAACTATGGTGTCCCCTATTTTGAAATCATATTTTTGCGCCAAACTATCTGCATTAATCGATTCTATATATAAACCTCCACTGCCTTCAATCACTGTGCCATTATATTTTTCCGGCGTACTGACTAATGGCGGCAGTCCAACCCAAAAAAGAACCATGATAGCTAAAAAGGCTAAAATGAAATTCATGGTAACTCCGGCAACCAGAACAAACATTCGAGCCCGAATGGATTTGCTGCCAAAAGCATTTTTGTCTTTACTATCCCCGTCTTCCCCTAAAATTTTGACATATCCGCCAATCGGAAAAAGATTAATCGCATACTTTGTCCCCTTGTATTTCTTGCTCCAAATTTTTGGCGGAAAGCCAAAAGCAAACTCCTCCACTTTCATTCCGGAAAGCCTAGCCGCAATAAAATGCCCCAGTTCATGCACAAAAACCAATATGCCAAGCAGAAGAAAAAAGACGATGGTTGTAGGAAGCCAAGCGATAATAAAATTCATAAAAAATTAAATAAAAATGAATAAATGAATACAGGAATAAATGATTAGAAAAGTTTGGTTATCTTTAATCATTTAATCCTTTATTCATATAATCATTACTCTACCCATTTATTTCCTTGTTCTTTTTTCCCACTATTACCTCCAGCTCTCCTATAGCTTTGTCTAAAACCTGCTGTATTTCTTTTTCTGCACGATCAACCACATCCTCGCCTAATTCTTTTTCTTTTTTCTTAATCTCATCAATTGCTTCACGACGAATGTTGCGCATCGCGATTTTGGTTTCTTCGGATTTTTTAGCGACCATTTTTTTCATTTCCTCTCTTCGTTCTGATGAAAGCTCCGGAAGTGTAACGCGAACAGTTTCGCCATTATTTACCACGCCAACCCCAAGATTTGAATTACGGATCGCGTCTTCAATCGCCTTCATATTGCCTTTGTCCCATGGTGAAATAACGATATTCATCGCATCCGGAACGGTAATGGAAGCGCAATCTTTCAGCCGCATTGACGAACCATAAACATCGATTTTAATATCTTCCACCAAAATACTATTCGCTCTGCCGGTTCGGACGGATCGAATTTCTTCTTCAAAAAAAGCTTTGGCTTTTTCTAACTTTTCTTTTGTGGTTTTGATTATATTTTCCATAAATCAATTATACTACGAATTACAAAATGAATACAGCAGCCGATATCACTGTCGTCCAGAGACCGTTGATGTCGCCTTCGGCTGATATAGCAAAGTTTTTGGTGTCGATAATGCTTCCAGAGGCTTCGTAAACTTGTTTTCTTTCATCCCAAGCCAAATCAGGATCAAATTCTATACCCAGTGTAGTTGCCAACATTGTCGCGGCTAAATCTTCGGCGTATTCACCCGCCTGCTCCGCCGTCTCGCCATAAGAATGATGCTCGGATAAATATCCATGTACATTTTCATCGGCCGGCTGCGCAAAACCAATCGCAGTTGAAATTAATCTGCTCGGTTCATTAGTTTCCATTCTGGCCATAACACAAAATGTTATCTGACCCGCCTTTAATTGATTAACACCGTCTTCTTTGCTGACAATTTCGCAATGCGGTGGATAAATACTGGAAACATAAACCAGATTGCATTTCTCAATCCCCGCTTCGCGAAGCGCTGACTCAAAAGAAGCCAGTTTGTCTTTATGAACTCCAACTCCGGTTGTAAAAAATATTTTCTTCGGAACCACTGTGTTTTTCCTCCAGATTTATTATTTTTATGGTCGAAAACAATTATAGTATCATTTTTCAAATATGCAACAGCTTATTTTTCGGCCAAAATAAAACACAATTGTGGGAACAGAAAACTTCTGTCCCACAATACCATTCGTATATTCGTACTGATTCGTAATTCGTAGACCAATTATTCACCAATCTGGTATATAACAAATCTTTTAATTACAATATTCTCACCTGTTTTTGCAATAATTTCTTTTAGCATATCGGCAATTGTCTTTGAAGGATCCTTCACAAAATCTTGCGCAAGAAGTTCTTCAACATCGGCTGGCTTCATTGAAATAACCTGCAAAGTCAGTTCTTTTATAAAATTATTAAAATCTTCATTTTTTGCCACAAAATCCGTTTCGCAATCAACTTCTACTAAACAAGCTGATTTACCGTCGCCATGAACATAAGCGCCGATTTTTCCTTGACCTGTTGCTCGGCCGGCTCTTTTTTCCATTTTTGCGCCGGCGGAAGCTGATAAAATCTTCAAGGCTTTTTCCTTATCGCCTTTTGCTTCTTCTAATGCTTTCTTAATATCCATGACACCAAGACCGGTTTGACTTCTAATCTCCTGTACATCAGATGCTTTGATCTCTTTTGTTGCCATATTTTTGTTTAAATTAATGCTTTTTTGATTTCCCCCAATATCAGTTCTATCCCACGCCTCGCATCATCATTGGCTGGGATTGGATAATTAATTTCGGTAGGATTGCTGTTTGTATCTACAATAGCAATAATCGGAATCTTGATTCTCTTTGCTTCCGCGATAGCAGTCTTTTCCGCAACCGTATCTATGATGAAGATATTATCCGGAACCTTTGTCATTTTCTTTACACCTTCAAAGCTCTTATTCAATTTTTCAATTTGCTTATTTACAACCGACTTAGCTTTTTTGGTCATTTTTTCCCATTCTTCCGATTCGGTTAATTTTTCAAGATCATTGAATTTTTTAATCTGTTTTTTCAAAGTATCAAAATTGGTCAACATTCCACCCGGCCATCGGTAAGTTACAAAAGGCATACCGGTTTCGATAGCTAACTCGCGGACCATGCTATTTAACCCTTGTTTGGTACAAACGAATAGAATGGTTTTGCCTTTTTCTTTCTGATCTTTAATATAATCCAAAGCTTTTGAAAGATAAATCACAGTCTTTTCCAAATCAATCAGATGAACTCCTTCTCTCAAACCAAATACAAAAGAGGACATTTTGGGATTATATTTTTCCCGTACATGTCCAAAGTGCGCGCCTGAAGAAAGAAGCTCTTGCATTGTAAAATCAATCTTTGCCATATCGTCCAAATTATTACGAATAAAAACTACAAACAAATAGTTATCAGGCTTCGCCCGATCACGCGTAGCGTGACAAATAAAACGCAAACAACAAATGTTATTTGCTAATAGCTATCTTATCTCATATTTTTTTCCTTGTCAACCAGATAATTGTGTGATAGAATTTAGAAATATAAAAAATAAAAGATAAAAGATAAAAAATTTAGTAATTGCTTCGCAATTTTTTATTTTTATATTTTTGAATATTTGTTTTTTATATTTTATATTTAATCTTTTATTTTATCCTATGAAAAAAAATATCCACCCCACCTATGGTCCCGCAACTGTAACCTGCAGCTGCGGCAATTCATTCACAACCGGCGGAACTGTACCGGTTATTAAGGTTGAAGTTTGTTCCGCTTGCCATCCTTTCTTTACCGGCAAGCAAAAAATCATTGATACAGCCGGCCGAATAGAGAAATTTCAAAAGAAAGCGGCTTTGAAACAAGAAGGTATGATTTCAAAGAGCGCAAAGAATGCCATAAGAAGAGAAAAAGAGATTGAAATCAAGGATGTTGAAGTTAAGGCAAAAAAGCCAAAGAAGCTTTCTTCTGCTACAAAAGGCGGAAAAGTAACTGTGAAAAAAGCGACTAAGTAGATAGTTTTGATGAAAAACAAAGCCCGTTATAATGCGGGTTTTTTGTTGGAAAAGAAATAAAAGTAGTTTATAATAGTAATCAGCAAGAAACAATGCCCCCTTGTGTCATCCCAGAACTCTATTTTGCGCTTACCAGAATATAATATAAAAAGCGCAAAGAGAATATCTGGGATCCAGCACAATAAGAATAAATAATGCATTTATAATATATTGGTAGTGGATCCCCGATTTACTGATGAGTACATCAGTGCTCGGGGATGACAATAAAAAAATATGGACGAAATAAAACAACTTCAATCTAAAAAGGCCGAACTTGAAAGCCAGATGTCTGACCCCGGCTTTTCTATGTCCGAAAATTTTGTCAAAGTTTCCCAAGAATATAATGAGATTAAAAAAATTTTAGACATCTGGGATAAGAAAGAAAAAACTGAAAAGGAAATAAAAGAGAATGAAGAAATTCTAAATAATGAAAGCGACCAAGAACTCGTTAAAATAGCAGGACAAGAAAATAAGAAGCTCGAAGAATTGCTTAATACTTACTACTTACTACTTAATACTTATTTTCACCCTGCCGATCCTATGGACTCTAAAGATATTATCATGGAAATCCGCCCTGCTGCCGGAGGAGAAGAATCAGCTTTATTTGGCGAAGAGCTTTTTCGCATGTATTCCAAATTCGCCGAAAAAAACGGTTTTTCTGTTTCCATTATTTCTATGAATAGAAGCGACTTGGGCGGAATTAAAGATTTAACCGCGGAAATTTCCGGCCGCGGCGCTTATTCATTATTCAAATATGAAATGGGTGTGCATCGCGTCCAAAGAATTCCGGACACCGAAAGCAAAGGCCGAGTGCATACTTCAACCGTAACTGTCGCCATAATGCCACAAGCCGAAGAAGTGGATGTTGAGATAAAACCGGAAGATTTGAGAATCGATACCTTTTGTTCCTCCGGACCGGGTGGACAAAGCGTAAATACTACTTATTCGGCTATAAGAATTACGCATATTCCAACAAATACGGTAGTTTCCTGCCAAGATGAAAAATCGCAAATGAAAAATCGTGAGAAAGCGATGAAAGTTTTGCGATCTCGAATTTATGAAGCCGAAAGAGAAAGATTGGCAAAAGAGCGCGGTGAAACCAGAAAATCGCAAATTGGAACCGGCGATCGTTCCGAAAAAATCCGTACTTACAATTTTCCCCAAAACCGCGTCACCGACCACCGCATCAAAGAGAGTTGGCACGATATTGAAAGTATTATGGAGGGAAATATGGAGGAAATAGTGGAGGATTTAAGGAAAGCGGATAAATAAAAATTGCTCTAATGAGTAATTTTTGTTATAATTAAATTGTCAGTCCTCGGACTTTAACATAAAAAATTCCTTGGTCTTATGGCCCAGGTGCTCTGATTTTTTTTCAGAGAACAGCGTGGCAACTACTGCTGAAAAGGAGGTGTCTTATGGCACCGAAAAAGAAAGGTTTTACAGCCTCAATAGTAGATGGTCCGTCTTTTAAGTGGTTTATCAAATGGATCACGGAATGCACCGAAGAAAATTTATCAGAGGATTACGATAAAATGGTCTTCGGCATCAATCAAGACCTGCGAATTCTGATTCAGGTCACCGGCATTTTTGATGGGAAGTCGAAATATTCCGACTTCAAAATTGTCGGTTTCATAAAAGATGTGGTGATGGGAAAAAATATCCCCCCGACCATAAAAGATATTATTGTGCCTAACGACGAAGAAGCTTCCTTAGATAAACTGGTCGTCATCTTCTACAATACACAGAGACGAACGGGACGACTGTATGGGCCACTGTCGTCACTATCTATTGAAACTCTCCTCTGGCGACCAGTGATAACAGGTTCCATTGATACCAACCTAGCACCGGCACCTCTCGAAATAATAATGTAATTCCCTACTAAATGTCCACCGAATGTATTAACGACACCTGGAGCGAAAAAATCCGGGTGTTTTTTTGCAAAGAAAAGGAGTGTGCAAGAAGCACAACCCCTTGTGTCATTCCCATATATGTTGGTTCAAAGCTCCTGCTTTGAACCTAATATGTACATTATGAAGTTTATTCTTAAATCAAGTTATCAAGTTCAATGATTGAATTATCATCTAAATATCGGTTACTGGCAGAAGAATAAAGATAATGTTGTGGTTCATCTACATATCCTTTGATAACCGGATTATTATATATGTAATCAATCTTTTGTTGAAGAAACTTTTCAGATTCAATTAATTCAGGATAATTAGTTTCCTGCCAGATTGATCCTTTATAATCCTGAAGTATGAACTTTTGATATTGTTTCTGTTTTTGTAAGGTTCGGACATTAAAGTCCGAACCAACTTTATTTTTATATGTTGGTTCAGGGTTTAATCCCTGAACCCTACCTTGATCATTCGGATTATAAATACCACCGCGTAATAGTACTAAAATATGTTTCCTTCTGTCTTGCTTCAACAGCTTTATTGTCTCTCTGGTAGTATGCCTCTTAAAACTGCTAATAATTTGTGATAATTTATAACCATCTTTTGCTTGTACAATCAAATGAATATGATTGGTCATAATCACATATTCATAAAGCAATAACCCTAAATTCTTTTGACAAAATTTCAGACATTTTATTATGCAATTAAAATATTCTTTTTGGGTAAAGATATTTAACCATTCTATTGTAGTCAAAGTAACAAAGTGCGGGGCGTTTTCATTTTCTTGATGAATTCTTAATGAAGGCATTTTGTTTTTGTTTAAATGTTTGCTGAATGCGTTATTGTACATTTATAGTTCAAAGCAGGAGCTTTGAACCAACTATTCTATATAATTTTTGTAAGGGCGAAATAGAGTTCGAGGATGACAGATTAGAATTTCAAATACTTCTCCCACTTCAAATATAATTCTTTTGTCGCGATCACATCGCCCATATTGTATCGGGCGATTTTTTCGTATTCTTTTTTCTTAAATAATTCCCCAACTTCACCACCCGAACCGCCTGTTTTTGGACTCGGAATATCAAATGCGCGGCAGAAAAGATGCAGAGAACCCTTTTTACTGGTCGCGCCATAAAAAGTCATCTGATCATAAACATCGATATGCTTCACTCCTCTTTGCTGATAAAGATAGCGACCTTCCATCAGATCCACAGTTGGCGCGATTCCGTTAATTGCCGAGCGAATCGCCATAAATGGCGCGTCAAATCCCCTACCATTAAATGTGATAAACTCTTTGTATTTCTGTGCGATATCCCAAAAAGTTTTGAGAATTTCAGCCTCCGTCATAGATTGGTATTTGATCCCATTTTCTTCGATAAATATCGGTTCACTCGCTTCCGGAGCTTGAAAATAAACCGCTCCGGCTTCTCTTTCAACATCATAAATCGCAATCGAAACAATCTCACCGGTTAGCGGGGAAAGAGCTGTTTCTTCTTTGGTATTTTCAACTTTGAACTGCGCCTCTTCTTCAGTATAAAGTTCCCGTTTCAACCAGCGCGTTAAGTCTTCTTGGGTTAATTTATCAAACTCATCCCAATCTCTCCCAATTGTTTCGATATCAAAAACAAGTTTAGGCATTTTTTCCTCCTTAATAATTTAGCAATTAAAAATATATTTCTTTTCCTAAATGTTACTACAAAAATTATTATATTGCTATATTTTTATATTGTTTCAACCAAATAAAAATGCTATAATCAAAGAAAAAAACTGAAAGCGAGGACATTAATATCATGAGAGAACCTATCCGTGGAGAAGTTTTGGGTAATATCGGCGTATATTACATGGAGAAACAAAAAGGAAAGAAAAAAATCAAAGCGATTGAGATCCCCAGACACGATGCACCCGAAAGGACTCTGGCGCCCATCGTAAAATTCATGAACAAGCAAGGAATCGCGATGGACATCAAGAAGATGCGAGCAGAGCTAAAGAGAATGGAGACAGAGCATAGAAACTTGATTCTCCCCCAAGTAGCATAAACCCCTATTTCCCCTTTACCCGGTATTAAATAAAAAAAGGAAAAGAAAGCGAGGACATTAACATGGCGACAATAACGATCTTCGAACCGAAAACCATGGAAATAAACAACCTGATGCTGGCAAGTTACATAGCCGAAATATTAAGGGAGCGAGAAAAAAAGACGAGCAAAAAAATGGATTTCGAAAACGAGGATAACATAATCGAGATCCAAACACTCCTGAAAGAAAAAGGATTCTCCAGCATAGAGGCCTCCATAGAAGAAATCAAAGAGGCCGTAACACACATTGACGAGAACGGCAAGGTTCCAATCCCCGAATAACAATCTTTATTTCCCCCTCACTCGAAAGTACAAAGGCGGCACAAAAGCGTGTTCGTCTTTTTTTATTTCCGGAGAACCGAAAGAACTTAGCATTTTGTAACAGCTTTCTTCAACCTCGCCTAAAGCTTTGAAAAGGTTGCTGATTTTTACTTCTCTTGCCTCTATGCTAGCCTTTTTATAGAACTTAACAATTTCTTTTGTAGATTCCAGTGCCTGTTCGAGATTTTTAGAATCATAATGACTGCATTCTTGGTCGGTAAATTCTACCGCGTCCAGATCAAGAAACTTACCGATTATATTGGCGTGTTCCCTTTCAATCTTTGCCAATCTGTTGAATAAAATTCTAATTTCTTCTTTTTCACCATTATCGCTGGCGCATTTGTAAAATGAGGCATTAGAGGTCTCCTTGTTTAATGCCACAATCAGGCTCTTCCTAGATTCGTCGGAGATATTTTTTATCATAAAAATTTCAGCGCCGTTAACTTCTTCGGAGTTGAGTATATACTTCGCTTTTACCCCACAAAAAGGGCAATGAGAAGGCAATTTGCTTCCTAGAAATAGTTCTCCACAGATTGTACAACGAAAAGACTTCATGATTTTTTCTCGTTTAAATGCTATAATTATTAATATCTTAAATGTTAGATGTTAAATCTCAAAGTCATATCTTATTACCCGCCTGCCATCGCCATACTGATTATCAAACAGATTTAAAATATATTTCTATAACTAATGTTCGACTGCTCAAATATCAAATAAGGCATGGGCGGGCAGGTGTCAAATCTTAAGATAATCGGCTTTAACATATGGTTTTAACATTTAACATTTGAGATTTGACATAAAAGTCAAATATCCTTTATTATACTAAACATTTTCCGTCATGTCAACAATTTCTTTAAAACAATCCCTAAACTATGGAATAAATGAATTAAAGAAAGTAAAAATAGATTCTGCACGATTGGATGCAGAAATTTTGCTTGGATTCGTTTTGGGTTTTAATAGAGAAAAAATGTTATCCAATCCCAACTTACAACTTACAACTTACAACTTAACCAGATTTAAAAAGTTAATTGCTAAACGCAAAAAACACTACCCCATCGCCTATCTTACAGGTTCAAAAGAGTTTTATGGGATAGATTTTATGGTGAATAAAAATGTGTTGGTACCAAGACCGGAAACAGAGTTATTGGTGGAAAGTGTTATTGATTTCTGTAGGGGCGGGGTGACCCCGCCCAAAAAAGGGCGCGGAAACCGCGCCCCTACGATTTTGGAACTCGGCACCGGCTCCGGTTGTATTGCCTTAACCTTAGCAAAGTATCTACCAAACATCAAAATAATCGCCGCTGATATATCAGAGAAAGCCTTAAGAGTTGCTAGAAAAAATCGCATTATTGTAGGGAACAGGCATGCCTGTTCCCTACAGAATGCAAGATTCAAAAAATCAGATTTGTTACAAAATATCAGATTTAAACCTGATATTATCGTCGCCAATCTCCCCTACCTAGATAATGATATGCGCAATCTCTTAAAATCTTCCGACTCCAAGGCCTTAAAATACGAACCCCAAATAGCTCTCAAAGGTGGAAGAGACGGGTTGGATTTATATCGAAAAATGTTTCAACAGATAAAAGCCAAGTGGTATCAAAAGGGTTTGATAAATCAAACCCCTACAGTAATCTTTATCGAAATCGGAGAAAACCAGGCTAAATCGTTAAAGAAATATATCCAAGATCTATTCCCTGAAGCTCAAATTGAGATAAAAAAAGACCTCGCAAATAGAGACCGCGTTGCGATTATAAAAATAGGAGCGTTATGATAAACGCTCCCACTTACTTGCTTACTACTTATAAACTTACTGCTTATTATTTCATCTCCCCCAGCGTAACTGTCGTTGTCTTTTCTTCTCCTTTTCTCAAGTATTTAACTTCAACTTTATCTCCCGGATTATAGGATGATAAGATTGAAATCACACTCTTATTTTCAGTTATTTTTTCACCATTAATCTCGGTAATAATATCTTTTTCAGCCAATCCAGCTTTGTCGGCCGGTCCTCCGGTAACAATAGCCAAAGTTTCGCCTTGTCCGGTTCCGGCAACAATCAAAGCGCCGCTATTTACATCTAGCTGGTTAGCCGCCGCAAATTCACGAGTGATATTAACATATCTTACTCCCATAAAAGGACGGGTAATTTTACCATTTTTAAGATAGGAATTGAGAGCCACTTTGGCGCTGTTGATCGGAAGCGCAAAACCGATAGAATTGGCCTGTGAATCGATAGCGGTGTTTATCCCGATAACTTGACCAGAAATGTTGACTAATGGCCCACCGGAGTTTCCCGGATTAATCGGCGCATCAATTTGAATCAAGCCTTCCATATGAGAAGTACCTCCGCCGGAACGATCTGAAGCGGTAATAGAGCGAGCTCTTCCCGAAATAACACCCACACTGACACTATTGTCATATTCGCCTAAAGCATTGCCGATTGCGATAACTTTCTGACCGATATCCAACTGATCGGAATCGCCCAATTCTACTACCGGAAGATTCTTGGCATCTATTTTGACCAAAGCAAAATCAAAAAGCGGATCGGTCGCCACTACGGTTGCCTTATAGTCCTTGCCGTCATTGGTTATCACCGTCAAATCACTGGAACCGGTAACCACATGCTTATTAGTTAAAATCAAGCCGTCATTAGTAACGATGAACCCGGTGCCGCCTCCCTTTTGCTCAACTACATCGCCAAAAAAACTCAAGGCTTTTGAGGTCGTGGAAATACTAACTACCGAGGGTGAAATCTTTTTGACCGCCTCTACCACTCCGGAATTTTCTTCTACGGTAACTTTTTCGGTAATGCGAGGCGTGCCATCGGGGTTGGCTCCTTGTTTCATAAAATAGCGCACAAAGCCGTAAGATGAGATAACGCCGGAAAGAATCGCGATAATTAAAAACAAAATCAAAAAAGAAACGAGCTTCTTTTTGCTTGTTTTTTTATTAGGTTCTACCTGATTTTGCAATTCTGGTTGTTCTAGATTATCCATACTATTATTTTAATTTTATTTCCCTAAATTAATATGGCTTACAATGCTCCTGACATAATCTCCTACTATCGGTAATCCGCCTAGTAAACTCACTATGTAAAGTATTAAGGATAAAACAATGGCGGTTCCCAAAATGGTGCCGAGTCCAAATCCGGTTCCCCTTAAAAAATTAAAGAAGAAAGTTTTGGTGGGACTTTTAATAAAATTGATATATTCATCAAAATCGTCACTGCCCAGAATATCAACAAAGCTCTTGGCTTCTTCCTTATTCTTTCTTGCCACTCTTCTACTTTTATTATTACGCAAAGACATTATCTTTTCTTTCCTTTTTTATCAGGCTTCGCCTGATCACGCGTAGCGTGATTTTTTTTAACCGCTACCCTTACTCTTTTTATCGCCTTCTTTACCTTCGGAGCGATTTTCTTTTCAATTCCTTTCTCTTTTTTCGCCAATTTTTTAAGAGTGCTTTTTGCTTCTTTTTGCATTTCTTTACCTTTTTTGGGAGCATTGAAGAGGCCATAGATAACCCCTACCAATCCACCCAAAGCTACTCCTTTTGCAAAAGTTTTAAGATAAGACATGATTTTATTTTTATTTGTATTATTTGTAATTTACAACCTTAATTGTAATTAAAAATCTGGTCGCAAAAATTTTAAATTTTAAAATTTAAATTTTAAAATTCTAATCTATCTCTTCTTCAGAAAAAATCTTATTTTTCTTCTTTTTCTTTTTGTCGCTACCTTTATCAGTTTTTTCCGATTTCGCCTTGTATTCCTCATAGGTTTTCTTGGCGCCCAATCCGAAACTGATGGCTCCTAGAAGTGAAGGAATTATCTTCTCAATCACCATGGTGTTGGTAAAAAAATTCTTGGCCCTGTCCCCAATAGCGTCGACTTTGTCGGCTACGCTCTCGGCTTCTCTTTTGGCGATTTCGGTTATTTTTTTAATATCCAACATAACCTTTATCATTGTCCCGATCGCCACACAAACAAAAATGATTAAAATGATAAAACCGATTGATAGGATCAGAATCAAAATGTCAGTATTTTCCATAGCGTTTAAATGTTTATTTATATTTTAATAAAACTAAGGTACTACGAATTACGAATTTATACGAATGTACGAATTCTTGTCTAAAATAATTTCTTAATTTCCTAATTTTTACTCTCCTATTCGTATATTCGTACCCATTCGTAATTCGTAGACCCTATTGCTCATTATAGACCATCTCTTGCTACCGTGTCAAAAACTTCACTATCCCAACTCAAAACATCATCGCTGATATTCTCAATTTCGTGGATTGTTCGATGAGAAATATCCATAACCGCCAGAGAATTGCCATTGTCTTTTTTAATCATAAAAACCAAAATCTTTTCTAAATCAGGCCATAAAATATCTTTATAATTGGCGCCTTGATCAGTTAATTTAATTTCATTTTCCCCACTGGTATCAATGCTGTAAATATTGTCTTTGTCGTCGCGAATAGAGGTAAAAACAATTTTATCGCTGGATTTATTCCAAACGATGTTTTGAATATTAGTGGAAGTCTTGTAAATTTCCTTCTCTTTCTGCTTTACTACATCATAAATAAAAATTTGGGATCGCAAATCCGGTGTTTCTCGGACATATAAAATACTTTTGCCATCCGGAGAATAGGAAAGAAATGTCTCCCTGTTTGGACTGGCAGATATTTTTTTATCCGTAAAAGATCCTATCTTTTGAGAATAAATTTCGCGAACTCCCTCATTAAAAACGCCATAGATAACTTGGTTCCCATCCGGAGAGATATCGAGATTGCTTTCTGTTAAATCGTTGTCGGTCAGTTGAGCCCACTCTTCTTTTTTAGCAATACCGGCTAAATAAATCTCAATTTTATCTTCATTCTTTTTCTTTCCGGGAAAAACTATTCGGGTTCCATTTCGGCTGATTTTGAATTCTCCTTCAGGAATAACATCACGGCTAATTTTTATCGGTTTATCAGAGCCTTTTTCTAATAAATAAAGTGCCGGAATTTTTTGTCCCCATTGATCGGTTATTCCCTCAAAATCAGAATAAAATATCAAACTGCCATTACTCGGCGCAAAAACTCCACCCCAGCAATCACCTTTGATTTTAGAAGTAAGGTTTGTCAAATTTTTACCGTCATAATTTATGGCATAAATGTTTTTCTTGCCATCTCTCAAAGAAGTAAAAGAAACTCGGCCGTAAGGAGTAAGATTGTATTCTTTTGGACCGGAACCGAGAGCTGCTAAATTAATATCTTCCGTCAAATCCCAAAAACCAACCGCCGAAATTGTTAAGCTTGAATTTTCTTTGGGCATATCAATAAACTCAAACAAGCCTGTTTCATCGCTAGTGGCGGTAGCATTACCCAGATGAATAATGGCATTAGCAATCGGTCGTTTGTCAAAATTATTTAAAACCGTGCCCGAGAAAGAAGCGCTAAAATTTTCATCGCGAGTGAGCGTTATTTTATCCATTTCCTGATTTTTTCTCCACAAAAAAACTTTTTCCTCAAGAGATACGAAACCCTTTTTTTCAAATTTAACGACTACGCTTCCAAGCGGCAAATGCGGAATAATAAAGGCTCCGTTTTCATCGCTGACTACACTGGCTCCCGAAACCGATACATTAACATCCGGAAGAGGTCTTGTTTTATAATAAATCGTACCTTTAAGATTGAAATTGTCCGAACCGGAATAGTATTTAATTAAAAAATAGCCCGCCCAAATGGCCGCTATAATAACAAAAACAATAGCTATGGAAACTATTTTTTTTATGTTTGAATAATCAGAAAACCCGGAGTAAGTTATTCTTCTGCGAGAAAACATTACAGCCCTCCTTTTTTGTTTCGTTCAATTAAGTTCATTATAGCACTAATACTAGGTTGTTGTTCAAGAACTTTTATTAACAAAAAAAACAAAATACTAAATTCTAATTTCTAAATCCTAAACAATATCTAAATTCCAATTTTCCAAATGTTTTGAATTTATAATTTATGATTTGGAATTTGTTTAGAATTTAGTACTTAGAGTTTAGAGCTTTTTTCTCTAGTATCTTCCTCGCTTCCTTAATAGTTTTCGCCTCCATCAAATCTTTCTTCAACTCCGTCCCCGACAAATATGCTTTAAGATATTTTTTCATGAGACTAAAATCCTTTTTAGAATCATAAAATTTTTCAAATAATTTTATATGCTTTAACGCGACCTTAATTCGTTCTTCCGTAGAGACGAACGGCCGTTCGTCTCTACAAAATACAAAAGGATTATGCAAAATCTGCCGCCCAATCATAAAACCATCCGTTCCGTATTGGGCGCAATGAATTGCGCCCCTACAAAGGTCCTTCACATCGCCATTTCCGATGATTAATGTTTTTAACTTCATTTTGTTTCTCAATTTAACCGCTTCGCCAATCATTTCCCAATCCGCTTCTCCGCCATAGCCTTGGCTGGCGGTTCGGCCGTGAATGGTGAGAGCATCCAAATCTTGTTCCAGCAAAAAACGAATCCATTCTAAATCCTTTTTTCTATAACCGAGGCGGGTTTTAACCGAAACCGGCAGTTTCCCTCCACAACCTTTTTTGACTGCGCGAATTATTTCGGCAGCTAACTTGGGATTTTTGATCAATTCCGATCCGGCGCCTTGTTTTTGCACTTTCCTGTCTGGACAACCCATATTAATATCTATCCCGTCAAAACCCAGTTTAACTGCTAACTTGGCGCAATACTCAAATTGTTCCGGCCTGCTTCCAAAAAATTGTACAACAATAGGGCGCTGTTTTTTTGAAAATTGTAACTGTAGGGGCGGGGTCACCCCGCCCTTTTTGTCGGGCGCGGAAACCGCGCCCCTACGGTAAATCATCTCCGTCGAAACAAATTCTGTAAAAATCACATCTGGCTTTCCAATTTCACACAATATCTCGCGAAACGGAAAATCCGTCACACCCGACATAGGCGCTAAAATAGCGATTGGCTTTTTGCCTTTAGCTAATTTTTGTTTATCCCGAGTATTCCCGAGGGACCAAAATGATTTCATGAGTCTATTATACCTGAAATTTAGACAAACAAAAACCGCCCGGGCGCACCAAATGCAAACACGCGGACGGTCGGCACGATTTATCGTGATGCCACAGGGTTTTGAATCCTAATTATGACTTGTCTGATTCAAATATATTGATGTCATTAGAATCAGGTCCATCAGGCTCAAATCCCCGACTGGGTACAGGAAGGCTTTCTTGTTGTTGGTTATCGTATTGCTCTTTTTCGGAATCGGAGGGATTACTGATTGTTAGGTCAAGAGGGTCGATGGATTTGTTATCGACCATGAATACCCTCAATCTCTTCCCGCCGAGATAATCGTAGTCGGTCTCGAAATCATAGATTGAGAGAAATATATACCCGGTAACAGTGCTTTTGAGAAAGAAGATCGCCTCACCATTATTGTCCGTATAGCCGTCGTTAAGGGCGACTACCGAATCTTTTCCGTCGCATCCGACCGAAGAAAGAGTGATGATTTCCGTCTTTTTCTTCCGAAAAGAAAGAGGTGACGACTTCTTTTTCTCTTCTCGGTATGTATGGATGACGAGTTTCATGCCCTTAATCGCCTTATCTGCTTTATCCGTCACCTTGACACTCAAGATCGCTTTTTCCGAAGAGGAGGCATAGAAGACCTGCACATTGAATTTGCAACGAGAGTTGTTCTGGCAAGGCGCTTCTTCGGATTGAGCCACTCTTGAGATGGAGAGCGAGACTGCCAACACAAACACAAAAAACATTATTCTTATCATAAATATCACCTCGCTGGATTTTTGAGTGATTTTGAAAGGGATCACGAACCCTTTGAACTGTTAAGCAACGCTGTATTCGTTAATTAATATAATAACACAATTTTGGACAATTACAAAATTTTCACAAAAAAAACCACCCAGTACCAATATACGAAGGCCCAGGTGGAATCATCACCAGACATGATGTGATTATTTTAGAATGATCCCGCGGAATTTCTTGAGATCATGAACTTTAAGGAGCAAAAGTAGACAGTTCACCCCTATAAACATTAAAACCGCGTGTAACATTTTTATGTCAAGGAAGGCCTTTTCTGCGGGTATAGGCAACAACATCGAAATCGGAAGGGAGATGCCTATATACGCAAATACCCACCGATTACTATCACCTTTGATTGCGACCGCAATCTGTAAAACTAAGTAGATGTACGCCGGAAACATCGCAATGATTATTGCGTAACATAAAATCATGTTATCTGCCATAATTTAATTCTCCTTTTCTGATCATTGAAGGATTTTTTTGCGATTTTTAGAGAGATCGCAGAACTCATTTGAGATGTTAAGCATCGAGGTTTTTGTGTATAATAACACATTAGTTTGGCAATTGCAAATTTTAAAAGCATCTTTACCAGCTGCCTGATTTTTATTTTTTGTCCTCTTTTTCTGATAAACTGCGTCGAAGAGTTTCTATTGCTCGAAAAATTTTATAAAATTCGCTATTTTTTCCCGCCGGATAATGTTTTCTCTTTGTTCCTCGAGATTCTTGGTTATTATCCCTAATTTCTTGCGATCTCAAAACTTTACTTACCCTAAAAGTTTCTTTATCGTTATCTATTTGATTTTTTTTAATTCCTGCTTCAAAAATTTCTCCCATAACCGCACCATTTTTTTATTATTATCCCAACAACTTCTTCAAAACCTCCATCACCACTCCTGGATTTGCTTGGCCTTTTGTTGCTTTCATGGCTTGACCGACGAACCAGTTGAGCATAGGCGAACTGCCGTTCGCCTCTACATCTTTTCTATATTGTTCAACCTGACCCTGATTGGCTGCAATAATTTCACTAACTATCTTTTCCAGCTCGCCAGTGTCGGAAACCTGCTTGATGCCTTTTTCAGAAATTATCTCATCGGCAGATTTTCCAGTTTCCGCCATAGC
The DNA here is from genome assembly GCA_028718745.1 of Patescibacteria group bacterium. Taxonomy (GTDB): domain Bacteria; phylum Patescibacteriota; class JACPGU01; order JACPGU01; family JACPGU01; genus JAQULF01. Next base: position 4,097 of record JAQULF010000006.1, on the reverse strand, counting down.
GATAAAGACTTCTTTGCCGATTTTTGAGCTAATCTCTCCCGATTCAAGCTTTGTTGCCAAATCCCAAAGATTAGCTTCGTTGATTTTAAAATTAAGAATATTCTGATTATTAGCGTTAAGATAAGCCAAGACATCACCAAGAATAAGGTTGGCAATTCTTTTAATTATATTTTGTGAACCCTCGCTTGTTTTTACCATATCCACCGATTCTTCAAAATAATTTGCCAAACCCATATCGCCCACCAAAATATCCGCTTCCGTTTTTCCTAAACCAAACTCTTCTACATATTTTTTCCTCTTTTGCGCTGGTAATTCCGGAATTTGTTTCTTAAGATTTTCAAGGTCAAAAGCTTTGACAGGGACAACTGGTGGCAGATCCGGTTCGGGAAAATAGCGGTAATCGTGCGCCATTTCTTTACTGCGCTGGGAAACCGTAATGTTTTTTGCGTCATCCCAACCGCGAGTTTCCTGCTCAATTGTTTCCCCATTATCCAGCATTTCCGTCTGTCTTTTGATTTCAAATTCCAAAGCGCGTTCAAGCGATGAGAAAGAATTTATATTTTTTATCTCAACTTTTTTACCGAATTCTTTTTGTCCGACTGGCCGCAAAGAGATATTGCCATCGCAACGCAGATGCCCTTTTTCCATATCTGCCGAAGAAATGCCAAGATAGCGAAGGATGCGCTGCAACTCCTGCATAAAAAGTTTCGCCTCAAGCGGTGAACGAAAATCCGGATTGGTTACAATTTCTAAAAGCGGCGTTCCGGCGCGGTTCAAATCAACCAAAGAATGATCTCCGGCATGAATTAATTTCCCCGCATCTTCTTCGAGATGCACATGCTCGATGGTAAGGGAATTTCTTGATGTCGGATGTCGAGATTCGTCCACATCAATTTCTAAATCTAAATGCCCCCCGATTAAAGGCGGTGTGGTCTGGGAAGTGATCTGATAGCCCTTTGGTAAATCAGGATAGAAATACTGTTTTCTTTCAAAATTAAATTGGTCGGCGATTTTCGCGCCTAATGCCAAACCTAGCAAAAATGTCCATTCCAATGCTTTTTTATTAATCACCGGCAAAGTTCCCGGCATTCCCATACAAACCGGACAGGTCACACTATTTGGCTCTTTCCCTTCGGCATTATTATCGCAACCACAAAACATCTTGGACTTCGTGTTTAACTGCGAATGGATTTCCAATCCTATAACTACTTCGTATTTATCTGACATACATTTCCTTTTCCTTTTTGCTTATTTAATAAATTCTTTTCTTTTAAGACTTTCTTTAAATGTTGCACCGTCCCGAGATTCCCATCTATAACCTTCTTACCAGAAAAAAGTTTTTGGACCAGATCTTTTATAAAAACATAATGGGTGCAGCCCAAAACTACCGTTGATATCTCTTTTTTGTTAATTTTGGAAAATAATTTTTCCAGATATTTTTTTATTTCTTTTTTATCGGAACCGTTCAAAACATTTTTCTCAATTAATCCGGCCAGTCCCTTTGCCGGAAGAATTATCAATTCATCTTCTTTATCTAACTTTGATCTTAATTGATTAAATTTTTCCAGTTTCAAAGTTAAGGGTGTAGCTAAAACCAAAATTTTTTCATGTCTGCCTTCCAGTGCCGGTTTGATTGCCGGCTCCATACCGATGATTGGAATGGAAAACTTTTTTCTTAAATCGGTAATCGCGACACTGGTGGCCGTATTGCAAGCAATCACAATCGCTTTGCAGCCCGCATCTACCAAAGTTTTGATGTTTTTAATAATTATTTTTTTTAACTCATTGGTTTTTTTATCGCCGTAAGGAAAATTGGCCGAATCAGAAAAATAAATGAAATCTTCGTGAGGCAACAATTTTCTCGCTTCTTCAAGAACCGATAATCCGCCAATTCCGGAGTCAAAGATGCCAATAGGTTGTAACTTTCTATCATTCATAAGATTATCTTAAGGTTGTCATCCTCGAACTCTAATTCGTGATTACCAAAATTATATATAAAAATCACGAAGAGAATATCAAGGATCTAAAATTTTAACTGTACTAGCTATTCTCATCTTTCTCCTGCCAAAGATCCTTGATTTCCTGATGAGTACATCAGGAGCTCGAGGATGACAGCCTAAAAAACCTAAAGCGCTCCTAATTCTTTCAATACTCTCTTAAACTTCCCTATCGCCTCCTTCGCTTCAAAATGCTGAACTTCATAACTGATATTATGCACCATTTCATTTCTCACTTTGTGCGCTTGCCACATATCATCAAAAAAATCGCGATCGTAATTTTTGCGCGGCAAGGCCTTCATTTTATCAGCCAAACTGCCGTGATAACCATATAATTTTAAAGTATGATCCAGTAATTTATCCGCTTCTAAAATCGCAGTTTTAAAATTACTCGGCCGACCCAGGTGCATTAACTGTTCAATCTCCTCCCATTTTCTTTTTATCTCCTGCATATCCGACGCACCCAAACCATGCCTCATTCGACGAGCTGGCATGGGAGAAATAAGTTTTTTTAGGATTTGGAAAAATTTCATGGCTTTATTTAATTGGCTTCAGATATTGCTTATAATGATCTATCATGAACTTAATATCTTCCGTAAATCTTGATGGATTTTTTTCAATTTCTTCCATCAATTCCTCTATGGAGAAAACTTCGATTGCCGCGCTTTCTCCATCAATAAATTGGATGGGGCCATTGTAATATCCGATAAAAAAAGCGGTAATAAATGGCTGGATAAATCGATTTCCATTTTTATCAATTCTGACAGATTGAAAATTATTAATTTCGTCAATGTTTTTGAAGATACCAACCACTCTCAAATCAGTATTAGTGATTGCCTTGTCGAATTCCTCATTTGATAAAACAGCGGCGGGAAACCCCAACTCTTCGGCGCATTCTCGAACGACAGTCACATTCCATGAATGTCCTTCCAAAACATGTCCGGCTACAGTCTTGTCATATAGTCCCGGATTTTCAGATTTGAGCTTGCTTCTTTTTTGCAAATATATTCTTCCCTTTGAATTCATCAATAACAATCTTATCGATTTAACCTGCCTTGTTATCGTGCCTTTTTCAGCAAATTCCTTTTTTATTTCAGAGTAAAATAAATCTCTTTCTTGAGATCCCAACGAATTACCACCTAAATCAAATATCTCTAACTTTTCTGACATAGTTTTTAATTACTCAAATACTATTAGTTTATTTGGTTCTTTATTGTTATTTTAATGCTGTTGACTTTTTTAAAAATGTGTGCTAGGATGTGGTTGTATTTCTAGAAAAAGCACTTTATAAGGTTTCGTCCTTATGCGGTGTTTTTTCTTTTTTTGTCTTTGGCTATCTATAAATGCATAATTGTTTTCTTGTTTATTTTTCATTTTATTATTTTATTTCCGGCCACATGTTTTTCCATTCACAAACATCTTCGTAAGCTTTGGCAATTGCTAAAATTTTACCTTCTTCAAATCTCGGTCCCATTATCTGCAGGCCAACCGGCAATTTTTCACTGGTGAATCCTGCTGGTATGCTTAACGCACAAATGCCGGCCAGATTTGCTGAAATTGTAAAGATATCGGCCAAGTACATAGAAAGCGGATCGTCTTTTTTTTCTCCAATTTTAAAAGCCGGAAATGGCGAAACGGAGCACATTAAAACATCTACTTTAGCAAACGCATCATCAAAATCTTTTTTGATCACCGCCCTAGCTTTTTGCGCCTTGCGATAATAAGCATCATAATATCCGGCTGATAATTCGAATGTTCCCAGAATGGACTTTCTTTTTTGTTCATCACCTAAATATGTACCGCGAGTTTTAAAATATGTATCAATCAGATCTTTTGCGGTGGCAAATTCGCTTTTACCATATCTAATGCCATCATAGCGCGCAAGATTGGAACTTGCCTCCGCCATTGCTAAAAGATAATAAGTTGAAGTGGCATAATCAGTATGCGGCAAGGAAATTTCTACAATTTCCGCTCCCATTTCTTTGTATTTTGCAATCGTATCTCGAACTATTTTTTCAACTTCGCTGTTTAGCCCCTCACTAAAGTATTCTTTAGGTATTCCAATTTTTATATTTTTGATATCGTCCCGAAGGGACTCCA
>JAQULF010000005.1 GCA_028718745.1 Patescibacteria group bacterium | reverse complement strand
TTGGATTAAAAAATAAGGCTACATATGGAGGCAGATCGATTGAGTAGTTATTATAACCTCGAGTTTTTTCTGCAACAACCGCGTCATCGGAAGAATAAAGCCCAAAGGAAGAAAATTCTCTCAAATCAAAGCCTTTGAGCAGATCGGTTTTTTGATCGTAAAACTTAACTTCCATATTCTCAATATAAGGACCTTTGTTCAGATAGAAAGAATTGCCGGCTAATTTTATCGAGACAACTCTACCGTCTTTTCCTCTGTTAATAGTGTCAATCTTGTATGGACCGGTGCCTACTGCGTTAAGGTTGAGAGTTGATTTCGTAAAATCTTTTACGGGAATGTCGCCCCAGAGATGAACTGGTAAAATACCGGTGGTCAGGTTTTCCAAAAAAAGAGGGTAAGGTTTTGGCAAATGAAAAACAACTGTGAAAGTATCAGTTTTTTCAATGCTGATTCCCTCCCAAACAGGCTTTAGGGGCTGATCATAGTCCGGATTTTGCAAAACAGCTACCATAAAAAGAACATCTTCGGCATTGAACGCCACTCCATCCTGCCATTTCTGATCTTTTTTCAAATAAAATGTATAGGTTTTTTTATCTTCCGAAACCTCCCATCTCTCGGCTAATGCAGGGATAATCTCTTTTTGAGAGTTTCGTGAGACTAAACCGGAAAAGACCAAAGAGGACAAAACTTTATCGGCTTCGCTCTTGGCATAAAATGGATTAATAAAGCTTGGTTGTCCCAAAACTCCTTCTACAAGAACTCCGCCTTTTTCCGGTATTACATTGATTTTCTCATTGAAAATAAAGCCAAAAAATCCCAGAAGATCCAGGACCAAAAGAAGAACCAGAAAGCCTAAAACGACTTTTTCTATTTTGGATATTTTTTTCCAGAGGGAGCTAAAAAAGAACCGTGCTTTTTTGAAAAACAAAGTCATTTTGCTATTTTATTATTAGGCTCGCAATCGTCAACCCTACAAAAACTAGAGCTAAAATCAAGGTGATCCAGTAAAGCATTTTTTCGGGACCTCTGCGAGTAGTATAAACAGCACTATCGCCTCCAAAAGTACCGGATAATCCCGCTCCTCGACTTTGGAGTAAAATCGACAAAATCAAAAGTACTGAAATAACTAACTGAACGATGTTAATGATGTTTTGAATATTCATGGATTTTTTTAATGATATTTCTTCCAAAGCGGGCGATGAGAATCGAACTCACATCTTATCCTTGGCAAGGATATGTACTAGCCACTGTACTACGCCCGCGTAAAAGGCCTGGGTGGGAATCGAACCCGCGCATAAGAGTTTTGCAGACTCTCGCCTTACCACTTGGCTACCAGGCCGCATTTTAAGCTGATTATTTGATAACCAAATGTACAATAAAATTTACTGCCGCTACTATTATTCCAGCAAAAAATACTGTGCGAATATCTCCTGTATGAAACCCCTGTACATACATTCCCAGAAAGAAAAGTATAACCGAATTGGCTACCAGAAAGAGGATTGGACCGATAACAAGAAAGGGCAGAGACAACAGTTTCAATATCGGCTTAACAAACATGGAAATCACTCCAAATCCCAGGGAAACCAGAGCTAAAATCTGCCAGCTGTCATAATTAAAATTGTTAAGGAAATAAGAGGCTGCATAGATGGCAAGGGCATTAACCACCCAACCAACAAAAAACTTTAAAATTAGTCTTTTCATTTGTGTATTTATATTAGTTTTTAACTGAAATAAAAAGATAATCAGCCGGTCAAATTAGCTATCCACAATGATAGCATAAAGAGAGAAAAAGGTCAAAATCAGTCTAGTGCCACTTTACCCCTGAATTTTTTAACCTCTGATCTGGCTTTTTTCTCGATTAAACGGGCTTCTTTCTCCTTTTTTGGAACCTTGGTTTTGCCTCTTTGTTTTTCCGGAATTAAACCGTCGTTTATTAGCTCATTTAACCTGGAAATAGCATTTTTCCGGTTTGTCCATTGACTCCTGGAGCTTTGTTCGGAAATAACTATCTCTCCTTCTTTATTGATCCAGTTGCTCAATTCTTTCAAAACCACTTTCTTTTGATCACTATTCAGCGTTTTAGAGTCATTAACCTTAAACCACAGAGTAATCTTTGTCGCGGTTTTATTCACATTCTGCCCTCCGGGACCAGATGCTCGGTCTGCGCGAAATGTTATTTCCCATTCGGGAATACGAATTTTTGACTTAAATTCTCCCATGTCTTTAAATTAAATAAATCTTAAATGTTAGATGTTAAATGTTAAATCCATATGTTAAATGTCAAAGCTGTCTTTAGTTAATAGGTTTTAAGATATGGTTTTGACATTTGAGATTTGAGCTTTGACATTATCTTACAATCTCTCTTTAATCCTCCTCGCCACCTTCTCTCCTACCACTTCCTTAACCTCATCAAAATCCGCTTTTATGATACCACTTACGCTTCCGAACTTTAACAATAATTTTTTCTTCATCACCGGACCGATACCTTCGATATTGTCTAACTGTGAACTGAATGTTTTTTTACTCCTCAAAACCTTATGATAGCCAATTGCAAACCTGTGCGCTTCATCGCGAAGCCGTTGAATAAAAAACCCTTCGGGTGAATTCTTACTGATGCTGGTTTTTTTAAACCGGCCGTCTGCTACTCCAAAGATTTCTTCCTCCCTTTTGGCTAAAGATACTATCGGTGTTTTTATATTGTTTTGCCAGAAAAGACGCTGAATAGTGCCGAGTTGCCCCTTGCCTCCATCCATCACAAAAAGATCCGGAAATCCCCAATCTGTTCTTTTGATCCTGCGGGCTAGAACTTCTTCCATCATTTTATAGTCATTGATTCCGGTAACATATTTAATTTTGAACTTACGATACTTGCTTTTAGCAAAGCTATTCCCCCGCCAAACAATCATTGAACCCACCGCTTCTTTGCCCGAGATATTGCTGATATCATAAAATTCTATTCGGAAACCGTCTTTCGGTTCTAATTCATATCCAAGGTCGAGATTGATGTGGTCAACAAATTTTTCCAAATCTTTTGTTTTTTCTTGTTCCTCAATCTTGTTTATTTTTAAATTTGCATCAATATTTTTTAATGATCTTAATTTGTCTCTGTAAACCGCTGCTTTTTCAAACTCCTTATTTTTAGAAAACTTTTTCATCTGTCTTTCAAAATCATTAATCAATCTTTTCTTCCCACCCTGAAGAAACAGAATTAACTGTTTAACTCCTAATCGATAATCGTTCGCATTAATAGAATTAGTGCAAGGAGCAGAACAATTCTTTATATAGTATTCCAAACAAGGTTTGCTTTTCTTATTATAAAAACTAAATTTAGAAGAGGAGCAATCCCGCCAAAGAAAAATTTTTCGCAAAACCGCCAAGCCTTCCTTTAATAATTTCGGGTCAGTAAAGGGGCCAAAGAATTTGACCTCTTTTGGGCGGGGTGACCCCGCCCCTACAGATGTGCGCCTAACCAATTCAGGATACGGATATTCTTGTGACATATCAATCTTCACCCAAAGGAAATCCTTATCGTCTTTGATTTTAATGTTAAATTTAGGTTTAAATTTTTTAATCAACAACGATTCTAAAACCAGCGCTTCAATCTCGCTTTCGGTTACTTCCCATCTGATATCATTGATATTTTCAACCAGAACCGTTGTCTTAGGATCATTTGAGCCAACGAAATAAGATGTGACTCTTTTCTTCAAATCCTTCGCTTTGCCAATATAAATCAGCTCGCCTTTTTGGTTGAAATACTTGTAGCATCCGGGTGAGTGAGGAATAGTTTTGATTTGTTGAGATAGATTTTTAGTCATTTTTTACTTGCTCATCTTTCTTAATTCACTAATTTGATCTCTATACTCGCTCGCCTTCTCGAATTCAAGATTACGAGCCGCAATATCCATTTTCTTTTCTAATTCCTTGATTATACGCTTAACCTCATCCTTTGGAATATCATGCATCTCATCTTTATGTACGGGCGATTCATGAATCGCCCCTACGGGTTCCCGCCAATCCGACGCATCTGGTACGACTTTCGAAATAGATACCGGAGTTATTTTATTTTTAACATTATACTCTTTTTGAATTGCTCTCCTTCGATTCGTCTCATCAATCGCTTTTTTCATCGAACCCGTAATCGTATCCGCATACATGATGACTTTGCCCTCCACATGGCGCGCGGCGCGGCCGATTGTTTGCGTCAAGGAAGTCGCGGAGCGCAGAAATCCTTCTTTGTCCGCATCAAGAATCGCGACGAGTGAAACCTCCGGCAAATCCAAACCTTCGCGAAGCAGATTAATCCCAACCAAAACATCATAAACTCCGGCGCGAAGATCGCGTAAAATATCTAACCGATCCAGAGTATCAATGTCGCTGTGCAGATAAGCGACCTTGATATCCAATTCACTTAAATATGTCGTTAACCTTTCGGATAGTTTTTTAGTTAAAGTAGTCACCAGAACTCTTTGTCCTTTAGCGGTTCTCTCGCGAATTTGCTCTATTAAATCATCCACCTGATTTTCGGTCGGCTTAACTTCAATTTCCGGATCAATTAATCCGGTCGGACGAATAACTTGCTCGACTATATTTTGAGATCTTTTTAACTCGAAATCTGCCGGTGTAGCGCTAAGATAAATTGTCTGTCCGATTTTTTTCTCAAATTCTTCAAATCGCAAAGGTCGATTATCGCGAGCTGAAGGCAGGCGAAAACCATATTCGATCAAAGTATCTTTGCGCGCTCTGTCTCCCATATACATTCCGCCGATTTGCGGAATGGTCATGTGCGATTCATCGATGAATAAGAGAAAGCCACTATCAAATTCCCCAACATCCGATGTCCGGGAATCCCGGACATCGGATGTTGGGAAAAAGTCTATCAAAGTTGATGGCGGCTGTCCGGCAGCGCGACCCGAAAGATGGCGCGAATAATTTTCCACTCCATTTACATAACCTACTTCCTCCAGCATTTCCATGTCGTAATTGGTGCGCTGTTCGATTCTTTGCGCTTCGATCAATTTGCCTTCTTTCTCAAATTTCTTAACCTGATCTTTCATTTCCTGCTTGATATTTTTAATCGCGGTTTTCAACTTACCGCCTTCTGTCATAAAATGTTTTGCTGGAAAAATATCAACGGAATCTAATTCTTCTAAAGAATCACCGGTAATTCCATCAACTAATTCGATCGACTCGATTTCATTGCCAAAAAATCCGATGCGATAAACATCTTCGCTATAAACCGGAACAATTTCAAGGATGTCTCCGCGAACGCGAAACTTTCCGCGACCAATTTCAATATCATTTCTTTCATACAAAATGTCGACTAACTTGCGAATCGCTTCTTCGCGCGAAATCTTTTGCTTAATTTTGAATTGAAAAGATTGCTCCAAATATTCTGCCGGCTCGCCCAGTCCGTAAATACAAGAAACCGACGCCACGATAATTACATCTTTGCGCGTCAAAAGTGAATGGGTAGCCGCATGACGCAAACGGTCTATTTCGTCGTTAATTGAAGTTTCTTTCTCTATATATGTATCAGATCTGGGAATATACGCCTCCGGCTGGTAATAGTCATAGTAGGAAACGAAATAATGCACGGCGTTTTCCGGAAAAAATTCCCGAAATTCTGAAGCTAACTGCGCAGCGAGAGTTTTATTATGGGCAATAACTAAGGTTGGCTTATTCACCCTTGCAATCACATTCGCCATCGTGAAAGTCTTTCCCGATCCGGTCACACCAAGAAGTGTTTGATCTTTGTAACCCTTTTCCAACCCATCACAAAGCTTCTCAATGGCCGGCGCTTGATCTCCCGAAGGCTCAAAATTTGAATGTAGTTTAAAATTCATAGAAATAGTTAATTATTGAGGCTGACCTGCCCCGCATACGACGCTTCTGCAATAACAGAATGTAATTCGTTTTGCAGAAAGGAGCTATGCTGGGGTCGCCGGTAGGTTCAAATTTGGAGAATAGTTTGAAATTCATAATAAGTCCCTTTTAATTGTCATCCCGTAGCACTGATGTACTCATCAGTAAATACGGGATCCACAACAATAATACTATATATATTCTTGATGAATTGGATTCCCGACTTACTGTCGATTACGACAGTGCTCGGGAATGACACTCTATTATACCACAAAAACCTATTTCTTGTCTCTTAACATATTTTTTGAAAAGAAAGGAAACTCCACGCGATTCCTTTCTTTATTGAAGAAAGATAAAAAAATAGTATAATTAATTATGGTCATGAAGAGCTCTTTTACAATAATCATAAGGGGGTGTGCAAAAAGTGCGTAGAGTACATATAACAACTAAAAGGATTGCGCCTGTAGGACCCGATCTCTGCTTCTGCTGCATCTGCGGCGGATCGGCTGTAGAATACTTAAAATGCCATAATGTAGAACTTCCCGTCTGCAAGAAAGTTTCCTGCCATAATGAGGTAAAGGAACGGCAAGAGGAAGCTTTATCAAAAGCCTCTTCCGGAAAATGAACAAGGGAAAGGCGTACGCAGAAACAGATGCCGAAAAAACAATTCAAACCAAAGAGGTGAAAACCATGGCAATTATTAACACACTTCGTGGAAATACTGGAGGTCGTTGGTTTCTTCCCGAAGAAGGCCCGGAGTTAACTCGTGAAGAATACATAAAACTCGGCAAAGAACGGTGGGGATTACTTGAAGAACTTCGGCAAAAAAGAGAAAAACAACCCCAACACAACGAAATGAGGTGAAAACCATGGCAAAGAAATCAGCCGAGAGTGTTCATGAACGGTATTTCGAAGAACCCCAAAAATGCAAGTTCTGCTCTGACCCCGCAACACACATAGCTATTGAGCCTCCCTTATATTTTACAACCAACCCCAACTCCGTCAAGATTCCTTGTTGTGCAAAACATCAGGCAAAAGCCGGGCGAGAAGCAAAGCGCCTATACGACAAGAATCCGAAAAAATCAAGAGAATAATATGTCGAATCACCTATCTGAATCAAAATCCCCCGTAACAATTCCCCGTAAGAGCACCTCCCGATGTCTCTTTTTTTATTGTCTTTCTCTCCATTTTTCTATTTCTTTATGATTCCCCGAAAGCAGTACCGCTGGTACTGTTTTTTTTATTTTCTTGCCTCTGATTTTCATTTCAAATATTTCGGGACGGGTGTATTGGGGGTATTCTATTGTAGAGACGAACGGCCGTTCGTCTTTACGGGAAAACGATTCTTCTTTCAAGGATTCTTTATTTATAACCCCCGGTACCAACCGAACTACAGCATCCACCATAACCGCGACCGGCAATTCTCCTCCGGTTAAAACATAATCCCCGATTGAGATTTTTTCAGAAACGATGCTTTCAATTCTTTTATCATAACCTTCATAATGCGGGCAGAGAAAAACGAGATGTTTTTTCTTCGCCAATTTTCGCGCCATGGCTTGATCAAATTTCGTGCCGGAAGGTGTGGGCAAAATCACATAGGGCTTAGCTTCGTTAGCTTTTAGCTTCGTTAGCTTTTTTGTTTTTGAATTTTGGATTTTATTGGATATTGGATATTGGATATTGGATATTTTCTGCGACAAAAATTTTAAACCGGTCAAAGCTTTAAATACGACATCAACTCTTAGAATCATGCCGGCTCCTCCCCCATACGGTTTATCATCCACTTGTCCCCGACGATTTATTGCCCAATCTCGCAACTGATGAATTTTAATTTTCACTAAATCTCTTTTTTGCGCACGGGAAATCATACTCTCCGTGAGAGGCCCACCAAACATTTTTGGAAATAAAGTGATTATATCGATTCTCATAAAGTTGTCATCCTCGAGCTCTAATTCGTCTTAACCAATATTGTATATAAAAAAGACGAAGAGAATATCAAGGATCTATTATTAGTTTAGTATAAGTTATTTTAAAACCTCTTCGTGTCCTGCCAAAGATCCTTGATTTCCTGTTGAGTACAACAGGAGCTCGAGGATGACAAATTAAAAGTAACGAAAAAACCACAGTTAAAACAACATGTGGTTTTTTCTAAATTTTTATCTAACAAAATTACATTTCTTCAACCGCTGCGTCAATCGCATCCATTGGTGGTCGAGGTGGGCGAAGTGAACCTTCCGGCTCGATAATCTTAAGATTTAATCTTGCCTGGTTCTTTGCGCCAAAAGCTCGTAGAATTGTTCTCAAAGCTTTCGCCGTTTTGCCTTCTTTGCCGATGATAGTACCCATATCTTTTGGGTTGATGGTTAGTTCCAAAAGAACCCCCATTTCATCAACTTTTCTCTCTACTTTGACATCACCAGGTTCAGAAACAATCGCTTCAATGATCGTTTTCAAAAGTTCTATATCCGTCATTTTCTTTCCTTGCAAATCTTTTAATAATTTGGATTTCGACCGTATCGCTCGAGGCAATACTATGATTTCATATTAACAATATAAAAAAATATTACAAGATATTTTTTTAAAATTATGAATAAAGGATTATATGATTAAATGATTGAAGTTGTTTTTGCATTTTTATTCATTTAATCCTTAATTCATTTATTCATTCTTTTCTTCTGCTTTTTCCTCAACAACCTCTTCTGTCGGAGCCTCTGCTTTTACCTCCTCAACAATCTCGCCCGCGCCTTCTTCTTGCTTTATTGCTTTATTGTTTTCTTGTTTTTTTGTCTCTTCCGGTTTCTTTTTCTTGTATACCTTCGCCATTACTTCTTTTTGATATTCTTTGTTTTTATCAATGAAGTTTCCTTTCAATCTTTTTACGGAATCCGTTGGTTGAGCTCCGCTTTTTACCCATTTTTCATATTTTTCCAGATCCAATTTAAACTGTTTCGGCTTGGTATGCGGGTTATAATTTCCAATATAATCAGAAACATCGCCCTTGCCGGTTTTGGTTTTCTCCACCACAACCACTCTCCATGTAGGAGCATTCTTTTTTCCGGTTTTGACCAATTTAATTCTTAACATTTAATTTATTATTTTACTTTTCTAATTGCTAAATTTACTACGAATTTACAAATAAGTACGAATATACGAATAATTCGTACATTCGTATTAAATTCGTAATTCGTAGAATCTAAAGTTATCTCTAATATCACTTAATTTTACTCCGTTAACCATAAAAGTCAATAGGCGAACTTTATTTAAGAAAATATAGAGAGCCTATTGTCCTGAGCGAGTTCACGAGCATAGGACAACGCTATTAATTTATATTCCCTTGTGCCCGATTAATGTTGTATAATACGCGCATGATTAAAAAAACTTTGGGAAAAATATATCGAACAACCTTTAAATATAAAAAGGTTATTATTGCCATACTTATAATCTACGCTTTTTGGTTTTTTGGTTTGGGAATAATTGGGGGATGGCTCATTTCCAAAGGCACTCTTTCTTCATTCCCCGATTTCACAAAAGAAGATCGAATCCTCATTTTAGCTCCACATATCGATGATGAAATCATTGGAGCCGGGGGAATTATACAGCAAGCGGTAGCCAAAGAAGCATCGGTCAAAGTAGTCTATATGACAAATGGAGATGATAACCTTGGTTCGGTTTTGAGCGAAGATAAAACTCTGGAACCGACTCCCGATGATTTTATTGCTTTGGGAGAACAACGGGTGACAGAAGGTAAAAAGGCAACTAAATTACTGGGATTAAATGAAGAAAATCTAATCTTTTTGGGATATCCTGACAAAGGGCTCTCTTCTATGTTAAATAATAATTTTAACACCCCTTATACTTCTCAATCCACCCGATTCAATTACAATCCCTATCAAGGCACCTATCGATCCAAGCAAAGCTATACCGGAGCAAATGTCGTAGATGATTTGAAAAAAATTATCAGCGACTACAAACCCAATATCATTTTTGTATCTCATCCTCGAGATCAGCATCCCGATCATAGTTCAACCTACCTTTTTATGGAAAAATCTCTGGCTTTGGCGGGACTTGAAAAAAAGCCTCAAGTTTATACTTACCTGGTTCATTATTCTCTCTATCCGCCAAATAAAAGTTTGCAAACTAATCGATTTTTGCATCCTCCCAAAAGGCTTTTTACCAAAGAAGGCTGGTATAGTTTCGATTTAACTGATGAGCAGGAAAATAAAAAACTAGATGCTTTAAACCAAAATCTTTCTCAAATAAAAAGCATTTCATTTACCGGCACCTTCGGCAGTTTTATGAAAAGTTTTGTCAAAAGAAACGAGATCTTCGAACTCATGGATTAGAAATGTTGGTTCAAAGCTCCTGCTTTGAACCTTAATGTACATTGGCGCATTTCGTTTTAATTGAGAGTAGCATCAACAAAATCTTTATTGCCGTTCAAAAAGTCTTTCGCCAGCATCGGTTTTCCACCTTCTATCTGCAACTTTTCTATAATCCAAAATCCCTTTGCAAAATTAACGCAAAGGTTTTTATTTTCATCCAAAAATACCTCTCCTATTCGTATATTCGTATTTGATTCGTAATTCGTAGAACTATCAACTTCTATAAACTTAATCCGCTTGCTATCCCAAAAACAAAATGTCCCAGGCCATTCGTTAAAAGCCCTCAATTTTCTTTCTTCCTCCTCCGCTGATTTTTCAAAGTTAATACGCCCGTCTTCTTTTTCAATCATTTTTGTATAAGTTACCTCATCGTTGTTTTGAACAATTGGTTTTAATTCACCGTCAACATATTCTGGAATGGTTTTAAGTAGAAGCGGCAAACCGTATTCCAACATTTTAGCGCGAAGAGTTGTGGTGGTTTCTTTTTTATCTAATGGGATCTCAACTGTTGTTAAAATCGGACCGGTATCCATATTTTCATCCATGACCATTATCGTAACGCCGGTTTTCTCCGCCCCCTCAAGAATCGCAGTTTGAATAGGAGACGCGCCACGAAGCTTTGGGAGTAGCGATCCGTGAAAGTTGATACAGCCGTATTTTGGAACTTCCAAAGTTTCCTTGGTAATAATTTTTCCATACGCCGCGACTACGACTAAATCAGGGTTAAGTTCGCTAACCGCTTCAAAAACATTGATCTTTTTTTCCGGTTGAAAAACTTTCAAGCCTTTTTCAAGTGCGAATTTTTTTACCGGTGTCGGCACCAATTCTTGGCTTCTGCCAACCGGCTTATCCGGTTCGGTTATAACTCCGATAATGTTGTAACTATCATTAAGAATACCCTCGAGAATTTTAACCGAAAATTCGGGGGTGCCCATGAAAACTAATTTTAGCTGTTCTTTTTGCATTTTTTTGAATAAAAATCCCCTTAGATTGTCATCCTCGAGCTCCTGTTGTACTCAACAGGAAATCAAGGATCTATTGTTAGTTTAATTTAATCTTTTTAAAAATCATCAAGCTATCCTGTTAAAAGATCCTTGATATTCTCTTTGCGATTTTTGTATTATATTTTTGTAATCGCAAATTAGAGTTCGAGGATGACAGTAAAAAATTATTTTCTAACATAATCAATAAATAGTACCCCCTCCAAATGGTCTATTTCATGTTCCAAACATCTCGCCATCAATCCCTCGGCTTCGATTTCCACATCTTCCCAATCGGTATTTTTCGCCTTAACCACCACTTTTTCGGGACGGGAAATGTCTTCAAATATATCCGGAAAGCTCAAACAGCCTTCGCTAAAAACAGCCTCCCTTCGACTAACTCTTTTTATTTCGGGATTGATGAAAATGAAACATTGATCCGAAGAACACATGTCACAATTGCTCAAAACGATCATGCGAACCGGCACGCCCACTTGAATCGCCGAGATTCCAATGCCTTTATTGGCTTTCATAATTTTGGTCATTTGTTTGGCCAAATCCAAGAGTTCCGGTGTGATTTTCGTAACCGGCTTTGATTTCTCCCGCAAGATTACTGGGATCTTATCGCGATCTTTAGTTGTAACTAACTTATATTTATTCATAAAAAATTGCTTTTTTGCTTTTTTGTTTTTTTGCCTTATATATTATAACATAAAAAATTATTTTGACAAATCCCCCGTAGAGACGCAAAATTTTGCGTCTCTACAATAATATAATTGACAGCAAAGCCATTATTTGATAAGATATTCTTACTTGCATGAATCATTAGAAAAAACCAAAGAGGATAGGTGATTTATGAACGACACCTTAAAAACAAACATTAAGATAGTGCTCCGGGAAAAAGTAAGCGAACCCTTCGCTTTCTTGTGCGAAATTTTTGAAAGCGGACTTCCCGGATGTGTTTACAAATCAGGTGACACAAAGGACAAAGATGGACTCCGGGACACCTTCTATATCCTTGTCCCAACAGAAGATGTCAATGGCATCTGCGCAAATCTCCAACAAACTTCCGAGGTGACATCTGTGGTCCTCTGTTGCCAAACATGCGAAGAGTACAGAAAGGATGCTGTCTCCAGAACCGATAATGGAATCGCCTGCGGCGTCCACTGCGATGCCTGCTTCATAAAAATGCGGAACGAAGCTCGAGAGCAGAGCTTCTAAAAAGCTTTGCTGGATATGTAGCTTAGTGGCAGAGCAATCCCCTTCTCAAGGGAGAGGTCGCGGGTTCGAATCCCGCCATACCCCAAGTCCAAACAGTTCGGGGAATGGTGCAGCCTGGTCAACACGCTGGGTTAAAGGCCCAGAGACCGCGGGTTCAAATCCCGCTTCCCCGACCAATCCGAACATTTTTTAATTTTTGAACATATATTCAGCGCGCCTGCGGGCGGGTGGCGCAGGCGCGCTGCACAAAAATCGCTGAATTTAGCAATTAATTCATAGGGGCGAATTAGGTCAAGTTTTGCAGTTTTCTCAATCATTTTGCGGTTCGTTCCAATTTTTTCTGTCAACGATTTTATTTCGTAAAAATCGTTGGACAAAGCAAGTTTTTTGGCGTGGTGAGCTGTTTTTATGAAATCTCGGAGTGGTTCGATCCAATTGTTCCCTTTTCGCCCAAAATCTGACTTTTTTTCAAAAAAAGCTGTTTTGGTTTTTATTAGTTCGTCTTTTTTGATAAGATAAGTTTCTTTTTCTATTGAGCCATCGAGAAAAGCATTAACTAATATATCGAGTTTTGTCTCGGTCTCTTTTATTTTTATCTCCAGATTTTGGGCGAAACTTTGCGACGAATTGCTTTTTTCTTTTTCCCAAACATCCACTTGAGCCGACATTTTTTCCACCCATTCGTCGCAAATAGCGACATTTTGAAGCCGATTTTTCAACTGATCAGCGAGCAAGTCCTCGCGCAAATAACCCTGATGACATTTGCCAAATTTTTTTGTGCAGCGATAGTAGCGGTAAATCCCGCCAGATCCATGCGCAAATTGCGCTGTTATCGCTCCCCCACACTCTCCACAGACAAGCAAACCGCAGAATGGGAAGTTGTGGCTCTTTTTAGATTTGCGTGGCCTTGCTCGCTGTTTTAATACTTTTTGAACGGCTTCAAAAGTCGCTCGGGGAACAATTGGGGTAAATTTTCCTTCGTATGTTTCGCCGGCAAAAATAATCAGTCCAAGATAAGTAATATTGGTCAGCATGCGATAGATTGTCGCTTTGGCGAGCGGTGTTCCGTTTTTACTCACCACGCCCCAAAAACTCAGGCGGATTCCCAGACTATCCAAAGTATATTTTCCTGTGGCGTATTCTTCAAAAGATTTTTTAACTATTTTTGCTTTCACTGGATCAGGATCAATGTCGCGAGTTTTTTGATTGTTTACATAGCCAAATGGCGCTTTGCCCGGGTACTCGCCCCGCCTGAGTTTTTGTCTTTTTCCGCGCTTTACATTTTCCGAAAGGTTATCGCTATAGTATTTACTTTGTCCAAAAGCGACCTGAAGCATAAAAAGCCCTTGCGGAGTTGGCTCAAACCAAAAAGTAGGAAAGCTCAAAGAAACTATCTTGCCGATATCAACGCAATAAATAATCTGTCCGCCATCGATAGAGTTTCGGGCGAGACGATCTGGGTGCCACGCCATTAGACCAATCGGCTCTTTGCTCTCATGGACTTTGGTCATCATTTTATTAAAAACTTCTCGCCCGGGTTTCTTTGCGCTTTTGCTTTCAATAAAAGTTTCAGTAATTTCAATGTTCTCTCGTTTTGCATATTCCGCCAACTCCGCAATTTGAGCTTCAATGCTCATAACTTGTCTCTCTTCATCTTCGGTGGATTTTCTGGCATAGAGAAAGTATTTTGTTTTCATGGGCTTTTTATTTAATTTTAGAGCGCGAAAAAGAAAAAACTTGCCTTGTATTCCGCTAATGCGGAATGGAAAAAATTGGAACTAATAATAAGAAGAAAACTGCAAAACTTGACCTAATTCGCCCCTATGAATTAATTGCTAAATTCAGCGATTTTTGTGCAGCGCGCCTGCGCCACCCGCCCGCAGGCGCGCTGAATATATGTTCAAAAATTAAAAAATGTTCGGATTGGTCGCAACTATTGAACGAAGCTCGAACTTTTTACGAAGAAAATCCGAATGAGAATTTCTGAATCCTCGGGCGGAGCGTCCCGATGGGGGGGCGGGACTGCTCCGCCCGAAATCCCCGAATTCAAGAAATCCCGCTCAAAATTTCCGCCGCCGCTTCTTGCGAGACAATTCGATTGGCTCGCTATTTTGAAATTTGATTTTTTCACACTTGCCCCACCCAACCCATGCGCGTGTGATTACTCCCCCAAGAAAAGAGAGAGGTTGTAAATTGCATTGTAGAGTTATCACTCTACATGGACTTATCATACCGCATAAGTTAAAATAAGCGCAAGGACTTTTATTAAAAAGATTTATGAAGCAAATCGTCAGAGATTTTAGCAAAAAAGTAAAAGAAATACGCCTATCAAAAAAAATGTCACAAGGAGATGTGGCAAAGATTTTAGGCGTACATAGAACCTATATCAGCGGAATAGAACGAGGCATGACAAACCCCTCTTTAGTTACTGTGGAAAAGTTTGCAAAAGCGCTGAAAGTTAAAGTTGATGATTTAATAAAAAAATAAGAACTATAGGTTCTTTTCGAGTGTTTTTATTATATCTGGGTATTCTTTAATGAATTGTTTATATGCACAATCTTCAGAAACAAAGAACTCCGTAGATAGAAATTCGATTATTCTTGCCAAGTTATTGGCGGTAAGAAAATCTTTTCCCCCTTCCTCTTTTATCTTATTATCCGTTTTGTTTCTAAAAAGATCTCTCGGCATTAGAATGTAGCCAGCCATAAAATAAGCCTGAAACTCCAAATTACCGATTTCTTCTCCGACAAGAGAATTTTGAAATTCCTTATAACCATCGCCATCTTTTATTTTCGATAAATCATAAATGTCTTTATGAAGCAAAAAATGGCATAGTTCGTGTGCATAAGTGAATCGCAATCTGTTTTCATAATTTTCTTGAGATTGGTCTATCACTATTCTATTAGGATTAATACATAGATAGGAATCCGCTCCTATTTCTTTTTTTAATCCTGGTTGGTAGAGTACCAACATATCAAGCTTTATTTCTACTATCCTTTCTATAGGAACAGGGATTTCGTCATCTGTGTTATATTTTTTTAAAAATTCATCTGCTTTCCTTATTAATTCTTCTTTGCCAATATAAGGAACTCTATTGGCCGGATTGCTGGTTGTTGCCATGTTTATGTTTGTCCTCGCTGTCTTTCTGTTTTAGCAATTTTGTAAGCTTGTCCAGATCCTCTTGAGTTAATTTTTTGCTTCTAATAGTTCTATAGAATGCCGGAAGAAAACTTATTACATTTAATTTGCTTTCTATAATATCTTCAGGTATCTTACCTCTTTCTATATACGCTGAATCAAAAAATTCCACCCACTCTTCGCTTTCTGGTTTCAGTTCTAGTGCTAAAGCTAAAGCTTTTAATTTATTAATATCATCAGGTGGTGTCATGAGTCCATTTTCTATTCGGCTTATATATGCCACATCATATCCTGTTTTTCTACAGAACTCTCTCAAGGTATAACCTAAAGACACCCTTCTTTTGTGAACAAAGTCCGCAAAAGTTAAATTGTTTTTCCCTTCGCTGGTTTTTTTCATATCTATGTTGTATTATATATACAACAAAAAATCTTGTCAACAAGTTTTTTTGAACCTGATTTTTCTAAAAATAGAAGTTGCGATCTAAATAGAAACGATAAAAAAAGGCGGCTAAAGATTATAACCGCCCTTTGCTGATTTTATTACCAGCTTGTTGAAAATTGTATGCGCGCAGATGCCGGAGAATCGCCGAGCACCGCTATGCGTGCGTAGCAGGAAGTCGTCTTTCCGGTTTTGATCTGGAAGGCCGGTCCAAAATGTACTGGGTTTGGCATTCCTTGTTCTGCCCAGAAATGACCGGCTACTCCAACATTGATCCTTTTATTGATTGGTGTTAGGTAGCGCATCTCAGCGAGAGACAAAATCCACCGACCTCCATTGATCGGTGAGTAATAATCTATCACGGAGTAAACACTTCCTTTGCCCACCTTCTTTTTGAATGAGAAAGATGGGTTAAAATACTTTTTCTGTCCAGTGACGCTGATTAGCACTCCCGCGGATAAAGAGCGCGAGATCGGTTTCAATCGGCCGAAGCGAACCCACGGATTATTTTGGCCGATACCGATTGTCCAAAACTCGTAGCCTTTGGGCAGAAATGCTATTTCCGAATACTTTGGCTTTTTGCCTTCGGCCAAGTCAATGCGAGTTATGACTGTGGTCTGGTCGGCACGAACCGTTGTTAATGTAACTGTTAATGCGATGAAAGCTATCATTATAACGACAAACACATTGGCTTTTCTCATGTCTCATCTCCTTTTGATTTTTTTGTTTATTTACACATCATTCGTTTTACCATCGCCTGTCCAGAAACTGCCAACGAATACTTCTGGGGGTAGACAATCTATCATCCGTTGTCTAACCTCAACTGCGTTCTCAAAAGAAATGTTTGTGAATTCTGCGAACCATGCTTTTGAGAGTTCGTCCAGCGGAACAAAGTCTTGCTCCGCCCAGTTCGAATGGTTTTTGCAAAGCAAGTCGAAGGATTCACTACCCGGCAGAGGCATTAACAAATCAAACTGAAATGTGTTAATTACGCCTCTGCCCAAAATCGTCTGAATCCGATCGGTAGTTTGCTTCAACGAAGATAAAGTCTCGCCAGGCAAACCAATAGTGAATGATGGGTGAAGATATATGCCATTTTTAGCGCATAGATCTACTAATGCGTCCTCCTCATCCATTGTTGATTTGTTATTCATACTGCGCGACTTTATTTCTGTATTTCCTGTTTCGAACCCTGTTTGGATCACTTTGACTCCCATCCTGATCAGTAGGTCTATCTTTTCAGTATTCTTGAGCGGACGAGCTCTACTGTGAATGTAGACATCGAGTTTGAGGCAGGATCCATTTTCTATCAAGCTCACTAATTCTCGCAGCCATTTTATCGAAACAGTGCTTGGGAAATCATCGCTCCCTACTTCGACAGCGCCGAATCCCAAGTTCTCCAACAACTTCATTTCTTCCACAACCTGTTTTACTGTCTTGCAATTGAGCCGAGGCGCTTGGTGGCATATGGAGCAAAACAGACATGGTTTGACGGACAATGCTTGACCGCATCCGTCGCCCCAGTAGACCAGTGCCGTTTTTCTCCCTCTAAACAGAGGCGCATGATCTATCGGCCACTTTTCGTAAAGCGGGGTTGAAAGACAGCGCAGTGGTGTATAGGAATCTTTTCCGCTCGCGACGATATGATTCTTTCCACAATCCTGCGACTTAATCATTTCACATACCGCTTTTTCTCCTTGCCCGATGGTAACCAGATTTATATGCGGATATTTTCGGGCGATCTGTCGGGCTCTTGTAGAGATGTAAGAACCGCCCAGTATTATACTTCTTGCTCCTGTGTCTCGGGCTAACTCGGAAAGTTCTATTGAGTTATGGTAATTGTCATACCCAGATGAGATTCCCACATGCGCGTTGCGAAGGAGCTTAGCGACATCTTCTTTGGTTGTCAATCTCGCCATTGAAAAACTGTATCCCAGTTTTTCGACAAGATAGCCGGCTATGCGCAAGAGCCCTAGATTTCCCTTGAAGTTTCTTCCTTTCCGTGTTCCAAGTGCGGGAAAGTTACTATCTTGGGGCGGGAATACAAATACTACTTTTCCCAAAAATTCATGCAATCCAACCAGAACCCAGTAGATATTCATGACTCGATCTCCTTTGTTTTATTTTTAAATGTACAAGACATTTTGAATGTTAATTTTAACATAAAACAGCGCTGTTATCAATAGATTTGGACATTGCCTATTGCATTATATAATCTGTTGTGGTATAATTAATCTATATTAACGACCACTATGGTGGACATATGGAAATAGAACAATATTTAGAAAAAATCGGGTTAAATCAAAAAGAAGCCAGTATTTACCTGGCTTGTTTGGAATTAGGCCAATCGGCTATTTTGCCTATCACAAAAAAGGTAAGATTGCCTCGTACGACAGCATTTCATTTGCTTGAACGATTAGAAAAAAGAAAATTAATAGAAATTTCAGAAAATAAATCTCGCAGAATTTATAGTGCCTATCCTCCAAAAAACATTCTTAAAATTCTCAAGCAGGAAAAGGAGAAGGCAAATCTAGAAATAGAATCTTTTGAGAAAGTTTTACCAGAGCTAACGGCGATCTATGGAACAACACCATTTTTGCCCAAAACTAGAATTTTTGAGGGGGAAGAAATTAAAGATATCTATGAAGAGATACTAGAATCGCAAATTAAAGAAATTCTGTATGTTGGAGAAACAAAAGAATTAGCAAGTATAGTCGGAGAAGGATTTCTAAGAAGCTTTGTTCGAAGAAAAGTAGAAAAGGATATTTTTACGAGATCAATTAGGGTGCGTTCTTCAGAAACAAAAGAAGAATATCTCCAGCCGAAAAAAGAATATCTACGAGAAGCTCGATTTGCTCCCAGCGGTTTTCATTCACCAACCCATATTTATATTTATGGCGATAATGTCGCTATTCTAACATCTGCAAAAGAGAATTTTGGATTTGTTATAACATCGAGAGAATATGCCAAAACAATGAAAAATTGGTTTGAGCAGTTATGGAATGTTTCTAAAAAGAATAAATAAATATCTTAGCCTCCTCTTTTAGAATCCCCCGTTATTTACTTTTTCTCTTGTTTTGCTATTATATTAAAGAATAAAAATCAAATTTCAAAATAGTCGCAATTTCCTAAATTGCGGCAAGAAGCGGCGGCGGAAATTTTGAGCGGGATTTTTTGAATTCGGGGATTCGGGCGGAGCAGTCCCGCCCCCCCATCGGGACGCTCCGCCCGAGGATTCAGAAATTCTCATTCGGATTTTCTTCGTAAAAAGTTCGAGCTTCGTTCAATAGTTGCGAATATCCGTTCCACGCGCCCGTGTGCATAGTCACCGGGCGTTTTCATTTAATAAAATTTAGAGGATTGTTTTTATCCCTAATCCAGGTTTGAGGATTAGAGAGAATGTAATCGTAAACCTCGGAATAATGTTTTTCGTTTTTGATTATCTCTTCGTAATAATTGCGCTGAAAGATTCTGTTGCCGGGATTTTCCAAAAACATATTTATTTCTTTTGTTGATTGGTATTTAAAATATCCAACCATTTGCCCTAATGTTGGTTTTTCGCTCCGTAGGGGCGGGGTCTCCCCGCCCTGAATTAAAATGTTTTCCTTATCGGGCGGGGGAACCCCGCCCCTACAATCGGTATCATCATCCACAATCCTTAATATAAAATGCACATGATTTGGCATGATTTGGAAAATGTCCAATTCTATATTTGAAAAATGTTTTGGGATCTCCAAATAACATTGCTCTACGATCTTGCCAACCTCATTCAACCTCATCTCCCCATCCACAACCTCTCCAAACAAACATTCCCTGTCCTGTGTACAAATGGTAATAAAATAATCCGACGGATCGGAATAATTATATTCTTTGAGGCGAATTGATTTTCTGTGTTTGTTTTCCATAAACCCATTTTAACACAAAAGAAAATGCGCGCCCGGACCGGAGTCCGAATGGCGCGCAGTTGTGGTTGAGAAAAAATTCTCAACCCTTGACTTCACGGAAAATTAATTCCGTTTCCGTCTGAATCTCTGCGTTAGCAGAGCCTTACGGGCAGCGTCCTTACGCGCCACCCCTCTTCGCTTCTTCGGGGGTTATTTCTTCTTTTTCGGTGCGCCAGCGTTCTTCGAGCGCTTCTCTTCGATGCGCGTCGCGGCGGATTTCGCCTCTTCTTTGCGTCGCAACATCATTCTTTCGTAAAGCGATGTTAGCATAATTACCCCCCTTTCTCTATGTAGTGGAGTGCCATCCACAGAACCTGTTATTGGAACCTCTTGATGGTTCCCTAAATCCGGTTCCGTAGATAGTTATCTACATTATACAAATGCTTAAAACAATGTCAACGGGTCAATGTCGATAGCCCACTCTTTGGGAACGAGATTTAATAGTTCTTCCCGTAGAGACACACGGCCGTGTGTCTTCCCATCTTTAGACGCGCCGCCGCGCGTCTCTACAAATTTCAAAATGATATTCTTCCAATATCTATTATATTTTTTTTCAACTAACGGACTAATCGGTCCAACAATCTCAACCCTTGCTTCCTTTAATTTTTTAATTTCTAAATTTTTTAATTTATTAGCCATATCTTCCGCCTTTTTCTCCACCAAATCCCCATTCATCCCACCCAACGATAACTTAACCATCCGCCCAAACGGCGGGTAGGAAAATTTTTCACGCAGAGCCAATTCTCTTTTTACAAAAGATAAATAATCATTTTTGACAACATTTTCAAAAACGGCCAGATCCGGATTGATCGTTTGTAAAATCATCATTCCTCTGGCATTGCTTCGGCCGGTGCGTCCGGTTAATTGAGTGAGAAGTTGAAAAACTTTTTCCTCGGAAGAATAATCCGGCATGAGCAACGATTCATCAATCGAAATCACCGCCGCCAAATCCACCGACGGAATATCCCAGCCATGGACAATCATTTGCGTTCCAACCAAAATATCGATCTCACCTTTTTTATATTTCTCAAAAATTTCTTGATATTTCAGATCCGAAGTCATCGTGTCCCTATCCATTCGCGCAATCCGCGCTTGAGGAAAATACTTTCGTATCTCCGACTCAATTTTCTCCGTTCCGCGGCCAAGAAAGCGAAAGTCCAGACCTCCGCAAACACCGCATTTAACCGGAACCGGATATTTTCTTCCGCAATGATGACACCATAATTTACCCTGTGGAATAATTCCGCCAGAGGCGGAATTACCGCTCTGCGGTATTCCATAGGGTGAATTATCTATCGAATGATAAACTAAGTTGGAATCGCAGCTTTCGCACATGGAAACTTTTTTGCAATCATTGCAAAGAATGAATGAAGCCATACCACGACGATTGAGGAATAGGAGCGCTTGTTTTTTATTTTTCAAAACTAGTTCTAGCGCTTGAAGTAAATAATCACTGAAAACCCCTTCCCTGCCCGCCTCATTATGCGAAGCATTATGGGCGGGTGAGGACATATCTACAATCTTAACTTGAGGCGGGATTGAATTGTCCCCGCCAGGCTGGCCGGGGCAAGCAACTCTATCCGGCAAAGATAGATATTCCCATTCACCGCTGACAACCTTTGCGTAACTGGTAACCAGCGGAGTTGCTGACCCGAATACTAAAACTGAACCCGAAAGCTCGGCTAATTTCTCGGCTACTGTGTGTAATTCGTATCTGGGCGTTTGGTCGGATTTAAAGGAAATAAGATCGTGTTCCTCATCCACAATTATAATTTTCAAATTTTGCAATGGCGCAAAAATGGCCGAACGGGAACCAACCACAATATTTTTCTTGCCGGTTTTTATATCTATCCATGTTTTTAATCTTTCTGAAATTGAAAGTCCGGAGTGAATTAGCGCCACTTGATCTTTGCCAAAAACTTCTTCAAATCTGTTAATCGCTTGCGGAGTTAAAGCAATTTCCGGAACAATATATATGCATCCTCCGGATCCTCCGGACATCCAATGTCCGGGAATCCCGGACATTGGATGTCCGAGATTTACTTCCAAAGCCTCCGCGCAAGCCCTCAAATATATTTCCGTCTTCCCGCTATTTGTCACGCCGTGAAGTAAAAATGTTTTTGCTTTTTTATCATCAATCGCGTTATTAATTTTCTCCAAAGCTTTTTCTTGTGCTGAATTCAATTGAAAATTGGAATGACATCCGTAAGGATGTCCTGGATCTTTGACAGCCTCACGGCTGTCATTCCTAAGAATCTTCGTTTTACGCTTGCGTAAATTTATTGGCAGCATCGCAAAGAGCGCTTGCGAAAATCCGCACCAATAGTATTCCGAAATGAATCGCGCCAATTCAATTTTTTCATTATCAACTATGGGAGTCTCATCCACTATTTTTAGAATTTTTTTGGTTTCAAATTCCGGCTTGGTTTTTTCTATCCCAATCACAATCCCATTCACACTTCGATTTCCCAGCGGAATAATAACCAATTGCCCAACACAAATAACATCTCGAATTTCTTCGGGAATTTCGTAAGTAAAAAGATCATCTCTTTTACTGCTTTTTGTATTAACTGCAATTCTGGCAAACATAAACTCATTCTAACAAAAAAAACAGGTAATTGATACCTGGTTTGGATAAATGAAAAAGCCGCCCCCCGGGTTGGGGAACGGCTTCATTCGTCGGGACGGTTTTCACCGCGTTTCGGTTGTGGGTTATAGCTAGTAACGCATTGGGCCCACTTCCTTTCTTGAATCTCGAGCCTTTCGAGCTCGGCTTATTGCTCTCCTTTCGTTTCTTTTGAACCTCTGTGTGGCTAGACATTAGGCCTAGAGGGGAATCGAACCCCTGCATAACGGTTTTGCGGACCGTCGCCTTAAACCACTTGGCTACTAGGCCATTTTTGATTCAGGCCTTTATGCTATCGGATTTTCGCTAGAGAGATTCCTCCTTTCCTATGGGGCGAACTGGAGCGAATATCCTCAACAACATCGGGATGAAGATCAAACATCACCGCAAGTATCTCATTTTGACGCCCGCGGTTACCTGCTCTCTTCCATTGGGCAGCCACCTGATTCGGAGTTGAGAAGGATCTATTCCGCGGGTGTACTTGTCGAGAAAAGAGGTGTCTAATCTCTGTCCCGAACCAGCTCCTTTGTTTCCCAATAAAACACTGATGATTCTTCGCATCGCTTACCTCCACGGTGTCGTTATCTTTTTCGCTGGGATCTAGTAGCCCAGCTTTTTCTGACTTTCTGAAACCATTTCCAGCATCTGTTTAAGCCGACGATCACATGGGATCTCTTTATGTTTACCGATCGTAACAACAGTCTCGTACACACTCATGAGTTGCCCCCTTAATTTCAGTCTTTAATCCGAACCTTATGAGTTCAGAGAGTTTGAAAAATCTGGCAATATCCCAGGATTGCCGCTTTTTCGCGGTTGGACCGCTGAAGAATTGAAGTAAGCTCTGGGCAGCTTTTGGGGAATTTCGAGGTTACTACCCTCCATAGGCGACGGAAATTATTATAATAAAGCCGTCTTTTAAATGACCCGGTGAAAGGCAGTAATCTCGAAATCCCTTGACTTTTTATTAAAGAACTGTGACTATGTGTATATACTAGCATAGATTTAGCTCTTTGTCAAGGACTTTTATTAAAAAATTGGTTGTCTACAATAGATATATCTAATTTACCATGGATGAAAAGAAGGCTCTTGACAAACATATTTGGTTTTGCTATACTGTACCCAAACGCTAGCAACTCGTATACTACGGGTTAACTGGGTGTCAAATAAAACAATCTCTTGTAAAAGGGATTGTTTTATTTTATGATTGCCTCGTGGACTCGGGCCCGTCGTATATGTAGTTAGTATGCTGGTGTTGACGCCCAGTGAAGCGGGTGCAAGTCCCGCCGGGTCCACAATCAATAAAAAAGCTTCTTATTTTACGATTGAATAAAATCTCTTTCTATAATATAATGGCTTTAAGACCATTAACTCAAATTTATGAGCAAAAAAAACAAGGCCTTAAAACAACTTCTTAAAGCCCAAATCCAGGCGAATGCCGCGGCTTCTGCCCAGGGGAAAGTTATCTCTGTGGCCCAACCCACTATTCAACCAATCCCCAATCAAACGGCTACTCATACCGGACCTCTTACGGTTGGACCTGTTATCGTAGATAAGCAGGCGTCGGAGTTCGTGTTAATCAAAAAAGATATCAGGCTGTCTTTACTCCTAATATCCTTGGTGATAATTTGTCTATTTGTAATCTATTTTGTAGATCGAGCTAATCCATTTTTATTGCCGCTCGCCAACAAAATATTCAGGTTGATCTAAAAACAGAAGTTCTACGAATTACGAATTTATTACGAATGTACAAATCATTCGTATATTTGTATGGATTCGTATTTCGTAGACCCTAGCTTTCCCTGATACGATATTGCAATGCCTCCGCGATGTGTTTTTGGAGGATGTTTTCCGATCCTTCCAAATCAGCGATCGTACGGGAAATTTTTAGAATCCGATGATAGACCCGAGCCGAAAGATGCATTTGGGTCATGGCATTCTTGATTAATTGCTTAGCATCATCCGCCAGAACGCAAAACTGCGCGACTTCTTCTGTGCCCATTTCACTATTGGAAAATATCTTTTTCACCCCGCCAACGGCGGGGCTTTTTTCTCCGCCTTTGGCGGAGTGAACTTTACTAAATCTCGCAACTTGAATTTCTCTCGCTTTTTGAACTCTTTCGCGAATAGCTTTTGAACTTTCTCCCGTCTCTGTGCCGGCCAATTTTGAATATTCCACCCTCGGAACTTCTATGTGAAGATCTATTCTGTCCAGCAATGGCCCGGAAATTTTCTTGCGATACCTAGCAATTGTCGTGGATGAACAGGTACATTGTTTAATCGGATCAGTCAAGTATCCGCAAGGACAGGGGTTTTGCGCCGCGACCAAGATGAACTTGGCTGGAAAACAAACTGCGCCCGAAGCTCTGGAAACATTAACCACCCCGTCTTCCAAGGGTTGCCTCAAAACTTCTAAAACGAAACGAGGAAATTCGGGTAATTCATCTAGGAATAAAATGCCGCGGTGTGATAAGGAAATTTCTCCCGGTTTAGGAAATGCTCCTCCACCCACAATCGAAACCGCCGAAGAAGTATGATGGGGTGAGCGAAAAGGCCGGATTTTAATCAGAGCTTCTCCTTTTGGTAAAATTCCCGAAACGCTATGAATTTTAGTTACTTCTAACATTTCATCGATGGTCATTTTGGGGAGAATGGAAGGCAGAGCGCGCGCTAGTAAAGTTTTACCACTTCCCGGTGGCCCATTCATTAGGATATTATGTCCACCCGCCGCCACAATTTCCAAAGCTCTTTTGGCCTGATCCTGACCTTTGATAAAAGCTAAATCGTATTGAAAATCAAGCTCGACTTCATTTTCTAAAACCCCTCCCGACTTTTCGCTAACTATCAATTCCTCGCCTTTAAAATGTTTAATAACTTGTCTCAAATTATTCACCGGATAAATATCTAAACCCTCCAAAATCTTGGCCTCGGCAATGTTTTCGGCCGGCAAAAATATCTTGGTGAAACCATTTTTGAGAGCCATTTCACAAACCGGCAAAACACCGGTTATGGAACGCAGCGAACCATCCAGAGCCAATTCACCCAAAAAAATTGTTTTATCAAAATCATTGGGAATCTGCTTGCTGGCCGATAAAATTCCGACCGCAATAGAGAGATCAAAAACCGGCCCTTCTTTTTTAATATCGGCCGGAGCCAGATTTACCGTAATCCGCCGCATCGGAAAATTGGTACCGGAATTTTTAATCGCGGAGCGAACGCGCTCTTTTGATTCCTCCACTACTCGATCAGGCAAACCCACGATATTTAACATCACTTTCCCATTCAAAATATCCACCTCAACCTCGACCGGTTCGGCATCCAGTCCGACAATCGCAGATGAATAAAGTTTAGCTAAACTCATAAACCTACTTTAGCACAAAATAAATTTTTTAAAACTGTTTATAAGTATTATCGTCCTTATTGCCAACAAAAATAATTTTTACATAATCATCATCCATATAAAAAATAATTCGATAATCACCTTTTCGAACTCTATAATAATTATCCCATCCTTTCAACTTCCTTATATCTAAAAAATCAGTTTTTCTTGAAATCACTAGATCAAAAGTTTCCTCTAAGATTAACTTATCTTTTGATCTTATTTTTTGAAGAAGTTTTTTTATTTGATCCATGTTCTTTTCTTATATCTTTTCTTAAAGCCTCTAAAAATTCATGAGCATCAATAGGACCGCCATCCCGTGCAGCACTAAAAAGCACTTCCCATTTTCCATCATCATCTTCTTCATCATCATCATCCATTTCAAGCGGGGTTAGTGTTATTTTTCTGCCTTTTAGAACAGCAACAAACTCCTTTGTGTTAAATTGTTTTCTCCACTTATTTGGTATGGTTACTTGACCCGTACCAAACATCCTTAGAGTAACTAATTCTCCTTGCATAATTTATATAATTTATTGATATTATATAAATTATATATTTTATATAAACTATGTCAAGAAAATAAATTTTTATTTGCTATTTTACTAGTTTTTTACTAAAATATAATTGCTTTAAGCGCAGCGCAGATTACAAAACGGGGGGATAAAAATGGAAATTCTAGTCTCTGGACCTTACGAGTTGGAAAACACGATGAGGAAATGGCTCAATGTACTCCAAGAAAAAGGCTTTGAAGTTTTCCGACGAGCAGACGGCGAGCGTGGCGGGTTAAACTTTCTCGCCAGAAAAGAAGGAGAAAACCAGACCGTCTCTGAATTGCTGGGGACAGAGATCATGAAGGAAGCCGAAGAGAACGGAGCCACCATCAGCGTTGAAAAATAAAAAAGAAAAACCGGAGGAAACAATGGAAGCCATCCGCAGTATTTTTTTCTTTCTTTTTCACCCATGGTGGCACGCGCCTGCTTGCTACCTCGCGATCGGCATGGTCTATACAGCAATCAGTCTTCTCGGCCTGCTGGAAAATGAAAGGAAGAAAGAATTCAGAATCATGCGCCGAAATACAAAGACCTCCCTTCTAAAGATATTCTTCAGCAGAACGGTGGGCTGGCTCGTAGCCGCAATAATTATGGCGATGGTTTTTGTTCAATACCAAGCCATACCATTCTTCTGTGACACAGGAGACGACTGGGAAACTGCGACCACATCACCATCATAACATCGCCCGAAACCAACACATCTCCGCGCCCGCAAGGGCGCTTTTCGTTTGTCTTTTTGCTATTTTTTTGCTAAAATATCTCTATGAACACTAATTCTTCACCCCTCGACTCCGCTCGGGGCAGGCCTCTCGCTGATCGGATGCGCCCCTCAACGCTTGAGGATTTTTTTGGTCAGGAAGAGATTGTGGGAGAAAATAAATTATTAAGAAAAGCGATCGAATCGGACCAAGTTCCTTCAATTATTCTTTGGGGTCCTCCGGGAAGTGGTAAGACAACTTTGGCACATATTATCGCGAATAAAACCAAGAGTGATTTTCAGAAACTCTCCGCCACTTCATCCGGCGTTAAAGAACTCGGTGAAATTCTTGAAACTGCCAAACAAAACAAAAGATTGGGAACCAACACAATTCTTTTCGTCGATGAAATTCATCGCTGGAATAAAAAACAGCAGGACACTCTCCTGCCCTATGTTGAAAATGGAACAGTAACGCTCATCGGCGCGACAACTGAAAATCCAAGTTTTGAAGTTATTTCCGCTTTGCTTTCCCGCGCCCGTGTTTTTGTTTTGAAACAACTAACCCAGGAACAAATTGGTAAAATTATCAGCCTTGCGCTGAAAGATAAAAAGAACGGCTTGGGTTTATTAAAGTTGAAGATGAAACCGGATACTATTTCCCTATTAGCTCAAATGAGCAATGGGGATGCGAGGACAGCACTCAATGTTTTAGAGTATGCCGCATCCGTAGAGACGAACGGCCGTTCGTCTCTACAGGGAAAAATCACTTCCGATATTGTTAAGGAATCATTCCAGAAATCCCATCTGCTTTATGATAAAAATGGCGAAGAGCATTACAATATTATTTCCGCTTTGCATAAATCAATGCGCGGATCTGATGCTAATGCCGCGCTTTATTGGCTGGCGAGAATGCTGGAAGCCGGCGAAGAACCATTATATATTGCAAGAAGAATTGTGCGATTTGCTTCCGAAGATATTGGTTTAGCCAATTCACAGGCGTTGACTCAAGCCGTCGCCGCTTACCAGGCCTGCCATTTTATTGGCATGCCGGAGTGCAATGTCATCCTGGCGCAAGCCGTGGTATATATGGCAAAATGCAAGAAGAGCAACGAACTTTATACCGCTTATAACGCCGTAAAATTTGATATAGAAAAATACGGCAACCTTCCCGTTCCGCTTCACATCCGTAATGCCCCGACAAAACTAATGAAAGAATTGGGGTATGGAAAGGATTACAAATACTCACCGAATTTTAGTTATAAAGAAAATCAAAAATACCTGCCCGAAAAGGTGAGGGGGAAGAAATATCTATCCTAAAAACTTTTTCACCAATTTTTTCGCTTGTTTTTCGTTCTTTACCCCGTCAAATTGCTTCGCACTCCGACTCGTCGGGGATTTGACTGGGTGAACCCAATTAATTTCCTTATCTCTCTTAAACCATGTCATCTGGCGTTTAGCATATTGGCGGGTATCGATCTTGATGCGGTCTTTGACGGACTGTAGGGAACAGCCATGGCTGTTCTTTCCCGATTTGGAACAGGCGTGCCTGTTCCCTACGGATGCGAAATAATCTCCCCATTCCCTGTATCCTATTCCGGTCATCGCTTCACTCTCCCAACCATATTTTCCCGCTAATTTTTTAACTTCTTTTTCTAACCCTTGCTCAATCATTTCTTCAACTCTAATACCAATTTTTTCTAATAATTTTTCTCGGCTAATTAGGGGTGCGATTTTTAAAACCTCATATTTTTGCTCGCCTTTTTTTCTCGACTCGCTAAACTTTTTTCCTGTGGTTAAGCAGTATTCCAGAGCGCGTTCCACCCGTCGGCGGTTTTTTAGATCAACAATCTTTTGGGCATCAGAATCAACTTTCCCTAAAAAATCAACTAATTCGGCAAGACTTTTAGAATTTGAATTTCGGAGTGACACGCGTAAGCGTGTCTTTTCATTGACAGCCTTACGGCTGTCACTCCAAGTTCTTTCTTCTGGAATTTCGTA
This sequence comes from Patescibacteria group bacterium, assembly GCA_028718745.1. Classification (GTDB taxonomy): domain Bacteria; phylum Patescibacteriota; class JACPGU01; order JACPGU01; family JACPGU01; genus JAQULF01. The sequence goes on along the minus strand of JAQULF010000005.1, from coordinate 28,095 downwards.
ATTATCAACGAGAGCATCTATATATAATCCCGTTCCTCCCACTATAAACGGTACTTTCCCGCGACTAATAATATCTGCAATCGTCTCCTCCGCATCTTTCTTAAACTGCCCAACATTATATCTCTCGTTCGGTTCAACAATATTAACTAACCAAATCGGCACCCCATCTAATATATATTGTGCCGAAGGCACTCCAAATTTTTGATTTTTGATTTTTGATTTTTGAATTCCGCCTTTGGCGGTTCCTATGTTCATTTCTTTGTAAACTTGGCGTGAATCCGCATTCACAATTTCCCCTTTGAATTTTTTGCACAACTGTACTGCCAGGTTCGTTTTACCCGAACCGGTTTGCCCGCAGATGACTATAATTTTTGGTTTGTTATCCATTTTTTTCATTGACAAGGGATTATTTATATGCTAATATTATAGCACAATTCACATCGAGGAGGTAATTCTATGGTGAAATTCAAGCGGAAACGAGATCGAGGAAGAACGAAACCGAAGGTTCCCTCATTCCTGCCCGAAAAGCGGATTCAGGACCTCGGGGCTTTCCTCGAGGAAACATCGCTCAAAAAACTTTTCGCCGATGGCACCGCAATCCAGATTCATCACTGGCATCAGCGAATAGTTACCGTCACGAAACCGCTAGAGAAACACCCACGCAAAGAAAACCTCGTACTGACGGGAAAGCTCTTCCTCGATCCGGGAGAGCCCAACCAGAAAAAGATCGCTCGCATTCGGCTCGAACTCTCGGACAAAACCACCATCCCGGCGGCAAACGTCAAATTCGCCAGAGGCGAAAGAAAGATCGCTCCGCCATCCAAGAAGAAACACCCTCGTCACCAAGGCGCCATTCACCACCACACCATTCCGCCCTGCGTCTTCGCTCCATAAACACCGCTTTCGACAAAGAAAACACAAGCCCCGCCCTCACCGGCGGGGTTTTTCATTGTCAAACTTTTCCTCTTTTACTAATTTTTTAATTTCTTATTTTCTTATCATTTATCTTTGCTATAATCAAATCATGGATAAAAATTCAAACATAAAAATAAAAATCTTTTATTGGTTTGATTTGCTGTTGATAACTATCAACTCTTTATTATTGATTTTTGATTATCTCAAGATAATTCCGAGCGTTGATTTAACGCCTTTTTTTATTCTCTTCGCGATTATTGGAACCGCCCCTATTCTCGTTTCAGCGATTAAAGCGTTGATTAACAGAAAAGTAACTGTGGATTTATTAGCCAGTATCGCTCTGATTTTTGCGTTGGTGAATAGTGAATGGCATTCGGCCGTATTTATCAATCTGATGATCGCCTTCGCCAGAATTTTGGGTAATATCGTCCAAGATCGTTCTGATAAAGCTCTGAAAAGTTTGTTAAAATTAAGACCCGAAAAAGCCTATATTAAAAAAGGTGACAAAACCATTGAGGTTGATATTAAAAAAATTAAAATCGGCGATCTGGTTTTGGTCCAATCCGGCGAAACCGTGCCGGTAGATGGCAAAGTTGTTGAGGGCAAAGCAACGATTAATCAATCTTCACTAACCGGCGAATCGGCTTCGGTTTTCAAAACTGTTGGCGACCAAGTTTTCAGCTCCACCGTCAGTGAAGAAGGAACTTTGGTAATCCGAGCCGAAAAAGTCGGCAAAGATACAACTTTGGAACAATTCATCCGCCTAGTTGATGAGGCCCAAACGCAAAAACCACCCATTCAAACTATCGCGGACAAATTTGCCGGCTGGTATATTTTGGTCGTGATTATCGGTTCGCTTTTGATACTAATGCTAACCGGAAGGCCGGAATTGGTTTTGACTATATTGCTCGTCACTTGCGCCGATGATATCGCTGTCGCCGTACCTCTCGCCTTTTCTGCCAGTATGGCCAAAGCCGGTAAAAAAGGCATGATTGTTAAAGGCGCCGGATATTTGGAAGCTTTGAATAAGTTGAAAATTCTAATTACCGATAAAACCGGCACGCTCACTTATGGCAAGCCGGAAGTAAAGGAAATTACAATTTTTAATAAAATGCCGCAAAATTTATTTTTAAAATATTTGGCTTCAGCCGAAGGAAATTCCGATCACCCCGTCGCTCGCTCTATTGTCAATTACGCGAAAAGCAAAAAAGTTAATATAGTTAATACGAGAAAAGTGCAGGAATTTATTGGGAGAGGCATAAAGGTTGAAATAGGAGGCAAAAGGGTAATCGCGGGAAGACACAATTTTCTAACCGAAAGAGGCATTGATATTAGCAAACTAAATCATGATAAAATCCACGCGGCCGAAAAAGACGGTTATATGATTGTGGCCTTAGGCATTAATGGCAAAATAGTTGGTTTTGTCGCCATGCAGGATAAAATCAGAGAAGAAGCGCTGCCTTTTTTCAAAAAACTGCCCGGGTATGGGGTCAATGAAACCGTGATTTTGACTGGCGATAATGAAGTTGTCGCCAAAAAAGTAGCGCAAAGGCTCAAAGCGACGCATTTTTACGCGAATTTGCTGCCGGCGCAAAAACTGGATCATATCAAAAGATTGTTGAGCAAAAAGTATAAAGTGGCCATGATCGGAGACGGAGTTAATGACGCGGCGGCATTATCCTTGGCTGACATCGGAATTGCTATGGGAACTATCGGCACCGATGCGGCGATTGAGTCGGCCGATATCGCTATCATGGATGATAAATTAATCAAGGTAATTCAGCTTTTGAAAATCGCCAAAAAAACTAATCGGGTTGTAGTGCAAAATTTTGTCATCTGGGGCGTAGTAAATGGTATCGGGCTAGCTCTTACTTTTGCCGGGATTCTCAAACCTGAAAGCGCCGCCGCTTTTAATTTCATTACCGACTTTTTCCCTATTTTGAACTCATTTAGATTATTTAGATAAAATGCACAAAAAACAAATCCCTATTCGCGGTATGCACTGCCGATCTTGCGAAATCCTCATTGAACGGGAACTAAAAAAGATCCCCGGCGTTTCTTTTGTTGGGGTTAGTTTTAAAAAAGGTCTGGCCGAAATTCACTCTCAAGAATCTATTCCTGATGATTTAATTTATAAAGCGATTGCGGAGGCGGGATATTCTGTCGGGAAAAATGAGAAAAAAAGCTGGATTTCGCGTGATTCTAAACAATACGAAGATCTTTTCAGCGCCTTCATTTTATTAGTTGCGCTATATTTAATTTTAAAAATGCTTGGCTTAACCGATATCAGTATTAATGTCGGAAAACCATCAAGTTTGCTCTTAGTTTTATTAGTCGGACTTACCGCCGGAATTTCTACTTGTATGGCTTTATCTGGCGGACTAATCGCTGGTATTTCAGCTCGTCATGCCGAAAAGCATCCTGAAGCGACCGCTTTTCAAAAATTCCGACCGCACATATTTTTTAACATAGGACGAATAGCTTCATATACTGTTCTTGGCGGAATAATCGGAATGATAGGACGAGTGTTTCAATTTAATGGGGTTACATTGGGAGTGATAACATTGTTGGTTGCAATCATAATGTTGGTCTTGGGGCTGCAATTGATTGAGATATTTCCTAAAATCTCCAATCTTAGTTTTTCTTTGCCAACAGGTATCGCGAAGTTTTTTGGAATAAAAAAACACGAAAAAGAGTACAGTCATAAAAATGCTACTCTAATCGGCGCTCTAACATTTTTCCTTCCTTGCGGATTTACGCAAGCGATGCAGGTCTATGCAATGAGTAGTGGAAACTATACAACCGGCGCTCTGATTATGGGAATTTTTGCCATCGGAACTATGCCGGGACTTCTTGGCATCGGAGGTCTGACCTCCGTGATTCGCGGATCTTTTTCCAAAAAGTTTTTCAAATTAATCGGGCTTATCGTTATATCGTTAGCGATTTTCAATCTGATCAACTCATTCAATCTTCTCGGACTCAAAATTCCTTTGCCAACAAACAATGTTGGTCAAAACAATAATGTTCAGGACAACGGGTTTACCCCGCCAACCGGTGGGGAAAACGGCGTACAAGTTGTTAGAATGACAGAAAAGAGCAATGGTTATAGCCCGAATAGTTTCACAATTAAAAAAGGCGTTCCGGTAAAATGGATTATAGACGCGACCAACATTTATTCCTGCGCTTCTTCAATAGTTTCACGCGACCTAAATATCAGCACCACCTTACAAAGCGGAGAAAATGTTATTGAGTTCACTCCCCAAAAAACCGGTACAATTAGTTTTACTTGTTCGATGGGAATGTATCGGGGCGTTTTTACGGTGACCGAGTAGGTTGAGTAATCTTAAAATTTTTCTGATTTAAATATTGGTTGCAAAAAATGACCAATGTTCAATACTCAATGTCCAATCAATATCAAAATTGGATATTGGATATTAAAATATTGATTGGGTGTTGGATATTGGTTATTGGATATTAAAAAACGTCCTTTACTATTTTTAGACAAAATAAAAGCCCGGGGTGATCGCCGGGCGCGGGTGTTACTGGTCAGAGGAAAAAACGAGTAGAATTTCACTGCACGCTGAAGTAAATGTATTTCGGCTCGGTTTCGGGGAATATCCAAACCGTTTCGATGCAAATTTCCGGGCAAACATCGGGGTCTCCTCGGTTCAACTGGATATATCCCTCGATGATTACGATGGAATCGCCGCCTTTTTCTACTTTGCATCGGATTGGGCCGCGAAATTCGTTTTCGCAGGAAACTACAGTTACATCGTCCAAGGTCAGCAGTACCATTATTTTTCTTTCATTCGTAGAAAGTTCAGGGCATTTCTCTACGGCCTCCTGAATTGCACCGTTGAAAAGTCCCCCAGCTCCTTCTAATAAAGACATGATTATACCCCCAATCCAAATTAAATTTTGCGATTTATGCACCGAAATCGCGCGGGTTTATAGATTGTAAAGAAACATCCGTAATTCATGGTAATTATAGCACATTTTTTGAAACTCGTCAACACTTTTTTGGCTTAAATAACAGGAAATCCGTAGGGGCGTCAATTTATTGCGCCCAAAAGAAAGGACGCGATGAATCGCGTCCCTACAAAATACCCCGTTTAAAAATTAAGATTTAAGACATTATTTAAAAATTAAAAATTTAATCATCGATTAAAATATAAGTAAATAAAAGAGGAATATATTATGATCCATAAAATAACTTTACGCATAAAAGGTATGAATTGCGCGGCGTGCGCGGCGAATATTACCCATGATCTGAAAAAGACCAAGGGTATCATTGATATTGCCGTTAATTTCGCTACCGAAAAAGCGACGGTCGAATTTGATACCGAAGAAATCGATGTTGCAGATATAAAAAACCGGATTGAGAAAATGGATTTCAAAGTCGTTGAAGAAGGCGCGGAAGAAATGACCGGCGGCGATATGCATGATATGAAAAACGAAGAAAAGATCAGATGGCGTAACCGATTTTGGATTTCATTTATCCTTGGCGCGCCTATCATATATATGGCGATGGGAGAGATGTTGAAATTGCCTATTCCGGTCTTCATTGACGGCGTTAAAATCGCGATCGAAGCGATACTTGCAACTGGTGTGATTATTGCCTGTTTCGGTCTTTGGAAGTCAGGGCTTAAAGGGCTGTGGCGCCTTCGTCCAAATATGGACTCGCTGATTTTTGTTGGCACAGCTACCGCCTATTTTTACAGTCTGATAAATTATATTTTACAAATGATGAACAATCCGCCAACTGGCGGAGGAATGGGCAATTATTATTTTGAAAGCGCCGTTTTTATTTTAATTTTCATATCGCTTGGTAAATATCTGGAAGCTGTTACCAAAGGAAAAACCAGTGATGCGATAAAGAAATTGATGGGAATCGCGCCAAAGGAAGCCTTGGTGAAACGAGGCAACAAAGAGATAAAAATCTCGATCGCGGAAGTCATCGTCGGCGACATTGTTATCGTGAAACCGGGAGAAAAGATTCCCGTTGATGGCCTAGTTACTGATGGTTATTCGGGAGTGGATGAGAAAGTTATAACCGGCGAAAGCATTCCGGTTGAAAAAAAAGTTGGAGATACGGTTATTGGCGGAACGCTGAACAAAACCGGGGTGATTTATTTTAAAGCAACAAAGGTTGGCGCGGATACGATGTTGGCGCAGATAATTAAAATTGTTGAGGAAGCGATGGGGTCGAAGGCGCCGATTCAAGATTTGGCCGATAAAGTTTCTTTTTACTTCGTTCCGACCGTCATCATTCTGGCAATTCTTGCGGCGGTCGCTTGGCTTCTTTTTGGCCAACCGATCTCTTTTGCTTTGACAATCTTTGTGGCAGTTCTAATAATCGCCTGCCCTTGCGCTCTAGGTTTGGCAACTCCTACGGCTCTAATGATGGGAACGGGATTGGCAGCTGGTAGGGGAATATTGATAAAAAGTGGAGAAGCTTTGGAAATAGCGCAAAAGATTAGTGTGGTGGTGTTTGATAAGACGGGAACTTTGACAATAGGCGAACCAGTTGTAACGAATGTGGTTGGAATGTCAAATATCAAATTACAAATGTCAAATCAAGCCCAAAGCTCAAATGTCAAATTGGATACAGAGCAGATGAATTTATTGCAGATTGCTGGTTCGATAGAAAAGAATTCGGAGCACCCTTTGGCGGAGGCGATTGTGAGGGAGGCGAAGGATAAGAAGATAAAACTTTTGGATATTAAAAATTTTAATGCGATTCCGGGAAAAGGGGTGGAAGGATTTATTGGCAGCAAAAAAGTTCTTTTGGGGAACAGATTTTTGATGAAAGATAATAAGATTGAAGTGAAAAAGATTGAGGATTCGTTGACGCAACTCGAAGATCAGGGTAAAACCGCCATGATTGTAGCGCTTGATAAAAAAATTATTGGGATTATTGCGGTAGCAGATACTCTAAAAGAAAATTCTAAAGAAGCGATTCAAATGCTTCAGAATATGGGCAAAAAAGTTGCTATTATAACCGGAGATAATAAAAGAGTAGCAACCGCTGTTGCGAAGGAACTCGGAATCGAGGTGGTAATTAGTGAGGTTTTACCTCAAGATAAAGCTAAAGAAATTAAGAAGTTGCAAGCCAAGGGCGAGATTGTCGCGATGACAGGCGACGGGATAAACGATGCGCCGGCGCTAGCACAAGCGGATCTCGGAATCGCTCTTGGGTCCGGTACCGATGTGGCTATGGAAACGGGAGAAATCGTGCTCGTTAAAGACGACCTTCGCGATGTGGCGCGAGCGATAAAACTATCAGGCTATGCTTTGACAAAAATAAAACAAGGTCTGTTTTGGGCCTTTATATATAATATTGTTGGTATTCCATTGGCGGCTGGTGTGCTCTTCCCTTTTACCGGATGGCTACTGTCCCCCTCCATCGCCGCAGGTGCGATGGCGTTCTCATCGGTATCAGTAGTACTTAATGCACTGGCGATGAAGCGGTACAAGTCATAAGGGTTTACCGTAGGGGCGTCAATTTATTGCGCCCAAAAGAAAGGACGCGATGAATCGCGTCCCTACAAAATACCCCATTTAAAAATTAAGATTTAAAACATTATTTAAAAATTACAAAATTAAAAATTAAAAATTTAATCATCAGTTGAAATATAAGTAAATAAAAAGAGGAATATATTATGATACACAAAATAACTCTCAAAATTAGTATTCCAATTATCAACAAAGCAATATAATATAGACTTATGTCTTATCTAATCCTCGTTCGTCATGGAGAATCGCGCTGGAATCTAGCCAATAAATTTACCGGTTGGGTGGATGTTCCTTTGTCCAGATATGGGGTCCAAGAAGCGGTAGATACTGCGAAAAAATTGAAAAATATCAAAATTGATCAGGCCTTTGTTTCCCATTTGGAAAGAGCGCATGAAACTCTAACCATTATTCTGTCCCGACAAGAAATGACGGGGATTTTTTTGCATCATGATGAAAGAAAAGAAAATTGGTATTTGAGTAAAAAATATTCGGAAAAAAAAGAAATTTTAACCCATTCTTCCGCTCTGCTAAACGAGCGCTATTATGGCGATCTTCAAGGGTTGAATAAAAATGAAGTCCGTAAAAAATACGGCGAAGAAAAGGTTTTGCAATGGAGAAGAGGATATGCTATTCGCCCTCCGGGAGGTGAGAGTATAGAGGATGTCTACAAACGAACTATACCCTATTTTACCAAAAGAATTCTGCCGCTTTTAAAACAAGGCAAAAATGTTATTTTAGTCAGCCACGGTAATGTTATGCGAACGATTTTAAAACATATTGAAGATATACCCGTTGACTATCTGCCTCACCTGGATCTTCCCTCGGCTAAGCCAATTATTTACAAATATGGCAAGAAAGGATTTTCACGAACCGATGGTTTGCTCGGATTTAATCGCCCGCTGCTTTGGGATCATGAGAAAGTGGGGCAAAAAAAGAGATCTAAAAAATAATTTCTCCTTCCAATCCCCAAGAATTGGCTTTAGTGATTTTGATATTCGCAAATTCGCCGATTTCGGGCGCGATAAATCGCGCCTCTACGAAAATGCGCACATCTTTCAACCCTTCTGTTTTTCCGACAAAAAATCCATTCTTATCCCCAGCCAAATTGGCGGGGTGAACTTTTTTGTAAATCAAAACGCGGACTTTCTTGCCGACTAATTTTTTATTATTCGCCAAAACGCTTTTAGCCAAAACCTCATCATTGAGGTATTTTTTGCGCCTTCCTTTTTCTTCGTGACTAACATCGTCTTCCATTTCAGCCGCAACCGTGCCGGATCGTGGAGAGTACTCGGAAATAAAAATCATATCAAAAGAAACTTTTTCTAAAAGTTTAACTGTGTTTTTAAATTGTTTTTCCGTTTCTCCCGGAAATCCGACAATAATATCAGTGGTTATAGCGCAATCGGGAATTTCTTTTTTTATTTTTTTAATAATCTCAAAATATTGTTCAGCTGTATAATGCCGGTTCATTTTCTTCAAAATCGTATTATCGCCTGATTGCAAGGGTAGATGAATGTAGCGGCAAAAATGCTTGGATTTAGCCAAAAAGTCAATCAGCTCATCATTAAAATCTTTGGGATGATTGGCGTAGAAACGGAGCCAGTGGTCGCCTTCTAATAAATCAATTTTATTGAGAAGATTTACAAACTCCGAATTACTTTTTGTAGTATGTAGTAAGTAGTAAGTATTATGGTTTTTGTCCTTTTGTAATTTGGAATTTGAAATTTGTTTATTATTTGTTATTTGAAATTTGTTATTTACTCCGTAGGAGTTAACATTTTGCCCAAGCAAAGTTATCTCCTTATAACCTTTTTTAATTAATTCTCTTACTTCATCTAAAATATCTTTTTCCGCTCTGCTAACTTCTCTTCCTCTGGTATAAGGAACCGCGCAATATGAGCAGAAATTATCACATCCGGTCATGATGGGAACATAGACAGAGTAATTCGATTGGTATTGAGGATTAATCGACAAATAATCGTCAAAATTTTTTAAATCACATTGATAGCTTGTTGCCTTGTTGCCTTGTTTTTTATTTCTTTCTAACAAGTTAGTAAGATAGCAAGATAGCAATTTTGTGTTTTTAATATCAAAAACTAGGTCAAACTTCTCTTTGAGTTTCTTTTTATCTTGTTCAAGAATGCAGCCGGTTAAAATTGTGATCGGCTTTTTCGCTTGAATTTGGAGTGACACGCGTGAGCGTGTCTCTTTATTGACAGCCTTACGGCTGTCATTCCAATTCAATTTTCTCCACTGATTCCCTTTCCCCATTATCTTATGCACCGCCTTTTCGCGAACCGAACAAGCAAAGGCAACTATAATATCGGCTTCTTTCTCATCAGAAGTCGCTTGAAACCCGTGAGTATTCAAAATACCGGCAACTCTTTCCGCGTCGCTCACATTCATATCGCAACCCGTTATGTATAAAAAATATTTTCCCATTCGTATATTCGTATTAATTCGTAATTCGTAGTAGGCTTGATTTTATCACGAAAAAAAGCTAAAATAAACGAGTTTTCTGTTTGATTATAGAAGACAAATAACAAAGGGGGTGCCGTCATTAGAAAAGGTACTTACGAAAAAGCTAATGCAGCCATTCATCAAGAAGCCATTCAAAAAATCATCGGTCTTTTTGATGAAGGAAACAACCTCAAGGATGTCTATCGTATATTAAATGGAAAAATGAGAAAATGTGCGAGCGACATCAACGATCATAAGGCGAAAATGCTGGCAAATTACAAGCCACCGTCTCTGATGAGGTATATCCTCATTCATCTTCGCCTTACACGCCTCTTTCCTAAAAAAGAATCTGCCAATGATTGGATTCTGCGCGGCATGATTTATGAATTCGAAATCCTCCTCCATGCGATACATTTGTTCAAGGAAGCCGTATTGGAATACTCTGTCTTGTATGGAGAAGGTGAATCTTTACTCGAAGAGTAATTGAGCCGCAAAAAGCCGAGGAGAGATGTTAAAAACGGCGGGTTCGCCCCGCCGTTTTTTCTATTGTTTCTCTTTGATTTCCTTTGTGATTCTCTTCAAAAATTCTTTCAGATCTATCGCCCCCAAATCACCTTCTTTTTTGGAGCGAACGGCAAGCTTGCCGGATTCTTTTTCTTTCTCACCCATAATAATCATGTAAGGAACTTTTTCCAATTCGGCATTGCGAATTTTTTTGCCCAGCGATTCGGCTCTGTCATCCATTTCAACACGAATGTTTTCATCTTCCAGAGCTTTTTTCAGAGCAACAGCATAAACTATCATAGCATCATTTACCGGTAAAATTTTCACTTGAACCGGAGCCAGCCAAACCGGAAATTCTCCGGCATAATGCTCAATCAATATTCCCATGAATCTTTCTGGACTTCCAACGATAGCGCGGTGAATCATGATCGGAGTTTTCTCCTGTCCATCACTATCTGTATAGGTCAGTTCAAATCTTTTCGGCATAATAAAATCAAGCTGGATTGTAGAGATCTGCCATTCTCTTCCAAGAGAATCGCGGGTAAGAACATCCATTTTTGGTCCATACATTGCAGCCTCGCCAAGACCAACCGAATAATCGATTTTATTTTCAACTAGAATTTCTTCGAGTAATTTTTGGGATTTTTCCCAAACTTCCGGTTCACCCAGATATTTCTCGCGATGATTTTCATCCCATAATGAAAGACGGATTCTGTATTCCATTTTGTAAGTCTGCAATGCTATTTTGATCGCTCCCAAAACATTCATAAATTCATCCTTTATTTGATCTTCGCGACAAAAAGCGTGTCCATCATCTTGGCAAAAACATCTCAATCTAGTTAAACCAGTTAATTCGCCCGGTTTTTCATCCCTGTAAAGATTGGCAAAGTCAGCAATTCTAATCGGTAGATCTCTATAGCTTCTTTTTTGAGAAGCATAAATTTGCGTATGATGAGGACAATTCATCGGTTTCAAATAGTATTCTTCCTTAGAATAATTTGAAACCACTCTAAACATATCGTCTTTAAACTTTTCATAATGGCCGGATACTTTAAATAAATCCGCTTTATTCATATTTGGAGTATGCACTTCCTGATAACCAATATCTTTTTGAAGTTCGTTTGAAAAATTTAATATTTCCTTTCTAACAGTTGCTCCCTTAAAAGTATAAAGCGGTAGTCCAGAACCTACTAAATCTGAGAAGACGAAGAGTCCAAGTTCTTTTCCTAATTTTCGGTGATCTCTTTTCTCCGCTTCTGCGAGCATATTCAAATAGCTTTCCAGTTCTTCTTTAGTAGCAAAGGCGACTCCGTAAATGCGGGTTAACATCTTGTTTTTCTCTGAACCCTTCCAGTAGGCACCGGCTAAAGAAGTTAATTTAAATTCCCCAATTTCAGAAGTATTTTCCATATGGGGCCCTCGACATAGATCGGTAAAATCACCCAGTGTATAAGTGCCAATTTCTTTTTCTCCTTCTTTTTCTAAATCAGAAATTAACTCTAGTTTATATGGTTGTTCTTTAAACTGCTCTTTTGCTTCTTTAATACTTACCTGCCTACCACTTACAACATACTTCTTATTCTTAATTTCCCTCATTTTCTGTTCAATCTTTGGCAAATCCAAATCCGTGATCGGACTTTTAAAATCAAAATCATAATAAAAGCCATTTTCTATCGCCGGACCAATGCCAAATTTGACATCCGGATGCAATTCCAAAACCGCCGCAGCCAATAAATGCGAGGCGGAATGTCTCATTTTTTCTAAATCAACATTTTGGTTTGGCATAAAAGATATTTAATAACTTCATCTTATCAAATAAACTATTTTATTTCAACAAAAAACTATGTTATAATTTAAAAAAGTCAAATATGCCAAAGACAAAAAAACTTTTCAGAAGTAAAAAGGATAGATTTCTAGCCGGAATCTGTGCCGGAATCGGTGAATATCTTGAGGTTGATCCGACCATCGTTCGAGTGGTTTTTGTATTATTAACTTTAATCACCGGGATATTTCCGGGATTAATCTTTTATTTCATACTTTGGGTAATAATACCCGAGGAATAGCACCTTTTGGTTGTCATCCTCGAACTCTAATTCGTCTTAACAAAATTATATATAAAAAAGACGAAGAGAATATCAAGGATCTTCTACGAGAATGTGTGGCGATTATTTAAAAATCCCTTACTTAAACTAACATAGATCCTTGATTTCCTGATGAGTACATCAGGAGCTCGAGGATGACAATGAAAAATTACTAAACAAAATAAAATAAAAAGGAGGAAAATAAAAATGGCAAAAGCGAAAAAGGAACTAAAAAAAGAAGTATCGAAAGGCGCTCGTGATTTTAAAAGCATTTTTTCTGAATTCGGCGAAGCAGTTGGAAGCATCGTCAAGGATTCAAAACTTCGATCCGAAACTCAAAAAATCGGCGAGAGTTTTGCCGGAGCCGGAAGAGCATTGGTTGAAAGAATCAGAGATAAAGAAGTCAAAAAAGAATTCAAAGATGTGAGGAGGGCAGCTCAAAAATTTGGCAAGGACGCAGCAAAAACATGGAAGAAAAGCCAGCCAGAAATTAAGAAAGCCGTCAAAAATGCCACCAAAACCGTAAAGAAAACTGTTAGAAAAATAGAGAAAAAAGTAGCTAAAAAGAACAAAAAGAAATAAGCAAGCTGGGAATTTTGCCTAGATAAAAAATGACCCGGCGAGGGTCTTTTTTTATCTATATATTATTAAGTGGGACTATTTATGAAAAAAATGATTATCGGAATTTCGGGAGCTATCGGCAGCTTTTCCGAAGAAGCGGCGGAATACTATTGCCAGCAAAACCAGATTAAAGAGCATGAGCTTAAATTTTTGATTTCCGTAGAAAATGTTTTAGCGGCACTGGACAATAAAGAGATCGATCTGGGCATATTTCCCATTGAAAATTCCAACGGCGGAATAGTCTACGAAGCGGTGATCGCTATGAGCAAGCATATTTTTAATATAGAGAAATTTTTTGAAATCGATATTCGCCACTGTCTGATTGCCAAACCGGGCAAAAATATCACTGATATAAAAATGATTGCCTCTCATGATCAGGCTCTCAAACAATGCAAAATGTATTTGAAAAGGAGATGGCCGGATACAGAACTCAAAGAATGGGCCGATACAGCTGATGCCGTAAGAGCAATCAAGGAAGGTGAACTGCCCGAAACTACTGCTGCAATCGCCTCTCGCAAAGCCGCTGAAATTTATGGCCTGGACATTTTGGAAGAAGGAATCCAGGATTTGAAATTTAATTTTACTACCTTTCTAGCAGTAACCAAAAAATAAAATGAAAATAGCCGTTATCGGTTTTTCCCGCTTCGGACAACTTTGGGCCACGCTTATGAAAGATTTTGGCGAGGTTTTGGTATTTGATAGAAATCCGGAAAGAAAGGATGTAGCGCAAAAAATGGGGGTGAATTTTTTTACTTTCGAAGAATTGGATGAGCTAAAGAAAGCCGATCTGGTTTTTATTAGCGTAGCCATGTCAGCTACCGAGGAAGTGATCAAAAAGATAAAAGGATACCTCAAGCCGGGTTCCGTAGTGGCCGATGTTTGCTCCGTAAAGGTTCTGCCCTGCCAGTGGCTGGTAGATAATATGCCGGAAAATGTTTCTCTACTCGGCACCCATCCGATGTTCGGTCCGGATAGTATAAAAAATGGAATGATCGGAAGACAGATTGTACTTTGCCCTCTCCGGATACCAGAGGAAAAGCTGAATGAGATTCGCCAAATTTTTCAAAAAATCGGCCTGGAGATCATTGAAACAACCCCCCAAGATCATGATCAGCAAAGCGCCTATAGTTTAGCCATGGTTCATTTTATCGGCCGAGGGCTCGAGAAATTAGATTTGAATGGGATAAAAATTAGAACTCTCGGTTTTGACATGCTGATGCAATTGAAGGAGAATGTCAGCCATGACTCCTGGCAGCTTTTTCATGATATGCAAAAATTTAACCCCTACGCGGAAGAAGCGCGAAAAAAGCTTATCGATGTTTTGAGCGGTTTGGATTTTGGATAAAGAAGTGAAAATATGATAAAATAAGTTAAACTAAAAAACAGAAAAATCTATACCAATAAATATAGTAGGATTTTTCTGTAGGAGGAGCAGTTGCGGAATGCTCGCAAGAAAAATTCGTAATCGAATTTTTATGGAGAGTAATGAAGCGAACTGCGACGAGAGGACGATTAGCTCAGGGGTAGAGCGTTCGCTTGACGTGCGAAAGGCCACTGGTTCGAAGCCAGTATCGTCCATTGTACTGGATTCAATAACATTAAGTTATCAAAACTATGTCTATCAAAAAAGCCATCCTTCCCGTCGCTGGAATGGGAACTAGATTTTTGCCAATAACTAAATCGGTTCCCAAGGAAATGCTGCCTATTATTGATAAACCGATTTTGCATTATTTAATTGAGGAATTGGCCGATTCCGGAATTGAAGAAGTCGTCATGATTACCGGCCGAGGTAAGGGATGCATTGAAGATTATTTCGATCAAAATCTCGATCTCGAGCGGAATTTAACCGAAAAAGGAAAGAAAAAAGAAGCGGAGGAAATCGCGAAAATCGCCTCAATGGTTAAACTAGCTTATACTCGCCAACCCCAGCCTCCACAAGGAAATGGACACGCCATAATTTGCGCCGAAAATCTGATTGGCGAGGATGAACCGGTGGTTATGCTTTTTGGCGACGACTTGGTGGTTAACAAAGAAAATCCCGTTACCAAGCAAATGATGGATTTATATGAAGAAAAAAAATGTCCCATTCTTTGTGTTGAAGAAGTACCTGAAGATATGATTTCGTCCTACGGAATTATTGATGCCGAAAAAGATCCTTCGGCAAGCTCGGGACAAGGAGCAAAAAATGTTTTTCAGGTTAAGTCCATGATCGAAAAACCCAAAAGAGAAGAGGCGCCTTCTAATCTGGGAGTGATTGGAAAATATATCATTACTCCCGAAATTATAAAAATACTCAAAGAACTTTGGGATAAAAAAGAATTCAATAAAGAGCTTGGCATTACTGATGCTCTGCGGGCCCACTTAAAAACCGGCGGAGAAATCTACGCTATCCGACCGGATGGGAAAAGATATGACACCGGAGATAAATGGGAATTGCTTAAGGCCAATATCGAATTTGCGCTAGAAAGAGATGATCTCAAAGATAAGCTGAAAGAACATTTAAAAAAACTATTTTAATGTTTTTACCATATAAGTTTTTTCTAACCTATATCCCAATCTCTTGTAATATTCCCTCGCACCTACTCCTGAAATAACGGAAATCTTTTTATATCCGGATTTTTTTGCAATTTTTTCTGCTTCTAAAATCAATTGGCGCCCTAATCCCTTATGCTGTTTGGCTTCAAGCCCGGTATCGCCAATATCGAGCGCCTCGCCATAAGTATGCACTTCGCGAATAATAGCAGAATTTTGTAGGGGCGCGATTAATCGCGCCCGTGAAGGGAGGCGTAATCTTAATAATGCATATAATTGATAATCATTATCAACAAGCCCTAAAAAGACTTCTTTGCCGCCCGAAGCCTCGTAATTGATTCTGTGTAATCTTAATCCTTTTGCTTTCTTGTTTTCTTGATTTTTTGTTTTTTTGTCCCTTATTTCCCGGCAACGAATGCACTGACACTTCCAATTTTCTAATTGAGAACGATTTGCAATAACTTGTCGAAGATTTGTAATTTTGTTTCCCGCCTCGATACTTTCTTCCGGAATATCGCGAATCAAACGGCTGATGCGAACATATGGTGGAATTATTTTTTTAATCTCGCAAATCAATTTTATTAATTGCTTATTTGTATAAGGTTTGTATTTTCCCTGTTTCCAAAGCCTATATAACTGCGAGTTTTTAACTACTACGCAAGGATAAATTTTTATTTGATCCGGTTGGAATTTTCCATCGCTAAATAAAGTTTTAAACATTTCCAAATCTTTTTTAAGATTTGAACCATAAAGCCCCGGCATCATATGATAGGAAACTTTGAAACCAAAATCTTTCATTAATTTGGTCGCCTCAACAATTTCATTAGCGCCATGGCCTCTTTTATTTTTTTCCAATACATCATCAAAGACCGACTGAACACCAATTTCAATTCTGGTACACCCCATCTCAAGAAACTTTTTCAATTCATCTTCAGTAATTAAATCGGGACGGGTTTCTAGTGTCAGCCCGATAATACGGCGTTTGATAGTCTCATTTCTAGTTTGCTGAATCCTTAACTGTTGTTTTATCTTTTCTAAACTATTTTTTGTAGTAGGTAGTAGGTAGTATGTAGTAGGAATTTTTTTTCTGCCCTTACTACCTACTACATTATACTTACTACCGAATCCGTTACACGCCCTAAAACATTCCTTTACAAACCAGTACTGATATTTTAATGGCAATGCATTAAAACTCCCCCCCATTATAATCAACTCGATTTTATCTATAGAATGTCCGGCTTGCTCTAATGCGCGCAAACGAATTTCAACCTGACGGTAAGGATCAAATTTTGCCAGGATTGCTCGCATTACCGCCGGCTCATTGGACAAATAAGATTTGGGCATGCCTTTTTCGGTCGGGCAATAGAGACAGTTGCCTGGACAATTATATTCTTTAGTCAAAACCGAAACTACCGCTACTCCGGATAATGTTCTCATTTTCGCCTTACGCAATAATTTCTCTAATTCAACATTTTTCTCGATTTTTTTTGCCTTAATTAACTTTTCGTAAACTTGAGTTAGTCCATAGTTCGGCAATGAATCTATTTTAAATTCTTCGCTGATTTCATTTTTAAGTATCATAAATTCCCGAAGCCTAATAATGCCTCGCGTTGATGCTCGTAGAATGAGTTCTTTTTTGGCTCTATCTAAATTATTCATGACAAAAGCTATAATGGACTTTTTATGTTTTTCAACCCATAATTCGTTACCTTTGTATAAATCTGCGTAGTCTGGACACTATTATGCCCCAAAAGTTCCTGAATGTAGCGGATGTCAGTCCCTGATTCCAATAAGTGTGTGGCAAAAGAATGGCGAAGAGAATGACAGGTCGCTTCTTTTTTTATGCTCGTCTTTTTAATTGCATCGTGAAAAATACTTTGCACCGTTCTGGTAGTTAGTTTTCCACCAAAATCGCTTCCGAAAACTAACTCCTTCCCATTTTTGTTTGCTAAATATTTTTTCAAAACATCCGCCACTTTGTCGGAAATAATCGTGGTTCTATCTTTATTTCCTTTGCTCTGTCGTACAGTTAAAAGTCGACTCTCAAGATCCAGGTCGCAAACCTTTAGATCCACCACTTCCGAAACTCTTAGACCCGATGAATACATTAGTGCCAAAATAAGTTTGTGTTTAACATTATTTACCGCACCTAATATCTGCAAAACTTCTTCCTTCGTCAAAACTACCGGCAGCTTTTTAGATTTTTTAGTTCTTGGAATATTCACAAAAAACTTTCTTCGCAAGATCTTTTCAAAATAAAATTGCAAGGCACTATAAGCAGTATTT
Source organism: Patescibacteria group bacterium (assembly GCA_028718745.1). Taxonomy (GTDB): domain Bacteria; phylum Patescibacteriota; class JACPGU01; order JACPGU01; family JACPGU01; genus JAQULF01. Next base: position 10,180 of record JAQULF010000005.1, on the reverse strand, counting down.
ATGGTTGAACTGGATTTGCCCTCTTTTATAAGTTTTTCAAGATATGTCTTAATATCTGACGAATTAACTTCTTTTGGACTTTTCCTTATAAACCTAATAAAATTTTCAACATAATAGAGATAAGACTCAACGGTTGATTGGCTAAACCCCCTCAAACTCATTTCTTGCCTTAAAACAACAAATGAGTTACTATGATTATAGTTTTTTTCCAAATTCATACCCCTCCTATGATTTGAAATATTTAAAATAATTCTAATTGTTTTAACACAAAAAATCAACCCCTTCGCATATACAGTGTTATACGCAATTCAATAAATATTTTTCTTATAATAAGGAATATTGATAGGCTTTTTATATAGGGGAATTGAATTTGATTTTTTATATTTAGAGGGGCACGGCGAAGCCGTGAGATGAAGGACTATTTAAGGGGAACATAAAAAAACCGGATCTTGCGATCCGATTTTTAAATAATTTTTATTTTTCTTTTGTTTCTTCGGTTTCCAGAGGTTTTTCTGTCTTCCCCTTTTCTATTTTCTCAAATAAAGCTTCCCTGGGATTTTTGGGTTGGTTTTTCTCATTTTCTTTAATTCTTTTAAGCCTTTCTTCCATAGAAAGTTTTTCTTTTGGTGGTTCATTGCCTTCGACTTTTTTTAAAAGGGCCTCTCGTGGGTTTTCAATACTCATAAAATCTCCTTTATTTATTTTTAGTATTTTTTAGTTATATTTAAATTTGATAATTTTTTTTGTAACAAAAAGCCCACTACTAGGAAGGTATTACTACCTCTATGCAAGTTTCCCTGCACAACGTTCCAGACGCCCTAATAATGGGTTTTATGTCTGGAACGTTTTCTAACCATACCTTAAGAAAAATTCTCAAGGGTTAGGTTAATCTAAATTGTCCTTACCACTATACTAAAAAATCCTTTTGCAAACAAGATTTATTTTATCTGTTTTTGGTTTTCCATTTGTGATATGATATTTATAAGAGAAAACTAAACACAAAATCCAAATGGATTTCCAAGAATTTAAACAGCAATATTATTTCTTCAACCCAAAAGATTATGGCAGGATTTATGCATTTGTTGATTTCGGAAATGTGAGGCCTTGGGCAAAAGATTTTTGGCCCGAAGAAAACAAATTCAAATTGTCTGTCGAGATTGATATTGCAAAACTAGCCGATGTTTGCGATCTTGCTAAACCAGTAAGAAAGTTTTTTTACTATGGGCGCTGGGCAAAGAATGAAAAGTTTGAGGATGATGCACCAGAAAACGCAAGCCATAGGGGCTCTACATATAGAATTATCAAAGCCGATAAGTCCGGATTCAAAACTAGAACAAAAGATATAAAAATGGTTCCACATTATGATGAGGATGGAAAGTTTGTTGGCAAGATTCCAAAATGCAATTTTGATGTTGAAATAACAATGGATATGATTCTAAAAATGCCAAAATATGACTCTGTTATTTTATTTTCAGGAGATAGTGATTTTGGAGGCCTTTTGGAATATTTAAAGAGCAAGGATAAAAAGATTGTAGTTGTAAGTACTAGAAACAGAGTTAGTACTGAACTGCAAGCAACAGCCGACATCATTGTACCCGCAGAAACATTAAAAGAACTTTTGAGATTTGAAAATGGCTCTAAATAACAAAACACTCCACCCGAGGGTGGAGGTGTGATTACAAACCTATTATCGTTTAGGTGACGATAACCTTGCGGTTACAAATACATTCTACATGAATGTTTTTTATTTGTCAATGGTGGTTTATTAAGCCATTTTTTAAAGATATGTTTTAACATTTTGTGTTTTTTAAATAGTTTTTCCACAACCTGAAATTTGCCGGAAAGGAGTTCGGAAGTCGGCACATTCACCCCTACCCCTCTGTGCCGACTTCCGAACCAAAAAATCAAATTCATTCTTATAATAAGGTAAGCCTATCAAATTCTTGTATTTAATTAAAAAATATTTCTTGAACTCGCGCAACAAAGTTGCGCGCCTCGCTGCGCTTTCCTCATTGCTCTTTATATTTAACTAATAATGTAGCAAATTCGTCAGGGCGTATAACACATAGTATCTGGTTCGGGGCTCGGCTCGCCCCTCAACCCATATTGCTGATTTTTCTTCTGTATAATATAATCAAGGTAAGAAAAAATCAGCAACATCAGATACTATGAGACATTATCGGAAATAATTTAAAATTCTTTTTTGCTCTGCTGAGCAAAATTAATCAGGGCAGATTTATTTTTTAAAATACAAAAACATGGAAAAAATCAAACACAATGCAGTAGAAAATATCAAACCCTCTTTTGATATTAGTGAAGTTAAGGCAAAAATATTAGATGAGATCGAAACGGTGGTTATAAGAACACAAGATCGTGATTCGGAAGGAAACATTTTGGTTTCCCCTGACGGACCAAGATCAAATCTGGATGAACAAAGTTGGAAGATTGTTCGAACGGAAAGTTTTAAAAAATGGTTCGGAGATTGGCAAGGGCATAAGGATTGCAGTGTTATAGTTGATGAAAATGGCGAGCCAAAAGTCGTTACCCACAGAACATACGAAAAAGAAATAGCCGTGAAACCCCCGAGAGAAAAATTTTCTGAGGTTAGTAGATTTATGCATTTTACTTCGCAATGGGTCGGCACAGAGCAAACTCAAAGATATGGCACCGATTTGCATCATGCCTTCTTAAATATTCGTAATTTATTTGAAATGGGACCAGGGAAGATGCGATATTATCAAACTTACCCCGAAGCTAAGGCGGGATTTGTGGGGAATATTGATGATGAGTTTTTAACTTTTTTAAAAAAGAAGGGTTATGATGGAGTATATGGAGCCAGCTCTAAGAACAATGATTATAAGGGACCATTGATGTATACTGACGAATATGTTCCTCTCAACCCTCCAACGCAAATATTGCTTATTGATCAGATTACTGAAAAATAAAAATAAATCTGCCCTGATTAAAATTCGCCTGAAATCGGCGAATTAAGAATTTTTAAATTACATCCGATAACACGGTATATCTGGCTACGGTTTGCTAAGTCGCAAACCTACGCCCATATCTATACTCTTCTATATTCAACTAATTTTGTAGCGATCCTAGACATCAGATACACCGAAACATTATGTCCAATAATAAAAAGTTTTTTATATTTAATTTAATTTTGGCAATATATTTTTTGAGAGGATTGTGATATAATAATTATTATTAACCTAAAATTTTATGACACAAAAAAAGACTGCCTCAGACTGGTTTCTTGGATTGATCCATTTCTTTCTTGCTGGGATATTTTATCCTTATGTGCTCACTTGGTTGTTTGTAGTAATATCAGTGTTTGTGCTCAACCTCGCCCAACCATCACCCACGGCTTTTACCGTGATTAATGCTATTTTGATTATTTTAGGATTCTGGGCTGGTAGTTTTATGTTTTCTAAAAGCGTAAGTAGAAAATATATTGTAAGCAAAAACAGCTTTATATTAAATTATTCTGCAATATTTTACATAATATACAGAATTGTTCTTATAGTAATGCGTAGCAATAAAACAGACTTGGGTATGAATATTGGAATAGCTGTTTTTGAAATACTTCTATACTATATAATCAGCAAAAAATATATTGCCAAAATTATTTCGGAATAAGGAGAACTTTTTATTACTTCTCGCTATCGCTCGACCCTAAAGGGGGACATAACACGGTATATCTGACTACAAAAATCGACATATTTATCTTTTAAGGTGTGTCGATTTTTTTCGTCCATATTTCTGCTCTTTCTCTATCAAGTGAATAAGGTGGCGAGGGAATTATAAATAAAAAAAACCAGAACAAATCTGGTAGCATCCGTCTGCGGTTTATAAAAGTTACCGCGGGAGAGCCAAAACCCTCACGAATGCTTGGTGACATTTGGCTACAGCTTGAAAGCCGTGAGGTGGCGAACCACCCAAATGTCAATTACACATTATCATGTATTTATTATTAAATCAATAATTTCATACATTGGGAAAATAGCTATTTGGATATAATTGGATATAGTTAAAATAGCCAATTGGTCAGACACTGTCTGACCAAGCCTTTGCACACCATTTGTGCAGACTTGACAAGTCTTGCGCGATTGTTGCGCGTATCTTGCGCGATTCGCAAAACTGTGATATAATGGTTGTATATTAAATAAAATATATGCTCAACCCAAAATACGCGCTAAGCAACAAGATTTTAAGCCAAATTACAGCTATTGCAGAAGCTCGAGCCTATATTTCTCGTGCAAAAATTTTACCACAACAAGAATTAAGATTGAGAAGACAAGCTTTAATTCGTATGACCCACCACTCTACCGAAATAGAAGGAAACGCCTTGAATATGGGTCAAGTGGAAGCGCTTTATGATAACAAAAAGATAGACGCGCCAGACCGCGATATTTATGAAGTAAAAAACTATCTTAACGCTTTAAAATATATTGAGAAAGTTGTAGTTCAAGATTTGCCGATAACCGAAAAAGTGATTCTAAAAATTCATAAGCTTGTTACTGATAAAACTCTAGATCCAAAAGCTTCTGGACATTATCGAACAGGACCGATTTATATTGTCAAAAATCAAATCGGAAAACCTCGGGAGATTCTCTATACTGGACCAGAGGCAAAGCGCGTACCAGCGCTCATGAAAAACTTTTTAGCTTGGCTAACAAAAAGCGAAAAGGAAGATATAAATCCTGTGATTGTGGTAGCTATCGCACACATGGAAATTGCAGCCATTCACCCATTCAACGATGGTAATGGTCGTACTGCCAGAGCAGTAGCTACTTTGATACTTTACAAAAGGGGTTATGACTTCCGTAGATTATTCGCTCTTGAAGATTATTATAATACAGATAGAACATCATATTATGATGCGATCAACCTCGGAAATACATATGATGCAAGGCAAAAGGATATGACCTCTTGGCTCGAGTATTTCATAACGGGGTTCAGAGAAGAAATTGATAGCGTAAAAGACAAGATATTGTCACTATCAACCAAGTCCGTAGATAGCAAAATCAAATCCCAAATATACCTAACGCCTAAACAGCTAAAAATCATTGATCTATTAGATAAGGTTGGCAGAATTAGCACAAAGGATGTTGAAAAAGCATTGTCTTGTCCGAAGAGAACAGCTCAACTACACCTGCAAAAGCTCAAAAAAATAAAGATGATAAAAATGATTGGTAAAGGAAAATCTACCTCATATGTTTCAAATTCTTAAAATACAAATGCGCTAAGGTATTTTAGGGGGCGTAGCAAAGCTACGAGTTGAAGGACTATTTAAAGGGAAGAAAAGAGTCAGGGGAATAAAAAAATTCTTGACATATCATTAGAAGCATGGCATTATACACATAGCCCTTAGAAGATTCTGAGGGAAATCTGAATTCACGAGGTGAATAACGATGGACAAGAACATTAAAAAAACGGATTTTCCGACCTGGCCTTTTTATATTGTGGCCTTACTGGCGGTCGGATGTCTCGCATACTCTATGTATCATTTCAAGCATGCCGAGCACCTTCTACAGGAAGGGATTCAGATCGAAGCACATCGGTTGGCCAATACCGAACATGGCAAGCTACTGAAAGATTTGCAGAGCCTCTCTGCGTCCGATTTTCAAAAGGCGCATGACATCTTACTAATCTCGTCGAAGTGTGGCCTGACCATGGATGTTGACGAAAGAAATAAGAAAATGTCACAGATCGGCGTCGCCTATCACTATCCAAAGGGTGTCGAGACCGATGACAATGACTGCCTTACTTGCAGCTCGAACTTTAAGCCATCAGGTCCAGACACAAAAGAGATTCGCGATTTTTGCGAGAAGAAGGGTCGCGAAACACGCGAAACACTCCGAAAGAAAATCCCCTCGCTCACAAACCGTCCGTTGTAACATTGCCGAAAGGCGCTACTGGAAAACAAGACCCGGGTCATCACGATCGGGTTTTTTCTTTGCAAAAAATTCATTAAGAATTTTGAGCAAGCTCATGCTTGCGATGGCGGGCAGGTCAGATATATCGAAACATTATCTGGACATACATTTCTTCTTTTTTATAACTGCTCCCAAAATCTAATTTTGGGTTTTTTATTCCCTTGCAAAAAGCACGCTGTTTAGTAGAATGAGAGCGATAATACATAAATGTAATCCCCCGATTACTCGGGATAAAATCCCTTTTACTATATATTTATAATCAAAGTGAGGATTTTAAAAATGAAAAAAATCGTTCTAATCATCGGATTGCTTGCAATCATAGCAATCCCAACAGTATCAATGGCCGACGGCGGAATTATGCCACCACCAAATCATTGGGTTGCTGAAACCGATCAAAAGGGTGTAATTGTTTTTGAAAATAATACCGAAACTCTGATTTTATCAACCAGTTTCCAAGGTGATGCTAAAGATTTTGCCTGGATTGTGCCAACTCCGTCAAAACCCCAAGTAGATAAAGGACCGGACAACATTTTTGAAGCGCTTTCTAATCTTACCAATGTTTCTGAAAATGGAGGTGGTATCATTTACAGCCAACCCTTGGGTTTGGGTTCGGCCGAGATAGCGCCAAGGGTAAATGTAATTGAGCAAAAAAAGATCGGCATCTATAATATCGCGGTTTTGGAAGCTAATGACCAAAATGCTCTCTATGATTGGCTGCAACAAAACGGTTATAATTATCCCGCTTACGGCAAGACGATTTTAGATGACTATATCCGTAATAATTGGTACTTTACTGCGGTAAAAATTAATCCGGAAAATCTTGCTCAAGCCGAAACAGAGTTAAGCTCCGGCACTATTACACCTTTAAAATTGATTTTTTCTTCAACTAAAATTGTCTATCCCCTAAAGATCTCTTCGATCACCATGAATAATCCCAACACAATCGTGCCTGTAATAAATGATTCTCCAATTCCATCGATAGCGCCCATGCCTATCACCCCCAGTCGTTATGTCAGCGTCCGCCTCTATGTTTTGGCCGATCACAAAAAGCAAGCCGATGGTTTTGAGGCTCAATATGCCAATTGGATAGACACAAAAACAATCAGAAATCTGGCTTTTGATGATAATGGCAATTCTTGGATTAGCCCCAAAGGAAATAAAATGTATCTGACCGAGCTTTACCGCGGAATGAATACAAAAGATATGAAAAGCGATATTTTTCTAATTGATGCGGAAGATAACAGCGCTATCCCTCCATCACAATTCTGGTACAATGTTTTGGCCACAGTGGTCTTTGCTTTGCTAATTATCCTATCCCCCTTTGGTCTTCTGTATATTATCTTCATGCTGCTTTTTATCTTCCTTAAATCCAAAATAGTTAAGGTGACCTCTGTAGTTTTTCAAGCTTTGATACTGCTGGTTGGAATTATCACTTTATTATTAGTCCTTTCATCCATGAGCCAAAGCTACAGTTCGGATAGCGGACTTGTGGGAATTTTAGTCAGTTCTTTAATTATAATAGCAGCCATGATTTTGGGAATGATTCTGGAGATTGTTTTTAATCGAAGAAAAAATAGAAGGAAAAAGAAATAAAGCAATTATTATGGGTAAATAAAAATACCCCCATTACGGGGGTATTTTTATAAACTGAATGTCTACCCTCTAAAGCTTAGATCCCGTGAAGCTTCCGTTGCAACCGACACTGTACCCTCCAGAAGTTACTTTGAATGTAAAGGTTCCGGAGACGCCGGTTTTGGTGAAATTAAACACTTGCTGAATAGTTCCGATACCGCTCAAATTCATTGACCAAACAGCTCTGCCGTTTGAATCTATTTTTGCGCTCTCGCCGGTACTCCACGAAACAACATTGTTTTTAACCGTTAAGCGATCATTAAATACTCCAAGATTACCCAAATTAACTCCCGGAGCATTAGTCCCGCAGTTTCCATAGGAATAGCTTACATTGTAGGCACCATCATAAGAAGTTATCGTAGGAGTTGGGCTTGGGTTTGGAATTATATTCGGAATTATATTAGAAAATGGATTCTCAATCGGCGTAGGAGCCCTTGGCACTAATCCTTCTTCCGGACAACCCGAATTTCCTCCCGCATAATTTCTGCCTGAATAAGTCATAAATTCCCAGCAACCGCCTATCTGGCAATCATAGCCTCCTTCGGTAGTTGGCAATCTCGTTTTAGTAATCGATGTTGGATCGGGATTTCCGCCGCGAGCTCGACAACTATCGCGAAAAGCCTGGACTCTGGGTGGATATTGAGGAGCGGCATTGGGTTCTCCGGTAGTTAGTCCAACCCCGCCTTGAGGCAGAGCATCCAAACCCGCACCAATCGGCGAAAAAGATTGGTTCCAATCAGCGGTAGTGGTTTCCGGAGCAGCCGGTCCGACAGTGTAATTTCTCTGCGCAATCACCCTTGCTTTACCAACCGAACCTTTTGCCTGATTCAAACAGATACTTTTCCCACCACCTCCTACCGGATAGCAAATGAGTCTGGTTACAATAACCGCGCCACTTTTGGTAGCCGCATAAGCCGGACTAACAACATTCAGCGCAACTGATTGGTAGGTTTCAATTGAATTATAGAAATGATCTAGTGTTATTAGCCGAGCAGCAACGAAACGCAATTTATCCCTGTCCTGATTTTTCAACGCATCCGCGCCCAAATCTCGCAAGACTGCCAAATCTGTCAGAGTGTTGCCAAAAAGCCCCTTGATCCAGGAATCAGAAATTAAAATATCAAATTTTTCCGGTTCATCCGGTAATGCATTCCAGCTGGCATAATCCTTGGCGGTAGCAATTTTATCCGCCCAGGCTGAAACACTGGCAACATATCCCTTTAATTCTGCCGGATAGGAAACTTCATTTAACCTGGTTTTTTCCGCTGCGGCCGCGCTATTTACATCCGCCAAAGTCACTCCGCCAACCGGTAATGCGCCCTCCTTCATTATAGTATCGCCCAGCAATTTAGCTGCCGATATTTCCGTAACCTTATCTTGAATGAAAGCGGTTTTTTGGGCTATGTCGTCATATTTATAAGAGCGGTATCCAAGATAAGAAAGAATCAGTGCAACAACCAAAATTCCCAAAAATATCTGCCAGAGAATTGACTTTCTTAAACCTAATTTAACGATTTTGATAATCGCCTGAATAATCAAAGAGGCCACTGCCACAATAATAATTATGCCTATCACCTCTGCAAAAATATCATCGTTTCCGCCGCTTGCGTTAAAAAAAGCGAAGAGTGGTACTAAAATAAAAAATAAAACGAGTAAACCGATTATCCAGCTGCAACAAGAATTTGTTTTCCTATTCATCGGTTTGTTCTTGTCTTCTTGATTAACATTCACAACGACTTGGGGAGTCGGTTTTTCCATCCCTTTTTCTTTGAGCGCTGCGCCGCAAGATGAGCAAAACTTTGCTCCTTTTTTATTCTGCTTATTACAATTTGGACAATACATATACCCTCCAAAACTTCTAAATTAGTTTTCTATATGTAAAAAATTTATCTTCATTCTATCACAAAATGAAAAAATGTTGTAAATAGTAATTAGTAAAATGTCATTGACAAAAATTAAAATTTGATATAAGATGTATTTAAGAAGACTTCCTCGGCCGTTGTTCATACAATCTAATTGTATGACGACAAATTAGCGGAGGGTCTTTTTTTATTCGGGAAAAACTGCTTTTGTTTTGTATGCCTTCATTTTTGTTTTTGTTTATAGTAAAATTATATCAGCAAATGCAAAAAATAAAACCTTTTTCATGGACAAACCGCTGCAATCAAAACTGCTATCTCAATTTCCCGAGATCAATCAAGGAACCTATGTTTATGGCCCGCCATTTAAAGTAAATGTTAAGTTCAACATTAACCAAAATAAGTTATTCAAAAGTCTTGGGCTAACAGGAAAAGATTCCCTATTTATCGGATTGCAAGAGCATACTGATAATGTTTTTGTGGTTAAAAATAAGACTAAAATCGGAGAGTTAAAAATGATTCCAAATACAGACGCTCTCGCAACCAATCAAAAATCAGTCTATCTCGCAGTTTACACCGCCGACTGCTTGCCGGTTTTTATTTATGATCCCATCGAAAAGGTAATTGCCATCGCTCATGCTGGCTGGAAAGGCGTGCTAAATAAAATTGTTATTAAGGCAATAGAAAAAATGGAAAAGGAATTTGGGTCAAACCGAAAAGATGTTTTAATTTCTGTCGGCCCATCAA
>JAQULF010000004.1 GCA_028718745.1 Patescibacteria group bacterium | reverse complement strand
CTTTTCTTTTGATTGTTTGACGGGCGCCAATAGGTCAGATGGTACATTGGGGACAAATACGCAGAGAGTTTATGTTGATAATCCAAATGCGGTAAGCGGCGCCTGGAATCTTACTATGGCGGCTACTTCAACGGCTGTCTGGACGGATGGCGGGAGCAATTCGTATGATTTTAACGACCCGACCGGTTCGGGGTGCACAGATAGCGCAGATGCAGATTTGGTTGCCGGACAGATGACCGTTGACCCGACAGTCGGGTCAATTACAACGGATTATTCAGGAAGCGATGTTACCGGCATTTCTTTGCAATCAGCTGATGCTTTTGCGGAGGGGGTAAAAGATAGTATCACATTAGTAGCTGCAACTGCGGGCTCCGCCGATATCTGGAGAGGCTATTTTAAGGGAATAGATATAAAAAATACCATTCCCGCAGAGCAAGCGCCGGCAGTTTATACTTTAAGCTTTACTTTGACCGCGACAGCATTATAGGGGATAAGAAAATAAAAAACTAAAAAATAAAAAACCAATATTATGCTTAAACAAAGATCTAAAAACATCCTAACCCTGATTTTTTTATTTTTTTATTTTTTTATTTTTTTATTTTCTTCTACCCCAGCTTTTGCTGTTGAATACGGCGGTTTAGGCGGGAAACCAGCGTATCCGAGGACAGATAATCCAAGAAGCGCGGATATTTTTATTTGGACATCTCCTGCCGGGCAGACGATCAATGATGGCGTTAAAGTAATCAATAATACTGCTGACAATAAAGACATTTTAGTCTATGCGGTGGATTCAGTGGTTTCATCCGGCGGGGCTTTTGCCTGCGCTCAAAAAGCCGATTCTATAAAAGAAACCGGCAATTGGATAAATCTTTCCAAAACGAACCTGACCCTGGATTCAATGACTTCGGAAATAGTGCCCTTCACCATAAATGTGCCGCAGGATGCATCTGTCGGAGAACATTCGGCTTGCATAGTTATTCAAGAAAATACTGCTCCCAAAGCAGATACCAAAAACAGTGGAATGACGCTTTCATTTCGTTCCGCTCTTAGGGTTTCCATAACTATACCGGGGGATCTAATTAAAAAAATAGAAATAGTTAGTCTGGATTTTATAAAAAACCCGGATGGCAAAAGGTTTTTAAAACCAAAAATAAAAAATACGGGCAATACCTCAATCAATGCTAATGTTAGAATAACCCCTTCGCTATTTGGTTTTTTACCATTATTAAAAGACGGCAAAAGTTTTTATTACGGAGGAAAATATTTAACCCTAAGAGGACAAGCCTCGGATTGGAGTTTTGAAGTTTCCAATACAGATTTTCCCTGGGGAGGTTTTTATAAAGCTAAGATGACAGTGGATTATAACTCCGATCCGAATGTAGATGAAAACATCGTTACCGGCGATATACCAATGACACACCTAGATGGACCCACGGTGTCTTTCTTTGTGATGCCATGTCTTACAGAATTAATCATTGAAATTGTTGTTTCGTTTTTAATTATTCTTTTGATAATATTAATCATTTTGAAAAAGAAGAAGAGGAAATGGATTGTCAAACATTGGAAGGGTTACAAAGTAAAACATGGGGATGAGATTGATAAATTAGCTAACGAGTTCACCGTTTCTTGGAAATTGTTAGCAAAAATAAATAAATTGAAACCGCCCTACATGTTGAAATCGGGAACAGAGATATTGGTTCCACCAAAGATAAAGAGATAGGGTCTTTAGGATTTTTAAAAATAAAAAATTCGCCAACAGGCGAATTTTTTTTGCTCTTCTTTTGTAGAAAAATTTTGTGTAGAATAAGATTATGGTAAAGAAGAAAAGAAAATTGTCTCATCGGAAATCCACCGAGAAGACGAAACAAAAAAATACCAGCTGTTTTTGTAGTTGCCGGAATTGTTTGAATAAAAATTGGCATGCTATTTTATTTTCTTTAGCCATAGTTTTTTTATTTGTTATAGTTATAGGGCCATGGGGGAGGCTTGGCAGCAAGGCGCAATCGGAAAGTTTTTTTCCAACGGATTGTTTCGGGTCAGAAAATGCTGATAAAGCGCAAGGAGTTTCAGACGGTCAGGTGATTTTATTAAATAATTCCTCGCCAGCGCTTGCCTGTAAAGCTTTTAAAAAAGACGAGGCTAATATAAATGAGAAGCAAGATCAGAGAAAAATAAAAAGCGCCAAACTAAAATTTGTTTTAGAAAACAATAACGATACTTCTCCGGCTCAACCGAGCATTTATCCGGGTGATCCTAATCCGATTTTTATTTTAAAATATTCTCTGGATGGAAAAATTTGGTATAAAGCCGGAGATATTTTTGCCGGAGACATCGCGGAAAGTTTGAATATTCCCTTGAAATTTGCTTATGAAATAGATCAGCTGCAAATTGCTTTAGAACCAGTAATAAATAATTCTTCTGACTCACCGGATATTGGTATTGATAGTTTTTCTTTAGAAGCCGTTTTGGAAGATGTTTTAACTACAGAAATGCTTAATTCCTTTAAAAAAATAAAAGTAAGCAAAGATAAGGTTTTTGAAAATCCGCGCAGCAGTTTTCAGGCGGGAGAAAATATAGAGTTTGTGATAAAAGAAAATATAATCCCCAAAGATATTTTAGAGGAGAAACCTGTAGTTGAAGCGCCGATTTTGAATGAAAAAAATGAAAAAATTGAAACTACGGAACAGGATATTTCTTCAGAAAATACAAACCAGACAAATCCCCAAATCCCAACGGATTCTTCTAATAATTTGACGCCTAATAATTTGACGCCAACAAGCGAAGATAATTCTTCTGATAATATTGATCAAATATCGCCAGCACCTTCGGTTAGTCAGGAACAACCCGATCAAGAATCAGTCAGCCTACCGGCGGAAGAAGATACTACCGCTCCAACTCCCACACCCGATTTAGCGCCTGCGCCAGCAACTGAAACACCAACAATTGAGAGTCTAATGCCAACCGAAGAAACTCCTCCGCCAACTCCAGATTTACAAATAACTCCTAGTGATGCAAATCAATCAGGAGAGGAACAGCCGGCAGAAAGTGAAAGCATAAAAGACCAAGTATTAAGTTTTTTAAGAAGTATCAGCGCTTATGCCCAAGATCTATCACCTCAAGTGGTAACGGCTTATACTACGGATATGATTGGTGATGTTAAGATGGTAAGTCCCGTTATAGATGTGGTTAATGGCGCAACAAAGATTGTGCTTCCCAAACCAACTGAATCCTTCAGACCAGGAAAATACATGCTTCACATAGAAATTGCTGATGGGACCGGAAATCTTTTAATTTCCAACCAGAGCTTTGTTTGGGGAGTTTTGGCTGTCAATTTAGATAAAACGATTTATCTTTCAGACGAAACTTCTTATATCCAAATGGGTGTTTTGGATGATAATGGTTCAACGGTTTGTGATGCCAATCTTCAATTGGAAATAACTGATCCTGATGGCATTGTATCTACATTAACAACTGCTGATGGAAGTATTTTTTACAGTACCGAGTGTGGCAAAGATAATGTTACCGATAACCCGGACTACTATGCTTATTTTACGACAGGATCTGTAGGTGTCTACCAAATGGAATTAACCAATCTAAATAATAATTATTCCATTAGTGATAGTTTTAGGGTTGGAGGCAGTATGCCAATAACTGTTGAAAGGGCGGGCGCTACAAGAATCAACCCTTTTGAAGCTAATTACAAAATGACTTTTAAAATTACAGCCAGCGAGGATTTTTCAGGAACATTTGAAGAACAGGTCCCGAGTACTTTTGAAATAGTTGATCCAACTATTAATAATGACACACCCTATATATCTTTAAATGATTTTGGAGGCAAAAAAATAATTTCTTGGGATCTCAATCTTAGCAGCGGCGAAGAAATGGCTCTTACCTATACTTATGCTGCTCCCAAAGTTTCTCCGCAGCTCTATCTTCTTGGCCCAGCTAGCGCCGGTTCAATTTTTACTGAAACCCGTTCATGGCAAATAGCTTCAGATGCGGCGTGTCAATCCAATACTACTCCTATGAATTGGAACACGGCCGGGAACTGGACCTGCGGTCATGTTCCCACATCTTCCGATGATGTTACTATCGCCAATGGACATGTTGTTACTCTTGATGTGAGTGGAACTACAATAAAAAGTTTAACCATAACCGGAACAAGTATTAATACCAGTCTTACTTTTTCAGGAACTAATTCATTATCTATTACCGGTAATGTTACTATTAATCAACCTACTACGGATGGTATCGTTAACTCTTGGAATATAAATGATGGTTCGGCTAGCGTTGGTGGAAATGTTAGTTTTGTTGGTACAAACATCAATGCCCGCGTATCTCAAGTAGTCGTGACTACCGGATCGCTGACTACAACAGGTAGTATTGTATTTGCAAATAATACAACGGAAGCAGACCAAGTTGTCAGTGTTACTTCGGGCACTATAACTATGAATGGCGCCGAAACATTTCAAGCCGGTACAATTCAAAATATCACCAGCGCCGGCACTATAATTTTTGGCAGTACTTTGGCATACGGAAGCGCAACAGCCGGCTATGATCCAATTTTTACAACCATGTCGGGGACATTGGTAAAACATGGCGGTAATTTAACAGCAAATGCTGACGCTTTGATATATAATGCTGGTAGTACAGAAGAATTTACCGCTAGTTGCGCTACGGGTGGTACAGGGGCAAATACTTTTGGCAATCTCAAAATCACAAGCGGAACTCTTACTTTGAATAAATCAATTACTGTTGCCGGCGACTGGGAAAATAATTCCGGCGCTTCGGCTCTAGCAGGAAATTTTACAGTAGTAATGAGCGGTAACAGTAAGGTTATCAAGGGTAATTATTCAACAACATTTTATGGTTTAACTATTGGTGATGGCGCCAATATAACTATTAATTTGGATACTACCATTGGTCTGGGCGATTTGATTTTTAGTGCTACCACTGCCGGTAATCAATCTTTAACTCTTAATGATGCAACGGTTGATTTATTGATAACCGGTTCTGGCGCTATTGTAACTATGAACCAGCCTACAGGTGATAATCTCATATCATCCTTTTATATTAATGCTGGTACAGCTACCATAGATACTGATTACATCAGTTTTGTTGGTACAAGTACGAATGCCCGCGTATCCCAGATTATTGTGACCAGTGGATCTTTGACTGTTGCTAATGATATTAATTTTGCCAATGATATCACCGAAGCCAACCAAGTTGTTAGTTTCACTTCCGGCACTATTACTATTAATGGTCTTCAAACATTTCAAGCCGGTACGATTCAAAATATCACTAGTGCAGGTACCATTATTTTTAATAATGTTCTTGATTATGGAAGTGTGACAGCCGGTTATGATCCGATTTTTACCACAATGTCCGGAGAAACCATAAAATTTGGTAATGATTTTACAGTTAGAGATAATCTAGTGTTTGATCCCGGCAGCACGGCTGAATTTATTGGTAATTCTTATCCCAGACCATTTACCGGTAGCATTACTTTTGGCAATTTCAAAATAACCAGCGGTACTATTACTATGACGGCCGGGTTTACTGTTGCCGGCGACTGGACAAATAATTCCAGCGACTCGGCTTTGACGGGAAACTATGTTGTAACTATGAATGGCGCATCAAATGTCATTGATGGGACTTATTCAACGCCATTTTATGGATTACTAATCACTTCTTCCGCTTCAGCTGTTGCAAACATTACTTTAAACACCGCCTGTTCTATTGGAGCTGGAAGGCTTGTTATAACACCGGGCGCTTATGCTACCACCTTTACTCAAGCTAGCGGTATTGCTCTAACTATGTCTGGCGCTGTGACTCTAAATCAACCGACAGCGGCTGTGACATCGGCTTGGAATATAAATAATGGCAGCGCAATTGTGGCCGGAACAATAACTATGGCTGGTACAGATGCTACGGCAGGGTTTGTCAGCGCTATTAATATCACTACCGGGGCATTAACAATGGGTGGCATCACCTTTGCTGCTGGTGGCGCCGCAAATAAAGTTATAAGTATTTCTGGCGCAGGAACAGCAAAAATTTCCGGTATCATTACGAATCCAACTAATGCCACCTCGTCTCCGGGTGCAACCAGTACATGGGCTTTTAATAGCACGACGGCGGGACAATCTATTCCGGTAGCGTGGGGGACAGCGGCAGCTTATGCTAATCTACAAATTTTGAACACTAATGTATCTGGCGCCTATCCTGCCGCGGCTATTACCTCAACCAATGTTACTGGCAACATAACAGTTGGTGATGATTCTGATACGGCTGCTATTTTTAAAAATAATGGAGTAAATATTGCCGGTGCCGGCACAGCTTCATTCATTGTAAAAAATAGCGCTACATTTAGTATGAGTGGTACAACACAAACATTTCCGACCGGTTTTGGCACATATACTTTTGGCGCTACCAGCACAACTATTTATAACCAAACCGGCGCGCAGACTATTACCGCCATAACTACCCCCGGTTATGGGAACTTAACGCTTAATCCGGCAGGAGCTCCTACATATCAACTGGGCGCTTCCGGAGGTTCATTTCTAATGCAAGGGGATTTAACTATAGGCAACGGTACCAATGCTGTAGTTGTCAGCGGTACAACAAATGATCCTGTTATTACCGTCGCAGGCAATATATTGATAAACGCCAGCGCTACTCTTGCTGCGCCAGACGCAGGAGGCAGTACAATAAATCTAGAAGGGAATTGGACAAATAATGGAACATTTACGCATAATAATGGAATAGTTGTTATTAAAGGAATTTCTTCGGGACAGACATTGTCTGGGACAATGACTTCGGCTTCTGCTTTCGAAACCTTAACCATAACAAATAACACAGGGACCGATCCGGATACCGATCCTTCAGTGATATTTTCCGCATCTGCCACCGCAACCACATTTAACGCTTTAACAGCTTCTACAAAAATTCGTTTCAATGCCGGTTCTACCTATGCCTTTACAAACTTTAATGTTAATGGGCAATCATCCAGCACAAGAGTTCAATTGCGCTCCTCATCTACTCCGACGCAGTGGATACTGGTCGCTTCCGGCAGTCCGGTTGTGTATAGCACCAATGCAAAAGATTCTGATGCTTCAAGTGGAAGCACAATTAATGCAACTGATACCTCCAATTTAAATGGCGGGAATAATTTCAGTTGGAATTTTGGAGATCTTTTTTCTGATGTAGTAGACAGTAGCGGGATTCATGTTGTCAGTCCTGTTTATCCTTTACAAAGCGCATCATTAGGGTTTGATTGCCAATCAAGTACCGGAACACTTGGCGATAGCAGCCAAAAGATAAGAGTAAATAATGATTCCGCTACCAAAACATGGACGCTTTCTATTGCGGCGACAAGCGGCAGTTCAGCTTTATGGGATACAGGCAGCACTACTTTTGACTTCAATGACTCGTTAGGATCAGGATGTACAAATGGACAATTAGCTATTAATCCAACGACCGCGACCGTAACAGCAAAAAGCGGATGTACTACTACGGGAATCAATAAGGGCGGTTTAGCCTCCTTTGTTCAGGGTTCTGTTGATAGTATTACCCTTCTTCAATCAGACAGCTCTGCGGCAACGGGGTGTTATTGGGATTTAACGGGAGCCGGTCTAACACAAAAAATACCGGTAGAACAGTCAATTGGAAACTATTCGATAGATATGACTATAACAGCGGTAACTTACTAAAATATCTTGGTTTTATTTATTTTTTCTGTGTTATAATTTTATATATATGTTATTAAAACAAATTCGTATTCATGGCCGAGGAGGGCAGGGGGCGGTGACACTGGGAGAGCTGATTGCTTTATCGGCTTATTATAGTGGTAAAAAAGTCCAGGCTTTTCCATCTTTTGGCGTGGAAAGACGCGGTGCTCCGGCCGAATCATATATCCGAATTTCAGACAAAGAAATTACACGCCGTGATCATATTCGGAATCCGGACTATTTGGTAGTGCTTGATTCAACGCTGCTTGGAGCTAGCGATGTGGTCAATGGATTAGACAAAGGAGACATTGTATTTGTAAATTCAGCCAAAGGCGGCGATAATTTAGGAAAATACCTTTCAATTTATCCGGACATTAAAATAATGGCTTTTGATGCGGCCGCATTAGCAGTTGAAGTATTAGGTAGGCCAATCGTGAATACGGCTATGCTGGGAGCTTTTGCTTATGGAACAAAACTTTTTACAATGAAAGATGTTGCGAGGGCGATCAAAGAGAAATTAGCAGAGAAGGGGAGCGAGACAGTGATGAAGAACATTGAATTAGCCCAAAAAGCTTATGACCATTTTGGGGATAAGGAAATAAAAAACTAATTTAAAAAATGAATTTGGAGTGACGGACGATAGTCCGTCAATAAAAGCGACGAACTGTCGTTCGTCATTCCAAAATACAATCAATCAAAAAAGATGAAAACGAATTATAAATATCAAAATTACGATGAGCCGGGGGGTTCGCTAAAAAACAAAACCGGTGACTGGCGAACCATGCGTCCGGTTGTGGATAAGAGCCGGTGCATTAATTGTGCCATTTGCGAGGGAGCTTGTCCCGAAGGTTGCATTTTGCAGAGGCAAGAAAGCAAGAAAGCAAGAAAGCAAGAAAGCCTAAAAGGAGAGTGGTATGAGGCTGACCTTGATTATTGTAAAGGCTGCGGACTTTGCGCAGAAGTGTGTCCGGTTAAGTGTATATTTATGCGGTTAGAGAAATAAAAATTCTACGAAATACGAATGGGTACGAATTTACGAATAAGAAAAAAAATATATTAGAAAAGAATTCGTATATTCGTATTAAATTCGTAATTCGTAGACCATAAGATTATCAAAATGAAAAAATTACTTGAGGGTTCACAAGCTATCGCGCAAGTTGTAAATCTCTGTCGGCCGGGAGTTATTTCTGCCTATCCGATTACGCCCCAAACTCACATCGTCGAGGATTTGGCGAAGATCGCTGCTGATGGAGAGGCGAGTTTTGAATTTGTGCGGACCGAAAGTGAATTCGCGGCGGCTTCCGTGATTCTTGGCGCATCCGCAACTGGCGTTCGCGCATATTCCGCGACCACTTCTCAAGGACTACTCCTAATGACGGAAGTTATCTATAATATCGCCGGAATGAATCTGCCGGTGGTTTTAACTTGCGCCAATCGCGCAGTTTCCGCTCCAATAAATATATGGAATGATCAGCAGGACGCTTACAGCGTTCGCGATGCCGGCTGGATTATGTTTTTTGCCAATGATATTCAAGAAGCGGTCGATCTTCACATTCTTGCTTTCAAAGTTGCTGAATCAGTTGGACTACCGGTTATGGTAAATATGGATGGATTTTATTTGACTCATACGGTTGGAGAAGTAGATATTCCGGATCAGAAATTGGTAGATAAATTTTTAAAAAAGCAATCCCGAGACCTCGGGTCATTCCTAGATGTTAAGAATCCCAAAACATTCGGATATCTGGCAACGCCAAAAGAATATCAAGACATGCGCATGCAGCTGGATGCAAAAATCAAAAAAGCAAAAAACCAAGAAATCAAAAAAGCAATGCAAGAATTTGAAAAAGTTTTTGGCAGAAAATTAAGTTTAACTCGCGAATACAAATTGAAAGATGCCAAAACCGTTTTTGTTTCCACCGGCTCGATATTTGGCACTACCCGCGAGGCAGTTGATCTGTTAAGATTGAAAGGTAAGAAAGTGGGGATTTGTAATCTCAATCTTTTGCGTCCATTTCCGGACGATGAGATTGTTAAAAAATTAAAAGGCACCAAAAAAATCATAGTTTTGAATCGCGCTATTTCTCTGGGAACCGAAGGCATTTTAACCACCGAAATTAAAAAAGCCTTATACGGAAAACATAAAATAGAAATTCAAGATGAGATTATTGGATTGGGAGGGAGAGATATTAGGGTAGAAGAATTAGTAAATTTAGTATAGATACAAGTAATATTAAACTTATGAACATGAATATGGGGAACGGCATGGAGGGCATGCACTCAAATCACGATGGAGGGAATGTTGAAAAAAAGGAGTGGCTTCCTAAAACAAAAATTTGGTTTGCAGAAGATGATCGGGATATACCACATCTTCTTGACGATTGTCTTGGAGAGTCAGAAGACCTAAGTGTAAGGTTTTTTCCTTCTGGTGAAAGTGTTCTTGAAGCGATAGGGAAAGACAAGGAAACTCCCGACATTCTTTTTGCGGACGGTGATTTAAGAAATCCTCAAAAAGGATGCTCTATCGATGGACCGGAATTAGTTGAAAAATTAATCGAAATGGTTCCCGATAAAGATAGACCGATTATCTGCGTTTTTTCTGATAGCGATCAAATGTGTTTAGACATGCTAAAAGCAGGAGCTGATATGAAGCTTACGGATTTGGATATAAATCTTAGGAAAATCGATGGCATAATTAGTCTTTGCGGTCTTCTTTTAGATACAAAAAAATTACATGAAATTCTCGAAAAAATAAAAGCAAAAAGAAATGCTACAAAAGTATAAAAAACCAACTTTATTTTATCCCGGCCATAACGCTTGTTCGGGTTGCGGACAAAATTTGACGGCTCGACATGTCATTAATACTTTGGGGCCGAATACGATTGTAGTGGGAGCAACCGGTTGTTTAGAGGTTACTACGACCAAGTTTGGGGAAAGCGCTTGGGGAGTACCTTATATACATTCACTCTTCGAGAATTCGGCGGCAGTAGCAACAGGCATTTTAGCGGGATTGAGTTTCAAAAATAAAAATTTAGGCGCGACTTTATCAAAAGTCTCGAGGTATGACCAGCGGGAGTACCCCCAGGTCGGACCTCGGGCGTCGCTACCTAATGTCGTCGTTCTTGCCGGTGATGGCGCCACATTCGACATCGGTTTTGGGTTGCTAGCCGGAATGTTTGAAAGGGGAGACAATATTCTCTATGTTTGTTTTGATAACGAAGGCTATCAAAATACCGGCGCGCAAGCTTCAGGATCATCAACCTTGGGTGCGGACACTACTACTACACCGTCAGGCAAAGATTCTACCGGCGATGATAAAATGAAGAAAAACATGATTGCTTTTGCGGTTAGTCAAGGAGTGCCGTATGTTGCTACCTCGACAGCCGCTTATCCGAAAGATGTTGAGGAAAAGATAAAAAAAGCGCTAGAGTTTCAAGGCCCGAAATATATTCAGATTTTAGTTCCTTGCATTCCGGGATGGGGGATTGAAACAAATAAAACCGTTGAAGTAGCGCGCTTGGCTGCTACCACCGGTTTTTATCCGGTTTTGGAAATTATTAATGGTGTCGTTACCAAAGTTTTAAAAACTCCTGATCAAAAACCAAAAATTGAAGAATATTTGAAGTTGCAAGATCGATACAAGCATCTTTTTAAATCAGAAGAAGGAAAAGCGGTTATCAAAAGATTGCAAAAAATATGCGATGCCAATGTTGAGGTTTATGGACTTTGTCCGACTTGCGAAGAACATGAGATATTAATGCAATATAAATTATAATTAAAATTAGAATAATATGAGTAAAATTGTAGACATCCATGCTCGCGAAATTCTGGATTCTCGCGGCAATCCAACTGTTGAAGTAAAAGTATTTTTAGAAGATGGTTCAAAAGGCATTGCATCAGTTCCATCCGGCGCTTCAACCGGGGTACATGAAGCTTTAGAGCTGCGCGATAACGATCCTAAAAGATACAATGGTCTTGGTGTTATCAAAGCGGTTAATAATGTTAACACTGAAATTAAAAAACTTTTAGTTGGCCTAGAAGCTGACGATCAAGGCGAGATCGATAAGAAAATGATTGAGCTGGATGGCACGGCAAACAAAAGTCGATTGGGAGCCAATGCGATTTTGGGTACGAGTATGGCATTGGCGAAAGCCGCGGCGGAATCACACAAACTTCCTTTGTATCAGTATTTAAGAAATGTTTTTCATCCCGGATTAGGCGAAAAATATCTGATGCCAGTTCCGATGATGAATATTATCAACGGTGGCCAACATGCTGATGGCAATCTTGATTTTCAGGAATTTATGTTTTTTCCGGCCGGAGCGCCAAATTTTCCCGAGGCTATCAGAATGGGAAGCGAAGTTTTTCACAAACTGGGAAAAATTTTAAAACAAATTGGCATCTCGACTAATGTTGGCAACGAAGGCGGATATGCCGGAAATTTTAAAAGCCATGACCATGTTTTACAATTAATTTCTCAAGCGATCAAGGACGCCGGCTATATTCCGGGAGTCGATGGATTTATGGGAATGGATGTGGCGGCCAGCTCATTTTTTGAGGATGGGGTTTACAATTTAACACTAGAAGGTAAAAAGTTAAGCTCAAAAGAATTGACAGATCTTTATAGTGAAATGATAAAAAACTATCCGATTATCTCTATTGAGGATGGATTGGCAGAAGATGATTGGATCAGTTGGCAGGAATTTACCAATGAGTTTAAAGATAAGATTCAAATAGTTGGAGATGATCTTTTTGTAACTAATGTGAATAGAATCAAAGAGGGGATTGAGAAAGGAGTAGCCAATTCAGTTTTGATTAAGCTCAACCAAATCGGTTCGCTGTCTGAAACGGTTGAGGCCATTCTGATGGCGCAACGCGCCGGATACACTACTGTAGTTTCACATCGAAGCGGGGAAACCGAGGATACTTTTATTGCGGATTTGGTCGTAGCGCTTAACTGCGGGCAGATCAAAAC
The DNA here is from genome assembly GCA_028718745.1 of Patescibacteria group bacterium. Lineage (GTDB taxonomy): Bacteria > Patescibacteriota > JACPGU01 > JACPGU01 > JACPGU01 > JAQULF01. Next base: position 50,976 of record JAQULF010000004.1, on the reverse strand, counting down.
CGGTTCAATGAGTCGAAGTGAAAGAATTGCAAAATATAATCGACTTTTGGAAATTAATGAGGAACTAGGCGAAAAGGCTAGATATCTTGGTCGGCAAACCTTCAAATTTCTAAAATAGTGTTGACATTTATTAATTTTTATTCTAAGATATACTAAATCACGCCTTAATCAAGGGTGTGAAATCGCTCGTTTACATAAGGAGGTGTCGACCTTGCATTTCACGGAGTCATACAAGACTTACTGGAATGTTCAGAGAAAAGAAGTCAATATTCTTTATCTCCAAATGAGGTCGGGGACCTCTGTTGTTCCAAGTCTGGAATCTACGAGCAAGTACCTCGCTGCTCTTGGCGCGGCACTGAATGCTCATAACAAAGGATTCAGTCAGGAAGGGATTGTCAGAATCGACATTCAAGCTCTTGATGAGGCCGGTGGGCATCCTGAAGAAGTTCTAGTGGGACTCGTTTCTTTTTTAAGGATGATGGTAGGGCCGGCATGTTCTCTTTATGGCAAAGAGATTTTTGTCCAAAGCCGTACCCCATCCTTTCGGCATTGGATCCAGGAGAATGTCCGCCATCCAACCTATGCGAAAGGTCTCGAACCTATGGGCAACATCAGGGTTTGGGTGGAGCCTATCCATGGCAAGGCAGACATCATGCGACAGTTGTCGGAAGATAGTGAGGGCATTGAAACCGGGCTTATGTTCACAGATGAAGATCCGGGTGAAGACGAAGACCCGGGTAATCCTGATCCCGAAGAAGAGGAAAAACTTCCTTCCGGTGTCTACCGCACTGAACGCATTCTCCGCAGGAAAAAATGAACAGGGCGTCTTGAAACACTCGAGATGCCCTTTTAATTTGCCTTTTTTTATTCTATAATGTAAAAATTATGAACAAACTTCCCTCATCAATTCAAAAAGCTGTCGATGCATTTGCATCGCTTCCCGGCATTGGGCCAAAAAGCGCCCAGAGACTGGCCTTCTATTTGCTCCGAAAGGATAAAAAATTCAGTGAAGATATTGGCGCGGCAATAACCGGTTTGAAACAAGAGATTTCCATTTGTCCGGAATGCCAAAACATTTCAGAAGGGGAGAAATGTTTGGTTTGCGATGATGCCAGTCGTGATCAATCTACAATTTGTGTGGTTGAGGAACCGCTGGATATTTTAGCATTAGAACGCTCCGGTTTTTACAAAGGCCTTTATCATGTTTTGCATGGAGCTGTTTCTCCGGTTGATGGCATCGGTCCGGATGATTTAAAAATAAAAGAATTACTTGCTCGTCTAGGGGCTGGCAATGAAGTTAAGGAAATAATTTTAGCGACCAATCCGACTACCGAAGGTGAAGCGACGGCTATGTACATTCAAAGACTAATTTCACCGCTGGGGATTTCAGTTACTCGCATTGCTCGCGGAATTCCTTTTGGAGGAGACATAGAATACGCGGACGATGTAACCTTATCCAAAGCGCTGGAAGGACGAAAAAGCTTTTGACAATTTTGTAAAATAATAGTATAATAAGCCAAGAAACAAAACAAGGAAAGGGGACTTCGGCCTTTGAAAAATCGGTTAAGTAAGTTGGTAAACGCAATGCGTCAGCGGAAAGATGTCATTCAGTTTGAATTAACATTCCTCTGGCGGACTTCTTCACCGGATCAGAAGCGGCTTTTTTGTCTCGCCGTCTTCGATGTGTTCTTCGTGCTGTTCTGCCTGCGCATGGTCGGCTGGCAGGGAATGTTCGCGTGGTGTTTTCTTGCCGCGGGCGTCGTATCTGTACTTGCGGTTGTTTTCGCGCTTCGCGCAATGATTTCAGCCGGCGGATACTATTTTCGCTACCACAAGGATTCACCTCGGCTGACAGTCATCAAAGGCGGAGGCATCAACTACTGGGGGTCGAAGAAGGAAGGCCGCAAGGTTGTTTCAATCTACAGTAAATGGCGGTAACCCGTGAAAGTTGTCCCACTAACATGAATCAATGAGAGAGGGTACTTTAGAGTCAAAAGCTCTTGCAACAGGTACCCCTCTTTTTTTTATTTTAAAAAAGGTTATAATAATTTTATGCAAAAGATTTTTCTCCACAATACGCTTACAAAAAAGAAAGAAGAGTTCAAACCCATTAAAGAAGGGGAGGTTGGCATTTATTCCTGCGGCCCGACAGTTTATAATTTTGTTCATATAGGAAATTTGCGTTCATATATTTTTGCCGACACTCTTCATCGAGTTCTTGCTTATAATGGCTACAAAGTAAAGCATGTAATGAATATAACCGATGTCGATGACAAAACTATTCGCGATTCACAAGCTGCGGGAATAAGTCTAAAAGATTTTACTGACAAATACACGGCCAGTTTTTTTGAGGATTTGGAAAAGATAAATATAAACAAAGATGAATATATTTTCCCGCGCGCCACAGAAAATATCCAGGGCATGGTAGCGCTTATAAAAAAGCTCTTGGATAAAGGTTTTGCCTACAAAGCAGAAGACGGATCTATATATTTTGCTATTTCCAAATTCAAAGATTATGGGAAATTATCCGGAGTTGATTTTGAGAGAGACTCCAAATCTCGTGTTGATAATGATGAATATGCCAAAGAAGAAGCGCATGATTTTGCGCTTTGGAAAGCCTGGGATGAAAAAGATGGAGATGTGTTTTGGGAGACGGAATTAGGAAAAGGGAGACCCGGCTGGCATATAGAATGTTCCGTAATGTCATCGGCAAATCTCGGCGAAACTTTTGACATTCATACCGGTGGAATTGATTTAATCTTTCCGCATCATGAAAATGAAATTGCTCAATCCGAAGCGGCTAATGATAAAAAATTTGTTAATTATTGGCTGCACAACGAAATGCTAATGGTAGACAGTCAGAAGATGAGTAAGTCGTTGAACAATGTTTATACTTTGCAAGATATTATTAACAAAGGTTTTAACCCAATGGCATTTCGATATCTATGCCTTCAAACTCATTATAAGCAAAAACAAAATTTTACTTGGGAAGCACTGAAATTTGCTGCGAATACAATTGAGAGTTTAGTTGATATCTTAGTAATCGCGAAGGATCAAAGTAAGGGTAAGCCCAAAGGAAGTATATTAAAAGATTATCAAGAAAAGTTCCTTGAAAAAATTAATGAGGATCTAAATTTATCAGGAGCACTTTCAATTATTTTTGAACTGCTTGAAACAGAATCGGCAGGATTAATTTCTATACCAGATATGCTCGAAACAATATTTGATTTTGATAAAGTTTTAGGTTTGCAAATAAAAGAATTTGTAGAAAAAAAGAGCATGGTTCCGGAAGAAGCTAAAAAAGATGCCGAGGAAAGAAAGCGGGCAAAAGAAACTAATAACTATTCTAAATCAGATGAACTTAGGACAAAGATTCAGAAACAAGGAGTTAAGATAATAGATGTTCAAAATAATAATTATATCCTTTCATCTAGCACGGCAGTATTCTATAATCCTAATAATGACGCTAGAAAATAAAAAATACAATTAAAAAAACAAAAATGCGCTCACCACAAAAATTTAATTACTCTGATAACCCGGCGTGGAGGATGTTTCGAATAATGGGGGAGTTCACGGAAGGATTTGAATTTATTTCCAAACTGAAAAATTCCGTTACAATCTTCGGTTCGGCACGATTCGATGAGGACAATAAATGGTATAAAGAATCGCAAAAATTAGCTCATTTGCTGTCAAAATCCGGACATCATGTAGTTACCGGAGGCGGTCCGGGCATAATGGAAGCGGCTAATCGAGGCGCTTTTGGCGGAACACCGGGGGATAGTGTAGGATTAAATATTCAACTTCCCAAAGAGCAAAGAGTTAATCCTTATGTTGAGCGCTCGATGGCTTTTCATTACTTTTTTACGCGCAAAGTCTGCATGAGTTTTTCGGCCAATGCCTTTGTTTATTTCCCGGGTGGATTTGGAACGCTCGATGAACTTTTCGAAATTGTAACTTTGGTTCAAACGAAAAAAATTGAAAAAGTTCCGATTGTTTTAATCGGTAAAGATTTCTGGGTTCCTTTTTTGGTCTTTTTGAAACAAAAACTGGTTAAAGAATATAAAACTTTGGAAAAAAAGGACTTGGATCTCATGGCGGTTTTTAATAATGCGGAAGACGCGTATAAGTTTTTGCATAAGAAGTTGAGAAAGAGGAAATAATACATAATACCCAATAACCAATATTCAATATCCAATCAATATCCAATTTTTAATACCCAATTAGTATTATTTCCCATTGGATATTGGTTATTGAGAATTGATTGAGTATTGAGTATTGGACATTGGATATTTTTATGTCTAAATATTTCGAGATCATATTTGAAGACGATGATTTGTTGGTAATAAACAAGCCTTCAGGTTTAGTCGTTGAATCTGATAAAAAAGACGCGAGGAGTAGCGTCTCTACATTGGAAAAAATTTTAATTAATGAATACAAAATCAATCTGCCCCGCGGAGGGATTGTTCATCGTTTGGATCGCGATACCTCGGGGCTGATGGTTGTGGCAAAAAATGAAAAGGCGCTGGTTAACCTTCAAAACCAGTTCGCCTCTCACCAAGTTAAAAAGATTTATGAAGCCTTGGTTTTTGGTAAACTGGAACCAAAAAAAGGGACGATCAATATCGCCTTGAAAAGAGACCCAAAAAATCGGACCCGTTTTGTGAGTTGTAGGGGCGTTATACATAACGCCCTTGGGAGAGAAGCTATCACGCATTACGAAGTTAAAAAGTATTTACATTCGTCCCATATGCCCGATTTGTCTTATATTGATGTAATCATCGAGACCGGCCGCACTCACCAAATTCGCGCGCATTTTTTTGCGATTGGATTTCCGGTGGTGGGGGATCCGGTTTATAAAAGCCGCGATTCGGAAATTTTCTCAAAAAAAATAGGACTTCGTCGTCAGTTCCTACATGCATCTGAACTATCATTTAAACATCCTAAAACCGGCGAGATGTTGGATTTTAAATCAAAATTACCAAGTGATTTGAAAATGCTCCTGGAGTGACACACGATAGTGTGTCAAAAGTAACGGACTATCGTCCCATTCCAAATGCAAGACATGAAAATAGGGCGGCTCTTTCGAGTCCGCCCCAGTTGTTGCGTTGTTGCACAGCAGGTCTGGTTCTACCTGTTGTATTCGTATGCGTAATGACAGTAGTCACTGTCGTTGAATCTCTGCATGCAGTTGTTCATGAAGATATGGCGTGAGCCGGGCGCGCGCTGTGTTTGCGGGTACGGCGGATATTCGTAGCCATATCCGCTGCCGTAGTTCGGTGCCGGCGGGTAGTAGATGGGCGCGGCGGGCGCCGAGTAGTAAGGTGGCGGTGTTGTCGGAGCGCCGGCGTACATTTGCTCGTTGCCTGTCATGGGACCGGGATTACTCTCGCAATCCACAATTGCCATGGCCCATTTCCTGTCCTGCATGTCGGCTTTGAACTCGCTGCCGGCAACGACATATGGGCACCAGCTGCTGCTTTTGCAGGTTGCGGCGGCGATCGCGTGAGCAAAGTCGTAGGTCGTACCGGAGTTAAATGTTTTCCGGTATTTCGCGTTGACTCGGCTCTTGCAAGCCGCGACGAGAGTCGCGCTGTCCTGAATTTCATGAGCAGTTGCGTTTGTGTCTGCGGCGTACTGATTTCCCAGTCGGACATTGTCGTTCACCGTTTGAATCGGTGTGCCGTCGAATGTCTGGGAAAAGCACTTATCCAGTCTCGGCACATACAGAGCGAGTCTTTGTACTTTTTCACCATTGGCGACGAACGACTTACTCATGGCCGATGTTCTTTGGGGATCGGCGCATCCGCCTTCATTGAACTCGAGTGCCGAGTCGTAAATGCCGGCGGAATTCGGCTGATTCGCCAGATAGGCGAAGCAGACATTCGTTTTCATCTCTTTGATGAATGTCGTGCAGGCCACTTCTTTCAGATACATTGTCTCTGCCTGCGCGATGCCGATGAAGCTGACGAATGTTGCCACGATCGCGAGGATCGCGATTACGAGTATCCGTTTCATGATTTTTGCCTCCTTTGGCAATTCCCGCTCACGCTTGGCGTGATTGGCGGGGTTTTACAGTTTCTCTTTGATTTGCTTCAGGAGATCAACAACTCTCCATACGCCGATAAGAACGGTTGAAAGTGTTGCCATCTCGGCCGCCCACGCTATATCCTTGTGGGTTAATCTTCCTGCCAATCCCATTATGATGCCTAAGATTACTGCCGATACCACCACTTGATGTTTTTTCATAACATCTTTTCTCCTCGACATACGGATTGGTATCCGTGATTTTATTGTCAAAGTCCACTCTCTCAATTTTATCATAAACTGGGAGAGGATTAAATACCTGTTAGATTACACATTAAATATAGCATATTTTGTAGATACTGTCAAGGGTTTTTTGATAAATAATAGATGGTTATGTCAAAGCTTAAAAAATAATATCTTAAATCTCAAATGTTAAATGTTAGAACCAAATCTTAAAACTATTTAGCTAAAGACAGCTTCGACATTTGACATATGGCTTTAACATTTAACATATTACATTTGAGATAATATAAAATTTTCTAGTTGCAGAAATGATTTTTTTAGTTTAAAATGATTTTTATAGACTATTAAACTAACTCATTTACCATGCGAAAGAAAATCTGGATAATGTTTTTTGTCATCATCGTTATCTCTGTTTTAGCAGGGATTGTTGACTGGCCAAAGGGTCCCAATTTGAAAATAGGGAGCTATTATAAAGAATTAAAGATCCAACAAGGTCTCGATCTTCTTGGCGGAGCTCATTTGGTTTATGAAGCTGATATGAGCAAAGTTGCCGCAAAGGATCGCGATAGCGCTTTGGAAGGAGTTCAAACCGTCCTTGATCGCCGAATTAACGCGCTTGGAGTTTCTGAACCGGTAATTCAAACCACTTCAGGTTTGAATAACTACAAGATTCTCGTAGAGCTTCCCGGTATTACAAACATTGATGAAGCGATTGCCATGATTGGGCAAACGGCTCAACTGGAATTTCGAGAGGGAATAGAGGGAAAATCATTAGAAAATGGTCAGCTTAAATCTATTCTAATCGATGACTGGCAAGATGTGGGACTTAATGGATCATTATTTAAAAAAGCTACCGCTCAAGTCAGTCAAAGTAATTATGAGCCGGAGATCTCAATCACTTTCAATGATGAAGGCGCCAAGATTTTTTCTGAAGTAACGGGAAGAAATGTAGGCAAGCCTCTGGCTATATTTTTGGATAAAGAATTGCTTTCAGCTCCCCGGGTCAATCAAGCGATTGATGGCGGGAACGCTGTGATTACCGGACAATTTACTATGGACGCGGCCAAGAAATTAGCTTTGCAACTTAATGCCGGAGCGCTTCCCGTGCCGATTAATCTGGTAGAACAAAGAAATGTCGGCGCGACTTTGGGACAAGATTCTGTTCACAAAAGCTTTATTGCCGGATTAATCGGAATTTTATTTGTAGTGCTTTTCATGATTTTCCGATACCGATTTGCCGGTTTGATCGCTTCAATCGCTTTAGCGGTTTACGCATTGATTGTAATTGCCTTATTCAAATTAATTCCGGTTACTATGACTTTGGCCGGTATCGCCGGATTTATCCTTTCGGTAGGTATGGCTGTGGATGCCAATATCCTTATTTTTGAAAGAATGAAAGAGGAATTACGGCGCGGGAAAGCTTATAGTTCCGCTATTAAGGCCGGATTTAATCGCGCTTGGACTTCTATTCGCGACTCAAATGCTTCTTCGCTCATCACTTGCGCAATCCTGTTTTTCCTTGGCACAGGCCTAGTAAAAGGATTTGCCTTAACGCTGGCAGTTGGTATATTGGTTAGCTTATTTACAGCAATAACAGTAACACGAAACCTACTTTTCTTATTTTTAGGAAAGAAAGTGAGGAAATAAATAGATCAAAATGAATAAATAAATAAAGGATTAAATGATTAGAAATAGCTTAAACTTTTTTATTCATTTATTCATATAATCATTTATTCATTGACTTCTATCAATTATAAATAATTTTAGAACATTATGATTCGTATAATAGAAAAATGGAAGGTGTGGTTCATTATTTCAGGGCTGATCCTCATTCCCGGCATTATCTCTTTGTTTTTATTTAAACTAAACTTCGGTATCGACTTTGCCGGTGGGACACTGATTGAGATGCAATTTCCGGCTCAACAGCAGGTTCAGGTTGAAAAAATTAGGGAAGTTTTTGATTCAGAAGGCTTAAAGAATATCCAAGTGTCAATGACTTCTGCCAATTCATTTTTAGCTCGAACACATTTTATCGACAACGAAAAGTATAAACAGCTTCGAGCTGATTTTAATTCCAAGATAGGGGAGAGCAAAGAACTTCGTTTTGAAACAGTTGGTCCGACTGTTAGCCGCGATTTGACAACCAAAGCTATCGAAGCCTTGATTCTGGCGTCCATCATGATTATTCTTTATATCGCTTGGGCATTTCGTTCCGTTCCCAAGCCGCTTTCTTCTTGGAAGTTTGGTGTTTCAGCCGTTATCGCTCTAGCTCACGATCTTTTAACAGTTATCGGTATATTCTCAATTCTTGGCCACTTCTTGCATGTTGAAATTGACACACTATTTATCACAGCGCTTTTAACCGTACTTGGATTTTCAGTTCACGATACCATCGTGGTATTTGACAGAATCAGGGAAAATCTAAAAACCACTTCCGGCGATCTCACTTACATTGCCAATAAAAGTATTAATGAAACCATGAGTCGATCGATTACTACTTCGGCTACAGTATTGTTCACGCTTTTAGCCCTATTGCTATTTGGAGGAGCTTCAATTTTCTGGTTCGTTTTTGCTCTAGTTGTCGGTATAATCATTGGTACTTATTCATCAATCTTTGTCGCATCAGTTGTAATGGTTCTATGGCATAGGAAAGTCAAGATATAAGAATCCCTAATTATCCCGAATTACACCCGAATATCCCGAATGGGAATTGGGGAAAATTAGGGAATGATTTGGGATAATTCGGGAGAAATTATGCTTTACGCAATTCTTGGTATTTTTTTAGGAACTATTTTAGGGGCTTTTCTTCCATTCAATATAGCTCCAGAATATTCCCGCTATACAGCGGTGGCGATTTTAGCTATCTTGGATTCTTTGATTGGCGCCATTGGCGCTCAAACAAAGAAGGAATTTAATGTGGCTAATTTTATAACCGGCCTGCTTTTTTATGTTTTCATCGCAGCTTTTTTTGTCTATCTCGGCGATAAACTTAACCTGGATTTATATCTCGGCGTTACGGTAGTTTTTATGTTTAGAATCATTCAGAAAGTAGCGGTTCTAAGAGATTTTTATTTTAAAAGATTTTTTGATAAAGAAGTTAAGATTAAGGAATAAAACTATTATTTTTTAGAACCCTATACTTCGTGAAACTGACAATTCATTATAAAGCCAAATGTTCTTTCACAAAGCTGCTGGATGCGGATTCTCTGAATTTTTAGAGAATGGCTGCATGGCAAATATAAAAAATGCCCGGGTGCAGGTCACTTGACGGCTGCATGGGCAAAGGGGTTTATTATGTCTAAGAGAGAAACAAGGTACACAGATTTACCAGCCGGCAGGGAAGAAGAGCGAATCGTAATCTTACAGCCTTACCAGACCGACGAGCCAGGAATGACCGGTGATTTTCAGAAAGTGCGGGCCACTTTCGGTGGCCAGTTTGAGCAAATGCACACAGACATCCGCAGTTTCAATCTGAAACATTGGGGATCTCTGATCTACAAATCACCCAAAGGAATGATCGACACGACCAGCATCATGCTCTATCGTTGTGGCAAGTACATTCATTTTTACGGTGAGTCGAATTCCTGCAATGGCATGCGACTTGGCTGCCCCGCAGCTCTTTTTGCAAAGGTGTGCTCTGCGGGCGTTTTTGTGGCTCTGCAGTATCTAAAACAGCGCACCTCGAAAATCTCATGACCCATCTGATGCTAAAGCAAATGGTGCCGAGCCTGCCGATGTTAAATTTCATTGACTTCAACCAGATTGAAGTATGCGATAAAACTTCGGAAACCATCAAACAACTCGGTCTCATTGCGGTGGCCACCGATGTTTCAAGAGGAATAATAATGCCGGGTGAAGATGAAAAATATCGCCACGACACCTCAAAGCCACTATTCAGCTTGGGTTTCACTCTTGTCCCGGGCATGAATACCCTTGCTGGCCACGATGGCTTCGATTTGTGGCTCAATTTCCTGCTGAACAAAAAATGGGCAGAGCTTGAGATTGCCGGCAGGGAATTGACTCGCTCCGTTCTGGGCCCAAAAAGAATGGGCTAATCTTAAGAAACCTCACATAAATTAGTATCCATAAAGAGAGCATCTCCCGAAGCTCTCTTTTGTTTATATTTACCCTCCGATTTTGGAGGGTTTGTCCTAAATTCGTGGGGATTCGTGTTAAAATATAAAAACTGTTGACAGTATTTCAAATGCATAGTATAATATAGGGGTAATGAAAAAGGGGCTAAACAAGCTTATTTTTTTAACCAAAAATATGACAAGTGAAAAGGCCGCAAAAATTATCGATAAGATTGAAAGCAACAAGATCAAAGATGCTCATTTTTCCCAGTTTGCCAGAGATCTTATCTCAAATCTCAAGGAAAAACAGCAAAAAGTGATTTTGCATCGTTTTGGTTTGTCCGGTAGAAAGAGATTGACTCTGGACGCCATCGGTAAGGAATTTGGAGTAACTCGCGAGAGAGTTCGTCAGATTGAGGCTGCTTCGTTAAATCGTCTTAGAAAATTATCGGTTCTTGACCACAATAAGCCGGTATTTGAAAAAATCAAAGCTATTTTAGGGGAACGAGGTGGAATTATCAATGAAGACGCTCTTGTTGAAGAATTAATTATAGATCTGGACCAAAGTAGAAAAGAAGAAATTACCAAGATTTTAAAATTTATTTTACTTTTAAATGAAGATATCGCGGGGATTGAAGAGAGCGAAAACATCAATGCCGGTTGGCATCTGACCAGTCTCGACAAGAAAATGATCGAAGATATTGTTAAGATGTTCTCACAAATTTTGGAATCCAAAGGAGAGGTTTTGGAGGACGAAGCTATTCTTTTAGAATCAGCCAAACATGAAATTGTTGAAAAATATAAGGGCAAGGCTACCCCGGAATTTTTGAAATCTTCTATTGATATGACTAAGAAATTGCATAGAACTGAAGATGGCAAGAGGGGACTTACCTCCTGGTCTTGGGTAAAACCCAGAACTATTCGCGACAAGATATTTTTTGTACTGTCCAAGAAAAATGAACCGATGCACTTTTCCGAAATTGCCACTGCGATTGAGCAGTCAAGTTTTGATAATAAAAAAGCTACCATTCAAACTATCCACAATGAATTGATTTCCGACAACCGTTTTGTTCTGGTCGGAAGAGGTCTTTATGCTCTAAATAACTGGGGATTTGAAGGCGGAACAGTCGAGGGCGTTATCGAAAAAGTATTAAAAGACAAAGCACCACTGGATCAGAACAGTGTTGTTGAGGAAGTAATGAAAAAGAAGAAAGTTAAGAAAGCTACAATTTTAATCAATCTGCAAAATTCACCGAAGTTTAAAAAGACCTCGGAAGGATATATATTAGCAAACTAAAAAAATTATTTTTAAGGAGGGGTTTTGATCTCTTTCTAAAAATTTAATAAGGAATAAATGAATAAAGGATTGGGTTTGTAGTCATTTAATCATTTATTCCTTTATTCATTTAAAATTTTGTTCTATAATAAGACAAAGATAAAAAACAGTAATTATGAACACCCCCATCGATTTTGCCACGATTGCCTATGAAGTAGTGCGCTATCTGATTTACATCCTGATTTTATCAGGTTGGATTTTTGGTATCTATCTGGTGCTCAAAGCTTACAGTAAAAGACGCAAAAGGCTCTGGATTACCAAGCAGAAATATACCACCATTCTGGTTCGCGTGCCGAGAAATAATGAAAAAGGACCTTTATCCGCTCAATTGATGTTTGCTTCACTGCATGGCATTTATAAATCAGCCCGTGAGAAATTGGAAGAAGGTTCTTTCCAAGAGCATTTGAGCTTTGAGATTGTCTCTACTGATAAATACATTCGTTTCTATATCTTCGCGCCGGTTCATCTAAAAGATTTTGTTACCGGACAGGTCTACGCGCAATATCCCAATGTGGATATTTCCGAAGCGGGCGACTATACGCTGGAAAAAAGAAAAGAGGGGAGTCACTTTGTTGGTACCGAGCTTTCCTTGATTAGGCGCGACTTTTTCCCTATTAAAACATTTTTAAACTTCGAAGTGGATCCCTTGGCCAGCATTACCGGAGTTTTGTCGCAGTTAGATGAAGGAGAACAAATTTGGATTCAAATGTTGGCTCGTCCCGTCAGCGACAAATGGCAAAATAAAGCCATTCATTACATAAATAATATCAAAAGCGGCAAGAGAGTACCTGATGCTGCGATTGGCATTTTTAAAATCTTCTACTATATATTCTTATTTTTAAAACTGGTTTTTGCTCCCGAACCCTCTGTCGGATCGAAGGGTGCGACAGCGGTAAAGCTTTCCGGGCCTATGGAGCAGGCGGTTAAAGCCATCGAAGAAAAATCTACCAAGCTTGGCTATGAAGCCAAAATTCGCTTGATGTTCTTGTCTTCCAAAAGCAATGAAGCCATGAAAATAAAAGTGCAGTCAATCGTGGGTGCTTTCAAACAATATAATGCTTCCAATCTTAATGGCTTTATAAACAGAGGATATTATCACGATGATTATGAATTTTTGAACGCTTTTCAGACCAGAAATTTTGAGGAGGACGGTTATATTTTAAACATTGAAGAATTAGCTTCGCTTTATCACTTACCAACCATAACGGTTGAAACTCCAACCATTGATTGGTCGGGCAGTAAAAAAGGCGAGCCGCCGGCAACATTGCCGATAGAAGGTGAAGTTCCCGCAGAGGAACTGACTGTTTTTGGCCAAACCAATTTCCGCGATAAGATCACCAACTTTGGTATTAAAATGAAAGACCGTGTTCAGCATATGTATATCATCGGACAAACCGGTACCGGTAAATCAACCGTGATGAAAATCCAAGCTCTGGACGATATTCGAGAGGGCAGGGGACTGGCAATTATCGATCCGCACGGAGAATTTATCGATACCATTCTGGATTATATTCCGGAAAATAGGATTAAAGATGTGGTTATTCTCAATCCGGGGGATAGGGAATTTTGTCCGGGATTTAATTTGCTGGAAAATGTCGATGAGAATAAAAGAGACTTGATTGCCTCATCTCTCATGAGCATTTTTACCAAAATCTGGCCGGGTGTTTGGAGCGCTCGCATGGAGCATATTTTAAAAAATACGATTCTGGCACTGCTCGAAACTCCGGGGACTACCTTGCTTTCAGCTTCAAAAATGTTGGTTAACAAAGAATATCGCAAGATGATTATCGATAATGTGAAAGATGTTTCGGTTCGCGAATTTTGGATTGAGGAATTTGAAGCGCAGGTAAAAGCCAGTCCGAAATTTCTTGTTGAGGCGATTGCTCCAATTCAAAATAAAATCGGACAATTTCTTTCCGTTCCATCAATTCGCAATATGGTTGGCCAGCCGAAATCAACGATTGATTTTAAAGACATCACTGACAATGGAAAAATTTTATTGGTAAAAATTTCCAAAGGTGAGGTTGGAGAGGATAATATGAGGCTTTTGGGAGCCATGATTATTACTAAAATTTACCTTACAATCATGGAGAGAGCGGGAAGGCGCGATGAGGAGATGAAGCCATTCTACCTATATGTGGATGAGTTTCAGAATTTTGCCACTTCTTCATTCGCCAGCATTTTGTCAGAATCTCGCAAATATAAATTAAACCTGATTATTGCGCATCAATATATTGCTCAATTGGATCCTGATATTCGAGATTCCGTTTTGGGTAATGCCGGAAATATCATCGCTTTTCGCGTTGGTCCGGACGATCCGCCAACTCTAAAAAAGATTTTCGAACCGGTGTTTGATGAGAACGACTTATTAAATTTAAGCACATTTCAGATTTATGTAAAAATGATGATCGACAATACCGTTTATCCGGCATTTTCGGCTACTACAATAAAGTTTTGGGAGTATTTTAAAGAAAAATATAATCTGGGACAAAAAATTATTGATGAATCAAGAATGAAATACGCCATTCCAAGAGCGGATGTCGAGCAAGCTATTCTCACCTGGAGCGAATCTATCGCGCAAAACTCGCTCAACCCCGTCAGAGGAGGAGAGAGGGGCAGTTTTTCTCCTGATACGCCAGGGCAAGCGCAAGAATTTATTCCAGTTAAAAAATCCGGTGAAGGTTATCGAGAGGTAAAAGGGAAAGAAGGGGGAGTGTGGTACATTAGAAAAAGTCAAAAGTCACCCCAGTCAAATGTTGCTTCGCAATTTGACGGGGTAAAAATTAAAAATGAAGAAGAACCCGTAGGGGCGCAAAATTTTGCGCCCGAGAATGTTGCGGAAAATGTTTCTAGTGAAAGTATTAGCCCTATCGAAGAGAATGTAGGGGCGCGATTCATCGCGCCCGATCAGGAAACGATTAAAGATATCCCAATCGGTGAAGGGGTGGCCGAAGATCTTGTTTTCCCTGTTGGCGAAGAGGATGATAATGTCATCAAACCGGGGGAGAGTGTGGAACTGTAAATATCCGAATCGCCACTAATTTAGGACGAATAATTATAAATAACTAAAATATATGAATGAAGGAAGAATAAATCAGCAACCAGAATCGATAGAAATGAAAACTGATGAAAAAATGAAAAATTATTATATTGTTAAGGATGATAAATTTCGTGAGATCAAGCTTAGCCGGGATGATGTATTGCAAGAAGCCGCAATGATTTTACATAATGACCATCAGTTCCCGGATTCGAGAGGTAAAGAATATGATTATCTTAGGGCGAAGAGAGCGATTCGTGATGCATTAAAAGAACATGGAGCCGCAACTTATTTTGGTGGTAATCTTGAGGCACAAATATCCAGTGATGCTTATATTGTTTTGGACTTATTCAAAAATAAATAGCCAAAATCATTGACTATTAGCTATTTTTTTATTAAAATAGGTAAACAAATTCCAATCCCATCCCACCAACAAAGGAGGTGAAGACGAATGCAGCAGCACACGCTAAGCGAGCATTATCTGGGTAATACCGGTAACATCGCCACGCTGTTTCAGTCGCGCGCCGGTCCGTGATTTCTCGTGCCGCAACCGCCAAAAGCGGCGAGCAGCACGGGCGGATGCAGTCTCGGGAACGGTATAATCTATCTTCCCGATTTTTCTTCTAGCCCCAAAAGGGCGAAAAAGAAAGTTACTCCGGTTCTTGGGGCAACAAATAGGTCCTCAAGGGCGAGCTACGGACTGCATGGGAAAGCATTTCCAGGGAGGAGAGTGTCGTTTTTTGGCATCTCCTCCCTTTCCATTTGGCTAGCTTGACACATATTTTATAATATGTTGTAATATATAAATCAGCAAAAGGCTGATTTTTTGGTTTTAGGGGACTAGTGAAAGTGGGGGAGAAGACAAAAAAGCAACAAAACAAGAAAGCAAAAAAACAAGGATATTTGGAGATAGGGTATAAGATTTACTGCGTCGCACAATGTATGTTATGCGACTCAACAAGATGGGCTCTTTTTAAAACTGGTTTTTCCGTTTCCGTTAGGTTTGTATGCTATTTTGTGTTTTTCTATTCTCTCGCCTCCCCTCTTTTCCTCCTCCCTTGTCATTCCTGTGCTCGAGCGTTCTAGAAGTTGTCATCCTCGAGCTCCTGTTGTACTCAACAGGAAATCAAGGATCTTTGGCAGGATGCGAAAAGGTTTCAAAATAACTTATAGCAAACTAATAATAGATCCTTGATATTCTTTTCGTCTTTTTTATATATATAATTAAAGTAAAGACGAAATAGAGTTCGAGGATGACAGTTAAAAGTGGTTTTGAACCTGTAAAATAGCTATTTCGCATTTAAATGCGCCACAATCAATTTTTTATATTTTGATGAGTATTTGATCATTGAGATTGTATTTTGAGCGCGGAAAAATGTTCAAAAAACAAAAACTCGACCTTTGTTGTCAGTCGAGCCGCCATATATTTTGTAGGCGTCTTTGAAGTTAGCGGCGTTTATTCGGTTTTCTTGTATATCCTGCCGCGGAGAGTTCTTTTATTGCATTTAAGAATTCTTCATTCCCAACACCTACATGGAGACTTTTTGATCTCGGCATACCACCGCCGACTGTCGAAATATTTCTTAATTCTGGCGGGGTATAACGAACCCTTTGAAATGATTGAAGCAGTGTCTCCCGTGGTGTTTCCGAAAATACTACAATTTCCGGATGTAGTAGATGTATACTTTTCGCATCTTCCCCCTCCTTCTCCTTCTTTTTTGCCATTTTTTTCACCTCTTTCATCCGTTGATGAGTATATTTCTTTTATTTCAAAGAACAAACTTTCTGGGCGCATGCAATGCGCCCCTACATACTACTTACATGCTTACTACTTACTACTTTTATTTATTCCTCATTTATCGCTGCGGACTCTATTGCTGCCCAGTCGGAATCTTCTTCGGACGGTACGGCTACAGTAACGCCGTCGCCGGGCTTTAACTTAAAGTATGTAACCGACGCTAATAGCACTTTATAGGCCTTTCCGCCGGCTAGGACCTTATATTGGCCATCTTCGTACAATAATGAGCCTACAAGGCGTTTGCGGTCAATTGGTTTGATTTGTTTATAAACGAAAGAACCGTCTTCTTCAATGGTTAATTTCAAAACATCTCCAGCTACAAATTTGGATTTTGAAGCGTAGTTTGCCGGTACCGGATATTTCTTTTTTTCCGGCCCAATCATCATTTCACCATCAAAAATACCTTCGATGATTCTGCCTTCAGAGATTATATTTAATTCCGAAATTTTATGTTCCAGATCAGCTTTCTTTAATCTTTTTCCTTTTGTCGCTCCGCCATCCAAAAGCTGTTTTGCGCTTCTGATTTGCGCTTCAGCCGATTCCAGTAAATGTCGCACAATATCGAGGTTTGAGTCCCCCGCTGTTTTGTTGTTTGTTATCATTTTTATTTCCTTTTACTTTATATTTTATTGTTATTCTTGTGTTGTTTTAGCTAAAATATTTTATAGGTTCACAAATTACAAAAGGTCTACAAATTACGAATTGGTACGAATATACGAATAAATCAGCATGTCCCCTCCCCTGCCCATTCGTAGTAATGATTATAACACAAAAATAATAATAGCGCAATAGTTTTTATTTATAAAGAGGTTTAGGACTGAATTAAAATCATTTTAATTAAAATACCTACTAACAATCCTCCCTTTTTAATTTTCCGGATGTTGGCTCCATGCTCCTGCGTGGAGCCAAAATGCACCATGGGTATTAAAAATCATCTAGAGTAATAACGCTGTTGTCGTCTAAAAATTTATTTCTTGCCGAAGAATAAGTCCAATCTTCCGGTTTTTCTACATAACCTTTTTTAACTGGATTATTATAAATATAGTCAATCTTTTGATCCATAAATTTTTCCGTTTCTAAAACCTCCGGGTAGTTTTCTCTCTGCCAGATTTGAATTTGTGTTCCTTCCTTTTTGCTAAAGCTATTTTCTATTATTTTTAAAATATATTTTCTATGATCTTTCTCTAATTCGTCTAATATTCTCTTACTGGTGAATTGTTTGAAACTGCTTATTATTTGAGATAGTTTATATCCTTCTTTAGATTGGATTATTAAGTGAATGTGATTGGTCATAAAGACATACTCATAAAGCAAAAGACCTAATTTGTCTCGGCAGTATTTCAGACAATCTATCATAATCTCAAAGTATTCTTTTTTGGTAAAAATATCCAACCACTCAATGGTAGTTATAGTTACAAAATGAGGGAAACTTTCATTTTCTTTATTTACTCTTGGTGTGGGCATTTTATTTTTGTCTAAAATGTTTTTAATGCTTTATTGAACATTTAGGCTCCACGCAGGAGCATGGAGCCAACACAGTTTACAATAATTTTTGTATTTCTTGGCATATTGTTTGTTTTTAGGATTGCTTGCAATAAAAATAATAATAGCGCAATAGTTTTTATTTATAAAGAGGTTTAATATAGATTTTTAGAGTGATTTTTAGATCTTTCGCTTAATATGGTAGACCCGAGCAATTTGTCATTCTATAAGCATTTTTTTCATTATCATTGGAAAATATTTTTACATAAGCCCACTTGCTAAGGAAATAAGAGCCACAGCAATCATTATTATAACTCCAATCCTTCTCTAATAATATATATTGGAATGAGCCGTCAGGCTTCTTATTTGGCATAGAATAATAGGTTTTTATGTATTGAGGTTGTATGTCATAACCCAATGGCTCCCAAGTGCCAATTTGTTGCCCTCCTTGAAAAATACCTCCTTCGTTAAAGTTGCCAGTTTGTTCAAAATCACTTTCTATAATTCCTTTTAAAACTCCGCAAGTACGATGTGCCTGTATAATTTTTGAAAAAGGCGTAAATCCCGTTCCAGCTCCGTATAATAATTGAAGTCCGTCTATTTTTTTTAAATAACATTGAGAAAAAATAGAATAAGCGCTTCCTATGGCTGGGTTAGCTATTATATTTTTAAGATCCCTTGGTATTCCCCAAGCATCTGGATCTGATTCATAAGTTCCACCTCCTCGGGCTTCGCAAATAGGATTTTCAAAGGCTACACTCGTCCCATAGGAATTATTTGAGGCAGCCTGTACAAAATTTTGAAGTTTGGTATTTGTTCCTTTTCCATAGTAAATCCCTTGTCCGCTGATCACCCCGTTTCTCCATTGTCCATCATAAATCAATTGCCCGGCGAATTCATATTTCCCTTGCCCATTTGGAACACCACCGGATAATTGTCCTATATAAGTTCCGCTTTTATAAGAAATGGTTTGGATGTTTGGCAATGCTGTTGTCCCTCCGCCGGAACCGGAAGAGCCTTCCTGACCAGTTCCGCCTGCTGTCGAAGGTGGTGGCGCAATGATTGGCGCTGATAAGGCGGGTGTCCAAGTATCGTAGAATATCTGCGCGGAGCCGGCTGTTTTTATATAGTAGACTTCCATTTTGCCGTCTGAATTCAAATTTATCCCACGCACATCAGGATAATAGTCTTTTATTCCGCTTCTAATACCCCCGCAAGGCAGGGTTTTTCCTTCGATCGTAACAGTGTTGCAAGTGCTGCCATTATCTTTTGCCTGCGCGGCTGATATGAGCGTTCCGGTTCTTGTATAAATAACATCATAATTAACATTGCCCGGTACTGTGGCCGTATTGGATAATGATTTAGCCATAGTTGTCTCACCTGACCCCGTTCCTATGGAAGTAATTCCGGTGGATTGCCCGGTGAAAGTTTTTTCTACGAACTGTTCAATAGAATAGGAAAGCAAAACTATTATCAAGCCAATAATCGCTCCGGTTATGGCCAATCGGCCGGTGGCAACTTTCTTTGTGTCTCCAGCTGAAGTGATGAGTAAAATACCGCCCCAGATAATCATAAAAATAGAACCGATTGAGGCAACGGCTATAAATAATCTAATAGCCCTATCTGATAAGCAGGCAATTATACCTGCACTGCAAGAACCTCCTATAATATAACTGGAAAAATTACCGAGAGAGATTGTTGGCTGGGTTGAATTTAGATTGGGGTTAACAACGGTGTTTCCGCCGGTTGTCGCCGGTGGCGGCGTTAAAGTGCTGCCTCCGGTAGTTGGAGTTTGAACACTACCGACTTGGTAAGTAGTTGAGTTGGTGGTGAAACTGGCCGGTTGAAAAGCGAGAGTAAGATAATTTATTACGGCATAAATTTGAACACTACTGACTTGGGATCCCGACACGACAACAGCTGAAAAATTTTCGAATCGCGCCTTGACATCCTTATCTGCGCTGGATAAACCCGTAACGCTGGTGATTAATTGCTGGCCGCCAAACCCTGATTGTGTGCTTAATCCTTCTTTTTTATATAAATCAATTTCGGTTATATTATCAATTTTAAAATCAGCCGGAGAACCATCATTCACTGCTAATTGAAAACTGTAGCTTTGCCCTACATTTATTCCTGCTGAAGTTGCACCGACCAAATTAACACTGCCGAAATTCGCGGCTCTTGCGGTTAAAGGAACAAAAAGATAAACCAGAAGAATTAAGGCCAAATAAATATAAACTAGTTTTTTGATGTTTTTCATATCTTTTATTTTAATGTAAAAATCAAATATCAAAAATCAAAATGTCAATGTAAAATGTAAAAATTATTAGTTAAAAACATTTTAAGACTTTAATCTGTCATTTTACATTTTGATTTTTCAATTTTCAACTTACTATGCTCTTTCCCTAATTTCCCTCTCTACCGTCTCTCTGTCTCGGCCATATTTAATGCGGGACAATTCTTTTACGGCCTGGAATGTTTTTTCGCTCTTCTCCGCATTTATTTTATCAAAATCGGGCCGTGAATACATCGAAAAAGGTTTAACATTTATTCCGTTAGCCAGTAATGAAACATAAGAAGAAAATTCGCTAAGATTAACAATATCGTTGGCACTAAAAACCGGTTCAAAGCCTTTTTGCAGGAATTCGGCGTCTTCCACATCCACGCGGAAAATAACCCTTGTCCCCACATTACCAAAAATAGCTTTTTTTACAAGTTCAATTTTATCCAATTGTCCGATGAATTGATGCGCGATATTCAAAGACAATTTATATTTTCTAGCCTCGGCCAGTATTCCGGCAATCGATTCGGACGCAAAGTTTTGAAACTCATCTATATATAGGTAAAAAGGCGGCAGATCGCGGATATTCGGCGCGTCCGATCGGCTCATAGCGCCCAGATAAATTTTGCTGACAATGAGCAGTCCCAAAAGGCTCATATTCATCTCCCCTATTTGCCCCTTGGACAAATTCACCAGCAAAATCTTTTTATTGTCCATTATCTCTCGAAAATTAAAAGAACTTTTTTGCTGGGCAATAATCGGTCGCATCAGATCGTTAGCTAGAAATTGCGTCATCTTCGAGGTAATATAAGGAACGACATTTTGCAGCGCGGCGTCCCCTCCGGCTTTCTCGGCTTCTTTGAGCCAGTAATTTTTTATAATCGGATTATTGCATCTTGAGAGTTTAAAAGCGCGAAAATCTTCATCCGTCAAAACCTTAGGAATTTCTAGCATTGTCGAACCGCTTTCGGGATCCTCCATAACAAGGAGCGCGGCATTACGAAAATATTGTTCAAACATCGGCCCGCCGGTAGTTTTCAAATCATAAAGTTTGTCAAATATGTTTAAAAGTTCATTTACCGCCAGCGTTTTTTGCAATGGATTTTTGGGATCATTTTCCAGCATGTTAATAGCCATGGGGCGCTCCATATCAATCGGATTAAAATAAATCACATCCTCAATTCGATCCTTGGGCATTCTTTTCAAAATATCTTCCAGATCCGAACCATGAGGATCGATAAAGCAAACCCCCTCTCCATTTTTAATATCCTGCAAAATCATTTCTTTGAGGAGTGTTGATTTACCGGAACCAGTTTTACCGATGACATAAGTGTGGCGGAGGCGGTCTTCAGGTTTAAGATAAATCGGAGTTTTAACACCTCGGTAAGTATTAATTCCCAGAAAAAGCCCTTCTTTTGGCACCTCTGGGGGTGCTGGCGCATGTTTGCCGAGCAGCCAAAGTATGTTTGGCGTCTCAATGGTTCGATTAGGAAAATGAAATACGGAAGCCAATTCTTCGGAATTCAAAATGTTGTTTCGGGCATCATAAGGAAAATGGCGAAAAATAAAATCTTCGACAACTTTGTCCTCACTTTTATTTTTATTTGTAATGAGTTTGTTGCCGACAGCGTGGCCAAAGACGGTGAAGGTGCTCAAAATGTTGGAAAGATGCATTTTGGCAGTCGCTTTTTCGGGCGCGCTGACAATTATGCGAACTATAGTTTCAAACCCGACAAAAGCCAGTTTTTCATTAATCAATTTAATCTGCTGTTCTCCCAAAGGCTTTGGTCCCTTGGGTTTTTCTTCCGGTCTTTTTTCCTTGTCAGTTTGAAAAGGAGCGCGGGCTAACTCCCCGCCAAATTTCAAGGCCTCCTCCCCTACTTTTTTCCAGGACAAATCTATTCCCTTCAAGCTTTTTCCCTCCTGTAATTGCTTGATATAAAATTCGCTATTTTTTTGCCACTTGTTGCTGGCCGGACGAATTAGGACTTGTATCGCCGCACCATCTTCTTTGGCTAATTTTGACAGAGCCGAGGTGATAGCGTTAAGAGTATCTTCCTCAAACTCCTTATATATTTTTAGAGGCAGCGAAGGTGTTTCAGTCAATTTTAATTCCGCGGCGGCATAATTATTATTTTTTTCAAAGATATTATAGCGGTCAACCAGTTCTAGTGATGCATCAGGATAAAAACCATAAATTTGTTTTTCAACCAGTGTCAAAAGTTGGCGCGGGATGCCGACATAAAAAACGATTTTTTCGTCGTGAGAAACTATTTCAAAAGAAAGAAATCCTCCCTTAGCGTAATTAAAAACCGAGATTTTATTATCGCGAATTGCATAAAGCGAAGAAAACATTTGGGAGGCTCGAGCGGCAAATTCCTTAACGCCTTTTTTGCTCTCCTCCCCTTCTTTCATACTGCCCTTGGTAATTAAAACTTTGAGCAAAACCATATTTAAAGATCTGGGAATTTTAGATTTTTCATACGCCATTTCCTTATAAAATCGGTAAAATAAAATAGCCACCGAGATAATGACTATTGCTACCAGGATCAAATAAATGGCCAACATAAACCCACCAAAAGTATCAGTACCGGTTGTAGTTAAATTACCGCCGTATGGGTTCATTTTTTATGTTTATTTTGTTATGTTAAATTTATCACACTCTTCCTCTTTGAGCAAGGGAAAGAATTCTGGTATAATAAGTCTACGAATTACGAATAGGTACGAATATACGAATAAGAGAAAACTATTAGAAAAGGATTCGTACATTCGTAATAAATTCGTAATTCGTAGACCCTCTATAATTTTATGAAAAAAGCTATTAAAAAAATTGAACTTCTTTGTCCAGCCGGAGACTTAGAACGGCTAAAAACAGCCGTTGTTTTTGGCGCGGATGCGGTTTATTGCGGACTCCCCTCTTGGAGTTTGCGAAATCCCCGTGAAATTACTTTCACTTTGAAAACTTTGAAGGAAGGAATTAAGTTTGCGCATGAGCGAGGGGTGAAGGTTTATCTAACTTTTAATGTTTTTCCGCATGAAAATCAACTCAAGGAAATTGAAAGAGCGCTAAAAGAAATTAAAATAAAATTACAGGCCTCTCCTGATGGGGTTATCGTTTCAGACTTAGGAATGTTTTCATTAGTTAAAAAATATCTACCCAAAGTTGAGATTCATATTTCTACGCAAGCGAATACCTTAAATTCTGAAGGGGTTATGATGTGGGGTAAGCTGGGTGCGCAGAGGGTGGTTTTAGCGAGAGAAACAACGCTGGAAGAAATTAAGGAAATTAAAAAGAGAATGGCCAAATCCCCGATGTTCAACTTAGGGGATTCCCCTAAGTTGAACATCGGGACCATACCTGAATTAGAGGTTTTCGGCCATGGCGCGATGTGTATGGCATATTCGGGGAGATGTTTATTGTCAAAATATTTTACCGGCCGAGAAGCGAATCTTGGTGATTGCGCGCAAAGCTGTCGCTGGAAATACAAAGTCAAGATGGTTCCGAAGTCCGACATCAAGATTAATCTTGATGTCGGACTTCAAGAATGTTTTCTTGAAGAAGAAACTCGTCCGAGAGATTTGGTTGAGGTACAAGAAGATGAGAATGGTACATATTTTATGAATTCAAAAGAGATTTGTTCGCTCGACATATTAGATAAATTTATCGAATCGGGAATTGATTCTTTAAAAATTGAAGGACGAGCAAAGAGCATTTATTATTTAGCAGTTGTAACCCGCATTTATCGCAAGGCAATCAATGCATATTATGTATATTGTCATCCTCGAGCTTCTGTTGTACCCAACAGAAAATCAAGGATCTTTGATAAGAACAGAGAAAAATATCAAAAATTAATCAAAGATCTTTATAAAGAATTAAATATGATTCAGCATAGAGGTTACAGTCATGGATTTCTACTTGGCCGCCACGATTACGAACAGGAATATAATGTAGCGGCTTTCAGGCCGCCGGTAATTCCAATTGGACAAATTATCTCGGTTGTTAGTTCGCATCAAGGTTCCGAGTTGAACTCGGAACCAACATATTTGTATTTAGTTGAAGTAAAAAATAAATTTAAAGTTGGCGATAAAGTTGAAATTATAACGCCGGATGAGATTATAAAAACAAAGATTAAAGAAATTAGAAAAAACATAGGGGCGCAAAATTTTTCACCCGGACCTGAATTAGAAGAAATTTTAAAACCACAAGAAAAAGTTTGGGTTACATTTGATGCTCCCTCGGGAATACCCGGGACAAGGAAAAAAGAAATCCCGGAGCGATCTATTTTGAGAAAGAAAATTCACCCTGTCAAATAGCTTCGCTCCCAACTGCATTGGGATTTGACTAGGGTAAACCCTGTCAAATAGTTTTCAAATTTGACTGGGGCAAAAAAAGAGAACAACTTTTATTGCTTTCATCTTCTTAGGTGCGGACCGCTTGCGGGTCCGAGTGTGATCGTTTTACCCTTTTTCTCGGGAGCGGGGCTTTGGTTTCGTGTGTATCGCCGCCAGACATATCTTCCCACGGCGACAATCGTACGCAAGACCAGAAGACCGATGCCGATGATGTGGTTCATGAGGCTTCCTCCAGCTCGATTTTTTCATCCCAGAAGTCGAGCCATGTCGTGATGGTTTTCAGCAGTTCTTTGAGGATAGATTCGCGGAACTTGTCATTTTTGAGCTGGACCCGAATTTTAACTCTATTACTTTTCATACGGCAGTAACTGTTGATGGTGGTGGTTATCTTAATCCACCGACCGGCTCTTGCCACTTCTTCCTTGAAGGAAGGGGCTGTGAGGATGTATCTCACCTTTTCCTGCCCCTCTTTATTGTGGGGCACAAGGAAGAGATAAAAGGAACGCTTTTTTTCATGAATCCCGACCTCAACATGGAGATTCTTACCTATTATGTAGGTTCCCATTTCTCACCTCTTTCGCGGGTTGGTTGATTGCGCTTCGATTTCTTTCTGTTTCCTGCCTTGAGAGCCCAGCACGATCCGGAAATATAATATAATTCCGACAATTGTAAAAAGCACCAAGAGTGCCATTTTCATTTTGTCCTCCCGGGACTAGATTTTCCAGTTTTTAAGGAACTCTTTTTTGAATTTCAAAAAAGTCCCTTTATCTATATTATCCCTTATTTGTCGCATTAAATCAAGTAAAAAGTGTAAATTGTGCAAAGTAGTTAGTCGTATGCCAAGCACTTCGTTTTCTTTTAATAAATGATGAATGTAAGCGCGGGAGAAACCATTTTTGCAGGCGTAACATTGGCAATCTTTCATAATAGGACCGGAATAGGACTTATTGGACGAATTTAAAAGATTTAATTTTCCTCCAGTTTTTTCGTAGTACCAAACTGTTCCGTGGCGAGCGAGTCTGGTTGGTAGGACGCAATCAAACATATCGACGCCGCGCTCAACAGCTTCGAGAAGATCTTCGGGGGTGCCGACACCCATGAGATATATAGGACGGATAGGACCGGTAGGACGAATATGCGGGATTGTCCAATCGAGGACTTTGTACATTTCTTTTTTCCCCTCCCCTACCGAAACGCCACCAATGGCGATGCCGTCGAATGGGAGTGAAGAAATAAATTTTGCAGATTTTTGGCGAAGATCTTTGAAGGTGGAACCCTGGACTATACCGAATAACAGGCTCTTTTTGGGCACGGCACGCCGTGCCCCTACGGTTTTATGAAAATGCTCTATCGCTTTTTCCGCCCAATTGTGTGTTCTATTCATGGCCTCTATTGCGTATTTCTTTGAACAAGGATATGACGTGCATTCATCCAAAACCATCATGATATCGCTACCAAGATTGCGCTGAATATCGACAACTTTTTCGGGAGTGAAGAAATGTCGCGACCCATCCAAATGGGATTGAAAGTGAACACCATCGGGGGTGATTTTGACTAAATTTTTAGGACGAATATGACCGGTAGAACATATAATAGGACGAATATTTTTTGCCAATGAGAACACTTGATAGCCTCCCGAGTCTGTAAGTATCGGTCGATCCCAGTTAATAAAATTATGCAATCCGCCCAGTTTTTTGATTTCCTTATCCCCCGGTCGTAAATAGAGATGATAAGTATTTCCCAATATAATATCAGCGCCTAATTCTTTCAGTTCGTTGGGCGTGGTTGTTTTTACGGTACCAAGGGTTCCCACAGGCATAAAGACGGGAGTGCGGATGTCGCCATGTATGGTTTTTAGAATACCGGTGCGGGCACTAGATTGTTTGTCGCGCTTTAGTATTTTGAATGACATATTTTAAATTTTAAAACTTAAATTTAAAATTTGAAATAAACAAAAAACCCGGTTGCCCGGAATTTTTTGTTTAATGAAACAAGGTGCGATAACTAATTTACAAATCGCTACAAATTTTTCACAAATAATTACGAATAAAAATTCATGAATAATTCAGAGAAACCTGTAATAATGGTTATTATTTCAAACTAACCTTTGCTCCTGCTTCCTCTAATTTCTTCTTCATATTTTCGGCTTCTTCTTTCTTTACATTTTCTTTAACCATCTTTGGGGCGCCATCAACCAGGTCTTTTGCTTCTTTTAATCCCAATTCCGGCACTACTTCTCTGACAGCTTTAATAACACCAATCTTGTTGTCTCCGGAAGCGGTTAATTCAACATTGAAAGATGTTTTTTCTTCGACTGGCTCCCCTGCTCCTGCAGCTGGTGCAGCTCCCGCAGCCATCATAGGCATAGCAGCGGATACGCCAAATTCTTCCTCAAGCGCAGAAACCAGTTCCGCAACTTCGGTCAATTTTAGCTTTTTGATTTCTTCAACCAATTTCTCAACTTCTTTGCTAACTTCCTTTTTTTCGTCTGACATTGTTTTCTCCTTTTCTAAATGATTATTTTAGATTTATTATTTATAGTTTTTAAAATGTTTTTGTAGCATGTAGTTAGTAGCAGGTAGCATGGAATTTTTATTTCTGTATTTCCCCTACTACATAATACATGCTACCTACTACCCTCTATCCCTTCTCCACTATCGCCTGTAATGTTCTAACTAATTTCGGCGCTTGTCCGCCCAATATATTCATCATCTTAGAAAGTGGCGCATTTAGCGTTCCCAGCAATTTCACAATCAATTCTTCTTTTGAAGGAATGTCGGCAAGCCTTTCCATCTCCTCGGCGCTGATAAAATTTCCTTCGTAAAATCCGCCCAATATCTTGATGTTTGGATTTTTCTTGCCGAAGGTTTTGATTTCTTTTGGCACGCCAACCTCGTCTTCATTTGAATAACCAATAGCCAGAGAAGCTTTGTTGGCAATTTCTTTTACCTTTGGGTTATCAAAAGCGCGGGTTACCAAAGTGATTTTTGCAATTTCAAAGCTTCCGCCTTTTGCCTTAATCCCCTTTCGCAAAGCCTGCAAGTCGATCATTTTCATTCCTTTATAATCGGCAAAAACAATCGCTTTGGCGTTCGCAACCTTTTGCTTAATTTTTTCTAAAGTATCTTGTTTTTGAAGTTTGCTTTTAGGCATGTCGTTTTTTTAATAAAAAATGATCTGTTTCCAGACCAAAATAAAACTTTCGTTTTATCTCCTGCACTGGTTTTACGCTTACGCTACCAATGGTCTTTGGAAACTGTAACTATTTTATATTAAAAAATAAAATGCGTCAAGGATTTTTATCTCGGGAAAATTAGGATTAGATTGGCGATGGCTAAGATGAAGATGAATACTCCCAAAGGACGATGATATTTGAGAAGTTTTCGGTTCCCTTTCGCGACAAAATAGCCGATGATAATTTGCGCCAAAACCGCCAGAAGAACCAAAATACTGATTATGAAATTGACGGGGAAAACGAGGATATTTATTAAGATAACAATAAAAATAAAAACTCCCAGTGTCTGGTGATATTTTTTAAAATCTTCTTTGCGCTTTTTCATCAGAAAGCCAAAAGCTAACTGCAATAAAATTAAAGTCAAAGTAACAATTCCGACCATCAACGATGTTTTATCCTGAATAAAAAAACTCATAAATTCTTATTGCTTGTTATTATAAAAACAATTTACAGTTTTAATAGTATTTATGCAAGAGGAAAAGAGAGCTACATATTTCACCATCTTTCTTCCAATATGCAAGATTGCAAAAAGGCTTGAAATTGATAAAATTCAATCAAGAGCAATAAAACCAATCTATGAAAAAAACCAAACAAGGAGATTATATGAGATATACCTGGGATGAGTATTTTGTCACAATCATGGAAGTGGTTGGAGGTAGAGCTACTTGCGATCGAGGGAGATCCGGATGTATTATTGCAAAGGATAAAAGAATTTTATCTACCGGATATGTCGGATCCCCGGCCGGCACTGCTCATTGTGATGATGCCGGCCATGAAATGCATACGGTTGTTCAGGAAGATGGCACGCAATCTCGTCATTGCATTCGCACATCGCATGCGGAACAAAATGCTTTGGCAAACGCGGCCAGGTCGGGTGTTTCTACTGATGGCGCAACCATCTATGTTCACATGACGCCCTGCTATACTTGCGCCAAGATGTTAATTAATGCCGGGATAAAAAGAGTGGTGGCGAATCTCGATTATCACGGCGGCGGTCGAAGCAAAGAAATTTTCAAAGAAGCCGGGGTCGAGTTTGTTTTATTAAATAGCGAATTGCAAAAATATGAAGATATGAAATAAACAATTATGAGTAAGAAAATAATCGCCTTCCCCGGGCTTGCTGGGTCGGGAAAGACCGAAGTCATCGAATATCTGATGGAAAAACATTCTTGGCCAAAAGTATATTTTGGCGAGGTTACTTTTGATGAATTAAAAAAACGCGGTTTGGAAGTTAGCGAGAAAAACGAAAGAGTTTGTCGAGAAGACCTGCGGGCGCAACACGGCAATTTGCATTACGCTAATCAAGTTATCAAAAAAATTGACAAGATCAATTCAGATTTTATTCTAGTCGAAAGTCTCTATTCGTGGGAGGAATTTCTTCGTTTTAAAGAGAAGTTTGGTAAGGATTTTATAACCATCGCGATTTATTCATCACCAAAAACGCGCTATGCTAGACTGTCTAATCGCGCTGTGAGGCCCTTGACCGAAGAAGAGGCGCAAAGCCGCGACTATGCACAGATTGAAAACATCCACCAAGCCGGGCCGATTGCCATGTCGGACTTCACAGTTATAAATGAAGGCGAAAAACCGGAATTATTTTCTCAAATAGACGAAGTAATTAAGAAGATTTTATAGTTCTAAAAAGCTCTTAAAAACAGTTCAGCCGCCGCGGTGAGCCGCGGCGGCTGATGGATAATATCGGGTTCATGTCCGATTTTGAAGCGTAAAGCTTAATTTGAAAATGACGAAGTACCGACGAACTTCCATGCCGTTCCTTTTTTCCTCGTCGGTAAGCTTCAGATTGTGCTCTTCGATGAAGGTTCGCGCCATCTCGACCGCAAGCGCTTCTTCGCGGCAGTCATTCACCTTCTCGCCCATCTTTTCCTTGAGCGATTCCTCTACCATCGTGTCATCGTAATATCTGACGAACCACATGGGCTTCATGGGCTAGAGCCCCCTTCCGATGTGAATGGTTGGTAGTGCAGTTTTGGTGGGAACCAGAAAGTCGAGTTTTGTCGGGCAGTAAATCGGAAAGGTCATTTTTGAGAACCTCCCGTCTATTCCCAGAACCCTTCCCAGAAAACTCAACAATTTCCCCGTTCTGATGAAATAAGTGGCGGCATAGAATGCGCCTTTTTCTGTGGTGTTTTTGATCTTTGTCTCACCCATCTCGAACTCCATCTCAAAGATCATTAGGAGTTCGTCATTGATGGAGTTTACATGGATGCCGAGGATTCGGTAATGACCAATGCCATCTTTCTTTCCGTCAATTGTCATGATTAAATCATTTTTATTAAGATCAAGGCGGTGACAAATCTCTTTGATAGACATGTACCACCAGGA
Source organism: Patescibacteria group bacterium (assembly GCA_028718745.1). GTDB lineage: Bacteria > Patescibacteriota > JACPGU01 > JACPGU01 > JACPGU01 > JAQULF01. The sequence continues at coordinate 20,771 of JAQULF010000004.1, read as the reverse complement.
TGATGAGAAAGATTGCGATTCTTTTTTTATTTTGTCAGCGGAGTAGCGCTCGACTATTTCTCGCTGAATTTTTTTCAGGGAAATTCTTGTTGCGGTTGAATCTGGAACCGATCCTTCTTTCACACAAAAACAGCTATATCTCATGCAACCACCTCCGGGTTGGATTTTTTTAAGTTGCGCTCTCCGAAGAGAGGCGTCTGTTAGACCCTATTATTCTAGCATGTTAAGCCTTTTTTTGTCAAGCTTCGCTTAAAAAAACACCGCTCCTATTGCGTGGAGCGGCGTTCGTTAATCTTCTCCAAGGCTTCTTAATTGCGCAGAAGCCAGGTTGATGGGAACTTTGGGCACGCGGAGCCGGGCACAAAGCTTGGGTGGCCGTTTGCATACGGCAAATCGGCTGTGCCCTCGCAGACGGTTGTGCAATTAACAACTGCGCCTGTCGCATCCGTTTTCAGCGGTTGATTCGGATCGCAGAGCGCGAACCTATCTCCGAAGCCAATCTCTTGGCTGGAAATGATTGTGCAGAAAGATGGTTGCGGGATGCTATTTTTCACGCACCGGTACTCCCCTTCCGCATTGGCAAAGGCGATGCTTCGGTAGAGCTTTGCCAAGAGATTCTGCTTTTCTTTTTTATTTCCCCATTCCGGGGGCAGATAAATCGTTCCGGCTTCTTTTCCTTGGTATGTATCGGTTACCAAGATCGGGTCCCGGCAGCCGATGACGAACCCGTCGGAGTTTGTGAGGAAATTCTCAAAGCAGTATTCGAACGAGTCGGGCAATGGTTTGCTGACGCCGCCTTTATTAACCAGATAGCCGTATGCATTTTCCTTCACTCCGACAACCGGAAAAGTTTTTTTCGGAAAAGATTTTATGCCCTCAATCTCCTTCATAAAGCAAAAAGGAGACGAAACCATGAACTCTTCAATTTCGAATGTGTAGCAAGCCGCCGAATCTTCAGCGACATCCTCGAAAGAGAAAGAGAAATCTCGAAAAAACCCGCGCAACGCTTCCTTGCTTTTCAGTGGCACGGACCCGTATTTCACGCCGTCTTTGTAAATAATCACTTCTTTTGGCGGCGCGTGTCCTTGCACGGTTTTGACGAATCCATCTATTTTGAATTTCTCGCTTGTCAGCCGATTGGTTTCAATTGACGGAGAAATGTTGAGAGACAGCTTTTCAATGTTGCTGGCCGCAACAGTTCTGCCGCGCCGAATCGCATCAAGGATGCAATCTCTGGAAAAGCAATCCGCGAACACAAAGGTAGTTACTTGACCGACGAAGGCTTGCGCCAGCAAATGCAGGTCGATTCCGGCTGTTACGAAGAGCCTCACTCCGCTTTTGAGAGAATTGAGGTAAACATCTCTTTGATAAACATAGTTTCGATGGTATTCTCCTTTGATGGAGAAATCATTGAAGAGCTCAAACCCATCGAAATATGTTACAAACTGTTCCCAGTCTCGGCAGTCTTTGATGTGATTTATGACACTGATTGATCCCTCATACCGCAGAGTTCCGGCCACTGACCAGCCTTGATTCCAATCCTTCTTGGGGTCGTAAGTGTAGGGATTGGGCGAAGTAATTCCAAAATTGCCGATGTGGCAGAGCGTTGAAAACGGCTTCCCTGTTTCGGGATTTAATTTCGCCACAGCAATCTCCATTCCGCCGATGACGATGAATTTATCATCGCCCAGAGATTCGAGAACTTTTTGACAATCAGCAACACTTCCCTTCTCCATGACAAGGTCATTGTGCGGAGTAAAAATCGTTCCTTTGTAGTGCAATCTCAAATACTGAATTGTTTTTCGCGGCGAGTTCCAGCCGTCATCCGCGAAATTTACATGCGCGTGGACGGCGATGGGAATCCCCTCGATCGCCAGAGAGACAGATGTAAAGACAAACAAAAACAAAACCGTCGCTAAGATGATTTTTCTCACGGTTCATCACGCTCCTTTTGGTAAGATGCAATCTAAAACAATATAAAAAATGAAAAATAAAAGATAAAAAATAAATACTTAGATATATAAAAACAAAGATATTTTTAAGTTTTTACTTTGTGTTTTTTATTTTTGATATTTTATTTTTAATTTTAAAATTAGAAAACTACTTAACTTTAGATAAGTCCAGTTTCACTCCCGGTCCCATTGTAGAACTCATGTGGGCGGATTTGATGTAGATGCCTTTAAGAGTAGATGGTTTAATAGCTGTTAGCGCTTTATAAAATTTTAAGAAATTTTCCAGTAAATCTTCTTGGGAAAAAGATAGTTTTCCGATCGCAACATGAATTCCACCGAGTGAATCAGAGCGAAATTCTATTTTCCCTTTTTTGAATTCTGCGATGGTTTTGGCAATGTCGTTGGTTACGGTGCCGACTTTTGGATTTGGCATCAATCCCCTGCTTCCCAAAACTTTGGCTACTTTGGCAATTTTGGGCATTACTTCGGTAGTGGCAATGGCAATATCAAAACCCAGCCAGCCTTTCAGAACTTTTTCTACCATATTATCCAGTCCGACAAAATCAGCGCCCGCTTCTTTCGCTGCTTTTTCATCTTTATCGCTGACAAAAGCTAAAATCTTTAAGACTTTGCCTGTTCCTTTGGGTAAAACAACAGTGGAGCGAACATTTTGCTCCGGTTTGGCTAGGTCAATTCCTAATTTGAGATGAATTTCAACGCTGGGGTCAAATTTGGTAACTTGAATTTTTTTTAGAACCCCTATCGCCTCTTCGGGCGTATAAGTTTTTTTAAGATCTAATTCCTTGATTGCTTCGCGGTACTTTTTACCATGCTTCTTTGACATAAAATGTTTCCTTGTGGTCTTAACGGTTTTCGCAACCTCCCACATAGTTATTTTTATAGTATTTTTCCCGAATGTTCCCTAATTTATCCCTAATTTTCCCTAATAGTACAAAATATTTTTCCGAAAATTCGGGATATTCGGGTTTAATTTGGGATAATTAGGGAGTTTATTTTTCTACTTCCACTCCCATTTGCCTTGCAGACCCTGCGACAATTTTTACCGCTTGAGCCAAGTCTTCCGTATTTAAATCGGGCATTTTTGCTTTTGCGATATCTTCCATCTGCGCCTTGGTCAATTTGCCCACCTTGGTTTTATTGGGCGTACCGGAACCTTTTTCCAGTTTCAAAGCCTTTTTGATCAAATCGGTCATGGGTGGCTGTTTGGTAATAAACGAAAATGTTCTATCTTCATAAACGGTAATAACAGCCGGAATGACACTATCTCCCAGTTGAGCGGTTTTTTCATTGAAAGCCTTACAGAATTCCATGATATTAACACCATGTTGTCCTAATGCGGAACCAACCGGTGGCGCAGGATTAGCTTTGCCGGCAGGAATCTGTAATTTAATTATCGTCTTTACCTTCTTAGCCATAGTTGAAATGTTTAATTTTTTCTAAATATTTTATATTCTACGAATTACGAATAGGTACGAATATACGAATAAGATAAGAGAAAATTATTAGGAAAAAAATTCGTACATTCGTAATAAATTCGTAATTTGTAGACCCTTATATTTTTTTTACTTGTAAGAAATCTACTTCTACCGGTGTTTCACGGCCGAAAATGCTGACCAAAACTTTGATTTTGCCCTTTTCCTGATCGATGTCGGAAACTACCGCGTCCATATCTTTGAATGGTCCATCATTGATTCTGACCGGATCGCCGGCAGAAAGATCAATCTTATACTTCGGCTCCTCTACTCCCATTCTCTTCAAAATTAATTCTACCTCGTCTTCATTAATCGGCACAGGATCGGTTCCTGTTCCAATAAATCCGGTTACATTGGGCGTATTTCGAACAACATACCAGCTGTTTTTGGTCATGACCATTTTTACCAGAATATAGCCCGGAAAGATTTTTTTCTCCACTTTCTTTCTCTTGCCGCCCTTGATTTCAATTTGCTTTTCTTTTGGCACGACAATATCAAAAATCTTATCTTTCATATCCAAGGTTTCGATTCTTTGCTTCAAAGATTCCGCCACCTGATCTTCATAACCGGAATAGGTATGAATAACATACCACTGGGGATTGGCGTCTCTTTCCTTATCTTCTGACAAAACCTTACCCAAAGAAGCTTTTTTGTGTTCTTGTTCTTCCGGTTTGGTTTCCTCTTCGGCATCTGTAACCGCAGAGGTTTCTAATATGTCTTGTTCACTATTCGTCATAGTTTTTTATCCCGCCAAGGCGGGATTTATTTTAAATTAATTAAAACTTCTATGCCTGCTGATAAACCATAATCCAGCGCGCCTATTAGGGCGGCGATAACAATCATGGAAATAATCACAATCAAGGTTTTTTTGATAACCTCTGATCTTTTTGGCCAAACGACTTTTTTCAGCTCACCAAAAGATTCTTTTAGAAAACTAGTTATGGGATTTCTTTTCATAAATCGTGTTTTATAATGTGAATTTCTAAGTTCTAAGCTCTAATATCTAATAAAAATCCAAATTTCAAATATCAAAACAATCCTTTATTCATTTAGTCCTTTAATCATTTGACATTTTATTAGAAATTATAATTTAGGACTTAGGAATTTTAAGCATTTATTTTTAGTATCTTTACCTTAGTCTTATTCTGTCTATGTCCCTTTTTTCTCCTGTAACCGGTCTTTTTCTTATATTTGATCATCTCAACCTTTTTGGCCTTGAACTGGTCAACTATCTCTATTTCCACCCTTATTCCTGTTACGGTTGGGGTGCCAACCTTAATACTATCCCCTGTGGATAACAGAAGAATCTGGTCAAGAGAGGCTTTTTCGCCTTTCTTGCCCTCTATTTTCTCAATATCAAGCGTATCTCCTTCTCTGACGATATATTGTTTCCCTCCTGTTTTTACAACAGCAAACATTTTTCTTCCTCCTGAAGAATTAATAAAAGCCCTCTTTGGAACCATTATATCAGATGGGCCGTTTTTGGTCAAGAAAAAAGGCTCCGGGGGTTTAGACCGAGCCTCTCATTATAATAATGTTCAGGAGAAAAGCGTTAAAAAACCCTTCTCCGATTTCTTCGGTAATAGTGTGGCCTTCTCGTGCGGATCGGTATGATCTCGCTGATCATGATTGCTGTCAAACATAAGGCGATCCACCAGAAGGCCGGATTGCCCATGGCATTATTACAGAACCATGCCTTGAGCAACATAAGGCAAAAAACCATTTGTTCCATTCAATCACCTCCTCCGTGGTGGTTTTGTCCTAAGGAAACATCAAATTGATCTCATCGTATGTTTTCCGAAACTTCTGGATTGCAGATAATGCACTGATGAGGTGTATATCAACCTGGTTAACTCCAATGTCTTGTTCTTCAAGGCCACTTTTTCCCAGTGCATCGCTCATTTTATCGAAGAGTTCGAGAATTTTTTTCTCATATCTTCGAATGGATGCAAGATTTCTCTTGGCCTCACATTCGTTGTATTTCTTGCCAAGCTTGGCAATTTCTTCTTCGCTGGTTTCGAAGAAGGTGAGCGGGAAACCGAGGATCTCCAATTCGCGCCTGAACAATTTCTCGGCTACTTCCCACTCGTCGCTTTCCTCCGGTCTTCGCATTATTTCCAGGCTCATGAATATGTTTTTTATGCGGGTCCAGCGATCTATTAATTCCACGAGTTTTTCCTGGGTGGTGCCAATCCACTCGAGCCGGAATGGGCGTCTTTCGAGTTCGTCTACCCACGAGGGATAGCAGTGCCATTCGGGAGTGCAAGGATCATCATAAACTCCGATAAGGGAATACAGATTGGAAGAGGAAGATAAAACTACCTCCCTTGATGGGTTTTCCAGGTTTTCCAGCACGATCTTTCTTTCTTTGATAACTTCCTGCCTCTCATCCTCAATCGCCTTTTTCATTTTTTTGTATTCGCGATATTTGCGCAAACCGAAGATTCCGCCGACAAGAAGCAGAAAACCAATGATGTAAGGCCACATGATGTGGCCTCCTTTCGCCCAATGGGCTTATTTTTAAGGTAGTAAAGTCTGATGCCGACCTTATGTTGCTTATATCTTATCAGAATTTAATGGCAATATCAACACAAAAAAATCTAATTATTTTTTCAAAGAAATCGTAATTTTTTGTCTGTCTATTTCGCTTTCTTTTTCAATATCTCCTTTTTCAATCCCCTCTTTTAGATCGGAAAGGATGGTTTGTTTTTTTATTTCTTCGCTAAATTTAGCAATGACATCTTTCAGCTCTTGTGAATCGGTTTGGAAATAGCATTTTACCTCATCGGAAAAGGCGTATCTTGCTTCTTTGCGAGCGTCTTGAATGAGGCGCACGATTTCGCGCATATCGCCTTCGGATTTGAGATCGGGGGTGATGGAGAGATTCAATGAGACTAATGGGACAGATAAGTCGCCGAGCATCTTTTCTTTTTTGAACCAATCGCCGCCTTCGGAAAATGTATCTACAAAATCAATTTTTTTGACATTAAGCTCGTCTAATATAATATCATTCAAATCAAATTTTGGTTTGAAATTTAGCACTTCGATAGCGGATAGAGGTTGGCGGACTTTAATTACTTTTTCTTTTCTGATAGCGTGTCCGGCTTCGATAATTTCTCGCGCCAATTTCATTTCGTGTTCTAGAGCAGTATTTATCAGGCTCTCGTCAAATTCAGGCCATGAATCTAAGTGAACAGATTCTTTGCCTGTTAAATTTTTATAAATTTCTTCAGCAACAAAAGGCGTAAAAGGCGCTAAAAGTTTAACAATATCAACCAATGTTTCATGTAAAACTTGTAAAAATTCCGCATCATCTCGCTTCTTATTTCGGCGGAGATACCAAGTAGAAAGTTCAACAACAAATTCTTCTATGCGTCTTGTGGCACTAAAAATATCATACTTCTCTAAGTGATTAGTAACTTCTTTAATTAGTTTGTTCTTTCTAGAAATCAACCAAGCATCAAAAAGATTTGAGTTTTGAGTTGTAGTTTTGACATTTGACATTTGAGTTTTGAGATCTTTTATGTTCGCGTATGTTACAAAAAAACTATAAGTATTCCACAAAATAAGTAGGAATCTGCGGACTTGGTCTTTAATCGCTTCATCGGAAACCAATTTTGGTTCGCCGGGCTGGTTATTGGTGTACATATACCAGCGGATCGCGTCAAAACCATGAACATTGGCAACTTCCATCGGATCCATCATGTTGCCTTTAGATTTACTCATCTTCTGTCCTTTGCTATCAAGAATATGACCGAGACAAATGACATTTTTAAAACAATTTCCCATGCCAAGAAATGTTGAAATCGCATGAAGCGTATAAAACCAACCGCGGGTTTGGTCCACGGCTTCAGAAATGAAGTCTGCGGGAAAGTATTTTGGTAACGCCAAAGGCATCTCTTTGTTTCCTGCCCCGTAGTTATCCGAGCTTTGCGAGGATATACTGCTGGGGTCAAAAGGATAATGCAATTGTGAATAAGGCATTGTGCCACTATCAAGCCATACATCCATAACCTCTGGAACGCGAGTCATCACTCCTCCGCAATCACAAGCAAAGGTTATCTTATCTATATAAGGTCTGTGTAGATCTAAGGACAAATCGGACGGATAGGTCGAATCAAAGTCCGATGAATTTTTTAGCTCTTCAATTGAGGAAATGCATTTTAGTTCTCTGCACTTTTCGCACTGCCAAACCGGAAGTGGCGTTCCCCAATATCTATCCCTAGAGATCGCCCAATCTTTGACACCCTCGAGCCATTCGCCAAAACGCCCATGTTTGATATTGTCCGGAACCCAATTGATATTTTCATTATTTTTTACCAATTCGTCTTTGAGCTTCGTCATCTCAATGAACCAAGAATCCTTGGCATAATAAAGCAAGGCCGTGTCGCAGCGCCAGCAAAAAGGATAGTCATGTTTATACATTTCTGTATCAAAAAGCAGATCTCTTTTTTTCAGATCTTCAATGATCAATGGGTCGCTTTCTTTTGCCCCAAGGCCAGCCCAAGATGTAATCTCGGGAAGCATCTTGCCTTCTTTGTCCAAAGTCATTAAAACCGGAAGATCATTTTCTTTTCCAACAACATAATCTTCTTCGCCATAGGCCGGAGCGATATGAACGATGCCTGTGCCATCAGAATCACTAACGAAGTCGCCGGAAATAACATAAAAAGCTTTTTTTTCTGGGATAATAAAGGGATAAAGTTGTTTATATTTTTTTCCAAGCAATTCCGAACCTTTTATGGTTTTATAATCTCCCATATTATATTTGTCATGAAGATTTTTATCAGATTTATGTTGCTCGAAAAATTGTCTAGAAGCAATTATAGTGGCTTCACCTTTTGCAACATCCCTATTTTCCCATTCGGGTCCGCCATGCTCCCATTTTGTATAAGTAAGCTTAATGTACTCGATATCTTTGTTTACCGCTAACGCTATATTTCCAGGAAGCGTCCATGGTGTGGTTGTCCAGACAAGAAAAAAAGTACCCGGCTCATCTTCAAGTTCAAATTTTATATAAATTGACTTATCCTCAACTTCCTTGTACCCTTGGGCTAATTCGTGCGAAGAAAGAGCTGTCCCGCAACGAGGGCAATATGGGACGATTTTGTGGCCTTTGAAAAATAAACCTTTTTTAAATGCTTGAGATACGACCCACCAAACCGATTCGATGTAATTATTTTCATAAGTAATATAGGGATGATCCATATCCAGCCAAAAACCCATGCGCTTTGTCATTTCCTCCCATTCCTTTTTATAAGCGAAAACACTTTCTTTGCAGAGTTTATTAAATTCGATAATGCTTTCTTCGGGAGTTGCTTTGATTTTTTCAATATCTTGTTTGCCGGAAATGCCCAGCTTTTTTTCAACCTCAATTTCTACCGGTAATCCATGCGTATCCCAACCGGCTTTGCGAGGGACGGTAAAACCCCGCATTGTTTTATAGCGAGGTAAAACATCTTTGAAAGCGCGAGCAAGAACATGGTGCAAGCCCGGTTTCCCATTCGCCGTTGGAGGTCCTTCGTAAAATACAAACGAACCCTTGGGGCTTTCTTTATTCAAGGATTTCTCAAATATTTTTTCCTTTTCCCAAAAGCCTAATATGTCTTTTTCAAGTTCGGGAAAACTGATTTTTGGATTGACGGGTTTGAAGGGCATGGGGGTGGTAGTAAGTAGTATGTAGTAGGTAGTAAGTAAAATACAACAATATTACAATATAACACTTTCCCTGTTTTTTCAATTGCATTTTATTGAGTTTTGGTGTAGAATAGAAAGTCGTTAATCCAAAACCACAATCCAACTTCTGCGGAGGCATTTCATGGGAGAATTAGTAAATTGTTTGCGCAAGGCATCTGGCAATGTGGACAGGATTTTGGAAGTATTAAATTGGGTTGATCAGGCAATGGTAGTGGATAAAACACAAAAAAGAATTGCTGAAAGGATTGTTCTAAGCACAGCCCTCATTTGTATTAAAACTCTTGATGAGTTCAATCGCGTCAAAAAAGCCATCGAAGAGAGGAGTTTTGCAGATGAAATGGCTTCAAGGATCAAAACCGCAGAACCCTTGAAGTTTCCAACCCTCTAAGCTAGTTTTTACAACTAGCGAACCAGTTTCATTTTTTTTGAAAGAATCCGCAGGGGTTCTTTTATTTTATCTCTACGATTTTATTTCTAGATTTTTCGCCGGAAAGAATTGAGATTTTGCTTTTAGGAACATCAAAATGTTCGCTCAAAATGTTTATCAGCTCTTTGTTCGCTTTACCCTCAATCGGAGGTGCGGCGACCTTGACGCGCAAAACCTTACCACCGAATAGGTCGTCTTGTTCACCGAGAATCTCGGATTTTTTGGCGTTTGGCGTAAGATGCACACTTATCTTCATAAAATTATGTTAGTTTCTATTGACAAAAATCGCATAATGGTGCTATTATTATATTACAACTTGGTTTTTTAATCCACACAGAGGAGTAATTCCATGGAAAAGGACAGGGCAACTGTTTTTGCCGAAACATCCGCGGCCCTAACTGAAGAATGGACAAAGTACCGCAATGCATGTGTTAAGACCGATGCCATGAGAGTCAAAATTCTGAATCTTGCAAGAAGCCTGATTGAATATGTAGATTCGGAAAGCGAGTGGGAGATTTTGGCTAAACACATCGCTACTATCAAAAGTGGCGGACTCTCGAAGATGATGACGAATGAGTTCGAACCGAAACTATCGGAGGAGCAGATAACTCGCATCAGGGCTATTTGGGCAAGGGAGAATTCGAGAGCAAAACGGGCCAGAGAATCCGTGAGACAATTTTCACCGACCAATGTCTATCTTCGACAACCCGAAAAAGTGAAGCGGCCTGTAAGGGTTAGTCTGTTTAGGACTAAGTCATAGCCCTTCACGATTTCCCGATCGACGACACACAAAGATGCTCCTTAAAACGGGCATCTTGTTTTTTAATAATCAATCCCCTCTTTCGCCTTTACTCCTTTTTGAAAGGGATGCTTTATTTCTTTCATTTCGGTAACCATATCAGCGATATCGATTAGCTTTTGCGAAGCATTGCGGCCGGTCATAATTATATCAAATGCAGACACACGGCCGTGTGTCTCTACAAAATGCAGGGTCTCATTCTCGTCTAAAAGCTTAAGGTGAATTGCGTTGTTGATTTCGTCTAAAATGATGAGATCGTACTTTTTACTTAAAATTGTTTCTTTGGCAAAATTCCAAGCTTGCTTACAGCTTTTTTTGTATTCCGGATTTTCTAAAATACTTTTTTCAGAAATTGAATATTGTTTGTCATCAAAAAACTGTTTTACCACGAATTGTCCCGAATTAGTCCCGAATTTCCCGAATTGCCACTCGCCCGTTGCTTTGTTACCTTTTATAAATTGAATAATAGCCACTTTTCTATTCCAACCCAAAGAGCGTAACGCCGTTCCCAGCGCCGCAGAAGTTTTCCCTTTGCCGTTTCCGGTGAAAACAATTAACATAAAAACATTTTATCATTTTTAAAAAATAAAAAAACCGGGGTTTTGAGGCCCCGGGTTTGTTGTTTCATTTTTCATTGGTGATTCGATCGGGTTCACTCGGCCGCGATGGCGAGCTCCACGAGCGCGATAGCACCTTCAAGCGTTGTCGCACTGCAGGTAAAGAGACCGGCGTGACAGAATAAAGCGTCGACCACTCCGGTTACTTTTGCCAGGGCTTCTCCTTCGCGATTGGCCCATTTTGCCGGGAAGCTCTTGCGATGTTTCCCCTTGTCTTCGATGCAATATGCGACCCAGCGCTCATCCTTTTTGCCTGGGACTCGGCAGATCACATAGAGCATGCTTTTTGGGACATAACGATGAATGATTTCTCTCCATGGCACATTGTCTTTAAGCACCACATAGAGCTTATGCTTGCGATCTGCTTCCAGGCTGGCCATGTAAACGGCCGAATCTGCTGCGACGACCGCTTCGGCATAGGCGATCGTTCTTTTGAGAATCGTTTCCGCGACGAGCACCGCTTGCTCGAAGTCTCTATCTGGGTCTGCGCCGCCATCGTTCCATACCGGGTTGAACATCGCGATAAGGCTCGAAACTGTGAATGGCTGGGCTTTTTTGTAGTGCGGAAATGATGGGATGCCTTTGTTGTGGTCCTGTATGTCGATGGACCATATCAGCTTTTTCTCGACGATTTCCGCGACATCTGCATCGCCACAGACTTGCGGTCCATATATGTGCCACAGGAGTCCGGCCGACGAAAATGGGATGCCATTCTCCCGAACTCCTTCGCCCTTATCCGTATCGAACTGATGGTGATCCCAGTTGTTTGAGCCATCGTATTCCATTCCAACATCAATGCGGAAATCTGCTTCGGCGAGTAGCTTCTTGTCACGCGTGCGCACGATCCGGATTTTCTTCGGATCGTCTTTGTATAGTATGTTAAGCAACATTTTCAGGATTGCTACCGCGAACACTTCGTCAGCGTGAATCGTTTTATCGTGTACAGCAATTACCACTACTTTCTTTAGGTTTTTTTTCACCGGTAGTCGCCCCGCTTTCTTGGATTTTTTGTTTAATTCTAGCTTAAAACAGCCAAATTGTAAATATGCAAAGCTCGAGTTTATTTTCTTAACGCCTCATCAATTCGTTTCGCTAGATTCACCATATCTTTTTCTTTTGCTCCTCTTGTGGTTTCGCCGGCGGTGCCGAGGCGAATGCCGGAAGGATCCATTGGGCTTCGAGTTTCATTTGGAATCGTATTTTTATTGACGATAATCCCCTCTTTTTCCAATTTATCACTAGCTTCGGCCCCACTCATTCCTTCGCCCCCCATAAATGTATCTACCAGAATAAGATGACTATCTGTTCCTCCGGAAATAATTTTCCAGCCCAACTTTTTCAATTCATCTGTCAATGTGTGAGCATTTTTTATAACTTGTTCAGCATACTTTTTAAACTCCGGTGTATCTGCTTCTTTTAGCGCCACGGCAACTGCTGCGATTTGATTCATGTGCGGACCGCCTTGAAGTCCGGGAAATACGGCTTTGTCTATCAGATCAGCAAAACTGACTTCATTACCCTTGGCGCTGGTTTGAGTTTTATCTTTGCGAGCAAAAATTAAAGCACTTCGCGGACCTCGCAAAGTTTTATGCGTGGTAGTAGTTACAATATCCGCATATTCAAATGGAGATGGATAAGCTTCTCCCGCGACGAGTCCGGCAAAGTGAGACATATCTACCATAAGAATCGCATTGTTGTCGTCAGCAATCTCTCTGAATTTTTTAAAATCTACAATTCTAGGATAGGCGGTATATCCGGCGATAATCATTTTTGGTTTTTCTTCTAGCGCAATTTTCTTTATTTCATCATAATCGATAACCTCTGTATCTTTATTTACGCCATAAGGAATCTGATGCCAAAATTTTCCGGTAACCGAAACTTTGTGGCCGTGAGTCAAATGTCCGCCGTGATCGAGCGACATACCCATTACTTTTTCACCCAGCGGTACGAGCGCCACATAAACAGCCAGATTTGCCGGTGAACCGGAAAGTGGCTGAACATTAACGCTCCATTTTTCAGGTGAAAGCTTAAATAGTTTTAGCGCTCTTTCTTGGCAAAGATTTTCCACTTCATCGGTAAAAGTTTGGCCCTTATAATATCTTTTACCCGGATAACCTTCGGAGTATTTGTTGGTAAATTTGGATCCAAGCGCAGTCAGAACATCGTCGGAAACATAATTTTCCGAAGCGATCAGGGAAATAGTTTTTTCCTGCCTCTCCTCTTCCGCCTTTATAAGCTTCTCAATTTGTTTGTCTTTCATGGGTTTTAAATTATTTTTTTAACTACTTCATATATTTTTTCATGGATTTTTTCGCGAGAAAGAAGTTGGCCATTTTCGGTGCAATCGATGACAGTCCAGCCATATTTTTCCGCTACATAAAGAAATGCTTCCGAGGCCTTTTTCAAATGATTAATATCAGCTTCGTGAATGTCTCTTTTCTTGCCTTTCGTATATTCTCGCGCTTCTTTTCTATCGACTAATTTTTGTCCGATATCCGGAGGCACAAAAAGCAAAATTGTTAAATCCGGTTTAGGAATCTCAAAAATATCAAATTCCAAATGATTAAGCCAGTCCAGAAATTCGTCTCTTTTTTCTTTACCTTCAATCTTGGCTGTCTGGTGTCCCATATTGGCGGAAGTATAGCGATTGCTAAAAACTGTTTTGCCTTCATCTAACCATTTTTTAATATCAAATGATTTATCATAACGATCGACAGAGAAAAAAATTGATCCTCGATATGGCCCAACTTCATCAAGCGTACCATATTCACCCCGCAGGTATTTGGCTACGAAACCGCTTGAAAAATTATCATATTGAGGAAAATCGGCGGTTTCTATTTCTAAACCTTCTTTTTTTAATCTCTCGGATAACAATTCAATTTGCGTCGCCTTACCGGAACCATCGGTTCCTTCAATAACAATAAATTTACCTTTTTGCATGTTTATTTTTCTTTAATATCTTGTAATCCCCTGCGAATATCTAATTGTTGGTTCAAATCTCCTGATTTGAACCTAATATGTACATCTTGAAGTTTCTAAAAAGATTTTTTAATGCGTCATTGTACATTCACGGTTCAATGCGGGAGCATTGAACCAACGCTGGAAATGATTTATAATTACTCTTTTGGCTTGATATCCTGCAATCCCCTTCGAATATCCCAATCGCTCGGAGATTTGTCGGCGTGAAGCATAAGATCTGGAAATTTTTCAGTCAATGCATCGCACATCTGATGCGCTATGACGCGCAAAGTTGGATGCACCATTTTTCCAGAACGCAATTCAACTGTATAAATAGTTGCCGGCAATCCGTAAGAAACTTGGCAGACAACATTAAAACCGATTGCAATATAATACTGCAAATCTTCTTTGCTAGCTTTTAGTTTTGCAATTGCAGTTTTTTGTTCCTCAATTAATTTCTCCGCTTCGCTACGAACTGAATCGGGTAATTGCTCCAAATACCATTGATGAAAACCAAATTTGGTGGTCAAAAGTGGCATTCGGCAAACGCCATTGCGGTGCCTTTGAATATCACGGAACGATCCGTAGTCGAGATAGAACTCAAAATTATTTAATCCCAAGTCCGCCAAAAAATATGGCAGATTGGTTTTTTCCGGTCGATTCTCAATCAGCGTTTTATATTCACTTAACTCTTTCGGATCAATTGTCGTTGTGAAAGAAAAATCTTTGGCCAACTTTTGCTCGCCGAAATAAGTATAATTCTCCCCCACCATTTTTCTGTATTTTTCCTGCTCGTCATAAAGCTTGTGGCTGAAACTGCTCGGATATTTTTCTTGAAGAGCTGAAAGTATTTTTTCTTCCATTTCTCTAACTTCTGCCAAAGGATGATATCGCAAAGTTGCTAATTTGTCCGCGGCTTGGCGAAGATTGGTGTGCCAACTTAATTGCGTCGTAATTCCGGCCGGCAAAAAACCGCGCAAACTGTCGAAACATCTGGCTTTAATCGCTTTCCCATAAACGGCCTCGTCTTCATCCGGCTTTTTGGGATATTTTTTCATCAAATGCTTTTCGACTTCCTCCTGGCTTCCCACATAAAAAGCCATCCATTTGTCCAAAATCTCTTTTGATTCTTTGTTACCAATCGGGTCAATGATGGCTTGTTTGGCCATATCGACATAGCGAGTGCTGGTTTCTTGTCCCGAATAAAGTGGCCAATCTTGCAAAGCTTTGTCTGCCAAAATACTTATTTGTTCAATAAAAACCGTCGTGCTTCCGCAATCGGCGATGCTGGAATGTCCGTAACCGACATAGAATTTCTCCATAAATTTGCCGGATCCGGTGGATTTTACCTGCTCGGCATGCTTCTCAACACTTTCGGCGCTTCTGGAATAAAGCGCCTGCATCATGGCCGTGTTTTCCGGTCCGAATTCATCATAAATGAAAATCTTCATGAGAAAGATTTAGTATTATTTATTTTAATTATACCCTTCACAATTCTTATTGCAATGTAGACATATGACACAAAAAAGTTCGGAATAATTCCGAACAAATTCGTATTTGTCATTCGTTGGTTCAAATCTCCTGATTTGAACCTAATATGTACATCTTGAAGTTTCTAAAAAGATTTTTTAATGCGTTATTGTACATTCATGGTTCAATGCGGGAGCATTGAACCAACATTAAAAAACCTTGCTTGCCAAATAATCCATATCCAAAACCATCCCAATATTTCCTTTGACAAAGGTTGGGATGCCGAGGATTTGGCCGTAAGAATTAACCGCCAATCCCCCAGAGTTGCCATGGCGCAAAAGCGCGGAAGTGTCCAGATACTCTGAACTTTGATAGGTTTCGTAGCCCACGATATTCCCTTCACTAACGAAAAGCCCGCCGTTTTCCGGGTATCCAAAAACTATCATTCTTTCGCCAATGTTTTCTTGAGTAAGATCTCCTCCCGCTATTCTACTATCTTCCTCTGCGTAGCGCGCCAGATCGGCAAATGTGCCGGCAGAGGCCTTGCTAGAATTTACCCCGCCGGTGGCGGGGTGAACCTTTGGTTCCAAGATAGCGAAGTCTAAATTATCGCCGTAATCTTTGTATCCTTGGCTTGTAAAAGTTAAGTAGCGATCGCTATTTTTATAATCCGGAAAGATTTTGATATCGCAATTGGAAACCGAGCCGTCATCTGTTTGAACCACATGCAGATTGGTTATGATATAGTATTCGGGAAGATTCGGATCGCCATCAGAGTTGTGAAAAAGAGTTCCCGAACCTTGGCTCCAGTATCTTGAGCTGGCTTTGCAGACGATCTTAACTACTGCCGGAGCAAAATCATTGATTAGATCGCTAGTTTGATAAATGGTTGCCGTACTATTTACAGTGCCGGTTTGGCTAAGATTTTTATCAATCGGATTAGCGCCATTGCCCTTGACGGTGATCTGCCAATAGAGGCCAATGTCTTTCATCCAAGCTACGCCGTCAACTACGGGCGTAAAATAAGCTTTGTAATTGCCGGGATTATTCGGAACTTTAATGTTAAATTGAAACCGCGTAGTTTCTCCGGGTGCAACTGTGTCATTAGAAATAGCCGAAGGCCTATTGGCAGAAAGCCAGTCGGAACCGGCAAATTCTGAATCATAGTCCCTTTTTTGGTTTCGATTGCCATAGGCTGAACCGGAACCTAGTCTTACTGCGGTAGTGCCATTTTTCTGCCAAATCTGGTTGCCGGTATTTTTTACTTCTATCCAAACATTGGTGGTTGCTCCCGGTTCTAAGGTTGAAGGATAAGCTGATTGAGAAATCAAATCATAATTATAATTTGTAGGGGCGCGATTTATCGCGCCCTTTGCTTTTGGCACAGCAAAAGAGCAGCTTGATAAAAGCGCGATTAATGTTAGAGCGAAAATAAAAAAAACCTTTTTGAATCTAAACATGAATTTACCCCGTTGTTTACTTTTTAGATAAAAGGCCCCCGGTGAAATATTTCTTTCAGAAATTTCACGGGGTAAATTTTGTTTTGATTTTGGCTAATTATAGCAGATTTTTAAGATGCCGTCAAGGATTATTGGGTGATCTTAGGCAAAAAAACAGGGTTTGATAAAATCAAACCCCTACTTAATACTTACTACCTACTACTTACTACTTACTATCCGCATTTTGAGAACCCGCAAACATTGCAAAGCAAACAACCTTCCTTGTGTTCGAGGCTGGAGCCGCAGTCTGGGCAGGTTGCCATGGTTTTTGTTACACCAGAAATTTCCCCCGGTTGCTTGGTGGCTAATTCATGAAGGAATTTATTTTGATCCTGCTCCACTTTAGCTACTTCCGGCTTAGCTACGGGAATTTCATCGGTTTTTCTTTTTCCATTTTCAAAAAGTTTTGGCTGTTCTGCTGATCCGGTATGAGAAGTTAGAACCTTCGCGATAGCATCCGAACAAGAAAGAATTAGATCACCCTCCTGCCAAATTGGCGAAGGACAACGAATCCCGCGCAGCTGATCGATAATTTCAGCAACCGGCAATCCGGCGCGCAATGAAAATGATACAATTCGCCCAAGCGCTTCTAGCTGTGACGAAGCGCAGCCGCCGGCTTTTCCCATTGCGGTAAAAACCTCAAAGGGTCCAAATTCGTCAAAATTAATCGTGACATACAGATTGCCGCAGCCGGTTTTTACTTTCTCGGTAATCCCATGAGTAACTTTTGGTCTTTTGCGAGGAGTTAATTCTCTCTTTGGTTCTTCTCCGCCAGCCGGCGGATTCTTGTCTTTATCTTTATAGGTTGCCTCCGTTGTAAATACCTGGGTATCTTTGCTGCCATCTCTATATATAGTAGTGCCTTTGCAGCCCAATTTATAGGAAAGAAGATAAGCCTGCCGAACATCATCCACGGTCGCCTCATTAGGAAAATTAATCGTTTTACTAACGGCGTTATCCGTATATTTTTGAAAAGCTGCCTGGGTTTTCAGATGCCATTCAGGCGCAATATCATGAGAGGTAACAAATACCTTTTTCCATTTGGCTGGAATTTCAGCAATATCCTGGATAGAATTTTTCTTAGCCACTTTCTTGACCAAATCTTCTGACCAGAAACCTTCTTTTTTTGCAAAAAATTCAAATAATGGATTAACAAAGAATTGTTCCACTTTGGCGGTGCCGTCTTTTTGCCAGATGGATTTTTTGCTATAAGCTACGGCGAAGAGTGGCTCAATTCCTCCCGAGCAATTGCCAATCATAGAAAGCGTTCCGGTAGGCGCGATAGTAGTAACGGCGGCATTGCGAACCTTGATCTTTTTCTTTTCCCAAACGCTCCCTTTCCAATTTGGAAAAACGCCTCTGGTCTTAGCCAATTCGATTGAAACCTTTCTCCCCTCTTCCTGAAGAAATTTCATTACTTTTTCGGCCAATTTGGTTGCTTCTTCACTATTGTACGGGATTCCCAATCGAATTAACATATCCGCCCAGCCCATAACTCCCAGGCCGATTTTTCGATTTCCTTTGGTTGTTGTTTCAATTTCCGGAACTCTGTATTTATTCATTTCAATGACATTGTCAAGGAAATGTACGGCCGTATAAATGGTTTTTTTGTAATGATCCCAGTCGATATTCTTGCCCTTAATCATATTAGCCAAGTTAATTGAACCAAGATTGCAAGATTCGTGAGGTAAGAGTGGCTGTTCGCCGCAAGGATTGGTGCTTTCAATTTCACCCAGTTGAGGCGTAAAATTGTCTTTGTTGATTCGGTCGATAAAAATTATTCCCGGATCGCCATTCTTCCAAGCATTATTCACCATTTTTTCAAAAACATCCTTGGCATTCAAAGACCCCCATTTTTCTTTATTGCGGGGATTAATCAAATCATAATTCTCGCCTTTCTCCATTTTTTTCATAAAATCGTCGGTGATGGCAACAGAAAAATTAAAATTTTGAAAGGATTTATTATCCTGCTTAGCGTCAATGAATTTTAGAATATCGGGATGATGAACGGGTAAAATTCCCATATTGGCTCCTACGCGAGTCCCTCCCTGCATGAGCTCCCCTCCGGTAGTATTAAATATCTGCATAAAGCCCAGCGGCCCGCCGGCAACTCCTCCGGTAGTGCCCACGGTATCGCCTTCGGGACGGATTCTTCCGAAAGAAAATCCTGTTCCTCCTCCGCCTTTATGTACCAGCGCCATATTCTTTAATGAATTAAAAATTCCTTCCATATCATCTTCAATGGGCAAGACAAAACAAGCGGAAAGCTGGTGAATTGATCTTCCCGCGCCGCGTAAAGTCGGAGAATTTGGCAAAAAATCGAGATCAACCATGGTGTTATAAAACTCGATTTCGGTGTTTTTTACATTATCCTTTGAGCTTTCAAAATTGAGATCGCCTTCGGCAATATGATGAGCAACTCTTTCAAACATGGCTTCCGGTTTCTCTATTGGATTGCCTTCGGCGTCTTTCTTGAGGTATCTTTTCCCTAAAATCTCTACTGCGTTATCCGATAGGAAAAGTCTGTGCTTCTTTGGTAACGCAACCTTTTTGTTTGAAGAGTTTTTTGCCATGATAGTATATTTTAAATTTTTTATATGTCATATAAGACCTATATGTAGTCAACTAAAAAAACAAAAGCACGAAAAAACTTTTGTTTTTTTAATGCACCTCCATCCGTATTCATATTATCAAAAATGACTCCTAAAAAACAATAAGGATTTTTGGGGCTTTATGAACTAGCTTTTTAGTTGGTGGATTTTAGTTTTTTAGGAAAACAAAAAACCAAAAGATAACACCCTCACGGGTGTCAATCCAAATTGGGGTTCGAATTCGGAATGACAGCCGTAAGGCTGTCTAAAGAAAAGCCACTGCCAAAGCGACAACCAAAAGGAACAGGCGTGCCTGTTCCCTATAAATATCCCAATAATCTCAATTATCTTCAAGCTGCACTTGATCAGGCGAAGCCTGACAAAATTCGTTGCAACAATCCTTCCTATTTCATCTTCCTTCGTATAAATGCCGGAACATCCAACTCATCGCTATCGCGCTTTTTCTTCTTGCCCTCTCCGTCTTCATCCTCGCCCTCTTCCTCCTCTTCTTCCATCCTTCTCTTTTTAGTAGCCTTGGCGGTATCAAAACCGGTAGCGATAACGGTAATTTTAACTTCGGATTGCATTGCGTCGTCTATAACAGCACCAAAAATGATATTGGCGTCTTTATCAGCAGCTTCGGTAATTATCTTGGCAGCTTCATCGATTTCGTACATGGATAAGTCCGGGGAACCTGTAATGTTGAACAAAATACCTTTTGCCCCTTCGATAGAAAGTTCAAGCAAAGGACTGTCTATTGCAGCGCGAGCAGCTTCGATAGCGCGAGATTCGCCTGTTC
This sequence comes from Patescibacteria group bacterium, assembly GCA_028718745.1. Lineage (GTDB taxonomy): Bacteria > Patescibacteriota > JACPGU01 > JACPGU01 > JACPGU01 > JAQULF01. The sequence goes on along the minus strand of JAQULF010000004.1, from coordinate 469 downwards.
CACGACCCACTCCCATTAAAGCTGAACCGGAAGCCTCCATAATAGCTTTAACATCGGCAAAGTCAACATTGATCATACCATGGTAAGTGATTAAGTCGGCAATGCCTTGAACCGCTTGGCGCAAAACATCGTCCACAACGGAAAATGCATCAATCAAAGAAGTCTTTTTGTCGATTACCTGGAGTAATTTATCATTTGGAATAACAATCAAAGTATCTACTTTGTCCTTAATTTCTTCAATCCCCAATTCGGCAGTTTTTTGTCGTCTAATTCCCTCAAATGAAAAAGGCTTGGTTACGATTCCAACAGTCAAAGCGCCCAATTCTTTGGCAATAGCGGCGATAGATGGCGCGGCGCCCGTACCGGTGCCGCCTCCCATTCCGCAAGTTACAAAAACCATATCAGCGCCTCTTAAAGATTCGTAGATTTCGCCTTTGCTTATTTTCAAGTCTTTCAAAGATGAATCATG
>JAQULF010000003.1 GCA_028718745.1 Patescibacteria group bacterium | reverse complement strand
GTAATCTTAGCATATCAGGCACTGCTTCAGTTAAGGCTGCTGCTGCTCTGACTATCGTCGGAGATGTTACCATCGGAGCCGGTACTACTTTTGACGCAGCAACATTTACTCATAGTGTCGGGGGCAACTGGACTAATAATGGCGGGACTTTTACGGCCGGTACTAGCACGATTGATTTCAATGGAACTGGCGCGCAAACTATTAGTGGCGCTAACATCTGGAATAACCTTTCAATAACCGGCACAACCGCGCGAACAGTTTCTTTCCAAAGTTCTGTTTTGCAAGATGTAACCAATCAGCTTACTCTATCCGGTGCGTCAGGAAATATTTTGACCTTGGCGCCGGTTACCCCATTAACACATTGGCTGATTCATGCGCCCGCAACACAAACCATAAACTATGTTTCACCTTCATATTCAGATGCCAGCGGGGGAACGGTTGTCAATGGAACCGATGCGGGAACAAATATTAATGGCGGAAATAATATCAATTGGGATTTCTCCGCTCAAGCCAGTGTTACCAATGTTACTTCTTCTACAGCTAATGGCGCTTATACTACGGGAGCTCCGGTTTCTATTCAAGTTACTTTTTCAAAAATAGTCAATGTATTGGGCGGACCTCCTTCCTTAGCGCTAAATAGTGGAGGAGCAGCAACTTACAGTTCCGGTACCGGCACCAATACTTTAACCTTTGATTATACTGTGGGAGCCAGCGACAATTCGGCTGATCTGGATTATGTCGCAACTACATCATTGGTCCTAAATGGCGGCACTATCAAAGATACAGTTGGAAATGATGCGATCCTAACACTTCCCACCCCGGGAGTCGTGGGATCATTGGGATTTAATAAAAATATTATAATTGATACTACTGCCCCAACAGGGTTAACCGCATTAGTTGCCGGATCTACCGGCTCAACTTCGCAAGTTTTGAATTGGACAGCAGTGACCGAAGCAAACTTTGATCATTATGAAATATGGTATTCAACCGGTCTGCCGGTACAAGCTGACGCTTTAGCGCAAGCTGATGTCCAGGGCAAGTCAGGTTTGGCAGTGAAATGGGATGCTGTCAAAGATGCGGCTCTTTTAAGTCGAACCACGACGACCACAACCATAACCGGGCTTTCCAATTCAACTACATATTATTTCAAAATCTGGGCAGTAGATAAGGTTGGCCTGGAAGAAACGGTCCCAGATATAAATACAACAACGCTTGCCGCGGACCAACCCCCGGTTCTCGGCCATACGGTTGATGATGTACTTGGATCCGCGACGCAAACAACGGATGGAAGCGGGCAGGTAGATATTAAATTCCGCGTCAAAGATCCGGATGGGGCAGTTGATACTTCTACTTTCAAGTCAGGAAGCGCTCAATATAAAATCGGAGTTGGTGGCAGCTGGACAGCGGTTGCTGATGGATCAATGACTTTTTCTCCGGCCTCCACATTTGTTCCCGCCACTGATTTTTCCGGCACCGAATATACATTAACCTGGTCAAGCCATGTGGAGATTCCGACTACTTCTGTCAACGATGTCTATTTCCAATTTATAGTTACGGACGGTGATGAGAACAGCAATCCCGCATCAACTGGGCCGTTCACGGTAGATAATGTAGCGCCAAGCGGCTATGCTGTGGCTTTTGACCAGGTCTCTATTAACAGTATCAATCAAACAACCGCTTCGTTTACTTTTACTGCTGCTGAAATAGGAACAACTTACAATTATTCAATTGACGATACAAATGTTCTTACGCCTGCAGTTACGGGAAGCGGTTTCATATCAACGGGGACAGATACCATATCTCCGATAGATGTTAGCAGTCTTGATAATGGCACGCTTACTCTGACTGTTTATCTGGTTGACGCTCTTGGTAATCAAGGAAATAACGCTACGGATACGATCTTAAAGCAAGTGGTCGCGCCGATCGTAAGTATCGTATCTCCGGTATCGGGTGATTTTGTTAATGCATCGAAGGTGATTTCATTTACCGCTAATGATTTCAACAATTTGGAATGTTCGATAGATAATTCTTCCTGGGTTTCTTGCGCCAGTGGGGTAACGACCATGAACGATCTAACGGGATTTGGTGCTTTGGATGGTTCCGGTTTAACAACCTTTACTTTATATTTAAGAGATACCGATCTATTTAGCAATGTCGGAACTGATAACCAACCGAATATAACCAAAGATACTACCGATCCGATAGCACCGGGCGATTTGGTTGATTCTGATTCCACTACCAATGTTTCTACTAGCTTAACTTTTGGATTAGCCGGCTCGGATACTAATTTCAAAGAATACAAGATATTTAGGAAAACGAGCGCCGGAGTTACAGAATCAGATATTCCTTGGACAAAATTAGACGATGCAAATCTTGGTTTTGAAAATTATAATGGAGCGGTTTCAACAACAGTTACAGGGTTAACGGCTTCAACTCCATATTTCTTTAATATCTGGATATATGATAAGGCTGGAAACAAGGTAAACGCGACGGAAATAGGACCAGTTACCACAACAAGCGGAAATTCAGCTCCTTTAATTACCAATGTTGTAGGCAGTCAAAAAACAGATGATGGCTTCTTTGATGTTACTTACACTCTTTCAGACGCAGATTCTGACCCGTGCGATATTATCTCGCGACAATATTCTCTAACCGGCGCTTTTGCGGGGGAAGAGTTAACCATGACGGAAGCAACCGGTGATCCTGATGATAGTGGCATTACCGGTTTGGCAACTTCGCCGAGTGGAAATAATTATACCTTCGTTTGGAATGCCGCCGCTGATCTCGGTGATTTTAACGGGACGGTTTATATACGAGGAAAAGCCAGCGATGGGGTAGACCCGAGCAGTTATTTCACTTCTTCCGCTATTACCATTGATGTGAAAAAACCGGTTGTTTCAAATGTTTCCGCCGCCCAGGCTACTGATGGATCAAAAATAGTTACAATTTATTATGATTTAACAGATGATAGTACTGCTTTTATAATGGTTGAAGCCGAAATAGACGATGGTACATCTAGCTGGGTTGTGCCAATTACTACCTTGACCGGAGATGTTGGCAGCGGACAAATTATTGGCAATAATAAGACTATTTCTTGGGATGCGGGAACTGATTTTAATCTTCAAGAAAATATAAACATGAAAGTTCGCGTACGCGCAAAAGATGTTTTTCAAAATCAAGGCAGTTTTGTTGAGTCGGCAAGCACATTTACCATTGATACTTTAAATCCGAATACTACGATTCTAACCAATCCGCCACTAAGCACCTCTTCAACTTCGGCTTCATTTTCGTTTAATTCTACCGAAGCAGGTACTTTTGAATGTCAGATTGATTCCGGTGGTTATTCGCCTTGTACAAGTCCAAAGAACTATACCGGTTTATCAGTTGCTGCTCATACCTTTAATGTAAGAGCAATTGACGCTTTTGGAAATGTTGATGCGACTCCAGCTACTTATGCTTGGACAATCACCCCTCCTTTAAGTTCGGACAAGGCGATTACGGCATTTACCGTACCCGGCCAAGTGGGTGGGACTACAATTAATGAACCGGCTCATACGATTGCGTTGACAGTTCCTCATGGAACCAATGTAACTGCACTCGTTCCAACCATCACAATTACCGGTGCATCAGTCAGCCCGCTTTCCGGTGTTGCTAACAACTTTGTAACTCCGCAAATATATACGGTTACGGCTGCTGATCTTTCAATTCAGCCATATACTGTCACAGTAACCATTGCTCCGGCTCCGCCATCAGGTGGGGGAGGATCTACTCCGCCGCCACCTCAACCGGTTTCACTTATAGGTTCAGGAGTAATCACTTCTGCCGGCGGGGGAACGATTTCTCTAGCCGATGGTTCTGTTCGTGTAAATATTCCCGCCGGCACAATCAATGGGAATATCAATATAACGCTAACCAATGAAAACAATCCTCCAGCTTCACCTTTAGGATTATCATTATTAAACGCATTTGATATCAATGCATTTCTAGTTTCAAACAATGTAAAAGTTACCAGTCTTAACGGCAATATTACAATCACGATACCTTATGGAAATAATTTATTACTGAACAGTTTTGATGAAAGCTCATTGAAATTATATTATTGGGATGAAACCGCAAAAATTTGGATTTTGGTGCCAAGTGTTTTGGATACTGTGGCGCATACAATTACCGCGCATATAAATCACTTTTCTACTTTTGCGGTTTTTGGTACATTAAAAACCGGCGCTGTTATTCCTCCGGTAATTCCTCCGGTAATTCCTCCGGTTACGCCGCCAGTCACTCCTTTACTTGGTGAATATACAGTCCAGTCGGGAGATTCTTTGCAATCAATCGCGCAAAATCTTTATGGTGATTCTAATAAATGGATGAGGTTAGTTGAACTAAACCAAGCTCAATTTCCAAGTCTTTATGATGGGGGGGCCAACACGCTTTATTCAGGCTGGGTTTTGAAATATGATCTTGGTTTTGCTCCAATACCGCCAGAACAGCTAGGAACTTATGATTATGAGTTGGTTTATCAATCTCCATATCCGACCACTCTTAAACCCGGGGAAACAGCCAATGTTTGGGTTGAAGTAAAAAATACCGGCACAGCTACTTGGGAAAATAATGTTCGTCTTGGTTCTGGTTCAATCTATGGGAATAGCAATCAGCAGCAAGATTACAATAGTGAATTTGCAAATACCGATTGGTTATCTCAAAATAGACCAACTGCTATTTCACCACTTGGAATTATTTCGGGATGGAACGCGAGATTCCAGTTCACGATTAAGGCGCCGATGACAAATGGAAATTACAAAGCCTACTTTACTCCTGTTGCCGACGGCATCACCTGGATGAAAGATATTGGTATTTACTGGGAAATCAATGTCAATGACGGAACATTTCAACCGGTCCAACCAACCCCCTCAACAACACCCGCGGAGCAGCCCGCCTCCCAACAGCCAAGCAACGGAGTTTATACGGTTCAACCCGGTGATGATTTACAGTGGATCGCTCAAAAACTCTATGGCGATAGCAGTCAATGGGTGAAATTGGTAGAACTCAATCAAGCTCAATATCCAAGCCTCTATGCCGGCGGCGCCAATGTTATTTATGCCGGGTGGGTTTTAAAATATTAAGAAAATAAAAAATTAAAAAACAAAAATGATCAAGTACAAAAACACAAAACAAAATAAAAAAATCCAAGTAGCACTTTTCATAATAGTAAGTCTTTTTGTACTTGCTTTTTTGGTTACTCCTTTTTCCAAAGTTATGGCGGACAACAGTTTATCGCAACCAATTACCAATGTTTCGGACAATAATATTGCTACGGCAGGATTAGCTGATCAATTATTTGGTGAATATGTGGTGGGAGCGGGGGAATCCATGAAGGATATCGCGCAAAATCTTTATGGCGATAGCTCTAAATGGACGAGATTGGTGGAATTAAATCAAGATAGATACCCCAGTTTGGTTACAATGCCAAATAATATTTATAGCGATTGGGTTTTGAAATATGATCTTAATATCAATAGTCTCAATTTAACTTCGGCAGAAAGGGAAGCGATTTTGGAAAAACCGCAGGAAATAGCTCAACCCATTCCGGTTGTTCCACTTGTTCCACCCGTTTCGCCAAATCAAAATAATACAAACCAATTTACCTCCGGTTATTACGAAGTCCAACCCGGCGATGATCTAAAAGCGATCGCTTTAAAAATCTATGGCGATGCTGAAAAATGGACGAGATTGGTAGAGCTGAACCAAGATCAGTTTCCCAGCCTTTATGATGGCGGTGCCAATACGATTTATTCGGGATGGATTTTGAAATATGACGCGCAAAATTCTTATGATTATGAATTAGTCAGCCAATCTCCTTATCCGGCAGAACTAAATTCCGGGGAGACAGCTAATGTTTGGGTGGAATTAAAAAATACCGGCAATCAAACTTGGCTGGCTGATGGCTCTAACCCTGTAAGATTAGGATCGGGTTCCGCTTACGGAAATTCAAACCAACAATTGGATTACGCGTCAGAATTTGTAGATAGCGATTGGTTATCGGCAAATAGACCGGTTGGCATGCTAGATTCGATAGTTCAGCCGGGACAAAGCACCAAATTTCAATTTAATATTAAAGCTCCCGCAACCCCGGGTATTTACAAAGCCTATTTTACACCCGTTGTTGATGGAATTAATTGGATGAAAGATATTGGAATATATTGGGAGATAAAGGTTAAATAGTTATAAAGTTATAAAGCGGTAAAATACTAAAATGATAACAAAGATAAAAAAAGATTGGGCAAAAAAACTTATTTTTATAATAGCGGTTATTATTTTGATTTCCCTAAGTTCTTATTTTATTTTTTCCAATAACAAACAGTCTGCGACAAAAGCAATTGGTAGCGCTATCGTAATCAATAGTGTTACTCTTGGCTATACCGATGTGGACGGAAATGGAATAGTGAACGCTGGAGATTCAATCAATATTTCCGGATCAGCTTCTTATATAGGAATAGTTGATGGTTGCGCGCTAATATCGCCTAATGCTGATTTGAGAAATTATGGTCTTGGCGGCGATAGCAGCTATTATGAGGGCTATACAGAAATAAGCGCCTCCGGTGATTGCTCCGGTCCTGATAGCGGCACCATTTCATTTAATGAACTTTTTACCGTAGAAGCTGACATAATTAATGGAGGAATCAATGTTGGAGCTGATAGCCCACTTTCGGCGGTAGATGTGCTCGTATCTGATCCCGGAAGCGGTAACCCACCCGTGACAATGCTATCCAATACACTGCCGGTTGGGGTTAATACTGTTCCTCCTGAACCTCCGGTTTCGTCCATTACTATCAATAGCGTTACTCTTGGCTATACCGATCTAGACGGAAACGGAATAGTAAATAGCGGAGATCAGATTAATTTGTCCGGCAGTTTTTCTTATACTAATGTCTCGGGCGGCTGCGCAATTATAGCGGTTGAAGCCGGATTGCAATCATACGGTATCGGCAGTGGAAGCTATGGCGCGGTTAATGAGGGCTATGCAAGTGTTAACTATACTACCGGTGGATGCGCTGATAGTGATACTGGTTCATTCAACGAAAGCTTTACGGTAGAAGTAGATACATTATCGGGAGGAATCAATGTTGGAGCTGATAGTCCTTTTTCGGCGGTAAATGTAGAAATACTTGATCCGGGAAGTTCTAACCCGCATGAGGCGATGCTATCCAATACACTACCGGTTGGAGTTAATACTACGAGTTTAGATGTTGCTCCGCCACAATTATTAAGCGCTCGCACAATATCCGGCAATGAAGTGGAAGTGTTTTTTGATGAAGATTTAGATGAAAGTCAGTTAACTACCGCTGATTTTCAAGTTTCAATAGACGGATATGGTGATTATTCCATTAGTAGCTTAAGTGAAGATAATGGAAAAGTAACTTTATTTCTTGATAGCGATTTGGCTAATGATACCCCGATCGTAACGATAAATCCGGCGGGGCATTTGAGTATAAAAGATCTTTCCGGTAATGAACAAACAGCGATGATGAATGTTACGGCCGAAGATAAGGCCGCGCCAAGAATTACAAGCGGAGTTTTGGGCAGCGGAGATGCCGGTTATGAATTACCATATTTAGGCGGCAGCAGACCAAATTTATATGGCGCAGCTCTTATTTTTAGCGAACAATTAAGCGAGGATAGTATAACAGCAGTACAAAATGCTTTGAGTAATGGCGCTGATAAAGAATTAACTTTTCACTGGATGAATAATCATTTGAGAATATCCCGAGATGTAGGAGAAGGGGATACCGCGACTTTTACTAATGATGTTTGGGCTCTTCTTAGCGATGTTTCCGGCAATAAAGGTTGGACATTGCTTATAAATACCGGCACCAGTTTAACGACAGAAGTAACGAATGATACTCCCCAAACTATTTCAGGCGATAACCAATCATTATTAGTCTCAAGCTCTCTTGGTACTTCAGATACAGTTAATGTAAATGTAGATTTAGGTTCTGATAATTCTCAAATAGATTTGGGCGCATTTACCTCTGGCGGCGTAGCCTCTTCCATACCGGAAATAAATATTACCAAAACTCTTAGTGATGGGACGGTATCTGTAAATATTCCTTCCGGAACCACTATCACAGCGGACGGTGATACATCTTGGACGGGGGCCATGGATGTTCCCCAAGTAACAACTTTATCATTGCCGGGCGCGGTAGTTGATTCCGCGATAGATGTTGGTTTTGCAGATACTAAATTAACTTTTAATAATCCGGTAAAACTAACTTTTGAAGGAAAGGCCGGAGAGAGAATTGGTTATTCAAGAGGGGGCCTTTTCACAGAAATTACAACGGCATGCATTAACAACCTTGACGATGGCCAGAGTTGGGCGATAGCAAACCTAATTGAAAATGGCAGTCCGGAAGATTGTAAAATCAGTCTTGATGATGGCAATCTTGCTGTTTGGACGAAACATTTTACGACTTTTGCAACTTATACTTCTTCTGCCCCATCAAATCCGCCGCCGGCATATTATAACCCCGTTCCAAATGACGAAGAAGGGTTGGAACCGCCATCAACACCTCAACGGGAAGAGATTATAGAACAGATCCAATTTCAAACTCAACCCATAGTGGAACTTTCTCCGGAAGAAATAGCCCGCAGGGCGAAACTAATGCTGGGGACTTATGATTATCAATTGATATATCAGTCTCCATATCCTGCCGAAGCAAATCCGGGAGATCTGATAGATGTTTGGATTGAAGTAAAAAATACCGGCACCGCCACTTGGTTTAATAATGGCAATAATGTAGTTCGTCTTGGTTCCGGATCTTCTTATGGCAATATAAATCAGCAAAGAGATTATGTTAGCGAATTTGCCAATAGCAATTGGTTGTCGGCAAATAGGGCGGTTGCTATAATGCATCCGGAGATCAGACCAGGTTGGAATACTAGATTTCAGTTTAAACTTAAAGCTCCCGCAACCCCCGGAACTTACAAAGCCTACTTTACACCGGTTGTGGATGGAGTAAAATGGATGAAAGATATTGGAATATATTGGCAAATAATAGTTAAATAAAAAATTAAAAAATTAAGAAAATAAGTGAGAAGAAATTAATGTAATCCCACGCTCGTGTACTCGCTCTGGATGAAATTTTCTCTATATTTTTACTTTAAGGTTCAAATTTTAAAAATAGCTGTATTGACAAACTTTTTAGAATGTGGTAGGATGATGATAACTAATAACTAATCTTTCAAAAATGAAAAAAAGCCCAAACCGAAGTTCTCAAAAAAGTAATAAATGGAATGTAATAATTGCAGCCGTTTTGGCTCTGTCTTTTATTTTAATTCCTTTATCAGGTGTTAAAGCGCTAGCCGGAATTACACTAACTCCTTCAGGAGGCGCTCTCAACCTTCGGGAAGGGGGGAATCTGGCTCCTTCATACGGGTATACTTTTCAGGTTGGAGGAACGGTATTGGATACATTAGAAGCTGTTGATTTAGATAATAATGGAAATATGTACATTGGCGGGGGGTTTAATGGCACTGCTGACATAGACCCCACGGTTGGTGTAAAAGATGTAGTTTCTAATGGAGGATTTTCTACTCCTTTAATGAATAGGGCAGGCGCTTCAGGCAGTGATATTTTTATATCCAAAGTTAATTCGGACGGAACGCTGGCTTATGCTTATAATATGGGCGGAATTAAAAGCGAACATTTGATGGGGATTAAGTCAGATTCTTCCGGCAATGCTTACGCGTTAGGTCTTTTTGCCGGCACGGTTGATTTTGATCCGACCGCCGGAGTAGACAATAAAACTTCTTCACCGGCCAATGTTACCAATATCTTTTTAACTAAAATTAATTCCAATGGATCTTATGGATACACCTATGTTTTTGACGCGGGTGTAGCAGGATCGATTTTTCCGAACTCATTAGTAATTGGTCCGGATGATTCAGTCTATTTTTCGGGATATTTTTCAGGAACGATTGATTTTAATACAACCGGCTCTGGACCGGCTGATTCTAAAACTTCAGATACTGCTAGTTTGGACGCGTTTTTTACCAAAATAAATGCCAATGGATCTTACGGCTATACTTATACGATTGGCGGGGCGGGAACCGATTCTGGAAGTAGAATTTTTGTTGATAGCTCTAATAATGTTTATCTCGCTGGAATTTTTGCTGGTTCTGTAGATTTGGACCCAACTGCTGGGACTGACATAAAAGATTCAGCCGTAGTTGGAGAAACTTTTTTTACCAAAATAAATTCTTCCGGTAATTATGTTTTTAGTAAGACAATAAAGGCAACGGCCCCCGGTTATGATCAGTTAATGGGGATTGCAGTTGATGGTTTAGGAAATATCTATTTAGCAGGATATTTTACTGGCACTACTGACTTTAACCCAGAAAGCGGACCGAATTCCCTTACCGCTACGGGTGATTTTGACGCTTTTTTAGCTAAATATAATTTCAGCGGTGTTTATCAGAGTGTTCTTCAGATCGGTGATGTAGGAAGAGATGTTGAAGCTAATGCAATAGCTGTTGATTCATCTGATAATGTTTATATTTCCGGTACCGCTTCCAATGGCGCGGAAGGGATTGACTTTGACCCTACTGCCGGAGTTGATTTTAAAGTGATTGCCGGTTATGATACGGTTAATTATCATGCCTTTTTAACAAAAATAAATGCAAATGGAACTTATGGATTTACTAAAACTGCTGGCGGCAATTCGGGCGATAGTGACTACTATTCTATCGCTGTTAATAATTCCGGAAAGATTTTTGCCGGTGGGTATTTTGCAGGGGTTTCAGATTTTAATGATCCTACGAGCGCGCCAGATGATAATAAAACTTCGGCCGGGTCCTTTGATGGATTCGCAACTTTGTTCGTTCCGGACAATATGTACACTGTGGTTCTTAATGATATTCCAACCAGTAATGTTACTATCGCTCTCGCGCCAAATAATGATCTAACCGTTTCATCCAGCAGCGTTACCTTTACTCCGGCAACCTGGGATATTCCAAGATTCATTTATATCAGCGCGGTTAATGATACCTTCAATGAAAGCGCGGGTCAGACGGGGTTTGTGGATCACACCGCTAGTAGCGCCGATTTAGCTTTTGATGGTCTCACCGCGCAAATAACCGCGACTATTTCAGATAATGGCGATGATGTTGTTCCGATTACTACCACCGTAACTCAAAGCGGTGGATCTACATGGGTTTCTGAAGCCGGAGTTACCGATACATATACCATAGTTTTGGGCGATCAGCCGGTTAGCAATGTTACGATCACGCCAAGTTTTGATGCCGCTCAAATCAATGTTGTCCCGGCTAACATTGTTTTCACGCCCTATAACTGGAATACGCCTCAAACCTTCACGGTTTCTGCGGTGGATGATGCCATAGTGGAAGGCACTCATACGAGTCTAATTACACACGCGGCCACCAGCGCTGATCCGATATTTAATGGCATCGCGGTGGCAAATGTTACCGCAAATATCATTGACAATGATGGCGCGACAGTAGTTTTATCCACTCAAACCGTTAATGTTATCGAAGGCGGAGCGGGGGATACTCTGGATATTTCTTTATCCGGTCCGGTTCCAACCAATAATGTTCTTGTTAATATCGCGATAACCGGCACTGAAATTTCCATAGATAATAATTCATTGGTTTTCACGCCGGCTAATTACACTACACCTCAAACAATAAATGTTAACGCGGTTAATGATAATGTTGTAGAAGGAGCGCATAACGACAGTCTTACTTTTAGCACGGTCAGCTTGGATGCTGCGTACAACGGTTTGGATGTAATTCCAGTTACCGCCAATATTGCTGATAATGATGTTGCCGGCATTACTCTTTTTGAATCCGGCGGCATTACCAATGTTTCTGAAAGCGGAACGACTGACAGTTACACTTTGGTTTTGGATACCCAGCCATCCGCCAATGTGGTTATTACTGAAACACCCGATGCCGAAATAACAGTTAATCCAACGGTTTTAACTTTTACCAGCGCCAATTGGAATACGCCTCAAACAGTTACTGTAACAGCGGTTGATGACGCGATTGTACAAGGCAATCATACGGGAACTATTTCTCACGCGGTTGTCGGCGCCGATCTAAATTACAATGGCTTTGCGATTGCTAGCGTTACCGCTCATATTACGGATAATGATAGTAGCGGCGGAGGCGGCGGAGGCGGCGGTGGAGGCAATCCGAACCCAGTTATTCCAAATACAACCAATGGTCAAGTTACGGTTACGGCTAGTCTGGGCGGAGCGACCACTCTTACAAATTCCGATGGAAGCTCTTTAAATATCAATGTTCCATCCGGCGCGGTTTCATCTAATACTTCTATTACGATAACCACTTCTGATGTTGCTAGTGGTCCGATTGACGGCTACACTACTTTAGGCAATAAGCTTTACAATGTTTTAGCAACTGTTAATGGTGTTAATGTTACCGCATTTAGCCAACCGGTTTCGTTATCATTCACTTACAATTCCAGCTCGCTTCCAAGCGGAGTAGCCAAAAGTGATATCTCTCTATATCAATTTGACGCCGCGCAAAATGCTTGGTTGCTGGCTGCCGGATTTAGCAATGATACTTCTATTAATAAAATTATTTTAAGTACGAAGACCATTGGCAATAAATATGCTCTTGTTTATCGGACTCCCACTGCGGGCAATAATAATACCGGCAATAATACGGGCGGGTTTAATTATTCCATAGATTCCAATCCGGGAAATTACTCTTATGGATTTATTACTCAAAGCAATTATCCTATAATCAAAAGCGGAGAAAACACCAGTTTAATTCTAACTATCAAAAATACCGGTTCGGCTACTTGGTACAAAGACGGACCAAATCCGGTAAGACTTGGGACTTCCAATGGTTTTGATCGCCCAAGTTCCTTCTCTAATTCATCTTGGATTAGTGTAAATAGAGCGGCAAAATTAAGCCAAGACATTGTCCGGCCCGGAGAAATAGGCACTTTCAATGTTAACATTACCGGATTTAATGATAAAACCGGCAAATTCAGAGAATACTTTACCCCGGTCGTAGAAGGAATAACCTGGATGAAGGATATTGGTATTTATTGGGATATTACCGTAGAAAAAGGATCTGTTTCAACTTTTTATAACACTGAATATATCTCTCAAAGCCCATTCATTACCTTAGATAAAAATGGAACGGCTAATTTATGGGTTGAATATAAAAATACCGGAACGGCTGTCTGGAATCAAAACGGTGCAAATCCGGTACATTTGGGAACCAGCAATCCATTGGATAGAGACTCAATTATTAAAAATACCGATTGGCTGTCAAATAATCGCCCTACCAAAATTGATAAGGAAACTGTCAATCCCGGGGAAACCGCCAAATTTAATTTCACCATTAAAGCGCCAAATGTCAGCGGCACAATCAGAGAATATTTCCGACCGGTGGTTGAAGGATTAACTTGGTTAAAAGATGTAGGATTATATTGGGATATAACCGTAAAATAATTTGCTTGCATTTACAATTTAATTATTAAGTTGTAAAATATAGATGTAAAACTTGTGGATAAGAAGGAGGGGGTCTGTCTTTCGCTCAAGATGAGCAGATAAGACGGATTAACAAAAATGAAAAAGTTTTTTTTAGACATTTATTCTAAATATTCGGGAAAACCAAAGATTTTTTTATGGGTTTTTGCATTTATATTCGTGGTTCTAGCCAGTATTTTTGTTGTTTTTAATGCCTCAAAAAACCCCGCTAGAGCGGGGACAATCAATGTGCCGGATGATTATTTAACTATTCAGGAAGCCATTGATGCCGCTAGTAGTGGTGATGTGATTAGCGTATCGGCAGGAACATATGATGGAGATTTGCAGATAAATAAATCTTTAACTCTTCAAGGGGCGGGTTACGCTTCCACTATTATTAGAGGCCTTCCGGATGGGTCTTTATCTACAATAGATGCCATCGCTCCTTCAATTATAATTGATGGTTTCACCATTGACCAAACACCTCACTCAACGATAGATGCGGATGCTAATAATACGGCAATTAATGCGCAGAATGTCGGTTATCTCTCATTAGATAATTGCAAGCTTACCAATCACATCACTGGAGTATCTTTGTCATCAGTTCCCAGTGGTTTAATCCAAAATAATATTTTTGCTTCTTTGGGCAATGGAATTTTATTTGAAGCCGGTAGCAATTATAGCGGGGTGATTGTCCGACTTAACCAATTTATGGTTAATGCATTAGGAATATCTCCGAATAGTGCTGCGATCAAAGTTGCGGGAGACATTCTGGGAACTACGCCATTGATTAATCGTAATTATTTTATCGGAAATATAAGTCTAGCCACGGGTGGGGTAACAAATCAAAGCAGCACTATGCTGGATGTTACAAGGAACTGGTGGGGGACGGCTGTTAAAACAAATATTCAGACAGGTGTTTCCGGTAATGTTAGTTTTACTCCTTATTATATTGATGCGGGGATGACGGTTTTAAGCGATCTTAAAGCGATCACCGCTTTTGCTATTCCCAGCCAATTAGGTGAAACCATTATCAATGAGGATGCACATACGATTGTTGTTACTATGCCTTCCGGCACTACGGCTCATGCTATTACCGAACTCGTGCCAACGATTACTTTTACCGGTACTTTGGTTAATCCGGCCAGTGTGGCAGTTACTGATTTTACAGTTTCGCAAATTTATACTGTTAACGCTGTTGACGAAACAACTCAAGATTATGCCGTTACCGTGGTTATCCACCCTACGGCATCGCCTTCTAGCGGGGGAAGCTATTCTCCGGCGGCAAGCTCGACTAAGGCAATTACCGGTTTCAGCGTTCCGGGACAATTAGGCGAAACAGTAATCAACGAAGCTATTCATACAATTGTTGTAACTATGCCTTTTGGTACCACCGCCAAAGCCATTACCGAGCTTGTGCCGACGATTACTTTTACGGGTGTTTTGGTTAGTCCGGCCAGTGCTATATCCAGCAATTTTACGATTTCACAAATTTTTACTGTTACCGCCGCAGATGGAACTACCCAAAATTATACAGTTACGGCGGTGATCGCTCTAGCAACCCAGCCCAAAGCAGAATCGAATTGGTTTTTGAATGTGGTGAATGGATCAGACATCGTTCGCGATGGAAAGATTGATAGTTTGGACTTGGACGCCCTGCTATTGAATTGGGGCAAGATAGGGGCAGACAATCCAGCCGATATTAATCGAGATGGATCAGTAGACATTTTTGATTTCAATTTACTAATGGTTAATTGGGGTAAAATAGAACCCGCAGCATAAAAACAAAACTATGCGAATAATAAAATTTTTTTCCAGTCTAATAATTTCAATTTTCATCTGTTCACTTTTTTTACATGCAGCTTCTGTTAACGCTGCCGCTAGTACAACCTTACAAATTAACCCGGTTGTGGTTAATGTAAAAGCGGGGGAGCAATTTACGCTTACTACAAAGGCTATACCAACGGCTGGCAAAAATTATACGGTGCGATTTTCAATCAAATTTTTACCGGAATTGGTTAGCGTTCAAAGATGGAATTATGCCGACACTTGGATTTCAATCAATGAGCCCGGCTATGAAGAGCTAAATAATAATACCGGTGTACTGGTTCGTACAGCAGGTTTTCCGGGAGGATTTGATTCTGTTACCAATTTTGGGACAGCAACATTTCTTGCCAAAAAAACCGGCGTCACATCTATTTTTATAGATGCCGAATCTTTTTCATTAGATGGGTTGAGCAGCAATACGGCTATTATTGGTTCACCAGCCATAATAAACATAACTCAAGATCTGGCTCCGGCTATTATCCCTGTCTCCGCTCCCATAATCAATCCGGTGCCTGTTCCTGTGGTTACTCCCACGCCGGCTCCGGCTTCTGTTCCGGTGCCAGAAATTCCGGTTGCAGTACCGATTATCCTTCCGGCGCAATTATTTGATATTAAATTAAATATCAATGACGCTATCTTGAACAAATCCAGCGATTTGGTGGCGCAGTTGATTTTTGAAAATTTTGGTACCGTGACCACTCCTGTTGAATTAAGTTACAGGATACTAGATTCTAAAAACAACGAAGTCTATAATGAAAAAGGGAATGTTGTAGTAGAGACAGAGAAAGTAGTAACTAAAGATTTTTCAAACCTGAATTTAAAAAACGGAAAATATACTTTGATTGTAGCGACCAAGTATGGCGCCAATGTAAATGACATTTTCAAACAAGTATTTGAGGTAAAAATGTCTTCCATTTACGGTATAAAGCTCATTACTATCGCTTTGATCGGTGGGGGGGTAGTTCTTATTACTATTGGGATTGTTATCTATTTTATTATCAGACGAAAGAAAAAATAAAATTTCTAAATTATTTTAGAATTAGGTATTTGGAATAAGATATTATCATGAATGCTTTTTTTAAAAAAAATTGGATAGTATTATGTCTTTGTGTTGTTTTTATTGCGCTTACGGGGTTTAGTATTAATATGGCTCGTATTCAAAAGCAGATGCTTATTGATACTCATAAACAAAATCTGCAGATGCTGGCAAATGAAAAAGCCGCGCAGATCAATATGTTTCTTGAATTTCAAAAAGAAAGGCTATTAAATCTAAGCTCAATGATTGTTTTTAAAGAGGTGGCTCTAAATCCCAATGATACTTCCAAAATAGAAGCTGCGAAAAAAACGATAAATGATCTCAAAAGTACAATTTCGGGGATAAGTGTTCTAACTAAAGAGGGGATCGTGATTGTTGGAGACATAGATCTCCCCAATACAGATTATGGTCAGCATCCTTATTTTGTAGCAAAAAGAGAAGACACCACATTTACGCAATATTATGATCCTCTAAGAAAAAATGATTATTATGCTATCATCGGTCCGATTTATGATAGCGCGGACACAACTAAGATAATTGGAAGAATTGCTTTTGATATAGAATTGGATAAAATAAGCAGTATCATGCAAGAAACCATAGAAAGCCCGACCAACGAAGTTTATCTTATTGATGAAAAGGGGTTGCTGCTTAGTCGCTCGGAATTTATCGGTCAAGATAATAAAAAGGGCGTATTAATTCAAGAAATAAAAAGCGAAGCAGCCAAGGAATGTCTGGATCATTTGAAGCTATATGGTAAGAATGGTTTTGTGGAAGAACATGTGGAAGAGGTGCCCGAATATCTAAATTATATGGGTAATAAAGTTTTTGGGGCGCATGCCTATGCACCCGCTATTATGGGATGCGTGATAGCTGAAGAGAACGCAGATGAGATTTTGGGGGTTTCAATGTTGGATTCTATTTTTAATATATTCAGTAAAAAATAAAAACATAGTGTTGGTTCAATGCTCCCGCGTTGAACCATGAATGTACAATAATGTATTCAAAAAATAATTTTAAAACTTCCAGATGTACATTAAGGTTCCAAGCAGGAGCTTGGAACCAACTATTATTTATATTTAGAAGGAGGCGATTTTGAAGACAAGTACAAAAATTTTATTTGGTTTTTTGGCGATTATTATTTTGGGTATGGTTCAAATGGGCGTTACCTATAAGATGCTAGGCAATACCCTTGATAATACTCGGCAGATAAAAGATATTGAAGCACCGTTAAGCTTGATGGTAGAACAAGTGGTTAACTATGATTCTATATTAACAGATCAAGCTCATTCGGCATTACTTCATGCGCAAAAAGAGGATGTTAAGGGATTACAGGACCATAAAGCCAAATATGATGCTACAAGGATTAAGCTGGATAATCTTCTCACAAGAGATGCAAGAATTCTTTTAAATCAAAGCCAAAGATCGCAAGAAGTAAAAGACAAAGTTGACGATCTTTTGAAGGACTTAGACAGGATTAATCTCTTATTATTTGACTTAGAGGCGAGGGCGTTTGATTCGATGGATAAAAAAGATATTAATACGGCCTACTCTCTGATAGTTGCGGGAAGCTATCACCAATATAAAAATGAACTTTATCAAGACTGCATGGCTTGGGGGGATATTGAAAAAGAAATGACCCTTAGTGTTGAAAAGAACATTATTCAACGGTCTCAACAGGTAATTTATTTCAATCTTATTATTCCGATTATATTAATTATTTTATCGATTATAGTTTTATTAATAATGTATTTCTTTTTTTTAGAAAAAGAAAAAGGAATTTTTAAAAAAGAAAAAGAATTGAGAATAAGAGATAATATGGAGCAGAAGTATCGTACATTATTTGAAAATGCTACGGAAGCTATTTTTATTGCGGATGCTGATACGAGACGGCTGGTAGATTGCAATAAAGCGGCTGAAAAACTTATGGGTTATTCTCGAGCTAAACTTCTTTCTATGCGAGCGGACGATCTCCATCCAAAAGATAAATTAAAGAAAACAATGGAGGGGTTTCAAAAGCAAGCAGAAGGAAAAATTAAATTTATTGTTACACAAGTTTTAACAAAAAACAAAAAGAGAATTCCCGTAAAAATACATGCTTCACCCGTTAAAATAGGGGGTAAAGTTTATAGCCAGGGGATGTTTTCAGAAATCAAATAATATGAAATTCAAAACAATACTATTTACACTTTTGTTTCTGGCGGCATTGTTACTGCCGGGTTTTGCGTCGGCTATGGCCGCAACTATTAGCATACCGGCGCAATATTCTACAGTTAAAGCCGGCACGCCGGTTTATTTTGAAACAGATATTAAATGGCCGGAAAATACGACCAGGCAAGATTTAAAGATAGAATATTCCGTGAAAGATTCTGCCGGTACGGAAATAGCCTATTCAAAAGTTCTAAAAGCGATTGAAACTCAAGCTTCTTTTATGGATTCCATTGCGATTCCCGAAGTCACCAAACCCGGATTATATAAGCTTTACGCGACAATCAGCGATTATAAAGATCTCAATCAAGATGTCGCGGCTAGTTTTAATGTGACGAGCGCCGGCAGCAACATTATGACATATCTATTTATTATCGCCGGAATACTGGGCGCATTTATGATTTTTATTGTTATTGAAGTATTTGTTTTGATGAGAAGGAAGAAGGTTTAGGGGGAGAAGTGGGGAATGGGCATTTTGATAATTATTCTCATTAAATTATCCACAAATTGACTGCTAAAAACAAAAAATGACTAGAAATAGTCATTTTTTTTATGCTTGATTATGCTTGCAAAATCGTTAAAAAAGGATTAGAATATATCCATCGAGTGGGGAATTGTGGATAAGAGTGGGGAAAAGTGGATAACTAATAAACACAAATCGCTACGAATTTAGGAAGAATTATTACAAATAGGAGGGTTAATAACCAGAAAAGCATGTTCATAGGAGAGTATTCATACACAATTGATGAAAAGGGAAGAATAATCACCCCGCCAAAATACCGAGCCCAGCTTGCAGATGGAGTTGTGGTTACAAAAGGATTGGAAAATTGCTTATTCATGTACCCTAAAAAAGAGTGGGAAACGATTGCTGAAAGAATCAGCAGTATGCCAACTACCGACAAATCAGCGCGAGATTATGGCCGTATCATGTTAGCCGGAGCCATGGAAATAACTCCCGATAAAGCGGGGAGAATCGTATTACCTCAATATCTAAGGGATTTTGCTTCATTAAAAAAGAATATCGTTGCGGCAGGACTTTATAACCGGATTGAAATCTGGAACGAATCCGACTGGAAGAAATATGAAGCCAATATAGAGAAAAATTCTTCAGATATTGCAGATAAGCTAAGAGAATTCGGCGTATAGTTTAATAATTTAGTTAAACCTTTTAGGAGGGTTTCAAGGTTTGTTTAAAAGGTCTGAAGTCATAAACCTCGCTTCGGCGGGAAAATCCCGCCTTTGGCGGGATAAACCCTTTAAAACAAAAACAAAATTTCTCTTTTGAGCATTTATGTTCGAGAGAGCACCTCCATCCTAAAATTTAGATAAAAACAAAAAATGACTTCAGACCAAGATTATTCCAGTTTCACTTAACATATAAATAAAACTAATGGAAGCACTTCATAAAACCGTATTGCTTCAGGAAGCCGTTGACGCATTGAATGTAAAAGAAGGCGGTACCTACATAGATGCCACATTTGGTTTCGGGGGGCATACGAAAGAGATATTAAATAAAAAAAACTTCAAGGGTCAGATAATTGGCATAGAAGTAGACAAGGGGATATATGATCACGCAAAGAATACATTTAAATCTTATAAAAACCTATCTTTATATAACGGTAATTTCGTCGATGTTGATCGCATCGCTCTTTCATTTAAGTTGGACCAAGTCGCTGGAATTGTATTCGACTTGGGGACGAATTTATTTCAAATAAAGGAAAGTGGGAGAGGTTTTTCCTTTTTAAAAAATGAGAAATTGGATATGCGGTTAGACTTAAACGGTAGTTTGACGGCAGAGAAAGTGGTCAATTCATATACCAGAGAAGAGCTTGAGAAAATACTTAAAACCGTAGATGAGAGATTTGCCCGGGTAATCGCTAAGGCAATTACGGAAGCGCGCAGGAAAAAAAGAATAGAGACCACTATGGAGCTTGCCGACATAGTTAAATCAGTAAAGTTTCAAAGAGGCAAAATCCATCCGGCAACTTTAACCTTCATGGCTTTGCGAATAGAAGTAAATAATGAGCTGGAAAATTTAAAGAAAGCATTAACAAACAGTTTAAAGATTTTAGAAAAAGGCGGAAGATTAGTAGTCATATCATTTCATTCCGGAGAAGATAGGATTGTAAAAAACTTTTTGAGAGAAAGCGCGAGACAAGGATTATTAAAAATTATAAACAAAAAAGTGATTATAGCGGGAAGAGCTGAAGAGGTTACCAATCCGATGAGTAGGAGCGCGAAGATGCGTATTGCAGAAAGAGGGTAAGAAATTTTAAAAACATAACGGACTATCGTCCGTCACTCCAAATGCTAATCCTGAATTTTGGAATGACAGACGACAGTCTGTCTAAAATAAAAAACAAAAATGAAATTTATAAGATTTAAAAGAAAAAAGAGCGGGATTGGCAGATATAATTCTACCTATTCCAGAAAGGGATTAAGACTTGGCCCGGTTGCCTTGGGATTTGTGACAGTTCTTATATTTTCATTGATCAGTCTATTTTACTTGGCTCAATCCAATCAGATTACGACCAAAGGATATGCCTTGCAGGAACTTCAACAACAAGAAGACAAGGTTGTTTCGGAAAATGAGAGATTGCAGGTAGAGGCGGCGAGATTGGAATCGCTAAACAAGGCCAAGGAGAAAGCGGGAGGATTATCAATGGTACCGGTTAAAGACTTAAAATATTTTAGCGGCAATGGAGGAGCGTTGGCCAAGAAATAATTTATTTTAACAAAAATCCCAAAGGGATCCTTTCGGGAGAAAAAAGCTTTTTAAAAACATAGGGTGATTTTTGCCTATGTTTATTTTATTTTAATAAGAGATAAAAAGGTTATAATAAAAATATATGTGGGGGAGTAATAATATAAGAATTGAAGAGCAGGGGAATATAAAAGCGAGAATATTTATCGTTTTTATTGTTGTGATGGGGCTTTTTGGGATAATCGGAGTTCGTCTTTTTGAAAAACAAATTATCAAATATTCCCACTACCAAGAGCTAGCCTACAATCAAAGATACAAAGAAGAAAAGATAATGCCGGCCAGAGGGGAGATATTTGTTACCGATATATATAGCGATACCAAATTTCCCCTAGTAACTAATAAAACTCTCTGGTCGGTAATGATAATTCCTAATCAAGTGGAAGATGCGGCTGACTTAGCTAGTAAGCTGGGTCCGATAATTGACATGCCAGCCGGAGAAATCAATCAATTACTCTCTGAAAAAAAAGTTTATATTCCGCCCTTAAAAAGGAAGCTAAGCGATGAGATTAGCAAAAAGATTGAGGATTTGAAGCTGCCTGGAGTTGTTTTGATTCCCGAAACCTACAGGGATTACCCGGAAGGGAGTATGGGGGCAAAGTTTCTTGGTTTTGTCGATAATCAAGGAGAGGGACAATATGGAGTTGAGGGATATTTGAATGATGTTCTCAAGGGAGAGCAGGGCAAATTGATTTCCGAAAGAGATATTTTGGGTCGCCAGATAACAGTGGCTGATAGTAAAGTTGTGCTACCTAAAAATGGTAAAGATGTAGTTCTTACGATTGACCATGTAATTCAGTATTACGCAGAAGATATTATTGCCAGAGCGGTTGAACAGCATAAAGCGGATAGCGGCTCAATCGTGGTGATGGACCCCAAAAGCGGCGGAATCCTGGCTCTAGCCGAATTTCCAACTTATGAACCGGCAAAATATACGGAAGTTAAAGATTATAGCGTTTTCCAATGTATGGCGACAGCCGATGCTTATGAACCGGGATCGGTTTTTAAATTAATCGCGATGACAGCCGGTATCGATAGCGGAGCGGTAACGCCGGATACGGGAGAATATTTTGATGCCAAAGTTCAGGTTCAGGATGCGGTTATTTGGAATAGTGTCAAGAGACCCTATGGTTATGAGACTATGACTCAAGTTTTGGAAAACTCTGATAATGTGGGAATGGTTTGGATGACGCAAAAAACCGGTACGGATAATTTTTATAAATATATAAATAATTTTGGTTTTGGCAAAAGAACGGGGATTGAAATTGACGGTGAATCTCCGGGCGCCGTGAAGCCTCAAGAAGATGCTATACCGGTTGATTTGGCGACAATGTCTTTTGGCCAGGGTATTAACACAACCGAGGTTCAGTTGGCGCAATCTATGGGCGCGGTGGCAAATGGGGGGTTGATGGTAAAACCACATATTGTAAAAGAATATATTGATAAAAATGGTAAAGTAGAAAAAGTAGAGCCGCAAGTGATCGGCAGAGTTTTAAGCGAAAAGTCAGCCCATGAAATAACGGATATGATGATTAGTGTTGCCGAGAGAGGCCATGGGAAACAAGCTCGAGTAAAGGGCTACAGAATTGGTGGTAAAACCGGTACGGCGCAGATTCCCAAGAAAGATTTTCGAGGATACGAAACAGATAAATTTATCGGTTCCTTTATTGGTTTTGGCCCGACCGATAATCCGCTTTTTGTGATTGTAACCAGAATTAATGTACCTCGCGATGTAATCTGGGCGGAATCTACGGCAGCTCCTATATTCGGAGAATTAGCGGCGAATATTTTGAATTATTACCAGATACCACCGGATGATGTTTGGAAGGAAGAGCAGATAAAAAGAGAGAAGGGTTTGGTTAAGTAGTAAGTAGTAAGTATTAAGTATTAAGTAGGGGCGCGGTGCCCGCGCCCGGAAATTGGCGAATAGTTCATTTTCTTGGTATAATATAGATATGAAGAAAAGATTAAAAAAAGCATATCAATTGATTTTAAAAAGTTTTGCGACCAGATATTTGAAAAGAAATAAAATTGATATCATTGCTATTACGGGAAGTATTGGAAAAACCTCCACCAAAGAAGCGATTTATCAGGTTTTATCTTCCAAATTTTCTGTTGGTAAGACCAGGGCGAACCAGAATGAAGAAGTTGGCGTTCCGACGGCTCTTTTGGGACTGAAGGTTGAAAAGTTTCCTTTGGGCTGGATAAAAAATATCTCATTGGGTTTTTTAAAATCAGTGTTTCAAAAAACTCATTTTGAGAAAGCTATTTTGGAAATGGGGGCAGATCGGTTTGGCGATATTAAATACCTGACTTCATTTATAAAACCAAAAATCGCTGTTATCACCCGTGTTGCCAGTTCGCACCTTGAATTTTTTCATTCACTAGAAAATGTCGCGCAAGAAAAAGGAATGTTGATTGAAGCGTTAGATAGTAATGGTTGGGCGATTCTCAATTACGACGATCCCAATGTTAGAGAGATGGAAAAGAGAAATAAAGGAAAGACCTTTTTCTTTGGATTAAACAAGAAAGCCGATTTATATGCTGACGGAATTAAATCCGATATTCATGGAATCGATTTTACTGTTCATTATAAAAAAGAATCCAAAAAAATTCATCTGAATATAATTGGCGAACATCTGATTTATTCTGTTTTGGCGGGAATTGCCTGCGGATTGATTTGTGAAATGAGCCTGGAAGATTGTATTTGGGCAGCGGAAGGATTTCAGATGGAAAAAGGAAGATTAAATATGATTAAAGGAATAAATGATTCAATGATTATAGATGATAGTTACAATGCAAACCCGGAGAGCATGAAAGCCGCAATTCAGACATTGAATAATTTGGGCGATAAGAAAAGAAAGATCGCGGTACTTGGCGATATGCTAGAGCTAGGTGAAAAATCACAAGAATTTCATCGGGAAATTGGAAAGATGCTGGTTGGTAAGGTTGATCTAGTTTTTGCGGTTGGCGAAGAATCCAAATTCATTTTTCAAGAAGCGGAAAAGAAAATGGAAGGAAAAGTATTTTGGTTTCCGGATTTTCAATCAGCAATCAGTTCAGTCAAAGAAAATATAAAAAGCGGAGATATTATTTTAGTAAAAGGATCGCATGGAATGCATATGGAGAAAATAGTGGAAGTTATAAAAAAATAATTAATATAAAAGGAGAGAAAAATGCAATTTCAATCAAGTGATATTATTAGAATTCTAGTTTTGACAGTAACATCTTTTCTTTTAGCAATGGCTTTTACTCCCATCTATACTCACTTCGCATTCAAGTATAAGTGGTGGAAGAAGGCTCGTACTCATTCGTCTACAAGCGGCGAGGCAACTCCCATAGTTCATAGCTTACAGGCCGCGAAACACGCGCGGGATTTTCCAACTATGGCAGGCATTGTTGCTATTGCTACCGTCGTCATTGTGACACTCATCCTTAATCTAAGCCGTAACCAAACCTGGTTGCCGCTATTTGCCTTCTTTGGTGCGGGTATGGTGGGATTAGTCGATGACTACCTCAATATCCGAGGATCCAGCAATCGGGCTGGGGGCTTAAGGTCAGGGCTGAAATTTATGCTGATATTGGGCATTGCTGTAATTGGCGCGCTTTATTTCTACTTCAAACTTGATTATAGTATGCTCCATGTTCCCGCCGTGGGTGATTTTAATATTGGGTTTTTCTACATACCGCTGTTTGCGCTGGTTGTTATCTCGACCGCCAATGCCGTTAATATTACGGATGGGCTGGATGGGCTTGCAGGAGGCCTTTTGAGCCTTGCGTTTGGCGCTTTTGCCGTAATCGCTATGGTACAAGGTAACTATGGCATAGCAGGTTTTTGCGCGGCGATGATCGGGGCGACGCTGGCCTACACTTGGTTTAATATCTTCCCGGCTCGGTTTCTAATGGGGGATTCAGGAGCGTTTGCTCTGGGTACGGCACTGGGCGTAGTGGCTATGCTGACGGACTCTGTTTTTGTTTTACCAATTATCGGGATAGTTTTTGTCGTAGAAGCAGGATCAAGCTTAATTCAGATATTTTCAAAAAAGTTTTTTAAAAGAAAGATATTTTTATCAGCTCCTGTTCATCATCACTTGCAAGCTATCGGTTGGCCGGAAACGAAGATTACGATGCGGTTTTGGGTAATCGGTGCAGTTGCTGCTGTTTTGGGAATTGTGATTGGGATTATGGGAGGAGGAGTAAGATAGGAATATAAAAAAATAAAATATCAAAAATAAAAAACACAAATTAAAAATTTAAAAATATTTTTGTTTTTATGTATTTAAATATTTATTTTTTATATTTTATTTTTAATTTTTTATACTATGATTAATAATTTAGTTAAAATAGTTTTTGAGGACGCTGACATTTTGGTTGTAAACAAAGAGGCGGGGATTGAGGTGGATGCGCCGCGGGACAATAATCCTAACAATATAATTAATTATTTGAACAATGTAGGGGCACGGCGCGCCGTGCCCCTACGATTGGTGCACCGTTTAGATAAATTCACTTCGGGACTAGTTATAATTGCCAAGAATGAAAAGGCGCAGAAAAATCTTGAGCAACAATTTCGCGAAAAGAAAGTTAAAAAAATTTATCATGCGATTGTGATCGGGATATTTGATAAGAAAAAAGGAACCATCGATGCGCCGATTGGATTAGATTATAAAATTCGCCAAAAAAGATGGGTAGTAAAAAATGGAGAGAAGGCGGTAACAAACTTTGAAACTTTAAAAAGAATTGCGGATGAATACACTTTAGTTAAATTAGAACCAATAACTGGCCGCACACATCAACTTCGCGTTCACATGGCTTATATCGGTCATCCGATTGTAGGCGATAAACTTTATAACGGTAGAGTTGAAGGATTGAAGACCAATGGATTTGCGCTCATCGCAAAACGGATTGAGTTCACCCATCCCGCAACCGGAAGATTAGAAAAATTTGAAATAAAATATGGAGAAGAATTTGAAAAGATATTAGAAAGCTTAAAATAAATTTATGAAAAAAACACAGGACAAAATCGAAAAATTTAATAAGGAAAGGGGATGGGGGAATGTCAGCGAAGTAAAGGATCTCCTGCTTAATATGAGCGAGGAGATTGGAGAATTTTGGAATATAATTAAATGGGTGGACGCTAAAGAACAGGAAAAGTTAATAAAAGAAAATATGGGTGAAGTAGAAAACTTTATTGGTGATATTACTTTTCTTGCTTTAAAAATAGCCCACATTTGCGGAGTCGATTCCCAGAAGGCTATCGATGATGTTTTGGAAGAATACGAAACAAGATTTCCGGTTGAGGATGTTAAGCGCGTCGGGCATACCAATAAAAAAGCAGGTGGGATAGATTTTAGGAAATAAAATGAAATCAAATAAGCACAGGCCGTTTCATTTAGAATTAGAAAATGAAGTTTATTTTTTAACAACAAGGTGTTTTGAAAAGAAAAATTATTTTTCCGGAAGAGAGGGAATAATTTTAAACATAATTAACAACTTAATTAAAGAATTAGGAATTTCACTTTATGCTTTTGCGATAATGAAAAACCATTATCATTTGTTGCTAAAGTTAAACTCTATTGAGGACGACACCCTCACGGGTGTCACTCCAAATACAAACAGTGGTATGCTAGATTTTTTAGAAAATCCTTGGAATGACAGCCGTAAGGCTGTCAAACAAAAAAAGATTTCCTATTTCGCAAATCGTTTGAATTCTTCGATTGCGAGAGTTTTAAATAAGATGGACGATTGTGAGGGAAGAAAAGTATTTTATCAGTATTGGGATTATTGCATAAGAGGCGAACGAGATTTCTTTAAGATATTCAATTATATTCACCAAAATCCAATAAAGCACGGTTTGGTAAAAAATTTTGAGGAATTGGAAAATTTTAATTTTTGCAGTTACAAGCATTGGCTAACAAAAAGAGGAAAAGATTTTTTGTTTGATTGCTTTTATTATTATCCCGCGAATGATATAAATATAGAAGATTAAAATTAAGAAAAGATAACGGACTGTCGTCCGTCATTCCAAATGCGATAATCATGAATTTTGGAGTGACAAACGATAGTTTGTCAAATAAAATGAAAAAAGAATTAAAATAAAATTTATGAACTTAGTTTTTATTTATGGACCGCCGGCAACGGGAAAATTAACAGTCGCAAAGGAGTTAGCAAAGCTTACTGGTTATAAGGTTTTTCATAATCACCTAACAGTAGATCTAATAACCTCTGTACTTAAATTTGGCGAAAAAAACTTTTTTGAAATTTCCTCGCGACTTCGATTAGAGATGATAGAGTTAGCAGCTAAGAACAATGTTAATCTGATTTTTACTTTTTGTTATGTGCGCGATCATGATGACAAATTTGTGAAGGATGTTATAAGAAAGGTTAAAAAATATAATGGGAAAATTTGTTTCGCCCAGCTTTATAGCGATAAAAAAGAGTTATGCAAAAGAGTTGTTGGGGAATCCAGAAAATATCATGGCAAAATAAGAACAGCCAAAAAACTAAATAGTTGTTTGAAAGAATTTAATTTATTTTTACCGATTCCTTTTGTTAAAAACTTAAATATAGATAATACTAAGATTTCCGCAAAGAAAGTTGCAAAAATGATAAAAGAAAAATATAAGTTATAAATAATGTAGTTCCTCGAGTACTCGGGATGATTTCATTTTTACTAAATAAAAAGTTAATGTATGAAATCAAAAAATGATATTACAAAAAACCTAGAAAAAAAGTATAAAGGCAAAAAAGTTTTGGTCTGGGGTTTGGGTTTGCATGGAGGGGGAGTTGGAACGGCGAAGTTTTTTGCAAAACTAGGCGCCAAGGTTTTAGTTACTGATACAAAAAGTGAAAAGGAATTAAAAAGCTCGGTTGCAAAGTTAACCCCGCCAGGGCGGGGTAAAAAAATTACATTTCGATTGGGCGAGCATTTGGAAAAATATTTTACCAATTCCAATTTTGTTATTCGCAATCCGGGAGTAAAAGACGATAGCGATTTTTTACGCGTTGCGCAGAAAGCCGGAGTAAAGGTAGAAAATGATATTGGGATATTTTTTGAAAATTCACCTTCATTTAAAATTGGAATTACAGGGACCAAAGGCAAGTCGACCGTGACAGCGATGATTTTTGATTTGATAAAAAGTCGGATTGATAAAAAAGGCGGACTTTTGGTAAGGTTCGGGGACAAAGCCACCGAACCAACAATTTTTAACAAAGTTTTTTTTGGAGGAAATATACGCAAATCAGTTTTTGATTGTTTGGAAGAAGCGGATGAGAAATCAATCGTGGTTTTGGAATTATCATCGGCTCAACTTCACCACGCGAGATATGCAAAGCGAAGTCCGGATGTCGCAGTGATTACAAATATCTATCCGGAACATATTTCTTTCCATTTTTCATACGAAAACTATATTGAAGCAAAAAGAGATATTTATCGATTCCAAAAAAAGAATGATATTTTAATTACTAACAAGAAACTACAGAAGATCATTAAGGACGCAAAAAGCAAAAAAGTATTTTTTGACGGAACGAATGATGACGCTTTGTTTAAATTCGCCAAAATATTTGGGATAGAAAATGCCGATATCAAAAAAGTGATTAGAGATTTTAAGGGACTAGAAGGTAGGAAAGAGTCAGTCGCAAAAATTAAAGGTAGAACTTTTATAAATGATACAACCGCTACTCATCCTTCCGCAGTTAACTTTGCTTTGGAAGAATTCAAAAAACCGATTTTGATTTTGGGCGGAGTGGACAAAATGTTTGGGGGGGATGTAGATGAGTTGGCAGAAAAAATTGAGACGCGCAATCTAAAAACAGTGCTGCTTCCGGGATCATTTTCTGATAAAATAAAAGAGAAATTTAGTTTTGATTATAAGGCGGAAAATATTTTTGAAGTTGAAAATATGAAAGAAGCGGTTAAAAAAGCTTATTCTTTAAGTAAAAAAGGAGATACGATACTACTCTCTCCCGGAGGAGCAAGTTTCAATTTATTTATCAATGAGTTTGATCGAGGTAAGAGGTTTATCAAAGAGGTTAACAAGTTGAAATAACTACGAATTACAAATCGGTACGAATATACGAATAATACAAATAAAAAATTAGATCCTTGATTTTCTGTTGAGTACAACAGAAGCTCGAGGATGACAACTTTATGGCTATACTTAGTTCACGATTCAAAAAACCAAAGATAGATATTATTTTGGCGTTAACAACTTTTGTGTTGTTGGCTTTTGGTTTGATAATGTTATCCTCGGTTTCTTCAGTAATTAGTTTTGAGAATTTCGGTTACACCAATTTTTATCTTTATAAACAATTGGCTTTTGCGGGAGGCGGGATAGTAGTTTGGTTTTTAGCGCAGAAAATAGATTATCATATTTACAAAAAAATAGCTCTTCCTCTATTAATAATCAGCGTTGTTTTGACAGCTATAGTTTTTATTCCGGGAGTTGGGTTTAGCTATAATGGGGCTACTCGCTGGATTAATATCGGCTTTCCTTTTCAGCCATCAGAGATATTAAAACTAGCTTTAATTATTTTTTGGGCAAGCTGGTTTGAGGACAACAGAAAAAATATTAATGTTTTCAAAAGAGTATTTTTACCTTTTTGCGGAATAATTCTTTTTGTAGGAGCAATGTTAGTCAAACAACCCGATCTGGGAACTTTTTTGGTAATTGCCTCTGTTTCTATCGCAATGTATTTTATAGCTGGTGCCAGACTTGTTTTTATGGGAACTATTTTGGGAGGGGCAACACTTGCAATTGCCACCTTGATTAAGGCAGCGCCATATAGAATGCAAAGGCTATTAGTGTTTCTCGATCCGGAAAAGGATCCACTTGGCATGGGATTTCATGTTAATCAAGCCTTGATAGCAGTCGGTTCCGGAGGATGGTGGGGGAGAGGTTTTGGAAAGTCAGGCCAAAAATATACCGGGTATATTCCCGAAGCGGTAGGCGATTCGGCTTTTGCAATTATTGCGGAAGAATTGGGGTTTATAAAAGTTATGATTTTCCCCATAGCCTTATTTGTAGTTTTTGCTTGGAGAGGATATTTGATTGCTCGTAATAGTCCGGATTTTTTTGGAAAGATGTTGGCCTTTGGCCTAACCAGCTGGATAATTTTTCAAGCTATATTAAATATCTGTACGATGGTAGCCTTAGTGCCATTAACCGGTGTTCCATTGCCGTTTATCAGTTACGGGGGAACTTCACTGATTATGGTGTTGCTGGCATCGGGCATATTGTTGAATATATCAAAAGGGCAGAGTAGGTAGAACAATTTATGGAAGAAAAACATTTTAAAATAATCTTCGTAGGTGGTGGGACGGCCGGTCATGTGGCTCCCAATCTTGCGATCATTGATGAGCTGGTAAAAATATCCAAAGCTAAAAATGTTAGCGTTGATTTTTTGTATATAGGCCGCCGACATGGCATTGAGCAAGAATTGATCGGGACATACGGCTTGAGATATAAGGGCATTTTTACGGGAAAGCTTCGAAGATATTTTGACATAAAAAACTTCAGCGATATTTTTTTGATGTTGATTGGATTTGTTCAATCTTTTTTTATCTTGTTATTTAATCGACCAGATATTATTTTTGCCAAGGGAGGGTTTGTCACTGTACCTTTTTGCTTGGCAGCTGCATTATTGCGAATACCTTTTGTTATTCATGAATCGGATTCTGTAATAGGATTATCCAATAAAATACTTTTGCCATTTGCTAAGAAAGTCTATCTTGGTTTTCCGGTTGATATCTACAAGGGAATTTCTATAAAGAAAACTTATTTTAGCGGAAATCCGGTAAGAAAAGAACTTCTGAATATAAAAAGCGATAAGAAAAACTTTTTTCAACAATACGGTTTAGATAAAACAAAAAAAATTATTTTTGTTTTGGGAGGAAGCCAAGGTTCGGGAAGAATTAATGAATTGATCGATGAATTGTTAAATAAAATTCTTGCCAACTACAATCTTATTCACCAAACCGGAAAAAATAATGAAGAATACTTCAGGGATAAGCGTTCATTATTAAGCAAGCCGGAACGAGAAAGATATTTGGAGTTTGGTTACGCGAAAGAAGAGCTAAAAGATTTTTTGAATAATACCGATTTGGTTGTAAGTCGCGCCGGGGCAAATTCAATTGCAGAGATTGTTGCTTTAAAAAAACCGGCGATTTTGATTCCCTTATCATCTGCCGCTGCCGATCATCAAAACAAGAATGCAAAATTTCTACAGAAAAATGAAATCGCATCAGTATTGGACGAAAATCTTTTAACCGCTGAAAAACTATATGAAGAAATAGATTTTTTGATGAAAGACAAGAAAACGAGAGACTCTATGGTAAAAAATATGAAAAACATTTTTCCGGAAAATAGCGCGCATATTATAGCCGAGGAGATATTGGGAATGGTAGCGGGTAGTAAGTAGTAAGTAGTAAGTAGTAAGTAGTAAGTATGGGAAAGATTTAAGTTTTGAGATAAGCCCTTTTTATGCTAAAATAGCTATTGGTTTTAAAACTAATTTTTTATCTATGTTAAGAAAATTACTCTGGGGGATCAGAAGGAGAGTCAGGCTTCTTTTTCGCCCTTATGATAAAATATTTTCCGGATCGAGCGCTAACTGCTATTTCATCGGGATAGGCGGTATTGGTATGAGCGCACTGGCCTTCATCATGAAAGATTTGGGATTTAAAGTTTCCGGTTCCGATATGAAAGAGTCGTCAATAACCAAGAAACTGGAAGATGCTGGGATCAAAGTCTTTATAGGGCAAAAGAAGCAGAACATTTCCAGGGACATTAATGTAATGGTAGTTTCTTCGGCTATTCCCAAAAACAATCCCGAGCTGGAAAAAGCTTTGGAATATGGAATACCGATTGTAAAAAGATCCTTCGTTTTGGGTCAGATGATGAAAAGAAAAAGAGGAATTGCAATTGCGGGGACGCATGGTAAAACCACCACCACCACAATGATCTCGTTGATTTTAAAAGATGCGGGATTAGATCCCACTGCTATGATTGGCGGAGAAGTAAAAAACATCGGAGGAAATTTTTTATCCGGGAAAGGCGAATATTTTGTAGCCGAAGCCTGCGAATATGACCGTTCGTTTCTAGACCTTTATCCGGAAATCACGGTAATTACAAATGTCGAGGCAGACCACTTGGATTGCTACAAAGATATTGAAGATATAAAGAAGGCCTTCAAAAAATTTGTGAGTCATATTCCAGAGAATGGATTATTAATCATTTCTGCGGATGATAACAATTGTTTAGAAGTCGCCAAAGAAGCTAAATGCAAAGTCGTTGGTTTTGGTTTCGGCAGCAAAAACAGGATGCAGGGAGAAAGCTTAGACCAATATTGGGAAGTCGAAGAAGTTCGCCAGAAAGAAGGCGAAACTCTTTTTAGCTTGAGTGATGGAACCGATCTGGGGTCTTTTCATTTGCACATTCCCGGAAAACACAATATCGCCAATGCCTGCGCGGCGATAATTGTAGCCAATCATTTGAAAATAGACATGGATGTTGTTCGCGAGGTATTGTCTGATTTTCGCGGCACCAATCGAAGATTCCAAATAAAAGGCGAGAAAAATGGAATCATTGTTATAGATGATTATTCGCATCATCCTACCGAAATAAAATATGCACTCGAGGGAACAAAAAAGTTTTTCAAAACCAAAAAGATTTTGGCGATTTTTGAACCACATCAATATAGTCGGACATATTTGCTCAAAAAAGAATTTGGCTATTCATTTGGCAATGCCGATCTTGTGATTGTTCCCGGCATTTATGAGACTCGCGATACCGAAGAAGACAAAAAGAGGATTAGCGCAGAGGATGTTGTAGAAGAAATAAAAAGTAATGGTGTAGAGGCTCTTTACATTCACAGTTACGATAAGGTAGTTGAATACATGAATAAAAATCTGAAGAAAGGTGAATGGGTGGTTTTAACAATCGGTGCGGGAAGTGTGTATAAAATAGGTGAAAAGTTTTTGGAGGGATAATAAAATGTTCCGACGGAGAAACAAAAACCAGATTACCAGAAAACAGCGAGTAGATATTTACAAGGGTGCCAAACAAAAAAGATTTGGATTATCTTTTCATCTCAAATCTCGCAAAGGTAAAAGCGTTCCCAAACATTATGCCAACGAGGTTTTTGGCCGACCAGAAAAAAAACTTTACATTCCATACTGGAAAATACTTTTTGTTTTACTTTGCTTAGCCGGTATCGCTTATGTTTTGCTTTTCTCGGAAGTTTTTAAGATAAAAAAGATAGTCGTGGTAAATAATCAGATATTATTGGAGGGAGATATAGTTAAGTTTCTTGAAGAAAGAAACATCAACAATAAAAATCTTTTTTTGCTTAATACCAGCCAGGTAAAAAATGTATTGCTGGATTATTACAAAAGAATAGATGATGTCAGAGTTTACAAAGTGTTTCCATCGAAATTAAAAATCAAAATACAAGAAAAACCCAGTACTATTATTTGGCAAGTGGGGGAAAGCAAATATCTTCTAGACAATAATGGTTATGTTATGTCTGACATGAAGGAAGATTTAAAAATGCCCACCATAATTGATCAGGCGGGATTACCTGTAAAAGTTGGAGATCGCATTGTTACCAAAGAATTTATCGATTTCGTTAATGTAGTAGATGAGAGTTTGAAAAAAAGATTTGGCCTTGGGATTACAATCTACAGCATCAACCAAACAACCTTCGAATTGAAAGCGCATGTAAATAGCGGCTTCTATATAGTTTTTGATACCGGAGCTGATGTAGTTGAGCAATTGGATAAGTTATCCAAAGTTTTTCAACAAGGAGAAAAGATTACGGAATATGTGATCTTGTCGGTGAATGGAAGAGTGATAGTGAAGTAGTAAATAGTAAGTAGTAAGTAGTAAGTAGTAAGTAGTAAGTAGTAAGTAATTAAGCCAAAACATTTTTTTTGGTAAAAAGCAAGAGTTATTAATTCTTGTTTTTTTGTTATTATATAGCTATGCATAAAAGTTAGAAAGTTGCTAAAACATTTGATGAAGAACTTAAAAAGCAATTCAAGGATTGGGACGATGTTATAATTCAGCTTATTTATAATCGCGATATCAAAAATAAAAAAGAAGCGGAGGAATTTTTCTCACCGGATTATGAAAAAATGGGGGATCCGTATTTACTCAAAGATATGGATAAAGCGGTTAAACGCATTCTCCAAGCAATTGAAAAAGAAGAAAATATCGTAGTCTTTGGCGACTATGATGTGGACGGCATTACCGCTACTGCAGTTGTCTATGGAATTTTGGAAAAGTTAACCCCGCCTGCAAGAGGCGGGGCGAGAGCGAATGTCAGCTTCTATATTCCCCACAGAATGCAGGAAGGCTATGGATTAAATAAAAAAGCAATTGATTTTCTTGCCAACAAAAAAACAGGTTTAATTATTACAGTTGATAATGGCATTAGCAATAAAGACGAAATAGTTTACGCCAAGAAAAAAGGGATTGATATTATTGTTACCGATCATCATGAGGCGCCAAAGGTTTTGCCCAATGCGGTGGCTGTGATAAATCCTAAAAGAAGCGACGATACATATTCCTTTAGGGATCTGGCCGGAGTAGGGGTGGCTTTCAAACTCGCTCATGCATTGGTGATCGCGATAAATAAAAAAAGAAAAAAAGAGGTTATTTCAGAAGGATATTTAAAATGGTATTTGGATCTGGTTGCTTTGGGAACAGTTTCCGATATTGTTCCGTTGCTTGGCGAAAACAGAATCATCGCGCATTTTGGTTTGGTGGTTTTGGCCAAGACTCGCAATACCGGATTAAAGGCTTTGGAAAAAGTTGCCGAGGTAGATTTAAAAAACTCTAATCCCTACATGATTGGTTACCAAATCGCCCCCCGGCTTAACGCTGCCGGTAGAATGGCGCACGCGGCCCTCGCCCTTGAATTACTTTTAACTCGTGATGAGGGGGAAGCGGGAGTGTTGGCGATGCGGCTGGAAAAACTAAATCGCGAAAGGCAAGAAGTGGTTTCAAAAATAGTTGATAGCATTAAATCGGAATATAAGAAAAAAGAAATTGAAAAAATAATTTTATTAAAAGATGAAAAATGGTCTTCGGGGATTATCGGATTAATTGCCGGAAGAATTTCAGGGGAATTTTCCCGGCCGGTATTTGCCATGTCTCAAGATAAAGATCTAATTAAAGGTTCGGTTCGTTCAGATGTAGAATTTAATGTCATAGAAACGCTCTCGATTTTTGAAAAGATATTTATTAATTATGGTGGACACAAAGGTGCGGGCGGATTTTCTTTGAAAACAGAGGACTATGAACTTTTCCAAACGCAGGTATCTCAATATGGAGAGGGAAAATTAAAGGACGAAGATCTGATTTCATTTCTCAATATAGAAAAAGAAATTGAATTTAAGGATATTACAAAAAAATTATTTGATGAGATTAAAAAATTCGAGCCATTCGGTGATAAAAATCCCGAACCGATATTCATTACTCATGGCGTCAAAGTAAAAGAAGCGAAAAAAGTGGGCAAAGAAAATACTCATACAAAATTAAAATTAATTAAAGACGGTGTAGAATTTTCCGCCATCCTTTTCAACCACGGAGAAATGGGGGACCAATTTTATTACGGAAAAGATATAGATGTGGTCTATAAAATTACGGAGAATGTTTGGGGGAGCAGGCGGACGCTGGAATTGAAAATAGAAGACCTAAAATAAATTTCTAAGTTTTAAATTATAATGTCAAATAGCAAATGTTTTTTTATTTGAGTTTGGAGTGACAGACGATAGTCTGTCATTTTCAAATTAACGAACTATCGTTCGTCATTCCAAAGATTTGATATAAATATATTTTTTTGATAGAATAAGAAAAAATGTCATTTAACAAAGGAGGTGAGTGATTTGAAGAGAAATTCTGCACTTGCAAAAGCAGGGGAAATGAGAGCGGCAGAAATAAACAGATACCAGCGCTCATGGAGAAGAATGGTTCCGGTGGAAAGAGCATCTTTTTTACCGAAAAGCCTGTATCCGGAAGAAGAAGTGAAAAGGAAGGGGCGTCTTCTGACAAATGAAGAAATAAGAGCGGCGCGCAGAAGGGGAAATAGGATCCGCCGAATCGAGAAAAAAAGAAAAGAAGAAGAAAAAAAATGGGAGGGGGTAATAATAAAAATCGGGTATTAGTGACCCGATTGCAATTCTCAACAATAAATTTTCCTGAAAGGTCTCGACAAAAAAGTCGGGCCTTTTGTTTTCTACAAAATAATTAACCGATTATCTACCGCCACAACGCGATTTTCAAAAACTGCTAGGGGGTTGATATCAAGTTCAGAAATTTGTGGGTGGTTGATCATGAGATTGGAAACTTTAATTAGCGCATCAACGATACCTTTTTTGTCCAGTGAACCTTTACCGCGAGCGCCGGAAATTATTTTTGCAGATTTTAATTCTCCAATCATTTTATCAATGTCAAAGTAAGATAGGGGAGCGAGGCGGAAAGAAACATCTTTGAGAATCTCTACGAAAACACCGCCCAACCCAAAACCAACTAAAGGGCCATAAGTCGGGTCTCTTTTTGCTCCGATAAAAAATTCAATTCCAAGGGATACCATTTCATAAATCATAATGCCATTGATTTTGGCGCGAGGAGCATTCCTTTTTATATTTGACATTATTTTTGAAAAAGCGACGCCGGCTTCTTTTTCATTTTTTATTCCGACGATTACTCCGCCCACATCGCTTTTATGGATGATATCGGGAGAATCAATTTTAAAAACAACGGGAAAGCCGATTTTTTTACTTTTTTTGATTGCTTCACTTCTCGCTTTTGCGAGAGAAGATTTCAAAATCGGAATATCATATTGTTTTAAAATCTCATCAGCGGTTGAACCAGCAATTAAGGTGGGTTGATTTTCGGGCACGGCACGCCGTGCCCCTACAATAATTTTGTTAACTTTATTTTTCCTTGATTTTTTTATTTTTAAAATCTTGGGTGGGTAGATTTTTCGTATTCCCATCTCACACGATTGGCAGAAAGATATTTTTTCCAAAGCTTTAACGGCGCGCTCGGGATATTCGAAAACTGCAGAATGATTTTTCTCAAAAATATCAATGCCATGATTAGCTCTTTTGCCTCCCATAAAAATTGGAATAATTGTTTTACTACTTTTCTTTATTTTCTTTAAAACTAATTCAGCGGTAGCTTCTATTTTTGTGGAAGTCTGGGGTGTTAATAAAACTAAAATTGAATCAACATTTTTATCCGTTTCAATAATGTTTAAAGCGTTTTTGTAGCGAAGATCATCAGCATCTCCAACGAGGTCAATAGGATTGTGAATATTCGCCGCCGGTGGCAAAACTTTTTTTAGCTTCTCTTGGGTTTCATTTGTTAAAGTTGCCAATTCTAATTTTGTCCCCTCAATCGCATCCGTAGTCATAACTCCCGGTCCGCCGGCATTGGTAATAATTGCAACGCGATTTCCGGTTGGAGCTTTCAACAAAGAAAAAGCTTCTGCATAATCGAAAAGATCTTCAAGAGAATTAGCGCGAATAACCCCACTCTGCTTAAAAAGAGATGAGATAGCTTGATTTGATCCGGCAAGCGATCCAGTGTGCGATGAAATTGCGGCGGCACCCTTCTCGCTGATTCCAGCCTTCAAAATTACGACTGGTTTTTTGAGGGTAGTTTTTTCGGCTACTCCTCGAAAATCATCACCGCCATTATTTCCGGCAACATTTTCAAGATAAGATGTTATCACGCTCGTTTGTTTGTCGGAGGCCAAATAGGGGAGAAGGTCTAATTCTGTGATATCAGATTTATTGCCCAAAGAGAAAAATTTTGAGAAACCAATGTGGTTTTTGCTTGCCCAATCCAGAATCGCAGTACAAATTGCACCTGATTGGGATACCACTGCAACATTTCCATCAGAAGGCATTGAAGGGGCAAAAGAAGCGTTCAATTTTATTTTAGTATTTATAAAACCAAGGCAATTCGGCCCCAATATTCTTATTCCGGATTTTTTGGCGATTTTCAAAATCTGTTTTTCAAGTTCAACGCCCTCACCGCCAACTTCTTTGAAACCTGCAGAAATTATTACAGCCAATTTTATTTTTTTCTTCCCACATTCTTGTAGAGCTTGGGGAACAAATTTGGCCGGGATGACAAATACTGCCATGTCGATTTTGCCTGGGACTTTTAGGACAGAAGAATAAGATTTATGAGACTGAATATGACGGATAGATGGATCAATGTTAATTGGATAAATTTTCCCTTTGTATCCGCCATCGATAACATTTTTTAAAACTTGAAAACCAAGCTTCTTTTTGTGAGGAGAAGCACCGATGATGGCGATACTTTTGGGAGAGAAAATGTTGGATTTCATTAGAAATATAAAAAATTAAAAATAAAAGATAAAAAACAAATACTTAAATATGCAAAAATAAATCTATTTTTAAGTTTTTAATTCTTGTTTTTTATTTTTTATATTTTATCTTTTATTTCAAGCTGTTCAACAAACTTATCCCCGTCATATCCGTAGGTTGTTCTATTCCCATTAAATCCAAAATAGTTGGTGCTATGTCAGCTAGCGAACCAATCGGTTCGGAAATAGCTTCTTTGAAGTTCAAGGTTTCTTTTTTATTTTCCAAATCGTGGCTGATGACAATAAAAGGAGCCGGATAGATATTATGTTCCGTGTCTTTTTCGCTCGATTGAGAATTAATAGTTTCTTCGGCATTGCCATGATCGGCTGTGATTATTGCTGCTCCGCCAAGGATCAAAGTTTTTTCGACTATTTTTCCAACACATTGATCAACCGCTTCCACGGCTTTTAGAATCGCTTTATAATTTCCGGTATGTCCGACCATATCGGCATTGGCAAAATTAATTACGAAAAAATCTTCTTTTCCTTTTTCCAATTCTTCCAAAACTCTGATAGCAATTTTTTCACAGCTCATTTCCGGTTTTTTATCATAAGTTGGAACAGAAGGCGAAGGGACTATAACTCTGGTTTCTCCCTTGAAAGGTTTTTCTCGGCCGCCGTTAAAGAAATAAGTGACATGCGCGTATTTTTCTGTTTCGGCAATATGAAATTGTTTCAGACCTTTTTTTGATAATATCTCGCCCAAGGGATTTTTAATATCTTTTTCCGGGAATACCACTTTTGCTTTTAGCTTTGGATCATATTCGGTCAAGGTTGCCACAAAAAGATCGTCAATTTTTTTAGTTTTGAAACTGCCAAATGAGTTGCTTACAAAAGACATTAAGGTTTGGCGAGATCTGTCCGGACGAAGGTTGAACATTAATAAAGCATTCCCGCCAGATATTGGCCCCAGTGGTTTGCCATCTTTATCGGTTATAACAACGGGATCTAGAAATTCATCCGTTTTTTTCTCTTTGTAGCTTTCAGTGATTGCATCGGAAGGATTATCGTTTCTATTTTTCCCCGTTCCAATCCAGGCCTGATAAGCCTTTTTTAATCTATCCCAGTGGCGATCTCTATCCATAGCAAAATATCGTCCGGAGAGAGAGGCTATTTGAGCATTGATATTTAGCTCTTCAATTTTTTTAATTAAATCTTCTATGTATTCCGCGCCGGATTTTTGCGGGGCATCCCTTCCGTCGGTAAAAACATGAATAAATATTTTCTTGATTTTGTTATCTTTGCACCAATCAAGAATTGCAAAAAGATGTTCAATATGAGAATGAACGCCGCCGGGGGAGAGAAGTCCCATCAGATGCAATGCACCCCCGGTTTTTTTAAGATGTTTTTTGATGCCGTCCATCGCCTCGTTGTTATATAAATTTCCAGCTTCAATTTCATTGGAAACTCGCAGCAATGGCTGATAAACTACTCGACCCGAACCAATATTTAAATGTCCAACTTCGCTATTGCCAAATTCACCATAAGGAAGGCCAACTTCATTTCCAGCCGTATGCAAAAGCGCTTTTGGGTATTTTTTTTCGTAAGAATCCAGATTGGGTGTATTGGCATTCCAGACTGCATTTCCTTCGCGAATAGGAGAGATACCATAACCGTCCAAAATAATTAGAACAACCGGATGCGGTTTTTTGGTGATTCTTTCTTTAACCGGTATTGCTTTTTTTGCAAATAAAGAAAACATAAGTTTGTTTTTGTTTGATATAATCTTATCTTATATTAGAAAAGAGTAGAGGGCAAGAGGGAAAGAAGGATATTTTATTGGAAAAAGATTTACTTTATAGTATAATAGTTTTTGAATTAGTTTTCGGCCGAGATAGCGGAACCCGCCTACACTCTTACTGGCAAAACGAATTACATTCTGTTATTGCCAGTGCGAGTTTCGGACGGGCAGGCTGGCAGATTTATCCTGTATAGAAAATGGCCGAATGGCGGAACTGGCAGACGCGCACGACTCAAAATCGTGTGGTAGCAATACCATGTGGGTTCGACCCCCACTTCGGCCATTTCTTATACAGGACGCGCACGACTCAAAATCGTGTGGTAGCAATACCATGTGGGTTCAACTCCCACCGACGGCATTAATATGTTGTTATACCAATAAAATAAAATACAATTAAAATAAAAACTATGATAGAACCAGAATTGCCAGTAAATAATACTAACGGGTCTGTAGAAAAGAGAAGAGAGAAAAGATATGTGCGCCTGAAAGACATGGATATTAGATTGACTATGTTAATAGCGGTTATAATTGAATTAATAGGAGTAGTCTTGATTGGGTCAAAAGCACCAACAACATATCATGCACAGGGTTCAGTTATATTACTCCCACTCTCTTTTTTATGGTTTATAGCCGGTCTAGTTTGTTTATTGGTACCTTCTTACAGAAAGGATAAAAGTGCTAAAGAAATTAAAACAGGTTGGATTTTAGCTATTGTATTTCTAGCTATAGCCATAGTAGTTATTGGTATAATGATACTATTACGACGCTAATCATGGTCTATTGACGAAATTCATTACTTTTTAAATTTTTTTATGTTTCAAAACGAAAACAAAAAAAGCATCATTCCTCGTTGGCTAAAGCGCGAACTGGCGGTTTTTGGAGGAATGGTTTTTGAGAGTCTGAAATTTATTATAGTCGCTATTCTTGTATTTACTGCAGTCTACGCTGTTATCAATGGTCCGGCGGCTTGGAACAATGTAAAATGGTGGTGGTATGTTAATTATGTTGATGACCACTCCGGCAAATGGTGGGGAGTCCAATTTCCCGAGATAGGAGTAGATATCGGACCTGATAATACGCTGATGATACCCAAAATCGGCGTACAAGCCCCTATAGTTTTTGCCAAAACTCGCGCTCAATCCGAGGTTGACAAAT
The DNA here is from genome assembly GCA_028718745.1 of Patescibacteria group bacterium. Taxonomy (GTDB): domain Bacteria; phylum Patescibacteriota; class JACPGU01; order JACPGU01; family JACPGU01; genus JAQULF01. The sequence continues at coordinate 22,613 of JAQULF010000003.1, read as the reverse complement.
TGCTTTTAGAGGGCGTAGTGCATTATTTTGATACAGCTTTTCCCGGAGAAGAGGGCAATGTTTTTATTACCGGACACTCATCTTATTATTGGTGGAGCAATGGAAAATTTAATACGATTTTCAGTATTTTGGATAAATTAGTTGTAGGGGATATTATTTATGTAAATTATGGAGGTAATCGATATACATACAAAGTCTTTGATATGAAGGTAGTTTCACCCAAAGAGTTGAGCGTTTTGAATCAAAACGATAATGAATCAATTTTATCTTTGATGACCTGTACGCCGGTGGGAACCAATTATAAGCGGCTAGTAGTTCGAGCTTCTCAAGTAGATCCTGATCCCAAAAATAATAAATTGAGAAAGAAAGTTGCTACTTCACTGTTAGGTCAATAATCTTAAAAACCTTTTGATTGTCTTTCTGCTCTACCACGATAATTTTATTCTTGTCAAAGACTCTAACATTTTCCACATCATTATGAACGGTCTGATTATTTTTGCCGTCCTTTTTTATCGCCTCGATATCTTTGCCTTGCTGATAGATAAGGTAGCGGCTGTTAAAAAATTCTTGCAAATTTTCAATTTTTTTACTGAAACGGGTGACCATTTTGCTCTGTTTGGTGTTGCTATCATAAATCCAAATTTCAAACTCTCTGGTATATAAAAATTGGTTTTGACTCTCCGCGGCGACTAGATCTTCTACGGCTTTATCTATTAGCGCCAGGTCATTTTTGTCATTAATCTTATAGAGGGTGCCTTTGTTTTTGATAAAAATATCGCCCGCATTATTTAATTCTACAAGGTCAAAATCATCGGACAGTTCAAACTTTTCCAAAATGATAGTGGCTCTATAACTTCTCGGATCATACTGAATTAGTGAAGCATCTTTATCCAAAAAATAGAAGAAACTTTTCTTTTGGATAAAATGACTGATATCATCAGCTATTTTTTCCGTCTGTGATGAATGGGTATTAATTTTATAAAGAGTGTTTTTATTAATTCCAAAAAATTCATCAGGATTAAAATTAGAAAAATAGATACTATCAAAAAAAAGCGAAGAAGACACTTTATCCTGTAAAAAGAAAGAATTTTGCAGGTTTTCCGGATCCAAAATATAATAATAATTTCCTTCTTTTTTATTAATTTTCAAAGCCACTCTACCACTATTCACCTCCCAAGTATAGGAGGCAATTTTTTCCGGAATAGTTTTCTCATCCAGCATTTTTTCTCCGGCTGTATTAATGTTGTAGGTCAAAACTTTATTATCCGGAGTTTGATAAACAATTTTTTTATTATCCGGAGAAAAAGAATAACTAGTCATTTCACGAGTTAAGATATTTTCGTCAGAGATTTTGTCCGGCAGCAGCAGGACATCACTGATTTTAGTTACCAGTTCGGGTTCTATTTTAATTCGTTCATCATAAGGTATGCGACCGTCTTTTTGAATTTCCAAATCATATTCTCCCGGAAGGATAGTCAAAGTGTAACTGGAAGAAAGAACTACAACCGATCGGCTTTGAACAGCCTCGACTTGTTTTTTATCAATAAAAATTTTCAGACTATCTTCTTGGGAATTGATCATCAACATACCGGTTTTTTCTATCTTCCTGGCTTTCCAGTTGAATTGGTATCCCGAGGCATAAAAAATAATACCCAAGCATACGGCGGCTAAGGCTAATAAAACTAGGGAAATAAAAAAGTAATATAAAAATTTTAGGAATAACTTCCTCTTTTTGCTCATAAAACTTATTTTATCATAAAAATAAGTAAATTCCAAATTCTAAGCACTAGATCCTAAACAAATCTCAAATACAAAATTCAAAAAATATAGAATCAAAGATTTGAAATTTGACATTATTTAGAATTTAGAAATTGGGATTTAGAATTTTATTTTTTTATTGTATAATAAAAAAATGTTAATCGGCATCGATGTCAGGCAAAATTTGAAAAATAAAACGGGAATAGAAATCTATTCTTCCAAACTGATTCATTGGCTAAAAAAAATAGATGGGCCAAATGATCCCGGGCATAACGCTTATGTTTTATACACGCCCAAAGCTAATGACTTGGAGCTTTTGGAATTACCGGCTAATTTTCGTTTGAAAGAGATTCCTTTCCCCAGATTATGGTCGCAGATTCGCTTGCCGGCTCAATTATGGAAAGATCGGTTGGATCTAATGTTTATTCCGGCCCATGTTTTGCCGCTGCTTCCATTTCCGGGGAAAAAGGTGGCTACTATTCACGATTTGGCCTTCAAGTATTTTCCGGAAAGCTATTCGGCTTTTGATCGATATTATCTGGATTTCTCGACCCGCTATTCGCTGATGATTGCCGACAAGATAATTACCATATCGCAAACCACTAAAGATGATCTGATAAAATTTTATGGAGCGCGCGAAGATAAGATTAAAGTGATTTATTTGGGCTACGACGCTCCGATTAATAAAAAGGAAAATTATCAGGATGTCAAATGGGAAGTGATTGCGGAGAAATTTAAAATTACCAAACCTTTTCTTTTATTTATCGGCCGGGTTGAAAAAAAGAAAAATATCGCCAATCTAATCAAAGCTTTTTATGAGGTTTTATCAACTGGAGCCGATTTACAGTTAGTTTTGGCTGGCAGTAAAAATAAGGATTATGAATTGGTAGATGAATTAATTGCCAAATATAATTTGCAGGGAAGGGTGGTTTTTACCGGATATGTGAAGGAAGAAGAAAAAGATTATTTACTGCATAATGCCAAGCTTTTCACTTTTATTTCCAGCTATGAAGGTTTTGGAATTCCGGTAGTAGAAGCTTTTTTAGCGGGCTTGCCGGTGGTGGCTTCTGATATTCCGGTTTTTCAGGAACTATTTAAAGATGCAGCCGTACTTGTTAATCCAAATAAAACAGATGAAATATGTCTGGCAATTACCAAAGTTCTCAAAGATAAAAGAAAACGAGAGGGAATGGTGCGGCGTGGCTATGAACTAGCGGAGGAGTTTTCGTGGGAAAAGTGCGCGAAGGAAACTTTGGAAGCTCTTAACGAACTTAGCGATAGGTAATATCCCAAAAACCCTTGACTTTTTAGCTTAATAGTGCTATTTTTTAATTACGACCCAAATAATATAATTATCATCCGGATACCACGAATGGGTATGATTTGGCACATTAACAACTCACATATTGTTAAACCAAGCCAATGGCTTTGGTTGAAATAAACAAAAATCGAAAAACAGAAAGAGGTGCGGGATATGAAAATCTGGACAAAGTGGTTACTGACTGTGATTGCTGCGGCTATTCTTCTGGCCGCTAATCCTCGGGCAGCTTCGGCTTTATGCGGGGATGTTTCGGGGGATGGGTACATCCGTTCCAATGATGTGCTTATGACGGCTCGCGCCAGTTTGGATGTCTTGCCGCTTTCGGATGCGCAAAAAAGCCGCGCCGATGTGGCTATTCCTCCCAACGCGCCGGACGGAAAAGTTCTCTCGAATGATCTGCTCATGATTTCGCGAAACAGCGTCGGGATGATTCCCACGCTCAACTGCGTGGAGGGAACAACAATTACGGGGCTCGTCCTGGCACCTGAAGGAGTTTCGCTGGGACGCGTTTCGGGGCGCTTGGCAGCAACACCGAATAACGGCTTGAGAGGGAAGAGCGGCGTTACCGTTACAATAATCATGGTTAATGAAAGAGGAGAACAGAGGGGAAATGAGGTTGCCCACGGAAGGACGGATGAAAACGGGAACTTTTCCGTAGACATCCCAACAAACATCGACCCGGACAGCATCTTTGTCTTCGTGGTCGGTGGCGGCCCGAATAAAATGCGGGCCATGATCAAATCGCGAGGCACGCGCATCACGCGGAATGTGGTCGATATAAACCCATTCAGCGAACTGGTGACGCAAGAAATCATCGCGAATGCGCAACCTCTGTCAACATCCTATACGGATGAACAAATTGCGGCCATGACGGCGCAAGTTCAGACTGACGCGACCGCGGCATCGTTGGATTTGTCAACGGCGACCTCGATTTCCGAGGCGATGACGACGCTGTCAAACAATAGCACGCTGATCGCGAATCTCGAACAGTCCATTCACACTGCCTCCGGCAATTATTGCGGAGACGGCACCATCAATGGACTCGAAACTTGCGACAACGGTGCGAATAATACAAACACAGCCTGTGTGTCGGAATACGGGACGGAGTGTTTTTACTGTGACACTTCCTGTCAACCGCACACGGTAATCGGCGCCTACTGTGGAGACAGCGTGATCAATGGTTCCGAGCAGTGTGACGGCGCGAATCTGAACGGCGCGACCTGCGCTAGTCGGGGATTTACCGACGGAACGCTTTCGTGCTCCGCGTGTAGTTTCAACACTACGGGGTGCACGACAACCATCCCGCAGCAGCATTTCGTGAGCAAGTGGGGGACAACCGGATCGGGAAACGGGCAATACAACAATCCGCGCGGTCTGGCTGTTGATAATTCGGGCAATGTCTATGTGGTTGATCAGAACAATAACCGCGTGGATGTGACCGATGCCAACGGTGCTCACATCGCCTACATCGGACCGGCAATTTTGGGAACCACGAATTTGAGCGTTCCCGAGGCGGTCTGCGTCAGCAAGGTGGACGGCACAATCGCAATTGTAGAAGAAGGAGTAATCTTGCTCGACTCATCTCATGTCTTTCTACGGCGGTTCGGGGGCATTGGCATGGGGGATGGTCAGTTTAATGAGCCGAAGGGATGTGCCTTCGATTTGCTGAACAATATCTATGTGGTTGATGATACATCCACAGTTGGCAATACAGTAAATCACCGCATAGAAAAATTTGACATCAATGGGAACTTCCTACTAAAATGGGGCTCAAAAGGAACTGGCGACGGCCAGTTTAACAAGCCATGGGGAATAACTGTTGATAGTCAAAATAACATCTATGTATCGGAAAGCGGTGGAAATCGCATACAGAAGTTTACCTCTGATGGTGCTTTTGTGGCGAAATGGGGATGCAGTGGTTCCGGTAATGGTTGTTTCAGTCTTCCGTCATATATGGGTTCTGATTCTTCAAACCATATATATGTGATGGATTTCGGGAACAACCGAGTTCAGGTTTTTACAAATACTGGAACATTTCTGTATTCCATCGGATCTCTCGGATCGGCTGATGGCCAATTTCTGGCTGCGGTTGGCATCACAATAACTTCTGGTGGCATTGTTTATGTTAGCGATGGTTCTACCGCAAAGAACAATGTCCAGAAATTCACCTACTAACAGGTTAAAAACCTTCCACATAAAGAGAGCCCCCGGAACCCGGGGGCTCTTGAATTTCTTAATCTATTTTATTAGGTCACCTCCACTATAAATAACATAATCAAAGATATTTAAGATATTTCCTGATGGGCGATCTACTGTAGCGCTGATTTTTCTAGCCACCCCACCATAATATCCAACCGATTCAATTTTTGTGATTGTGCCGGCTATAAAATTTGAATTAGGTGTCTGGTTTATGTTTAAATTTATAGAAGGTGTGATCCCACTTGGAAGAGATTTTCCTTCCGAATAAGATTCTGTGATTGGGTCATAACTTCCTTTATCTACATAAGCCGGCTTTATTCTAATTATTTTTTTACCAGAACCCAAAAGTGAACTATATAGTTTTATCGATTTTGTGCTTGGATCAGTAAATTTTTTCCCATCCTTTTCTATAGGTACCATACTTCCATCCTCATTATATACAGTTATTTCTACCCTAAAACCACTGTTTTGAGTATCTATTTCCGAATCCCAACTCCAATCTAAAATAACATTATCTACCATATTTGGCACCACAAACTCTGCCGTATCGTCACGCAAAATTTTTTGGTTCAAAATGCTTTTGACCCTGTTCCACATAAGAACATCATAGTAGGATGTATTAAAAGATTTCGCATTATAATCTCGTGCATTGGTGCTAAGATTTACGGTTCTGGGGGTGCAGTTGAAATTATCCGGCGGCGTGCAGGCAACATCAACAATGGCTGGGTTGGCATCGTTTTCCTTTGATATCTCCGCGCTATGATCGTACCGAAATTCCAGCAGCGCATCTTCCACCCCCGCTTCGGCGGCGTAGTAGGCGATCATGGAGTTATCGATGCGAATGGAATTCCTGGCTTCATCAGTCATTTCTTTGGTAATCAAAACCATCGAAGATAACATTATCGAAGTCAAAATTATCGTGGTGATGAGAGCGATTCCGGATTGGTTTTTATTTTTGTTTCGCATAAAAAAATTATTTAAAACTCGAAAGTTCTTATTTGTTTTCATTCTAGCACTTTGGGAGAGGGGGTCAAGAGCTCCGATTTCAATTCCATTCTCAATGTTTTTGGCAGATACTTATTTTTTGGATAGTACATCGTTTTTATTTTTTTGAAACCGCATTTTTCATAAGCGCGAATCGCTCTAAGATTGTCCGGTCTAACTTCCAAATAGATTTTTGAGATACTCAATCGTTTAGCCTTTTTAAGCAGTGATTGAACCGCTTTTGCGCCATGTCCCTTTCCCCAATATGCTTTTTCGCCAATTACGATTTGTGTTTCATACCAACCACTTCTTCTTTTGGCCAAAGCAATATGGCCAATGACTTTTTTATCAAAAACAATCATAAAATGATAGTCAGTTCGGCTTTTCACCATTGCGGACAAATATTTTTCTATTTCTTTTTCAGAAATGGGTTCCAAAACGCCACTGGTTAATTTAATCAGATCTTCATCTCTCCACCATTTGGCAAAGTATTTTTTGTCAAAATTTGTAGTTTTTCTTAAAGAAAGCTTTGGCATAAGTTTAATATAGTAAATAAAAACAGGACTAAGGGGAGTATAGCATTTTCCCTTAGTCCCGTACAGACCGGTAAATCGTTGTTCGCCACCACGATCAGTGGCAGTTGCTTTGTTGTCGGCAGGTGTTGCACACCTTCAGACTCGGCAGCCTCCTGACTTGGAGGGTCGGCCGTCCCTTTGTTTTCATTAGCTTTCACCTCCCCCTGGTTGTGGCCTGGGAAATTTTTGGCTATGATGCCGTTGCTTCTCGCAGTTGTTCTCGGAGAATTTCTTGAGTCATTCGGCGGTAAAGGTCGCACATCCGCTCGATTTTAGCAGTTTTAGTGGCTCGAACGAATTCCTGCGTGATATTGCAGCCGCCGCCGCATTGCCCCTCGATCATACATCCCTTGCACATCTCCATCGCTCCAGTAAGACGGCTTTTCACGAAGCGATAGTAGGCAGAGTTGGGCGCATGAAGCGATCGAATTTCCGAGAGATTCCCGAGTAGAGTTGTGCTGTAGCCGCATCCGTAAATATCTCCGGATGGATCTATGCAGATGCTGTTGCCGCGAACCCCGCCGCAGAACGCGACGCGGCTTTCGAGCGTTGACTCATTGAGATTCTCGGCTGGCCGCGACCAGAAACCGGGAGCATCGATGCCTTGTTTCATCGCATAGCTCCGAATGCGCATTAGTTTCGCGACGATATCCTCAACTGGTATTTCTACCATATCGAGAACATCGATATCAATCCTAATGTCTTTCATTCCGCGAGCTATCACCCAGTCAACAATCGACTCGTTCAGTCCGCGGAAATTCTTCTCGGTTACTGTTACGGCAATTCCTTCAAGTGGGTATTCCACTTGCACTAGCTTATCGAATCCCAGCAGGATTTGGGAAAATGTTCCGCCACCGGACTTTGTTAGCCGAACGCGGTCATTTTCTTCCTGCAAGCCATCGAGGCTGGAAGCGATTCCAACCCGATATTTCTTCAGAGTTTCAGCGATCTCCTGCGTGATAAAGGAAGCATTTGTGTTGATCGAGAATTGCAATTCGAACTCCGAACCATAGGTGGCGCGGCAGTATTCAAGCACTTGCTTGATAACCGACCATGCCATCAGCGGTTCGCCTCCGCCAAAATTGATTTCGATGGTATGCTTTCCATGTTCACGGAGAATTTCGAAGTACTGATCTACAGCCTCCTTGGCCATCTCAAACCGCATGAATTTCTCGGGATTATTGATGCGGTCGGAGGTTTCCAGATTATTGAAATGGATGCAGTAGGTACAACGAAAATTGCACACCTCGCTCATGATAAGCTCGAGATGGTCAATCAGTGAACCACTGCTAATTTCTTTTTCTCTTTCCCTCATCTTTTCTTCGAGGAAAGCTCGATCGTTAAAACCTTTTGGAATGAGGAAATAACAGTGCGCGAATTCCTCGATTGTTTCTCGGCTTTCCTTATCTAGTTCATTACCGAGCTGTGACTGAATCATTGTCGGTTCCGACAACGATTCAAGAAACTTGAGCGTCTCGATAGGAACAATTCGCGGATAGCCAAACAACGAGTGCCAGATTATAGCGAAGTCTCCGTCTCGGACGACCTGCATGAATGGCGATTTCATGTAGGCAACACTAGAGTTGAATATCATCGCAGGCCTCCCTCGCGTTTAGATTTTAAATGTGCCGACCATCTAATAAATGGCACTGATTAAATAGTACTCTTTTTAAAAATTGTGTCAATAGAGGTGTTTTTTATAAATAAAAACTCTTAGTAAGGTTTTTATAATTTTTTTCTTAGTATATAACTATTTGATTTCTCTCTTGCATTCTTTCAAAAAACCTTGTATAATAAGCCAAAATATACTTTGTAGGGGCGTATGGCAATACGCCCGTGAGATAAAGCATCTTACCAATCAAAACAAAATATCCGGCGAGCCCGGAGGAAGAGGTCAACTCATGAAAAACGCAAAGATCAGCTTGATCGTTGTGGCAGTGCTGTCGGCTCTGTTTGCAATCCCGGCGGTCTCGACCGCCAAAACGCTTCATCCGCCGGTCGCTATCGGCCAGCTTAACTTCGAAGAAGTGAATGGGGAGATGGTCGCTGTCTCACCGGAATACCCGTCGCTTTTTGAGGAATTTGAGCGGCCGGTGTTGTGCGAATACTCGCAATACTACGAACACAAAGAAGGAACCGTTTGCCAAGCACCCTTCGTTTTTATGAAAAGGGGCGGCATCGTGGCGGATTTCCAGAAGACCTGGGGAGGAGAAAATGAGAGCGTTACGATTTACAGCCGCATAGATAATCCGCGGCTTCCATCTCCGAACGGAATGCGGCATCTACCTTATTACTATGTAATGGAAACATCGCCGGATATTTTTTTCTGCGTTTATGCCAACACGGAGGCACCGCTCTGCAAACTTTACCCGCCGGATGTCGATGTAAAAGTCGGCGACAAGTTCATCGCCTGTGATATCCGTATTGCTAGTATGGCATCGTGGCCTGTCGATAAGGCTGGGAACCGGTGCGATTGCAGTAAGGGAATAAAACGGTTGGGAAGTGAGAGGTTGGGACATTTTGGGCGGATTGCACAACTCACTGTTGTGGATGTTCAAAAAGGGGGCACATATCTTCGCGGTACCATGAGGTATGATATTAATGGCGAAGATGTGCCAGACAAAAACTCGCCCAAACTCAATGCCAATGGACGGCCGCACATGATGGGAACGATGAGCGGTCAGGAATGGTCCAACACTCTGGCTATGGTTAAAGTGAAGATTCCCGTCAAAACCGCCACAACCAAAAAAAAGAAGTGAATCTTTATCACTTCACCTCTTGAAAATATAACAAAAAGGGGACTCCTGTGGAGTCCCCTTGAATTTTTCTACTTGATATTCACCGAGACCTCATCGGTCGCTTTCAAACCGAGCTTATCGGTCAAAACTACTTTGATATTAGCTTTTCCGGAAAGAGTTGCCGGCAGAGCAAAGTCTTCAAGATTGAAATTATTTCCGGCATTGGTAGGATCGCCGGATTTTTTCTCGGCGATTTTTTCATCATCAATATAATACTCGATTTTATCAACATCTTTTTTTGCGATATAGGAGATGATGATGGTTAATTTTCCGCTGATATCGGCATTGGCAAGAGGGGAGTTGATAGTAATTGTCGGCTGATTTTCTTTGACCGCGTCTTTACAGCTTTCTTTTTCGGTTGGGACATTGTTATGCCCGGCTGCTTTGGCCCAAGCCACAACCGCATTTTCCCAATTCGGATTGGAAGGGTTAATTGAATGAAATTCCAAAAATACTTTTTCTTCAGTCATGCTGTCCGGGCAATCTGAATCGGCTAATTTATCACCGCCCTTGACGACTTTTATTACTTTGTGAACACTATCTGTCGCTTGAGGCTGGAATTTGCTCCAGAAAATTCCGTCAGCGGTAGGCAATTTTTGAGCTGTCTCCGGAGAAAGATTAGAAAGCGGCAGCATACCGGTCAAAGCATCCACCGGAACATGAACTATTCCGGATGGAACGGCAAATTGTTCTACCGGTGTTCCGGATAGAATTTGTTTCATATAACTATTCCAAATTGGAGCGGCTACCATAGCGCCGGATCCATGATTCATTTCGGCATTATTATTGTTTCCCGCCCAGACCCCTGTAACAACCGATGGGGTATAGCCAAATGTCCAAGCATCGCGATATTCATCAGTCGTTCCGGTTTTTGCGGCGACAGGCCGTCCCGGAAGCGTCAGAACTCCGCCCATACCGAATATTTCGGCACGGGCATTATCATCGGATAAGATATTGGTTACCAAGTAATTCGGATTTTCGTCAAGAATTCTTGTACCCTTATCTTCACTGGATTTGTATTCTTCCAAAACTTTTCCGGAGCTATCGGTAATTTTTAAAATTGAATGAATATCGTGTTTTATACCACCATTGGCAAGGACAGAGTAAGCATTTACTTCTTCCAAAAGTTTTACTTCTCCGCCTCCAAGAACCAGAGACAATCCGTAACGATCCGGATCTGTCAAAGTAGTCAACCCCATTTTTTGAGCAAAGTCAGTGGCGTTTTTTACGCCCACCATGGCTAATGTTTCGACAGCCGGAATATTCAATGAATTGCCGAGAGATTTTCGAATAGAAACTGGGCCGCGGAATTGGCCATCATAGTTACCCGGCTTGTAGCCTTGGCCGAAATCGGTTTGTACATCCATCATCATAGTGGAAGGAGCATAGCCCAGATTATTAAAAGCCAAACCATAAATAAAAGGTTTTAGGCTCGACCCCGGTTGCCGAGGACGAATGGACACATTAACATTGCCATCATTAGCAGTATCAAAATAATCAACGCTTCCCACCATTGCCAATATCTCACCGGTTTTTGGATCCATTGAAACCAGAGACGCGTTTGAAGCGCCGCTAGCTTTCAAATTTGCTTTGCTGTTGGTTAGGACATCTTCAGCGATCTTTTGCTTGTCCAAATCAAGGGAAGTGGTTACAATCAATCCGCCTTGCTGAAGCCGATCTTCGCCGTATTTTTGCGCCAACAGATCTTTGATATACATAACAAAATGAGGCGCCAAAATTCCTTGATCTTGCTGGACAAATTTTATTTCTTCTTTCTTCGCAACATCAGCATCCGCCTTGGTGGTCAATCCCAATTCAACCATTTTATCCAGTGTATAATCTTTTCGGGCCATCAAAACATCGGTATTAGATCCGTAAGGATTGTAATAGGTTGGTGCTTGCGGAACAGAAGCTAGAAGTGCCGATTCGGCTAATGTCAGATCTTTTGGTTCTTTGCCAAAATAGGTTTTGGAAGCGGAATAGATTCCATAGGCATTATTACCGTAAGGAATTTCATTCAGATACATTCCCAGAATTTCATTTTTGGAATAGACTTTTTCAATTTCAATAGACAAAATAAGCTCTTTGATTTTTCGAGCTACACTCTTGTCTGAAGTCAAAAGCGCATTTTTGACAAATTGCTGGGTAATCGTGGATCCTCCTTGAGTAGCGTTGCGATGGACGATGTCGTAAAAGAAAGCTCTGGCTACACCTTTCAGATCAATCCCCATGTGCTTGTAAAAATCCTGATCCTCTATGGCGACCGTAGCCTTTTTTATATTCTCGGGAATATCGTCGATTTTCATCAAAGTTCGGTTTTCTTCGCCATGAATGTCGTAGAGTAGTTTGCCGTTGCGATCGAGAATCTGGGTCGATTGAGCAATATCTCGGCCATTAATTTTATACGGATTGGGCAGGTCGCGAGAGTACCAGACAAAAAGGGTAATGATAAGAAATACAAAAATTCCCGCTCCATAGAGAAGATATTTTAAAATTTTCCTTCTGGTTTCGGGTGAATATCTTCCCAAGGGACCGGAACTACTCGAAGATGAAAAACTATAGTGTTCTCCGGAAACCATATTATTTCTTCGTTTAAAAAGACGGGATTTTTTTGAAGGAATATACATTGTTTAGGTTAATTACTTTGATGTGACAATGAATATAATACCAGAACCCGAGATTTGTGGCAAGTATGATAGAAATCTCAAATGTCAAATTTCAAATGTCAAAGCCGAGAGATTTATTTTTGTTGAATAAAAATGTTCTTCATTGTATTATACTTCTAGATACCAATAACTATTTTTATGGCAAAAATTGATGAGGCGAAAATTCAGCATTTATTAAATAGGGGAGTGGAAAATATATTTCCCACCCGAGAGTTTTTGGAGGAGAAATTAAGATCTGGGAAAAAACTAACCATATATATGGGGATTGATCCGACGGGAGATATTCATATTGGGCACTCCATTCCTTTGCGAAAGTTAAAAGAATTTCAAGATCTCGGACACAAAGTTATCGTTTTGATTGGGGATTTTACCGCCCAAATAGGTGATCCAACGGATAAAACGGCCACCAGGGTCAAATTAACCCGAAAACAGGTTTTGGAAAATGCCAAGGATTATAAAAAGCTAATCGGCCGGATTTTGGATTTTAAAAAAACGAATATTCGTTTTTTGCATAACGAGAAATGGACCAATAAATTAAAGCCGGTAGACATGTTGGAGTTAATGTCTCATTTTACAGTTTCAAGATTGTTGGAGCGGGATATGTTTCAGGAAAGGATCAAGCAAGGAAAAGAAATTTATCTTCATGAATTTGTATATCCGGTTTTTCAGGCTTACGATTCTGTCACCATGGATGTTGATGGTGAAATTGGTGGCAATGATCAGATGTTCAACATGTTGGCCGGCAGAACCTTGATGAAAAAAATGCTGAACAAAGAAAAGTTTGTAATAACGACAAAACTTCTGGAAGATCCGACAGGAAAGAAAATGGGTAAGACCGAAGGAAACATTATTGCGCTTTCTGATTCACCCGAGGAAATGTTTGGCAAGGTAATGAGCTGGACGGATGGAATGATTTTGCCCGGCCTTGAGCTTTTGACCGATATTCCGGACGGAGGAATAAAAATGTTTGCGGATGCTATGAAAAAAGGAGAAAATCCGCGCAATATCAAATTCAAATTGGCCCATGAAGTTGTCGAGGCATTTTATGATCATAATAAAGCCGAAAAAGCCGGCGAAGTGTTCAACAAACAATTCCAAGAGCATGAAAAACCGCAAGATATGGAAGAAAAAAAGATTTCAGATAAAAATATAAATATAGTAGATTTAGTTTTTAAATTGGAATTAGCCACTAGCAAAAGCGAAGCCAGAAGATTGGTTGAACAAGGTGCGGTAAGGATTGACGATTTGAGAATAGAAGATTCGAAAGAAGTTCTGGGGATTCATGATGGGATGATTGTGCAGGTGGGGAAGAGGAAGTTTGTAAAAATAAAAGTCTAAAGACTGAATTCCGGAATTAATTCTTTAGAGTTTTAAAATTAAGCGCGAAAACCATCCTTAATCTGTCATCCTCGAGCTTCTGATGTCCGCCAACTGGCGGATCAACAGAAAATCAAGGATCTTTTAATAGAATATGGGAGATGCTTTTAAATAATTTATCACAAATTAATTATAGATCCCCGATATTCTCTTCGTGATTCTTATATATAATTTTGTAATCACGAAATAGAGTTCGAGGATGACAAAAGGAGAGAATTGGTTTTTGAAAAATAAATTTTTTTATGAAAGAATTTCAAGAAAAAATAACACCTATAGTAGAAAAGAGGGAATATCCTTTTGAAAAGGGCGTAGAACAAATAATTAAAAAAACCGAAGCACTTCTTGCCGAGCGAGACTTTGTTGTAGTTACTATTGCGGGACCGGCATCGCATGATTGGGATGTAGGCAAAACCACTCTTAGCCAAAGATTGAGCAGGGAATACTCACAACAAAAAATTCCTCGATACTTGATTAGTGATTATGATTCGCTCCAGCGCTTTTCTGTTCCAGATGAAATAAAAGACGGTGGCGTTGTGATTTTTGGGGCAGGCTCAAGCCCTGGTGATATGCCAACCGATAAGTTAGAGGGAGCAATAAAAAGATATCGTGATAATGAGAATTATCAATTACAAAAAGCGGCCAGTTTAGTCGGTCTCCCACTTTCTAAGGTTGATCTTCATGTCCTTATTTCCAGACCAGATGTAAAAATAGAGAATGGCGACCAAATATATGCAGATGTAATAATACAAAATGAATTTGCTAAAGACAAGTGGAGAAAGGATCCTCTATAAAAATACCATGAAAGAATTACTTCGCAAACAAATCGATAAGGTTGTCAAAAAACTTTTCAAAGTTGAAATTGATCAATACGATATTTCTGTGCCGGAGAGGGAGGGGTATGGAGATTTTGCGACGAATATATCGTTCATTCTCGCTAAACAGTTAAAAAGAAATCCAAGAGATATCGCCGGCGAAATCGTAGGGGCGTTAAATTTAACGCCCGCCAAAGAAATCGCAAAAGTTGAGGCTTGCGACGGATATGTCAATTTCTTTTTAAATTCATCAGTTTATTTGAAAGAATTAAGCAACATTTTAAAAGAAAAAAGCAAGTATGGTTCAAATAATTCCGGCAAGGAGAAGAAAATTCAAGTTGAATTCATTTCCGCCAATCCCACCGGACCATTAACTCTTGGAAACGGCAGGGGAGGATTTTCCGGTGATACGCTTTCGAATGTTTTGGCAAAAAACGGCTATAATATTAAACGCGAGTATTATGTGAATGATGCCGGAAATCAGGTTAAAATTTTAGCTAAGTCAGTTTATAAAAATTTGGATTTAGAAATCGAAACAGTGGAAGGCGAAGACATTTATGGCGGAGAATATATTGATGTAGTGGCGCGAAAAATAAAAAAGCAAAAAGGAATTGAATGGATCAGGCGAAACTATGAGAGAACAGGAGAGATGGCGGCGAAAATAATTCTCGATGAATTTATAAAAAAAGATGTAAAGTTTCTCGGGATCAAGTTTGATCGCTGGTTTACCGAATCAATCCTTTTCAAAGAGAAACTGGTTTATAAAATGTGGGATTTTTTTAAAGCCAAGAATCTGGTTTATGAAAACGAAGGAGCTTATTGGTTGAAAACTTCCGAATATGGCGACGAAAAAGATCGCGTAGTAAAAACGACCGATGGTAATTTCACTTATTTAATGTCGGATGTCGCTTATCTTTATGAAAGGTTCTCACAACGAAAATTTGGTAAAATTATTATTTTTCTCGGAGCCGATCATCATGGTTATGTGGGGAGATTGCAAGCTGTCGCAAAAATTTTAAAGCATGAAGGCAAACTGGATTTAATCATTTTTCAACTGGTTCATCTCATGCAGGGCGGCAAGGAAGTCAGGATGAGCAAGAGAAAGGGGAATTTCATCACTCTTCGCGAAGCAGCGGAGGAGATGAGTTTAGAATCAGCCCGCTACTTTTTCATTTCAAAAGATTATGGGCATCATATTGATATAGATTTGGATTTGGCAAAAGAGCAGAGCTCGAGGAACCCGGTATTTTATGTTCAGTATGCGTCAGCTAGGATACATAGCGTACTCTCGAAGATTAATCGGAATGACAGACGAAAGTCTGTCACAGGAAAGATAACGGACTATCGTCCGTCACTCCAAAATCAAAATTTTAAATACGAAATTAATTTAATTAAAAAACTTT
This sequence comes from Patescibacteria group bacterium, assembly GCA_028718745.1. Taxonomy (GTDB): domain Bacteria; phylum Patescibacteriota; class JACPGU01; order JACPGU01; family JACPGU01; genus JAQULF01. The sequence continues at coordinate 6,720 of JAQULF010000003.1, read as the reverse complement.
CCCAATACCCGGAGTTAATTAAAGAAGTGGGTGAGAATTATCAGGTTTATAAAATCCCATTTTTCGCGCATGAGATTGCGACTGAATTTCATAAATTTTATGATAATTGCCGAATTATCGGCGATGAGAGAGAAGCTATTCGCCTTAAAATAATAAAAGCGACCGAGGTCGTTTTAAAAGATTGCCTTGCTTTGATGGGAATCGAAGCGAGAGAAAAAATGTAATTTATTTAGAAATATCTACTTCAAATACTTCTGTTCCGGATAGCACATAGAGTTTTTTGTTCTCCCATGAAACGGCGATGTCTTTCATATCATTCCATTGGTTAGATACGAATTGGGTTTTGTATTTGCCGTCTTTATCAAAAACCACGACTCTTTTCGCGCCTGCGTCAGCGACATAAAGATTGGCCATATCGACATTTGTGATAATTCGAATCGGATTAACCATTTTGGCATTCGGATCCTTCTGGTCGGCATTAACATTGTTTGGTAATCCGGTAAAGCCAAATTCCATTTTTTGTCCGGAAATAAACTTCAGTGCGTCTCCGTTTTTCATTAAAATGTAGACGCTTCCATCTATAGCCAAATCAACCGCATCTTTCAAATCCAAGGAGATGGTGTCTAAAATATAATTATTGCGAGTAGAATAACTTCCGACCAAAGAAGTATATTTGAAAATCTGATTATCGTTCGGTGCGAGCAAGTAGATATTGTTCATATAGCTGGCGATGGCTACAGCTTCCGGCCAAGCAGTCCCGCCGATTTGAGTAGCTTGCTGGGTGGAATTGGTTTTGGAATTGTATATATAAAGGTTAGCAGGCCCTGAAGCGAGCAAAGCCGCACTGGATTTGTCGCTTAGAAGCGCTATTTTTTCAATCACACCATCATAAGAAAGATTTTGCAATGATTCGGTTGTTTTTGCTTCCAAATTGTAGGTCGCGGCCTTATGTCTTTCTTTGTCAATTACATAAACAGTATTTCCAATTCTCATGACATTAGTCAGCTTAATAGTCGGATCAAGTGCGGTAAAGTTAATAAGGGAATTTGTTGAATCAAAGCGCTGGATATTAAATATCTTTTCCATGGAATCATTGATTTCTTTTTCCAAAGCGAGAACTTCGGTCTTTAAATATGAAGAAGAGGGGAAATTGGCAGCATCGCTCTGCGCTTCTGTCAGAAGCGATTGAGCTTTTTTGGAGTCTCCCAGTTCATTGGCTTTAATGGCGCTTTCCACCTTGGTTTTCAAAGAATTATAAGCCTGTTCGATTTGCGTTTTCTTGGCTGCAGCCGATCTTTTTTGATAAGAAATTAATCCGGAGGTTGCCAATAGTACTAAAAGTAGGATGCCGGCGATAATGAAAACTTGATTTTTTTCTTTGGCCTGGCGAGCGATAAATTTAAATATCTTTGAAATGAATGAAGGAGCAGTCTTTCTTTGCAATTGAAAAAGATTTACTTCAGGCTCATCGCTCCTCTCGGACTTTTTATCTTTGTTTGTTTTAGCCGACTTTACTAATTCCGGTACCAAACCAAAAAGTTCTCGATCCGCTTTGCTTTTCCTCAAAAGGGGAATGTCTTTTTTCTCCAGTTTTTCATTCACTTTCTTATTGGCTTCCTGGGCAAAACGGGAGATTCCCGGGACAACCTTATTACCATAAACTTCTTTAGACCTTTCCAATCCTTTTTTGGAAAATCTCAAAAAGAACTTCCAAAAAGGGATAAACTTTTTCTCATATTGTTCAACTATTTTTTGCTCGCCTTGGGTAAAAATCTTTTTACCGATATTTCCTTCCGTTTCAGAATCGGATTCATCCAATTCCAAAATCAAAGTATTAATGGATTCAATTTCCTCTTTCCTTAACATTTTGACAATATAAGCAGCGGCGATGGCTGGAGGAAATTTAGCGTTGATTCTTCGCAAATCATCCAGCGAGAAATGGTAAAAAAGCTCCGAGGTTGAAATAATAACTTTATCCCCAAGATCAAGTTCGCCGGAAGCAATGTTGATAAAAGTTTTTAGAGGATTTGGTTTTTCACTCGCTGACGAAAGGTTCTCGGTAATGTGGGTAATTGTGCTTCCCCGAACCATATAAGCTTCGGTAGTGCCGGTTTGAGTAACATGCAAAATGTTTTTTTCCAAAATTGCGATGACGGCATTGATTTTGCCAATCCAGCCGATTTCACCCTCATCAGCCAGCGAGGCTAGTTTCTCGTTGATAATTTTCAAAGTCGCTTCAAAACTAGTTAACCCATCTTCCAAATTTTCATAATACTTCTCAATCAAAATCTTCTCAATCACTTTAGCCACTCGGCCCATAGTAGGGTCGGAAGAGAGGATTTCGATAATCATATAGATCGTACCGTGATCTTTCTGCTGCTGCGAATCGGGTTTAAAAATAGAGACCAAAGTATAGCGGTCGGGATTTTTTTGGCGCGATAAGATTTTACCAACTTTGGTTATAAACATCTGATATCAATTTAATCCTAGTTATTTTAAGACGATGCTAATATGCGAATTAACGCGAATATAGCGAATAGAGGAATTTTTTAGCGTCATTCGCATTCATTAGCGGATTAGCATCGTTACATTCATTTTATTATGAAGTATATTTTTTGCAATAGGGGATTTTGGTGGAAAAATAAACAAAGCAAACAAAGTAAAAAACTCTTTACAAGAAAGGGGAATAGAGTAAAGTAGAATCAAATAATAATAAAAACAATAATCAAGCAAATATGCTAGATAGTCTTGTTTTAAACAAAAAATCTATAGAGAGTATTTACAAAACAATTGGTGAATACCATAAAAAATATCTGAATCAATTTGGAGTCAAATTGCCAAAACTCTATGGTTCGAAGCACAAATTTACAAAAGATGCACTGGTTTTAGTCTATCTGGCTTATGATTATCCAAAAACCAGAAAAGTCAGCAAAGAAGAACTCACTAAATTTGTTCGCAGCTACTATCCAAATACAAACGATGTCCAGCAAGCTAGGCATTTGGGCGCGCAAGCCGGTTGGTGGATAATCGCAGGTGGACGAGACAACATTGTACTAAAAGTAGAAAGAGGATCGTATCAACTTTATACTTTAGAACAACCTTATCCCGGATTTAAAAAGGGACACAGAATTGCTGAAACTGACAATTGGGATACAATAAAAGAAAAGTACAACTACCGTTGTGCCACTTGTGGTTCACAAGAGGGAAAACCGCATTTTCATTGGCCGGCGACAAAAACGATTTTGCAAAAATCACATATGGATCCAAATAAGTCGCTTGTTCCCGGAAACATTATTCCTCAATGTCAAAAATGCAATAGAGCCGACAGAAACAGGTGGGTTTATGACGAAAAAGGCAGGGTTATAAAATTAGCAGATGCGAATTTTGTTAAAAATTTTGACAAGGATGTGAGAAAAATAATTTATAGAATTCTTTATAAAGAATTTAATGGTAAAAATCCTGATTCTAAAAACAAAAAATGAAAAACAGTAAATTTTTAAACAATATAATTTGCAGTGATGCCTTGGAATTATTATCTCAAATTGAAAATGATTCTATCGATGTTGTTTTGACAGACCCCCCATATTTTTTAGATAAACTGGATAATAATTGGGATTATGACGAAGTGTCGAATCAAAATAATCAGCAAGTTGTAACATCGCTTCCGGCTGGCATGAAATTTGATCGAGAACAGGGTAGAAAATTTTACACTTGGTATTTAAAAATCTCGGAAGAAATTTTCCGAGTTCTAAAGCCCGGAGGTTTTTTCTTTTCATTTTCTAGTCCAAGGTTATATCACAGAATGGCCTCAGCGATTGATGATGCCGGTTTTGAAATCAGAGACTCTTTCATGTGGCTTTACACTCAAAATCAAGCTAAGGCGATGGGAGTTGACCATTTCATTAATAAAATGAATGCTGATGAAAAAGATAAAGAAGAAATTAAAGAAAAGTTAAGTGGCTGGAAAACGCCGCAGATAAAATCATGTTTCGAACCTATAGCAATGGCGCAAAAACCTACTAGTCAAACATATCTCAATAATATGCTCAAATATGAAGTGGGATTATTCAATACTAATGTAAGGATTGGCGATGATAATATGTATCCTGCTAATGTATTTACTGTTGAAAGCATCAATGAGTTGATAGATAAAACTTTTTTATTGCCGAAACCAACCAAAAAAGAAAAAGGAGAATATAATGATCACAAAACTGTTAAGCCATTAGCAATTTGCGAATATTTAATTAAATTGTCGGTTTTTTCAAAGAATGCAGTTGTGCTAGATCCTTTTGTCGGTAGTGGGACGACCGCTATGGCGGCGAAGAAATTAGGGAAAAATTATATTGGCATTGATGTAAATGAAAAATATGTAAAGATTTCCGAGAAGAGATTGAGGGAAATAGATGAGAAGCCCGATTTATTTATAACTGTTATGGATATAGAAAAACGGGAGAAAAGAAGTTTTCAGGAACAATTGCAGATTGCGTAAGAATGTTTATGATCGTCAAATTCTGATATTAGATAAAGTAAAGTTTTAAACCTTAAAAGCCGACTCTTACTGTCGGTTTTAATTGCGCTGAATATATGTTCAAAAATTAAAAAATCTCGTTAAATCGAAATTATTAAACACTGCGCGAAAAATCTTCGAATCCCGAATTTGAATCCTCGGGCGGAGCATCCTGATGGGGGGGCAGGATTGCTCCGCCCGAATGCCGCCGCCGAATTCCAAAATTTCCGCCGGTGTTTCTTGCGTGCCAACTCTCGTCGGCACGCTATTTTGAATTTCGATTTTTTTACTCCTTACAATATAGCAAAAATAAGGAGAAAAGTAAAGAAGAACAGTGGTTATTGGAAAAACATAAAAGCAAAAATATCAAATATCTTTTTGATTTATAATTGCTATATTATTTTTTTCTAAGAATGGAACCAATTCTAATATGTTATTATAATCTTTTTCTCGATCCTTATTAAGGGATGATTTGCAAGCAGGGTCAAACCTTCTGGGATGAGCGATTATCTCCATAATCTCGTTTTCATTTACTTTGTTCAGCAATTTACTTTTTATATCATCCATTGATTCTTCCAATAAGAATATGATACGATCGCTCGTTTTAACTCTTTTTTTATATTCTTGGATAAGCCCAGAGGAGCTATTGCGGATAAAAATATTGTTTCTAACAGCAAAATCAACCATTGCTTTTGCTTCTTCTTTGGAATAAACCTGTTTATGTTTATCAATATGGGTTGGCTTAGTTCCCAAGTATTTGATAAATATATCGTTTTGGTTATCGATGTTTTGTATCAGATTATTATAATCTTGATCATTTTTGTCCGATTCGAAATGAAGACCGATTGAAATATCTTTTTGGTTTTTTAGATCTTTTAGCTTCTCTACCTGATCTAGTTGATTCTCAATACCTCTTGTAACTAAAACGGAGGTTGATTTTATAAAATCCATTTCTAGCAATTCTAATATTGCATTATTAAAGATTCTGCTCATTCCAAAATCGTCAGCATTTATAATTATTTTTTTCATATTCATATTTGTTTATCAATATTAAATATTGCCATATATTCTCCTGGATGCACTAATCTATTTCTTCCTCTTAATGTCTCTCTTTTTATATTAAAGAAATTATAATCCTTGCCGATTTCTTTTCCGGAAACTATTTCGATTGTTCTGCCACCCATAGCATTGACTAGATGTGCCCAAACCAATCCATCATAAGCATTGATATTTTTTTTATAAAATCCACCATACTTGCTTTTTACCAAATATATGTACCCAGGAATTTTCGGATGGCTTTTATAGTCAATTGGGTTCAAGCCATTCTTGCTAAAAAATCTTCGTGCCCTGATCGATAAATCATCTTTTGTCGCGATATCACTCCTAGATTTATTTTTCCCCAATTTTAACTTTTTACCATTAAGCATTACTTTATCATTGGCAATATATAACAATTCATCATATGCCGGATAGTAAATAGCAGTTATTAATATTTCATACTGATTTTTGAGTTGGATTATTATTTGAAATTTTTTTGATCTTGGTTTTTTAGCGTAAGCCAATGTACCATCTATCGGATCAATACTTAATAAATAGTTGCTCTTCTTTGCAAATCTATCAATATATCTGGTGTTCTCTTCGCTTACCAACATACATTTCCTGAGGTGTGTTTTTAGAAGCTCATTGAGAATAACTTCTTGCACTTTAAGATCGGCGTTGGTTAAAATGTCGCTTTTTTCTTCTCCAGTATTTGTCTTGTGAGATATTTTAAGACCATTACGCCTAATCTCCAGAGAATATGCTCCTGCTTTTTTTAAAATACCAGGAACTTTTGTTTCAAAAATTTTTACAATATTATCGTTATTCATTTATGGAAGTTATTTTAATAATTCATCGGGCTTTACTTTCAATGCCTTGGCGATTTTTTCAAGATTTTTTATTGAAATATTCCTTCTTCCTTTTTCAATACCAGCAATATAAGTGCGATGAAGCCCGCAAACTTCGCTCAGTTTTTCTTGAGTAAAACCCAATTCCAATCTCAATTTTTTTACTTTCTCCCCAAATATTTTGTATATCTTCGTCATATCAAATAATTTTTAGTTGACTCAATTTTATCATTATGTATAATATTAGTAAAGAATACTATAAGTAACAATTTTTTAGGGGTGGTGGTCGGGGTTTGTGGTGGAATTTAAAAAATCAGAAATTCAAAA
>JAQULF010000002.1 GCA_028718745.1 Patescibacteria group bacterium | reverse complement strand
TGCTCTTCCGATCTAGATGAATTAGGCCATGCAAGAATACATCTTGCAAAGACACGCCATGGCGTGTCTCTACGCATTCAGGACAGATGTAGATGTCACCCAGGATTAGCTTTTGGCTTTTGGCTTTTAGCTGTTTAGGATTGGTTATGTCAATCGGAAAAGAGAGAACATCGGTCGGTTTGTTTCTCTTTCTATATATATAGTTAAGTTTTTGGATTCTTGTTTTGCCAACCAGAATTAAATTTACTTCAACTTCATTCTTAATTTTCATTTTTTTTAAAAAGCTTTTTAACACAAACAAAAAATACCGAGAAGGTATTTTTTGTTTTGTCTTGTTTGTGAAAGCGAAATTTATATTCATAAATTTCTAGGTCCTTGATTTCCTGTTGAGTACCGCGCCCGCCTCGCAAGCGAGAGCGTTGCGGGCAGGCAACAGGGGCTCGAGGATGACAACTATATATTATTTACTCAATTCTTCCTTAACGATTTTGCTAATTACCCCGCCGTCGGCTTGGCCTTTGGTTTTGGCAACCACTGCGCCGATGACTTTGCCCATATCGGCAGGGGAACTAGCGCCAACTTCGGAAATAGTTTGTTTAACGATTTCGCGAACAGTATCTTCGCTTAGCTGTTCAGGAAGATATTTTGCTAGCATCTCGGCTTCAGCTTTTTCATTTTCAGCTAGATCAGCTCGGTTACCTTGCTCGTATGCCAATGCTGATTCTTTTCTTTTCTTGGCTTCTTTGGATATAACTTCAATAACATCGGCATCCTCAAGAGGTTTCTGCAATTCAATCTCTTTATTTTTGATCGCCGACTTTATCATTCCCAGCAAATTCTTTTTCATATCATCTTTTGCTTTAAAGGCTTCGATAAACTCTTTTTCAATTTGTTCTTTGATTGTCATAGTTATTTTTTTATTTCTAATAATTGATTGTTCTACAAATTACGAATGAGTACGAATATACGAATCTTTCGTCCCATTCGTATATTCGTAAAAAATTCGTATTTCGTAGTTCTAATATAGTAGTTTTTTTATTTTATCTGATTTTCTTATTTTTTTCCGAATAGCAGAAGCTCTCCTTTTATATTTAGGAGCTTCTTTTTTGCGATACATATCTTCTCGAGCGCGAGTTAAATTTCCTTCTTGCTGGAGAATTTTGTTAAATCTTCTCATCAATGATTCGAAAGATTCTTTTTCTTTTCTTTTCAGCTGTGTCAAGTATACCACCTCCCTTCAATGAGTTGGTTATTGATAGTATTTAGAAGTTTATCATAAAAAAAGCATTTTTGCAATCTCTAAACCGGTCGGATGTCCTCATGTAGTTGTGCTCCGCCGATAAGATGCAGGTGAATATGGGATATTTCTTGTCCACCATATTCTTTTACTCGGAATAAAAGCTTGTAGCCTTTATCCGCAATTTTTAAATCTTCAGCAATTTTTTTTGCAGTCCAAATTAATTCTCCCATCAGATCTTTATCTTCTTCATTTATATCAGCTATGGTCGCAATATGTTTTTTGGGAATTAAAATTACATGAACAGGCGCTATGGGATGAATGTCATTAAACGCAATTATATTATCATTTTCAAAAACAATTTCTGCCGAAATCTCCTTATTTGTGATTTTACAAAAAATGCAATTGGCCTCTTGGTTCATCTTGGTGTTTTTATTAGTGATTACCATCTAAAATTATACCCTAATTAAAGAACTTGATAAAGAGCCCAAAATGATATATACTTAGAAAGACAGTTAAAAATTAATAATTTAAAAAAGAGGTGAAATATGCAAATAATTTATATAATTGCAGGGGTGATAGCCGGCGCGCTATTAGGTTATGAAATCAGAAAAAGCCTAGTAACCAAGAAAACCAAACAAGCCGAAGAATCAGCTAATAAGATTTTAGAGGAAGCGAATAGTCAGAAAAAAGAGATATTACTCAATGCTAAAGATGAATCTCTGAAGATAATTTCCGAAGCTAAGGAAGATGAGAAAAAAAGAAGAGAATATATCTCGGTTCTCGAGCAAAAACTGTTAAATAAAGAAGACTCATTAGATAAAAAAGTTCAAGATATAGAGAAAGAAAAAGAAAATCTGACTAAGAAGAATGAAGAAGTAAATCAGACCAAAGAAGCTATCGAAGAAATTAAAAAGAAAGAAGAAGAAGAACTTTTAAAGATCTCTAAAATTTCTAAAGAAGAAGCCAAGGAGATATTGCTGGAAAAAACCGAAAAAGAAATCGGTCCCGAATTGGTTAAAAAAATCAAGCAGATGGAGCAGGAAGCTCGCGATCAAGGAGAAGAAAAGGCGCGAGATATTATTGGTGGTGTAATTGAAAGATATGCAGCTGACTATACTTCCGAAGTTACAGTTAATACAGTTCTAATCCCTAGCGATGAAATGAAAGGAAGAATTATTGGGCGAGAAGGCAGAAACATCCAGGCTTTCGAAAAAGCTACCGGGGTTGATTTGATTGTTGATGATACTCCGGAGGCGGTAGTTATCTCTTCTTTTGATCCGATTCGTCGCCAAGTAGCTAAGGTTGCTTTGGAAAAATTAATTTATGATGGCCGAATTCATCCGGCTAGAATTGAAGAAGTCGTTGATAAGGCGAAAAAAGAAGTAGCGGCCAAGCTTAAAGAAGCAGGGGAAGCGGCAGTTTTGGATTTGGGTCTAACTGGAATTTCTCCTGATTTAATCAAGATATTGGGTCGGCTTAAATATCGTACCAGTTATGGCCAGAATGTTTTGAACCATTCTATCGAAGTGGCAAAACTTTCCAGTATGCTAGCAGCTGAATTAGGAGCTGATCAGTCAATCGTTAAAAAGGCGGGTCTTTTTCACGACATTGGCAAAGCGCTGGATCAGGATATGGAAGGTTCGCATATTGAGATTGGCTGCGACATCGCTCGCAAATATGGATTCTCTCCGGAAATCATTCATGCTATCGAAGCGCATCACGAGGGGGTTGAGCCTACCACCATTGAGGCTATTATAGTCAAAGCGGCCGACGCTATTTCTGCGGCACGACCTGGCGCAAGACGAGAAAGTCTAGAAAACTATATTAAACGATTAACTGAATTAGAAAATATAGCCAACTCTTTTGAGGGTGTAGAAAAATCATATGCTATTCAAGCGGGCAGAGAAGTGCGCATCATAGTTAAGCCCGAAGAGATCGATGATTTGTCATCCATAAAGCTGGCTAATAACATTGCTGCGAAAATAGAAAAAGAAATGTTTTATCCGGGCCAAATTAAGGTGAATGTTATCCGTGAAACCCGGGCTGTTGATTATGCGAAATAGACAAATAAAATGTTATTGCACTGCTTTTTTATATCTGATATAATGTATCTGATAAATAAAAATAACTATAAAGTAATAACGGAGGAGGCAAAACATGAAAAATAAAGCCGACCTAATCGAAGAAGTGGCAAAATCTGCTGGCTTGTCAAAGAGCACAGCAACCGTTGCTTTTAATGCAATTTTTGCCAGTATCACCAAGTCTTTAGCTAAAGGCGAGGTAGTTAATGTGTCTAGTTTTGGTAAATTTGAAGTTAAACAGAGAGCGGCTCGTATGGGCGTTTCTCCAAGAGAGATTTCTAAAAAGATCAAAATCGCCGCTGTTAAGGTTGCCCGATTCCGCGCTGGCAAAGGTTTGAAGCAAGCAGTTCGATAATTCTATATTCTTTCAAAATCAAAACCCCCGGTTTCAGTTATTAAGTAAATTAATAGTTGAAACTGGGGGTTTTTATAGTCCTTTAAATCCTATTCAATGTCCCCACCAGGAATCGAACCTGGATCTAGAGCTTAGGAGTCTCTTGTTTTATCCATTAAACTACGGGGACACACCTTATACATTGTATGCTTTTTTTTGCTCTCTGTAAATTTTTTTGTTTTTGTAATATAATGATTTTATGGAAAAAAGAAAAATAGACCTAAGATCGATAAAAACTAAAATCGGAAGCCTCAAAAGAGAAGATTTGGAAAAAAACTTTAGGAAAGCTCTTTATTCCCCCTATCTTTATTTAGTTCTAGGGTTGGTTTTTGGCTTACTTTTTACAATTCAATTCAAAAACGAATCAGTAAGGCCGCTTTCCCCGGTCCTATTTTACGATCAGCTCAAAGATGTTAAAAACGATTTTGAAAACAAAAAAGACAATCTTAATAACCAGGTTAAAGATATTCAAAAAGAAGTAAAAGATAAAGAAAAAAGTCTGGCTGATAAAAATCTAGTTTCTACATCTACGCTGAACAATCTTTCTGATCAGGAAATGATTCTGGGAGCAACTTCTGTTTCGGGAGAGGGGGTCATTATAACTATTTCTGATGGAGCCAACCAGGTTAAAGATGAGCTTAGCAAATCCCTGACTCATGCAGCTGACCTTCGTGACATAGTCAATCTTCTCTGGTACGCGGGAGCGGAAGCCATATCCATCAATGATGAGAGAATTATTTATAATACCTCAATTGATTGTATTGTGAGTACTATACTTATTAACAATAATAATTATGTCCCGCCTTTTACTATAAGAGCGATCGGTAATATGCGGGATCTTAGCGGAGTAATTAATGGCTCTAGAAAATTGGTGGATATTAAAAAAAGAGCGGACAAAAAACAAATTAACTTTGATATGAAAGAGGATAGTAATATAAAAATAGGTAAATACAATGGGGCTTTTTCCAACCAGTAAAGATTATAATTTTATTATAATAAAATGAGACAGAAAAATTTACAAATTTATATCTTAGTAGTCGTCGCAGCTTTGCTTGGCGTCTTGTTTTTAAAGCAAGTTTTGGTTACAAATAAAAATAAGGAGCTGACCACCAATGATAATTTGATGAAGCTGTCTTATGAGCTAATAGAAAGCTCCAACTCAATTTTTGATCTGCAAAACGAATTGAATAGTTTAAGGACCAAAAATGACAGTTTTTCTTTTGATATTAAGGACAAATCGAAGATGAAAGACGATATTGAGAAAAAAACTCAAAATTATCGATTAATTAATGGTCTGGACTCCATTTCTGGCAGAGGAATTGAGATAAAAGTAGAGGGAAGCATGGTTACGGAAGAGATGGTCGACCTCATAAATGGCATTCGCAATACTAAACCCGAGGCAATTGGTGTAGACAGCCAAAGGGTTATATATAAGTCATATTTTGTTGTGGGCAATGATGGCAAGTTAGAATTTGATAACAAAAAATTGGACTTTCCCATTTATATTCAAGTTGTCGGTGATCCGGATATGTTAAGAAAATCCTTGGACCGATCTGGAGGAATATTGGATGTACTAAAGAAAAACTCCTTTGACAAGATAAAGTTTTCCGTGGAGAATAAGGATAATATAACCTTGCCGGCCCATGATGGAAAGATAAACTTTCGCTACGCTAAAAATACACAATACTAATTACTACAAATTTAGGACGAATTATTACGAATAGAATGCAATAAGAACTAAGTATATGACAAAAAAACTAGTTTTTTCTACTCAAAATGAAGATGAAATAATAATCAAGGTGGCTAATCGCCACCCCATAACATTGATAAGGGACGCCATCGGATCAATAATTCTTTTTGTCCTTTCTTTTTCAGCTATGCTGATATTCTTCTATGTTCCCTATGTTTTACCGTTGGCCTTTTTAGTATTTGTTTTTTCTATTATCGGATTTTTTTACAGTTATTTCACTTGGAGTAAAGACAAATATATTATTACCGATCAAAGAATTGTCGACATGGATCAGCAGACATTATTTGCCAAATCTCAAAAAGAAGCTTTTTTAGACAAGATTCAGGATGTTGTTTCAGAAACCAAAGGGTTTCTCGGCGCGATCTTTAAATATGGTAATGTTGATATTCAAACGGCCAGCGAAACATCCTTAACACTTGACGATATAGCCGACCCGGATAGGGTGCAAAAAATCATTTCCAACTTAATAAGAAATGGTAAAGATAAGGATGGGGGGGATCTGATTCAAAAAATGACCGAGATGATTCGAAACGCTGTAAAAGGAGAAGAGACGATAAATTAATAATCCGGCGAATGCCGGATTATTTTGAACTTACGCTAACAACTTTAATTCTTTTTTTATTCCCCGTAAAAGAGGATACTTTTTTATCTATGAATTTTACTATGCCGTCAATTTTTGAATAAATAGTATAATCTTTGCCATAAGCCACATTGGCTCCGGCTCTGTGTTTTGTACCTCTTTGTCTGATAATTATTTCTCCCTTGCCAACATTTTGCTCACCATAAACCTTAACGCCAAGGCGTCTACCGGCACTATCTCGATTTTTTTTAGCGCTACCTAGAGCTTTCTTATGAGCCATGTCGTCCAAACATTTCTTCAGCTTACGCGTACCAATAAGGAATTGGTTCGCTCCAGCTTTCGCAATGTTTCTCCTCTACGAAAAAATTCTATTATATATTTTGGTATAAATTTTTTCGTTTGTTAATTTCTTGCTAAAATTACTATTTCTCTTCCTACAATCTGATCCGGTCTGGAGTACAAAATTGTTTTTCTTTTAGCATCAAATTCCGGGAGCAGGCTTAAATCAACTTTTGAACTATCAAAAGGATCTATGACATTATAGCCGATTTTTTGGATATCGTCAAATATATTTAAGCGATGGGCCTTACTCTTTAGATTATAGAAGGGCAAAGCGAGAACCATGTAGTAAGTAGTAGGTAGTAAGTTGTAAGTGTTTTGTAAGAATTGTTTGTATTCTCCTTCTAATTCAGTAATTATATTTAATATCTCTTTTTCAGTCGCTCTTTCTGTCAGGGGTGGACCCAGATAGACTTCGGAAACAATAGCATCGGGTTCGATCGTTAAATCTTTTTTGGTCAGGTTCAGGGCGTCAGCTTGAAAAACCATTTTTTCCGGTTCAATGTCCAGATTATATTTATTTTTTAACCATTTAAGGTTTTTTCGGGTATCATAAACTCTTCCTTCTGAAATATCAGAACCAATTACCTTGTGTCCCATAAGTAGTACTTCTTGCAAAATAGTGCCATTGCCACAAAAAGGATCGTAAATTAGCTTATGGCTTTTAGCTTCGTTAGCTTTTAGGGGAATCAAATTCAACATTATTTGGGCGACTTTTGGGGGGAGCATGCCACTTTTGGCATTTCGACGAGGGCGGCCATAATCGCGATAAGAATAGGATTCGTAATCTTGGATGGCCACAGTTTTTCCTATGAGAATTTCGTTTTCATTTCGAATTAAAACAAAATCAGCTCCTTTTTCCAAAATCTTATTATTTTTTATTTCTGGGGCAGAAAGCGAGTCCTCTTTTCCTCGGACAAATCGGGAATTAATACCAACCTTTTTTAATTCCTTCTTTATATCAAATCCAAAATTATTATTTTTTAAACCATAAAGAGATACTCCAAAGACGAATTTTGAATCTTGAACTCTACTTTCTATATAGCCCAAGATTGGCCCTATAGTGTCTTGTTCAGTAGATTGTGTGAAAACCTCGGCGATTTTTATGGTTCCGCCAAGCTTATCCAAAAAATCTTGAGCTTTTTCAATTCTTTTATCCAGCTTGATGATTAGTGCTTTTGGGGATATACTTAAAACAACAAAAACAAAAAGACCTCTCTTTAAAACCGAGAATATTTCAGCAACAGACAAAGCTGTGTTTTTTCCTAATATGAATGAGTAAATCATAGAGCGATAATTTCTAAGCTCTAAATTATAATGTCTAATAAAATGTCGAATTTTCAAATCTTAAATCATTAGACATTAAGATTTTTATTAGAAATTTTAAATGTTTTTAATATTGTAAAATTTTATGTCAGAAGAAAAAGAGATAAAAAAATCTACTTTCGTCCACCTCCATCTCCATACTCATTATAGCCTACTTGACGGTTTGAGTAAAATTCCGGATGTTTTGGATAAAGCCAAGGAATATGGAATGGATGCTATCGCTATCACTGATCATGGTACGATGTATGGTGTGATTGAATTTTATAAAGCGGCACGCAAGCAGGGAATTAAGCCAATCATTGGATGCGAGGTTTATGTTGCGGCCAGATCTCACCTGGATAAAACCCCCGGGATTGACAGTGAAAATTATCACCTGATTTTATTGGCAAAGAATGAACAAGGATACAAAAATCTTATCAAGCTGGTTTCTATCGCTCACATGGACGGATTCTATTATAAACCAAGAGTGGATAGGCAATTATTAAAAAGATATTCGGAAGGATTAATTGCCAGCAGCGCTTGTATGCATGGGGAGGTGCCCAAAGCAGTGCTGTCCGAAAATCTTGGTCAGGCCGAAAAGATCGCTAAGGAATATAATGATATTTTTGGGCAAGATCATTTCTATCTTGAATTGCAGCACCACCCAACGCTGCCGGATCAGCAAAAAGTAAATGAGGGATTAATTGAGATTTCAAAAAAAACCGGCATACCTTTAATCGCGACCAAAGATTCTCATTACATAAATCCCGACGATCGCAAAGCTCAAGAAGTTTTGCTTTGTCTGCAAACCGGAAAGACCATGGACGATCCCAATAGAATGGAAATCGATGCTGATTTATCTTTGCCATCCGAAGAAATAATGAGGGAACATTTTTCATACATTCCGGAAGCCATTGAAAATACCCGAAAAATTGCGAATATGTGCAATTTGGAAATAAAAATGGGAAAATTATTTTTACCAAATTTTCCAATTCCCGAAAATTATACGCTGGAAAGCTTTTTGGAAAGAGAATGCTATATTGGAATGCTCGAGAGATTTTCCGAGAAAAAAATTGACTGGAGAAACTTAGACGACGAATCATTGCGCAAGAAAGTTGAAGAAAAGATAGATAAACAAAAAGTAGATCGATTAGATTATGAGCTAACCGTTATCAAAAAATCAGGCTACGCCGGATATTTTTTAGTAACTGCTGATTTTATTAATTGGGCGAAAAATAACGGAGTATTGGTTGGCCCGGGAAGAGGTTCGGCTGCTGGCGCCATTGTCTCATATGTTTTAAAAATTACCGATCTCAATCCTCTGGATTATGATCTTTTATTTGAGAGATTTCTTAACCCCGACAGAATTTCCGCTCCGGATATTGATATGGATTTTGCTGATGAAAAGAGAGGCAAGGTTATCGAGTATGTAACTCAAAAATACGGCGCTGATCATGTGGCTCAAATAATTACCTTTGGTACTATGGCGGCTCGTATGGCCGTTCGAGATGTCGGCAGAGTTCTGGGAGTTACTTACACAGAAGTAGATAAAATCGCCAAAATGATTCCTTTCGGGATGGATCTGGGAGAATCCTTAAAATCCGTAAAAGAATTGAAAGACCTATATAATTCCGATTCTAAAATGAAAGAAATGTTGGATTTAACTTCAAAGCTTGAAGGCGTTGCCAGACATGCTTCTATGCACGCGGCCGGAGTAGTCATATCCAAAGATCCCGTGACTGACTATGTACCAATTCAAAAAGCTACCAAAGGGGACATTTCGGCCGTAACCCAATACTCAATGAACTATCTGGAGGATGTAGGGCTTCTAAAAATGGATTTTCTTGGACTGGCAAACTTAACTATTATCGGAAATGCGCTTCGCATTATTCGCAGAGTCTATGAAAAAGAAATTGATATAAATAATCTACCAATGGACGATGCGGGAGTTTTCAAATTGTTGCAGAAAGCTGAAACTACCGGAGTATTTCAGCTGGAATCGGACGGGATGAAAAAACATATCAAGGATTTGAAGCCAACCGTATTTGAAGACATTATTGCTATGGTAGCCATGTATCGTCCCGGCCCAATGCAGTTTATTGAATCCTTTATAAACCGTAAACATGGAAAAGAAAAAATTGTTTATGAACATCCCAGCATGGAAGCGGCGCTCAAAGATACTTACGGAGTAACGATTTACCAGGAGCAAGTTATCCGGCTATCAAAAGACATGGCGGGTCTTACCGGCGGTCAGGCCGACACATTGAGAAAAGCGATTGGAAAAAAGAATGCAGCCTTGCTGGCAAAAATGAAAGATGAATTTATCGGTGGCTGCGTGAAAAATTCAATCAAAAAAGAAATTGCAGAAAATGTTTGGAAAACTTGGGAGGCTTTCTCTCAATATTGTTTTAATAAATCTCATGCCGCTTGCTATGCAATGATCGCTTATCAAACAGCTTATCTCAAAGCTCATTTTCCCGAAGCTTTTATGGCAGCGGTCATGACTTCGGATAAAGGTGATCTCGATCGCATTGCTAAAGAAATCGACGAATGCCGGACAATGGGAATTGAA
This sequence comes from Patescibacteria group bacterium, assembly GCA_028718745.1. GTDB lineage: Bacteria > Patescibacteriota > JACPGU01 > JACPGU01 > JACPGU01 > JAQULF01. Next base: position 71,493 of record JAQULF010000002.1, on the reverse strand, counting down.
GTTGCCGCTCCGGATGTTAACGAGAGTTTTATGAATTTTGCCATTGTGCCAAATGAAAAAAAGATTCGTTATGCTCTTTCGGCGATTAAGAATGTTGGTGAAGGTCCGATCGAGGTAATTGAAAACGCGAGAAAATCCGCCGAAGGAGGCGGAGGCGGTCGTTTCGCTTCGCTGGAAGATTTTATAAAAAGGACCGCTTCCAATGAAATAAATAAAAAGTCTTTAGAATCATTAGTTAAATGTGGAGCGCTCGATCAATTTGGTGAAAGAAAAAAAATGCTAGTTTCAATTGATAATATCCTTTCTTTCGCTCAAAATATCCGTCGCGAAAAAGAATCAATGCAAATTGATATCTTTGGCAATGCGGTGGAAATGAATGAAATTAATAAAATTAATTTAATTGATACTGTTCCGGCGACCGAAAAAGAAAAACTGGATTGGGAAAAAGAATTGCTAGGCATTTATATTTCATCGCATCCGCTTTCTCAATACAAAAATTTTATCGGTACTACTTTTCGAGCAATTGGAAGTCTGGCTGAAGCAGATGAAGGGAAGGATGTGAAAATGCTGGGTGTTATTTCCAAAATTCAAAAAATCACAACTCGCAATAAAGAGCCGATGCTTTTTGTTTCGTTTGAAGATTTTCTTAATCAAACCGAACTTTTGGTTTTCCCAAAAGTCTTGGCGGAAAATTCCAACTTTTGGGTTGAGGGAAAAATAGTTGTGGTTGGCGGAAAGGTTTCAACCAAAGACGCGGCTATAAAAATTTTGGTTAATAAATATGAAGAATTTAATCCGCAGTTAATTAGCGAATACGAGAAACAACCGCATACTACAGAAGGGAAGAAATGGAATGGCGGATGGAATAAAAATCAGAATGGCGCGGGCAATAATAATTCTTCCGATTCTAGTAGGAGCGCGGGTTCCGCGCCCGCGAATACAGGGCGGGAAGACCCCGCCCCTACAGAGCCGCTCAATAATGTTTTACCCGCTGAAAAAATTACCATTTCATTCGGTTCCGATGTTAATATCGATAAATTTAATCGCATCAAAAGAGTATTATATAAATATGAAGGCAAAAATCCTTTGGTAATTAGCCTAACTGATATAGAAGGGAATCAAAGAAAAATTCTAACATCATTCAAAATCAATTTTTGCGATGATCTGAAAAGAGAATTAATCATGATTTTGGGGTATGAGGTGGGGGTTGAAGTAACAGATTGAGAAAACATTGTAATTTCCTCCGGTCTGTGTTAAAATCTATAAATGCGAGGGCTAAATGTCCTAATTATTAATTTTGTATAAAATGAATTCAATTCTTGATTTAGTCAACAAAAGATCGTTAAAGAAATCCATTCCCGATGTAAAAACCGGGGATGTTGTTAAAGTTTCTCAAAAAATTCGAGAAGGCGCCAAGACTCGCGTTCAGATTTTTGAAGGCATGGTTATTGCTCGAGAAGGTGGAAATAGTGTGACAGCTTCAATCACAGTTCGCAAGATTGCTTCAGGTGTAGGAGTTGAAAAGAAATTTTTGTTAAACAGTCCAAATATCGAATCAATAAAAGTTTTACGAAGTTCAAAGGTTAGACGGAAAAAGATTTTCTTCTTGCGAGGTCTTACCGGCAAAGCCGCAAAAATTAAAGAAAAGCAAAGAAAAATGTTAGGCGAGATTGGCTTGAAAGAAGATGAGGAAATTGAAACCGCAGAAACTACGGAAGATCTGGCTCCAGCTCCGGTTGAAGAATCTGTAGAGACGAACGGCGATTCGTCTGAAAATAAGATTGAAGAAAAAACAGAAGAAATCAAGGAAGAAAATATTGTTGAAGAGAAAAAAGATATCAGCGATGAAGTAGCAGAGCAGAAAGTAGAAGAGATTGCGGAACAAGAAGCTCCTATCGAAGAATCCGCCCAAGGCGGACAAGAACCCGAAGTAGTTGAAACTACCAATGAAGAAAAAAGCGAGTAATAAAATTTTTAAAAAAGAAAGAAAACTTAAAAAGATTAATTTTGTTCGACGAGAGGAAACCCTTCGCAATAAGGGTTTTTCTTTTATTTGCGGGGTGGACGAAGTTGGTCGCGGTCCTTGGGCCGGCCCGATCACAGCGTGCGCTGTTATTATAGAAAGAAATGATTACAAATTCAAAAAATTAAAAAAACTGGGCGTAAGAGATTCCAAAAAATTAGATGGGATTAAGAGAGAAAAGTTTTTTGATATTTTGACTAATGATTCGGAAATTGATTTTGCTTTAGGCTGGGTTAGTTCTCGTGAAATTGACAAGTTAGGCATGGCAGAAGCTAATAATCTGGTCTTAAAAAGAGCCATTCGAGGATTGAAAATAAAGCCCGATTTTATTTTAAGTGATGGACTCAATATAAAAAAATTAGGATTGGCCAAAGAAAAAGTTATCAAAGGTGATCGCAAAATTTTAACTATCGCCGCAGCTTCCATCATTGCCAAGGTTTCCCGAGATAGATATATGATTGAACTTTCACGAAAATTCAGTCATTATGGATTTGAGAAACACAAAGGATATGGGACGAAAAAACATCAGGAGGCGATTAAGTTGCATGGAATTTGTCCGGAACATAGGAAGTCGTTTAAACCGATTAGAGAGATTTTAAATTTTAAAAATTAAATTTTAAATTTGAGATGGAAAACAAAAATAAAAAAACAGAAAAACGCATCTTTGGCGATAGAGGCGAAAACATTACTTGCGGATATCTGGTAAATCGCGGTTACAAAATTATCAAGAGAAATTATAGATGCAAGTTTGGCGAGATTGATATTATCGCAAAGAAAAATAATGACTTAATTTTTGTCGAGGTAAAAACCCGCAAAAACAATTATTTCGGCGAACCGCAAGAAGCGGTTGATTATCGAAAGCTGGAAAGAATTAATATGGCGATGGATTGTTTTTTGAATTATTACAAAATTGGCGATGAGCATAATTTAAGAATTGATGTTGTAGAAGTTATTTTTGATGATCTTAATGGCAGGTATACAATAAATCATATAGAAGACTTTAATAATTAACAGAAAAGTGTTAGAATTTATCTATGGCAAACAATAAAGTTAAAACTCGTTTTGCGCCCAGTCCAACCGGTGAGTTTCATATTGGCGGAGCTCGCACAGCTTTGTTTGCATATTTATTTGCAAAGAAAAATAGCGGAGAATTTCAAATACGGATTGACGACACAGATAGAGCTCGTTTAGTTGGGGGTTCAGAACTAAGAATGTTGGATCTAGTAAGATGGCTGGGGATGGATTGGAGCGGGGAACCGATGTATCAATCATCGCGAATTTTATTATATAAAAAATATGCAGATGAACTGATAGCCAAAGGTTTTGCTTATCCCTGTTTTTGTTCTGAAAAGAGATTGGAAGATCTAAGAAAAACACAGGAATTGAGCCATCAACCAACCGGATATGATCGCTGTTGTAGAAAGTTGCCGTTAGACGAAACATTGGCGCGAGTTGCAAAAGGAGAATCTCATGTTATTCGCCTCAAAATGCCTGAGAGCGGAAAAGTTTCATTTAATGACATGATTCGCGGAGAAATTGAGTTTGATTATTCGTTAATAGATGATCAAGTACTGATAAAGGCAGATGGTTTTCCTACCTATCATCTAGCATCAATTGTTGATGACGAAGAAAAAGGAATAACCCATGTTATACGCGGTGACGAGTGGCTTTCTTCTGTCCCAAAGCATCTTTACCTCTATCAATGTTTTGGTTGGCAGCCGCCAGTCTTTGCGCACTTACCTGTAATAATTGGAAAGGATAAAAAGAAACTAAGTAAACGAGAGGGCTCGGTTTCAGTGGACGCATTCAAAGAACAAGGATATTTGCCAGAAGCGATTATTAATTTCGTCGCGCTGCTTGGTTGGAATCCCGGCACAGAACAAGAATTTTTTTCTTTGGTGGAACTAGAAAAAGAATTTGATGTTTCTAAGGTTAATAAGGCCCCAGCATTTTTTGATATCGAAAAATTGAATCATTTTAACGCCCACTATATTCATCAAATAGAAGAGGGTGAGTTGTTAGAAAAAATAAAATCATTTACTCAAATTGATTTTTCCAAATTTGATAATTTGTTTTTACAAAAGATTATTAGGGTAGTTAAAGAGAGAATGGTATTGCTCGCTGATTTTGACTCGCTTTCCCATTGTTTTTTCTATACAGTTGATCCAGACAAAGATATGATCAGATTTGTTAAAAGCGATTGGCGAGATACGATTACGGGATTACAAAAAGCGATTGAGAGTCTTGAGATGCTGGATTCTGAAAAATGGGAAAGCGTCGAAGAATTAAATTTATTTTTGTCGCAGATTGTAACGATTAACGGTTTGAAAAATGGAGATGTTTTTTGGCCGGTGCGTGTTGCGCTTTCCGGAGAAATGGCGAGTCCTTCTCCTGCGGAATTGCTTTGGGTTTTTGGTCCGCAAGAATCTTTAGGAAGATTAAAAATTGCTTTAGTAAAAATCACACCAGATTATAAATAAATTATAAATATGCTTAAAGACATCGCAAAAGTTTTAGTAGGAGCTACGCTAACCGAAATGGGATGGAACATCTGGTTGCTTGCAGAAAACATGACACCAGTAAAATTTATGGGTTTAGAATTTGGATTCGGTTCAATAATGGCAGCGGTTTTGGTTAATTTTTTAATTTGTATTCTTTTGGTTTATTATTCATGGTTTTGGAAAGCTAAAGAGAAAGAAAACAACGCAGTTGAATAGTTCTTTACAGGGTCGTCTAGCGGCCCTGCCACATTTGATTGAGGGATCGTCTAGCGGTAGGACAGCGGCCTCTGAAGCCGTTAACCTTGGTTCGAGTCCAAGTCCCTCAGCCAAATGTGGCGGGGTAAATAGTACAGCGGCCGGCGCCTGCCCCGCTGAATAGCGGGGAAGCCGTTAACCTTGGTTCGAGTCCAAGTCTCCCAGTTGTTATTTTTTAGCAAATATTAAAATCAGCTTAAATAATTTATGAAATTAATTCTCGCATCAGATTTAAGTTTTTTGTTGAAATATGGTTATGATTTAACCGGTATTCCAAAAGACCAAATGAAAATTGGTTATATTACCACTGCCTCAAAGGGTGATAGAGGAGATTTTAGTCGAAAATTAAAATATGTTATTAAAGAAAATGGTTATAATTTTGACGAGATAGATATAGAAGGCAGAACAAAAGAAGAAATAAAAAACTTTTTTAAAGATAAAAATATTATTCATATGGAAGGGGGTAATACTTTTTATCTTATTAGAGCGATTAGAGAAACCGGTTTTGCGGAAATACTAAAAGAATTATTGGAAGAAGGCAAGATTTATATTGGTACAAGCGCGGGCTCTTATATTATGTGTCCAACAATAGAAGTTTCCAATTGGGATGAAACTGGCAAGCCGCGTTTTGATGTTACTGATCTTACCGCCTTAAATTATGTTCCTTTTGTATTAAAAGTTCATTATAAAGATGAGCAGGAATCAAAAGTAAGAGAAAAAATAAAAACTTTACAATATCCAATCCGAATATTAAAAGATGGACAGGGAATTTTAGTAGAAGATAATAAATACACTTTTATTGGAGATGGTGAAGAAGCGATTTTTAATTAGTATATAAAAAGCTTAGGAAAATATGATTAGAGGCTAATTTCGAACAATAGAATTATTATTAAATAAAAAAATGGATAATGTCATACCAAGATGTTTTTATCGGGTTTCTACGAAAGGCTTAGTTGTTAGAGATGGTAAGATTTTGTTAGTCCAAGAAAAGGATGGTAGATGGGAATTGCCAGGCGGTGGGTTGGAATTTGATCAGGAGATATTTGATAGTCTCAAAAGAGAATTTGTAGAAGAAATGGGGGTGAATGTTACTAAAATCACCGAAAGACCTATTTATGTCTGGAAACAAAAAAGAGAAAAGGACCATCGCTTATTTATTGCCTATAAAGTTGAAATAGATTCACTGGATTTCACGAAATCGGATGAATGCACAGATATTAAGTTTTTTTCCAAAAAAGAACTTAAGGATATGAATCTGCATATAAATATCCAAAAATTTGCAGAACTATTTAATCCTGAAGACTTCAAATTGTAGTTATATATAAAAAGTATATAATAAAAATATGCCAGACGAATTAGATAATTTAGTTACAGAAGATAAACAGAAACATACAAGTAGGAAATTGCTGTTGTTACTTTTGCTATTGCTGATTATTTTCTTTGGTTACAAAGTTTTAGCGCCGAATCAAAAGACTTTTGCAGTTGGGAATATACCAGGCGTTGTTTATGATAAAACTCAAGTTATCAATGGCTGTGGCGCCCAGCCTAACTCTAAAATAAAAGTTGTTTTAAATGGCAATGATCCTATTTTTGTTGATGTTGATAATAAAGGTTGTATTGCTTATTCTGCTGAATTAAGTGAAGGAATCAATAAAATAGATTTTTTTGATCCAAATTCAAATAAGTCTAACCCAGTTTCTATTCAGATTGAATATGTAATCAAGCCCCCTTCTTTGGAGATAACCGAGCCTACCCAAAATAGTGAGATCAAAGTTGCTGCCGGAAAAAAAGATCAGGAAATAACAGTTAAAGGTAAAACGGATCCGGGAGTAAACATTCTTGTAAATGGTGACAAGGTTGCAGTAAATGATGAAGGTGAATTTGAAACCAAAATCCAATTAAGTTTGGGGGAAGATAAGATAAAGATAGTGGCAGATAATGGTGATAAGACTACAGAACAAGAAATTACCATTAAATTAGTTACAGAAACGAGCACAAACAATAATTCAACTAACCAAAACAATTCTAATAACAATTCAAACAATAATTCTAATTCGGCAAGCCCTTCTAATTCCGATAATAATACAAACGGAAATCAGCAATCAGCAAATCAGAATCAAACAGACCCTCAACCCTTAATAATTTATCCGTCCAAAGTTATTATTAGCTATATATTATATAGTAATGACCCATCTGCTTCAGGATACAACGAATATATAGAATTAAAGAATACGGGTGATGTCGATAAAGACATTACTGGTTGGACGATTTCTGATAGTGATGGCAATTCTTTCACCTTTCCTTCCTATATATTAACGCCCGGGTCTACAGTAAGGGTAACTACTAATTCAGGCAGATTCCTTTTCAACAGCACCACACCAGTTTGGAACAAATTGGGAGAGGCAGGATATTTATATGATGCTAGCGGTAAATTGGTAGACGCTTATAGCTATTAATTTGTTTTTTCTAAAAAAGCCCCTCAAAGCCATTTTTCAGAGGCTTTTTTGTTTGTCGAAATGACGATTTTTTTTGAACCTGGGAAATTTTGACTATCAGGTTGGCAACAGGTATAATGAGGTTAAATATAAATAAACCCCTGTGGAAAAGTTTCCAAGGGATCAAGGAGGTGTAACATGGCTTATACCGTAAAAAGCAAAAAGAGCGGAAAGGATTATTTCCTTCACTCAAAGGAGGTTATCCTAAAGGGCGGCCGAAAACAGAGAATTTTCTGGTTTTCAGGCAAGGACAAAATGAACCCAAAGTTCGCTTTGGATGCATTGCCAGCAGGAATGAAGACTATCGAGAATGCTCGAACCGGTCTTCCAATGGTAAAGAAGGTTTAATTGTTTGAAAATTATAGAAGGAGGAACTTAGAAAGGGCTTTGAAAGAAGGCCTTTTTAAGTTAGAATAATTTTATGAAAAAAAATCATCATCGTTTTTTAATTAATCCAAACAATATTCAGAGTAATCTTTTTGAAAGCAATGATGCTGGTCTTATAAATCAGATAAAAAATGTTTTTCGATTGAATATTGGTTCGCAAATAAATGTTTTTGATGGGTTGGATTCTGAATTTTTAGTTGAGATTTCTAATATAGAAAAAAATTTAATTCAAGGCAAGGTATTGGCTAAAAATAAAACGATAAAAAGAGGTTTTCAAGTCGGTCTTTTTTGTTCACCACTCAAAGGCGATCATTTTGAAATTATTTTAGAAAAATGTACTGAACTAGGCATTAGTTTTTTTCAACCGGTTATTTTCGATCACTCCATAATTCGCGAAATAAGGCCAGCAAAACTTGTGAGATATAAAAAAATTATTAAAGAAGCAGCCGAACAGTCCGGCCGATTGGATTTGCCGGAAATCTTGGAACCGATTAGTTTTAGGGAAATGATTAAGGAAGTGAGAGGCAAGCTTAATTTAGTGGCTGCCATAGGGGCTGGTAAAAATATTTTAGATACCAAGTCTAAGAGCAAAGATGTTAATATACTTGTCGGTCCGGAAGGGGATTTTAGCGATTCCGAAATTGAGTTTATAAAAAAAGAAGATTTCCTATTTTTTAACCTGGGAAACAATATATTAAGAAGTGAAACAGCTTGTATTCTGGCGACTGGGATTATTTTGCAAAATATGTTAAAATAAACAAAAAACAAAAATGGCAAACAAAAAAGCTCTTTTTATTGGTCGCTTTCAGCCGTATCACCTCGGACATCTTTATGCTGTTCGCTATCTGTTAAAGCGGTACGGCTATTTGATAATTGCCATAGGGAGTTCACAGGAAGATTATACTGCCAGAAACCCTTTAACCGAGAAAGAAAGAATAGAGATGCTGGAAAAAGTTTTCCGACAAATAGGGTTGACCAAAAAACAGTATAAAATTGTATCTATTCCAGATATTAATACTAATTCTTTGTGGCCTGATTATGTTGCAAAAAAGACCGGCAGGTTTGACATTGTTGTAACGGCGAGTCCTTTTACAAAATTACTTTTTGAAGATGCTGGCTATATGGTTGATTTCCACCCATTGCTTAGAAGAAAATTTTATTCCGGCACAGAGATTCGAAACAGAATCTTGCGAAACAAGGACTGGGACATGTTAGTATCTGCATCTGTCTTTGTCTATTTGCAAAAATTAGATCTCAAAGGAAGGTTAAAAAAGATTAATCAGACCGATAATCCTTATTTAGGTTAGTTGTTTGCCGCTATCGTCTAGTGGTTAGGACACCAGATTCTCAATCTGGCAACAGGGGTTCAATTCCCCTTAGCGGTATTTCCATTGCCTTTACCCCCTTTTTGTGAGACAATTCTAGCGGAGGATATTATATTTTAGGTGGAGGTTATTATGAAGAAACTAAGAAAGATAGTTCTAGTCTTTTGTGTATTGCTGTCGTCTTTTTTAGTTTTTTTAATTCCTTTTGGTGCTCGTACCCAAGGGATAGATTCCAGGTTTGGAGTAAATGCCTTTGTTCTAAATCGATATGAACAATCAGAGCTGTCCAAGCCTGTTAATATAATGAAAGACTTGGGGATTGGTTGGAGTAGGGAAGAATTTATCTGGCGTGACATTGAACCCGCAAAGGGCGATTTTCAATGGAAGGACTATGATGAAGCTATAAGTCAGTTCTCGTCTTTAAACATAAGTATTTTGGGAGTTTTAGACTACAGTGCTCCTTGGGCGACAAGTGATCCTAACCGAACTGATGCAGACAAATATATGCCGAATATCGCTGATTGGCAGAATTTCGTAGGTAGAGTTGTGGATCGTTATAAGGGCCAGGTGCACTATTGGCAAATCTGGAACGAACCAAATGTGCCAGTATTTTTCAAACCGGAACCGGATGCCGGCAAATATCTTGAGCTCCTAAAAAGCGCCCATGAGATAATTAAACAAAAAGATCCAGGCGCGCAAGTTGTGTTAGCCGGTACATCGGGAGTAGATGTTGGTTATTTGGAAGAGCTAAATAATTTGGAGGCAGGTAATTTCTTTGATGTTTTAGCTGTTCATCCATATAGTTTTGATTTTCGTTCTCCACCGGAAGAAAAATTTTTAAAGAATATGAAAGATGCGCAGCAATTATCAGAAAAGTTTGGCGGCAAACCGATTTGGCTTACCGAATTTGGCTGGCCGACCGGTAACATAGAGGGGGTAAGTGAAGATATTCAGGCAAAATATCTCGCGCGCATTTATTTGATAAGTTATCAATTTCCAAATGTTAAAAAACTTTTCTGGTATGATTTGCGAAATGATGGTGATAACAAAAATGACAGAGAAAATAATTTTGGTTTAATAAATAAAGATTATACAAAAAAGAAATCTTTCCTTGCATATAAAAATTTGATCAACATTTTGGAAGGCAGTCAATTTGAAAACGCCAATATAAATGGGGAAAATGGGTTCTATGATTTTTATTTTATAAAAGGCGGTTATAAAATCCGAGTTGTCTGGAAAATAAACGGATTAGATAATCTAACCCTGGTTGATAGTTCCATTGATGTTAAAATTCTTGATTTTGTCGGAGCAGATATTACTTCTAAAAAAGAAAACGGCTCGGTTGTTGTAGGTATATCTGATTCGCCGGTATTTATTATAACGAATAAGTAATTACCATCATGAGTTTATACCGAAAATACAGACCGCAGACATTTAACGAGATAATCGGCCAGGAGCATATTGTCCAGACTTTGCGTGGAGCAATAGAATCTGACCAAATAGGTCATGCCTATGTCTTTGCCGGTATGCGCGGTACGGGAAAAACTTCAATTGCCAGAATATTTGCTAAGGCAATTAATTGTCAAGACAAGAAAAATGGCGAACCATGTGGAGCGTGTCGAATTTGTAAGGAAATGACTCAAGGTAGTTTTTTAGATTTAATTGAAATAGACGCTGCCAGCAATCGCGGCATTGATGATATTCGCGATCTGCGAGAAAAGATAAAGTTTTCTCCCAATGTTGGAAAATACAAAATATACATCATTGATGAAGTGCACATGTTAACCTCCGATGCTTTTAACGCGCTTTTAAAAACCTTGGAAGAGCCACCGGCTCATGCGATATTCATCCTGGCGACTACGGAGATTCACAAGATTCCCGCTACGATACTTTCTCGCTGCCAAAGATTTGATTTCCACAAAATAGAATCTGAAAAAATGTTTAATAGCATAAAAGAGATTACCAAAAAAGAAAACATAAAAATAGATGAAGCTGATTTGAAAAAAATTATTTCGCTTTCGGAGGGATCTTTGCGAGATGCGCTTTCTTCGCTCGATCAGCTCAATTCTTTTTCGGGTGGTGCAATAAGTTCAGAGACTCTGGAAGATATATTAGGCTATTCAAAGGAAGAACAGCTATTAGAAATCTTAAAACTAATCCAAAGCGAGAATATCGGCAAAATCATATCTTTCACAGATGGTTTAATAAATGATGGTAAAGATATGGAAAGCTTTTTAAAAAATCTGATAATTTTTTTAAGAAAATTATTAATACTGAAAATTGATAATAAAATCCAAAGTGATTTTTCTAATTCAGAAAAAGCAGCCGAAATTGCCAATGGTTTTTCTTTGGAGCAAATTGTTCGACTCGCCGATGTTTTGAACAGTGTTGTAAAAAACAGCAAATTTTCTTTTTTACCCCAATTAGTTTTTGAATTAGAAATGATAAAATTCATTTCTTTTTCGGGCAAGATTGATTTTCCAACAAAAAAAGAAAACCCTAACATTGCCGGAAAAATAGTCAATGAGATAAAGAATGTTCTAAAAACAAACAGTAAGCAAGAAAGCGAGGAGAGGATTGAAAAAAGCAAAGAAGAAGAAATAAAAGAAACTGGCGGTAAAGATGGTTGGAATTTATTTCTGGAAAAAATGAAGAATGAAAAAATGATTTTATATATGGCATTGCAAGGCTGTGAATACGAAAATTTTAATGAGACAGTCAGGGTTAACATCTATAACAGTTTTTATTTTGATCGCTTGAATGAAAAACAAAACCTTGCTTTCATAAATAATTTGTTTGAAGAATTTTTTGGAAAAGAAAAAAGAATTATTATTCAAAAAGGTGAGAAAGAAAAGATAAAAACCGATACCATATCGGATGCATTAAAAGTTTTTGGGGGAGAATTAGTAGAATAAAAATATGGCAAAAAGAAAAGAAGTTCAAAAAAGTATGGATAAAGTTTTACCTCACAATCTGGAAGCTGAAGAAGCTTTGCTGGGTTCTGTTTTTATTAATACTGAAGGGCTTTACAAAATAATGGATGTTACTAATCCGGAAGATTTTTACAGTCCGGCGAATAAAGAAATTTATGATGCGGTTCTGACTTTGTTTGCCGAGAAGAGTCCTATCGATTTGGTTACCATCACAGAGATATTGGAGAGAAGAGGAGTTTTAGATAGCGTCGGGGGCGCAACCTATTTATCCAGAATAGTAAACAGTGTTCCAACCGCTTCACATATAGTTCAGTACGCCAATATAGTTAAAGAAAAAAAGATATTACGGGATCTCATTACCACTGCCCATGAAATTTCTGCTATGGGTTATCAGGAAGATGAGAAAATTGACATCACTCTGGATTCAGCTGAACAGTTGCTTTTCAAAGTTGCGCAGAAAACTATGAAACAAGGTTTTATCCCTTTGAAAAATATGCTGGCGGAAACTTTTGAGCGTATAGACTATCTACATAAGAATAAAGGTGAATTACGGGGAGTAGCTACCGGTTTTGATGATTTAGATTTTATTTTAGGAGGATTGCAGAAAAGTGATTTAGTAATTCTAGCGGCGCGTCCATCGATGGGAAAGACCAGCTTGGCTTTGAATGTTGCTTTAAATGCGGCTGTCAATGTTAATATTCCCGTTGCTATCTTTTCTTTAGAAATGAGCAAAGATCAATTAGTTGATAGATTAATTTCTTCTGCTGCTCGCGTTAATGCCTGGAAGTTACGAACTGGAGAACTAGCTGAAGACGACTTTCCCAAAATAGGCGAAGCTATGGATATTTTGAATAGGGCTCCTATATTTATAGATGATTCGGCAAATATTAGCATAATGGAGATGAGAGCCAAAGCCAGAAGACTAAAATCAGAAAGCGGACTAGGGCTCATAATCGTTGATTACTTGCAACTAATGGGAGGGGGAGGTAATATCGAAAATCGTGTTCAAGAGGTATCGGAAATATCCAGGTCCTTGAAGGGTTTGGCGCGCGAATTGGATGTTCCAGTTCTAGCCCTTTCGCAACTTTCTCGCGCTGTGGAAGCTCGACCGGACAAAAGACCCCTTTTGTCAGATCTTCGAGAATCTGGTTCAATAGAACAAGATGCCGATGTGGTGATGTTTGTTTATCGGGAGTATTGTTATAATAAAGATACTGATAAACCAAATATTGCTGAAATATTGGTTCGCAAGCACAGAAACGGTCCGACGGGGGATCTTTCGCTTTATTTTGTAAGCGAGCAAATGCGTTTTGCTAATTTGGATAAAAAACATTCAGAAAGTTAAAGAAGATCATATGATAGATAAAACAAAATTAATAAAATCCGAATGGGAAGAAGTTGATAAATATATTAAGAAAGATAATTCAGATGGTATGAAGCTGGCGGTAATAGAAGCCGAGAATGTTTTTATAAGAACGGTAGAAGCAAGGGGCTATAAAGCAAAAAGCATTGAGGAAAAAATATTGCTGGCCTTAAAAGAAGTGTCAACTCCGGAAACTTTTTTGAAAAGCAGAGAAAGAGCACTGCTCTTCAAGAATAAAGCAGGCTTTGAATCGGATGATCCTTATGAAGCCAGAGAAATAGTTGATAATTATAAAAAAGCAATCGAAGATATCCTATTTGGCATTATCGATGAAAAAAAGTTTCAATCTCTAAAGATAAGATTCTGGAGATTTTATCATCCTTTTTTTATAAACAGAAAAAAGATTTATCGATTTCTATTCTGGTGCGCCTTGCTCATCTTAATAATGCTTTTTATTGCTGATACCGATTTGGGCAAGAATCTCTTTGATTCGATTATTGATAAAATTCATCTTATTATAAGAGTTATTTTATTTGTTTTATTTATTGCTTTTACCATTCTGTTTTTTATCACTTTTTCTATTATTCTATTAGAATCTAGGTCTAAGAAGCGTTACCAGAAGAGAAATGGGGCTGTGGATAAATAATATTCAGAAGGCCTATTCGGCCTTCTTTTTTGCTAATTAGGCATCATTATCCATTTTTTTGGCTAAAATAGGGTTCAAAAATGAAGAAAAAAACATTGACAAACCACTTTTTTTATAGTAGAATTGTATGCACAAAAAAGAAAAGGTTGGAAAATTCGCATATTAACAGAATTTGATAGGAGCAAAATGAGCATAAGGGTATGGTCTTGTGAATACTTTGCTCCCATCAAGCCGGGAATCTTGACGGGATGTACTGATCCTAACAAAAATTTTCATTCTTTTCCTGATCTCTTTAGGAAAAGAAATGTGTACCTTGAAGTAAAATTCAAAAACAAAAACAAAAATCCCTTCTTCGCATAAAGCTACGAAGGGCAAGCAAAAAAATAACTGACGGTAACAAGCTGTCAGTCATCAAGCCTTAAGAAGAGTTTCTTGGGGCAAAACAAAAATAGAAAGGGTCGGTAAATCTTCTTCCCTCTCATGGCGATCATGCTTTAATTTTTTTTAAAATAGAGTATGGGCGCCACTCCTTCAAAAGGCGCCTAAGCACTGCTTATCTTTTTAAACAAGTTAGTGCTTTGACTTCTTAAGTCTGGCGCCTTTTAAATTTGCACAAAAAAGCCCGCTCAAGGCGGGGTAAATATTTTTGATTATTAATTTTAGTTGTAATAACAGCTCAAAGTCTTCTTATTAACTCCTGTATATTTAGTAGCTAAAGCCTTGATATAGGCCATTAATTTATCTCTTTTGTTATCGTTTAGTCTCTCAAACATTAGTGAACTCATTTCTATAATAGATTTTTCGTCCAGATTCGGCTTTATGATATGTAGGGCTTCATGGATTAAGGTTTCTTCGGCAGGGAATACTTTTGGGTTCAAATATATGGAGTAGTTTTCATAATCGACATAGCCGGCTTCGCCATGAGTCTTGTTAGTTAGCACAATATCGAACTCGCCGGATGATAGGAGGTTAAATATTCTGCGAAAGATCAAATCTGACATATTCCCTTTGCATTCCCTTACTCGGAAGTATTTAATCTTTTTTCCTTTTGAATTTTGTTTATTTTGGTTTTTCATAAATTAGGACATTGTATCATAGATTTACCCATTTGTCAATGATAATGTTTTGCTTTAAGGATATTTACCTATGTTTACTTATTTTTTCTTTTTTGCTATTCTAATAATTATAAAAGCAAGCTAAAAAGTCAAGTGGATTAATGGCAGTAAAAATAACAGTATTAAAAATATGAGCAATCATTGGCATTCCCAAAAAGGCCAACAAGAGATCGCTGGAGTAAGAAAAACTTGAGAAAGAAAGAGCTGGTTGATCGCATACGCCTCATTTCAGATTGCAAATTAGCAATCCTATTTTTTTGTTTTATAAAGACCTGTTAAGAAATTCTTTTTTATTTTGAACAATTCCCATAATGTATCCTTAGCTACTTTTGCCGGTTGAAGACGGGATTTTCCTGCTTCATACCACCTCACTGGGACCTCCGCAATTTTAAAACCGCAAAAACGGGCTAAAGCCAAGACCTCCATATCAAAACCCCACCCGCCTATAGTCATTTTTTCGAATATCTTATCAGCGGCTTTGCTGCTAAAGGCTTTGAAGCCGCATTGAGTATCTTTAATTTTTGGAAGTAAAACCATTCGTATAAGCAGGTTGGCGGATCTTCCTAGAATTTGGCGGTACCATGGCTGTGGAATTATAATGTGAGAACCCCTTATATGTCTAGAGCCGATAACCACATTACATCCTTTATTGAAAAAGGGCCAAAAATTTTCTATTTCCTCAACCCTGGTAGCATTGTCTGCATCCATAAAAAGTTTATATTCTCCTTTTGCTTCTTCCATTCCTCTTTTCACGGCCCAGCCTTTTGCTCCTCCGGGTTTAGCTATTTTGATATCGAATAACTTTAGATGATTTATTATCTTTTGATATTCCGAAATTACTTTAACTGTGTTATCGGTACAATTATTAGCAATAATTATAATTTCATAATTATATGGTTGTTTTGTTAAATATGCGTCAATTGACTGCAAGGTTTCTTTTATTCTCTCTTCTTCATTATAGGCGGGAATGATGACGGAGAGACGAATTTTATCACTCTTATTTTTGTCGTTATGCGGTTGATTTCTGTTTTCTGCTTCCATGTTAAATTTTTAAATTTATTATAGTTGTTGAGAATTTACTTTTTCAAATACCACAAACTTGTATCCCAAAAAATTCCATGCCAATCCTAGAAATGTTCCGGCCAAAGCGCCGATGTTCCCCCATATTTGCGGGGCAACCCCCAAAAAATTGGGAATGAGATTAACAACGATTGATGCCGAACCTACATTGATAATAAAACCGACTATGCTTATCAAGAAAAACTTGGAAAATTCTTTGCCCTTTATCTTTCCCTCTGATCTAAAAGTCCAATACTTATTCATAAAATAACTGTTAGCAACCGCTAAAGTGAAAGAAGTAGCTTTGAAAATTAAATAAAAAATACCACTGGAGATTCCGCTTACAAACATCAAAAGATTAAGAACCCCAAGATCAATTATTGTATTAATGGCTCCAACGAGAGCAAATTTCATAACTTGAAAAACTGTTTTTTGTTTGTGTGTGTTATTCATTTTATTCTTTTTGTAATAAATATATATCGTCAATTTGTTTTTTTATCAAATAGCCATTATCGGTTGCTATTTTAATTTGATTTATCACATCTTCTTTTGTTTTCATTGGCCAAAAATCTTTATGTGTGTCAAATAATAAAAAATCCGGTTTAACTTTACTAAAATCGATTGGCAACAAATAAACTTCTTGTCGGCTGGTCAATTGAGGAAAGCTTGATTGTACCCCAGCCGATGATTCAGAAGGTATTTGCTTAATTATATTAAACAGCTCTTTCTCGTGGCTGTCGAATGTATAAAAGTTTTTATTAAAGATTTTCAAATATTCTTTGGGTTTAAAATGATAATAAAATATACCATTGCCAATTAGACAAATGATTATAAAAAGAATATTAAAATAAGTTTTTACCTTTTTGTTTTTTAAGAAAAACGATAAACGATGTACACCAACTAGAGCAGCAACGGCAAGTATAGGACCTTGATTAGCGGAATAATGTTGAATTATTGACCAGCGCCATTCTTGGGTGCTTAAAAAACGGCCCAGCCACAATGGACATAATAAAATTAGTATTTCCAACCCAATAAGCGAGAATCCTCCAAATGATAAGAGCATACAAAAAATAGTTTTTATTTTCATTGATGGCATGAGCATAGCCTTAATGAAGGCAATGGGCTTTGTAAAAATAATTATGATGATGTCTTTAAAATCCATCCCCAGGCTGGTGTCTGTGTAATAATAACGAATTTTGCTCACAAACGGTAGCCAAAACTTCACAACAAAAAGAAAATATGGAATACTAACCACTGCCAATATTAAGCCCAATTTTGTTTTTCTGTCTATAATTATTAAATACAACGCAAACATGAAAACAACTAAGGGCATATCTTCCTTGATCAAGATTAAAACTATTAATGCATAAACGAGTTTACGGTATTTTTTTGTTAAAAGAAAATATAAGGCCCAACTAAGTGGCAAAATGGCAAGGACCGATACATGAAATGGAAAAACCATGGCTGCCCAAAATCCAAAAAAACAATAATATGGCAACAAAAAAATCGCAGCCAGCGACTTATTCTTAAAAAACTTATTAGCTATCAAGTAAATAGGCCAGCCACTCAAACCGATTGATAATGCCTGTAAAACCAATAAGGTAATGGGGCTGGGGAATAAAAAATAAAGTGGGGCAAAAAACAGTAAGATAAAGTGCGCGTGATCTCCAAGCAGATTGAATCCTTTTAGTGGGTTAGCGCCAAAATCAAACCTTATTAAACCCCACATATGCCGATTGTACATTCCTAAATCTAAAACAGGAAAATTGAAATGATAATAATTAAGGATTTCGAATAGAACAAAAAAACTACTTATGAATCCAATAAGGACGCTTGCTAATAGATTTTTGGTTAAAATATTACTAAAATTATTAATTGAGATATTAATAGCGACAAAAACTTTTTTAACCACTTTCCTTAGCCGAGAATTTATATCTATTGGCATAATTGACTTTAAATTTCATTTAGTACACTTATTTTAACATAAAATACCTGGTTCCATCAAGTTATAAAGACGCAATAAAGAATGATTTGCCATGATATAAATTCAGATATTTAGCCAAAATAATCTATTCAAGATTAACTACCACCTCCTTGTCTTGAACTAAATTAAAATTTTCTTGGTAATTTTTATTTTTATAATTAAGATTTATAGTTGTTTCTTGGGATATAATCCCGGCTTGTTTTTGAATTAAAAGATTATATGAAGAAGAACTTATTTTTGCTGATGATTTATATTTTATTTTTAAAATTACTTCTTCCCCGGGATTTATAATTTGCCACATACCAATAACCGTTTTGTCATTCTCTTCATAAATATCCGGATCTTTAACTTCAGTATTTATATTGCTGTTTTTATTGAAATCTTCTACTGCTAAAACCGAAGATCCTTTTGGAAGATAAAATCTCATATATGCATAATTTGTCCCACTGGGCCACTCATAACTACCCTCGTGTTTTCTGGTTATTTGAACTTCGTGTATCGGAAATCCATCCCTATCTATTTCTATGGTATGTGTTAAAGATTCCTTTATCTTATCATTTGTTTTGAACCCTCCTATATTTGAATCTATGTAGGCGAAGTAATCTTTACCATTACTATCTTTTATTTTTCCGGCGATATCCAGATTAACGAATGCATTTTGAATATCTTCAACCGCGGAATAAAACTGAATATGTTTTTCCAGAATATTATTAGTCAAGACGGCCATGACTTTTTGTTGATTCTCCTTATTCAAACTGGATAGTTTTTCTAGCAGTAGGGGAGCAAAGTCGCTCAAGAATTTTTTTGGATTATTTTGGGACAAATCATAGTCGATGCTCGTTTTGAATTGAGTGATTGATACGAAATTGTCTTTGTTGATCTCGACATCGTATCTTGCTAACTTTATTGGTCCGGTTATTTCCAACAGATCTGTAAATGTTTTGGTGTCAAAGGCAATTATTCCATCGGGTGTAAACCCCCCCTCCATCTCGTAGAAATTAGAAATGTTTTTTGCGGATGTCGGAAAATCTGGATACCAATTTGCATCTCTCATTGTCCAGTTTTTCGTAATTCTTTTCAGTGGTTCCGGCGGCTCTATCTTTTTGCTGATTTGACCGTCGGGATTATAGACGCTGTCTACGAAAATATTTTTTATTCCTCCGTCTCTAATCGTTAAAACTCCATAAGTCCCTATGAACCCACCAGTAGCCCTGATCTCTGTATTGTTTTGAAAAAGTATCAAGTATTTTCTATCATAATCTTTACCCACAAGAGAGGCGGCATTGTTAGTTAGAGTGATGGCCGAGTCATAGTAATTTTCTAGCCCAACCATATTCTGTTTGATTAATGCGAGATATCCCTTTTCTTTATCGTTCAACTTTTCATCATCAATTTTGCTAACATTTAATTTGAGAGCATTAAAATCATTTCCTGTGCTTTTTAGATCGCGATTTATTTTATTCAAATATAAAAATAGTTGAGCGCCGTTCTCATTGTTATCCGGGGCAGAGACTTTTATATTTTCAGCAAAGTTTAAATCATCGATCAAGTCATTGCCAATTTTGGAAAGAGACAGAACGATCTCAAAGAATCGTTCATCATTTATACTGCTATCATTAATTATTGAGAACCTGGGCAAAACGATGTTTTTTTGTCCCACATCGTCTAATTCATCATTTATTTCTTTTATGTTTTTACTGATTATTAAGAGATCGGATTTTGCTTTTTTGTAGTCATTGTTTTGAATTGACTGATACACATCTCCCAATTTATCGAAGCCTTCCTTTGCTTTTGCGTTCATGTTTGACCCTGATTCTAAGATTCGAATCGGTAGAATAGAAAAAAGAAAAATCAAAGATAAGCTAATGCCGATACTCAATGTTTTGTTTGTCGGCTTTACTTTTTGAAAAGCCACCTTCGCTGCTTCTTTTATCTTTATCGCTTGAGTATTTGCTTTATTTTTTTTGGGTACCAAAACAATACCATCAATGTTCTTGTTGATTTGGGGATGATAGTGAAATTGATCAAAGTCTTTTTCTTCCATATCCTTCTTATTATAGAACAAAAAAAGGTTTTTTAGGATAGAAGAATGTCGAGGGTTTTGATGGCGCAGTCCCGCCAGCTATTTTGTGGAATTTGGCTAGCCTTATCTTTTAGAATCGATCTTAATAAGCCGCTTTTCGATATTTTTAGAATTGCTTGCGCCAAGTCATTTATGTTATGAGGGTTTACTAGAATAGCCGCATCCTTTATTATTTCCGGCATCGATGAAGTGGAAGAAGTAATTATGGGGACAGAGTGATTCTTTGCTTCTAGAATCGGAATGCCAAATCCTTCACAAAAAGAGGGAAATAAAAAACTGTGGGCGTTTTTAAAAAGGATATATTTTTCTTCTTCATTTACAAAATCAGTAAAAATGATTTTTTGCTCTAGGTTATATTTTTTTACTTTCTTAAAAATATTTTTAAAAAGCCAGCCTTTTTTACCGGCGATGACAAGCTTGAGATCTGGTATTTGATTATTTATCATAGCATATGCGTCGATAATTCCCTCCACATTTTTTCGCGGCTCTAGTGTAGCTAAAAAAAGAAGATATCTTTTTTTAGCTATCTTAAATTTGTTCAAAATAGCAGTGCTCTTTTCTTCTTCAAAAAAATCTATCATTTTTCTTTCGCCATTATAAACCACCTCGACTTTATTTTTATTTATTTTATAAAGATTGGAAATATCTTTCTTAGTCGCTTCAGAAACAGCTATTATTTTGTCAAAGTTTTTGCAGGCAACTTTGGGATTCATTTGCCAATGCCAAAGATTTTTTCTCCACGAAAAATATCTTTTATCTTTTATAAAAGACAAGTCGTGAATAGTGACTGCTTTTTTTACTTCTTTTGACAGGGGAATGTTTATAAAATGCGGCGAAAAGAATGCATCCACTCTCAAAACTTTATCTATTTTTGGGTAAGGAATTATCTTCCAAAACCATTCTAAGAATTTATTCGGCCAATGATAAACTCTTACCTCGAGATTTCCTTCAAACTTCGGAAGATTTTGCTCTATCTTTCTGAAAGAATTATAAAACAATACATACCTGTTTTTTTGATCTAATTTTAAAATTTCTTTTATGACATTAGCGGCATATTGCGGAATTCCAGACGGTTTTGGGTCTTGGAGAACACGGCCGTCAATGCCAATGCGCAAAATTTTATTTTCTTTATTCATCGATTTATTTCGCTTAAATCACGACGATATATTTCTCGACTTCTTTTCTATCGACAAAGTCGTTAATATAATTCACGGCCAATATGTTTGTCTTGCCTAGTTTTACTACCAATAAGATTTTTTTGATGATAGAAAAAAGCGGAAACGCTTCGGAGGAAGCATTCAATGCAGGCACATTAATTATTACAACATCGCATTCTTTTTCAATTTCCCGAAGGACTTCTTTCAAATCGGAGCGTTCTATTGTGTCTGAAGCATATGAAAGTTTAATGCCCGAAGACATTATCCTAAGATTGGTTTCGTCTGTTTTCTGTAAGTATTTATCAATGTTTTTTTCATCAAAGAGAAATTCGGAAAAACCCGCTTCATTTCCACGGTTAAAATATTCGTGGATATTTGGGTTAGAAAAATTTGCATCTACCAAAATAGTTCTCTTACCGGATCGCGCGAATGACAAAGCTAAATTTGCCGAAATTAGGGGGGTGATATTTTTTTCATTAATGCCGGCTACTACGATAGATGTTTTCTCATTTTGATCCAAAGAAGTTATATTAGCTCTCAAGAATCTAAATTTTTCTGATTCTACACTTGTAGGCCTGACCAATTTTTTTAATTTTAACCCTCTTAATGAGATGGGTTGTTTTTTAAATATATTTTTTATTCTCTGAAGATTATTTATGGTTGGCGAAAGATATTCCAGAAAGAAAACCAGGAATAATGAAAGAAATAGACTCACTATCAAAGAAACTATTATGTTAAATGGCACATTTGTTTTGGTTGGGATAGTAGTGAAATCTGAACTTATAATTTCAAATCCTGACATAGATCCATCAATTATATTTAATTGAGCATTTTTGTCTTTAATCAGCTTTATCATTCCATCCAGTATAGAATCTGATTGTTCTTTTGTTTCTCCGGTAGCTACCAAGACTAAGTTTTGAGGTGGAATCTTTTGAGAGTAGATACTGCCACTTCCCGAGCCCTCATAAATTTTTGAAACGAGACTAGGATTGCCAATCCATCCTGTAATAGTATTGATAAAAAAATCGCAAGCTTGAATTGCATAATAGCCATTGTATTGATATTGATCCGTTCTTTCGTGATTAGCCTGAATGGTAAGAATAGAGGAAGTTTCATACTTTATTTTTTGTTTTAACGAAAGGTATGTTGTCGAACCTACTACAATTACAACAACCAAAATGATCAGCCAAATTTTTCTTTTTATAATTTGAAAAATTTCTTTTAATTCCATTTTTTATTCCTTTCTAAATGTTCTTGATATTTATCTTCCACATATTTTTTTATATTTCGCTTAAAAACTTCGGTGTCAAATTTTAACGCATGTTCACGAATTTTATGCGAATTAAATTTTTTATGATCAAAGTTTTTTATTATTTCCATTACTGCTTCGGGCGTCTGCTCGTCAAAGAAAACTCCCGTTTCATTTTCTACTACGGTTTCCATAGCCCCTCCAGCGCGATAGGCGATGACGGGCCGGCCAGCTGATTGGGCCTCGAGTGGTGTAATGCCAAAATCTTCCTCTTGAGGATGGATCATAGCGATGCATTTCGCGAAATATTCAGTTATCTCTGCGTCAGAGATTCTCCCCATAAATTTTATTTTATCGCTTTTAGCAATTTTCTTTAGCTTTTTCAATTCCGGTCCTTCGCCGATAATAACTAGTGGCAGCCCCAGTTGATTGAATGCTTCAATTACTATGTCGTGTCTTTTATAATCGATTTGTCTGCCAACAATAAGATAATAGTCGCCAATCTCTGATTCATTTGCCGGCAGATAATGTTTGCAGTTTACCGGAGGGTAAATAACATCGGAATCGATTCGATAATACTTTTGAGCTCTGCGACGAATATATTGTGAGATAGAAATAATATAGTCGGGTCGGCGTGCGGCAATAAAATCCCATTGCCGTAAGTCATGAATTTTTGCGCGAACGATATTTTTCAAAATCTTATCAAAGAACTTAATTGGTGTAAATTTTATGTTGCGCAGATATTGATAATAAAAATCCAACATATATCTGGTCGGGCTATAGAGATAGCAGATATTTAAAGTAGAAGGTTTTGTTATAACGCCTTTTGCACATGAATGGCTGGTTGTTATAACAATGTCATATTCCGTTAGATCAAACTGCTCAATCGCGCAGGGCATATAGTGAAGATAAAATTGCCATTTCTTTTTAGCCAAAGGAGCGCGGTTAAGATATGAGGTTCGGATATCTGCATTTTTGAATTCCGGCATTTTCTTTTCATTGTAAATCAACGAATAGATCGGTGCTTCCGGCCACATCTCATGAAGCAGCATGTCGCATCTTTCAGCTCCGCCCCAATTGGTGAGCCAATCGCAGACAATCGCGACCCGCGCTTCACCAAATGGTTTAGCGGGGCAAGCTTTTGGTTGTTTTTTGGTTTCTTCAGTCATAGCTCAATTATAGCAAAAAAGAGCTCTTTTGCCAAATAAAATTAATAGGCACCTTTTCCGAATGTTACCACCCAAATAGTTTTGAGAATTATAATTATATCTAGAAATAAAGACCAATTTTCAATGTAGTATTTATCCAGCTCTACCCACTCTTCAAATTGAACATCGGATCGGCCAGAAACTTGCCAAAGTCCGGTTAAACCCGGTTTAACACCGACAATTCTTTTCATTTCTTCCCTCGTATATTTAGAGACTTCCGATTGCAAAGGTGGGCGAGGGCCAACCAAGCTCATATCTCCTTTCAAAATATTGTAAAATTGAGGAACTTCATCCAGTGAAGTTTTGCGTAGAAACTTTCCAATTTTTGAAACTCTGGGATCATCTTTGATTTTAAACATAGGGCCACTAACTTCATTTTTTGTTCGAACCAATTCAGCGCGAAGTTTTGCCGCTGCTTCTCCGCCATATCTTGCGCCGGTACAAAAAGTTAACTTCATAGTTCGAAATTTTATCAGATTAAAATAACCATCTCTCCCGACTCTTTCCTGAAGAAAAAAGACTGGACCAGGATCAGTGATTTTCATTATTAAAGCGACGACAGATTGTATCGGTAAAGAAAGGGTTATCCCAACCAAAGCTCCGGTAATATCCATAGCTCTTTTTATAATTCTTCCCCAGCCATCCAGATTGCTGCGCTTAATTTCAAAAACCGGAATCTTGCCGAGCGTATCCGCGTCATTGTTTTTTGAATAAAGCGCAAACATTGAGGGTACATAGCGGAAGGTAATTTTTTTATCTTCACATAGATGAATGATATTCAAATTTTCTTGTGGTCCAAAAGGCTCTGTTTGAATAATTTCATCCGGCTTTAATTTTGTAACGATGCTTCCGAGTTCATTAATAAAACCAACAATTTCTGAACGAATTTGATCGAAAGCTTCCATGTTGCCATTAACTTTTACAATTCCAATAATTCGCAAACCTCTGCCTGGATGCCTCTCGATATCTTTGATAATTTCTTTTGAAGTTTTATTTGTTCCAATAATTAAAACTCTTTTGATGCCGATTCCAAAACGGAAAAGGAAGCGACGAATCAAAAAGATTATTAATCGGAAAAATGTAGTCGCAAAAATTATTAGACCAAGAGAATAAAGTATGATCAAACGAGAGAAGAAAGAATCTTTAATAAAAAACATTGTAGTAACAAAAAGCATCAGAGCCGTTGGTGTCGCGATTATAATTCTGTAAAAGATTGGAGCAAATTTGCGATTAGTTTTGACATTATATAAACCGAAAAAAGAAAAAACTAAAAGCCAGGCAGGCAAGAAGTAGTAAAGATATTGTAGATATTCTCTTAGCGGAGGTATATAGATTATTCCAAATGGATCGATATGTTTTCGAATATAATAAGCCGCCATAAAACCTAAGACAGCTGATAATAAGTCGAGGGGGATTAATATAGTTGTGAAAAAGAGTTCGGAACGCTTCATTTGGGAAGTAGTATGTAGTAAGTAGTATGTAGTAAGTAGTATGTAGTAAGCATGAAGTTTTCCATAATACATGCTGCCAACTACTTGCTACTTTTCGCCCGAAGGCGGGGTATAAGCAATTCTATAAGCCGGGTTCTGTTGTTGGATTTGCATCCAACAGACAATCATCTATCTCGTTTCAACATTGCTATTGAACTTTAGCGAAAGGATCTTTTATAGTCTAGCAAGAGCGCTATTAACTATAAAAAACTTTCCCTTTCTTGCACCGGGTGGGGTTTGCCGTCTTTGATGTCACCATCAAAGTAAATGGGATTTTGCTCCCAACTTTTCATTCTCCCTTGCGGAAGCGGTAGTTTCTGTGGCACTATTCCCTTGATTTCATGCTGAAAAGATTTTTCCCGGGGGAAATACTTCCAGTATTTATATCAGGTGGCCGTTAGCCATCACCATGCTCTTGAGGTGCCCGGACTTTCCTCCCCAACAATTAAGTTGAAGCGATTGTCCGAATTACTTATACCCGCATATATTATATAACACTTATAGACAAAAAGTCAATTTTTGGCTTATTACAGTTTCAAAAAAGCCCCCTTTATTTGGAGGCTTTTTTGAAAATCTATTTTTGCGCTAGAAAGTATTTGATGAATATCTCAAAGTCTTCGGGAGGATAGGCTCCTACAATCAGTTTTCCATTTATTAAGAATGCTGGAGTCCCTTCTATTTTTGCCTTACCCTTCACAATTACTTTTTTTGAAGCATCTAGAGCCAACTCATCATATTCAGTTACTGTAGCGTCTGCTTCTTGTTTAGTAATTTTTGACTCAATGTTTTTATTGTTAAAATAACTATCAAACTTTGTCATATCCAAACCAAGTTTTTTAGCATAGGACTCTAGGTCGCTATCGGTAAGATTTTTTTGATTTGCAAATAATAGATCGTGCATCTCCCAAAATTTTCCTTGATATCCGGCTGCTTCAGCTGCTTCGGCTGCGCGAAGCGCAAAAGGGTGGATACTGGTTAAAGGAAAATTAGAAAAAGTAACATTGATCTGATCTTTATATTTCTCAAAAACAGTTGCTATGGTATCAGCTCCTTTTTGACAATAAGGGCACTGGAAGTCGCTAAATTCAGTAATCTGAACTTTTGCTTTAGAATTTCCCTTTGACCATTTCTGATCGATATTTTCTATTGGGTCGCTATTTTCTTTTGATGATTGGTCTGTCGCGCTTTGTCCATTTTGATTCCCGGAAGCCAATGAAGAGGTTTTGCCATCGCTAATAAAAAATACTACAACGCCTACCACTATAATTACGACCAAGAAAATAATGACCGGTAAAAAGGTTTTGAGATTTTTCATATTTTTATTGTTTTTATTACTGATAAACTATATTTTACTACTTTGACAGTTTCTTTTCAAGGCTATTAAGTTTTAGAAAGATGCGACTTGGAATATTGGCATCCGCAGTAGTTTTGCCGATAAAATCCTTCTTTCTTACTTATCTCGCAGGACTTTTTGTAGCCATCTTCTTTTTTCCAATCTGATTCGAGAAATGTTAGATCTATCTTAGCTGCTGTTTTAGTTCCAATCTCATTAATTACTCCGGAATTTTTATGCGGACTAATGGATAGGGTAGTGGCAAAAAAGTTAAAATCATTCTTTTTTGCAAATTCAGCGGTTTTGGCCAATCTTAATTCAAAACACTTTGCGCATCGACTGCCTCCTTCGGGTTCACTCTCAAGTCCTTCTATATATAACTCCCACTCTTGGGGCGCATATTCCATCTCGATGAAAGGAATTTTGTTCTTTTCACAATATCTTTGGCATTCACTTTTTCTTCTCTCATATTCTTCTTTCGTATCTATATTGGGATTATAATAAAAAACAGAAACCTCATATTTTTTTAGAAGTTCTAAAACAAAAGCCGAACACGGCGCGCAACAAGTATGGAGGAGAAGTTTCATTTATATTATCTATAATAAAATTTTGTACATGCCTGCGGGACTTGGATTCGAACCAAGGTACCCGCCTTCAAAGGGCGGTGTCCTACCGCTAGACGATCCCGCAGGTATGTACAAAATCATTTTTTATCTTATCATATTTTTCTCGAAAACAAAAGCCAGGATCTCTCCTGACTTTTTTCTTGCTTTCTTGCTTTATTGCCTTCTTGTTTTTTTGTCTTTTGGTTGGCGGACATTTTTATGCGGTCGAAGGCGTGAAAAGAACTTGGTTATCAGATTATCTTTTTTTGATTGGCAGGTTATACAGAAATTAGCCGAAGGAAAAGCCTCCAATCTCTCTTTAGATATTTCAAGACCGCAATTCTCGCATTTTCCATAGGTTCCTTGCTCTATCTTAGCCAAAGATTTTATAACATTCCCCAAAAGTTTCTCCAGATTTTTATCGAGAGCCAGATGGATTTCATATTCTTCCACTTCAGCGGCATTCTCCTCGTCTCTGCTTCCATATTCAGGATAAACAGGGGTAAACTTTTTACCTTTTTTCTTGGCTATATTACCGAGTTCTTCTTCGATCCTGGTTTTTTCGGCTTCCAGCTTCTTTTTGATTTTTTTGAGGGTTTCCTTTTCCATGAACCCATTTTACTATATTTTCAACAAAGTCAAAACCTTTTTTATTTTACAGGATTAATGGGGTGTGATATTATTTGGATAGGCTAAAATACTTAGATAAAAATAAAAAGTTTTTATGGAAAGAATTTTTGTAGAATTAGGATTTGAGATATTTATTGCCGCTGTTTTTGGCATAGTTGCCAGATTGTTGAAACAACCTCTTGTAATAGCCTATATAATTACAGGCTTTATTTTGGGGCCTTCTATTTTTGGATTCATTGAAGGCCGAGAGATGGTTTCTCTTTTTTCTACTATTGGCATAGCCTTTCTTTTATTTATAGTGGGAATGGAGTTAAATACGGAAAAACTGGCCGAACTTGGCAAAAAAACAATTTTCCTGGGAATTATTCAGATAGTGTTAACGGCCTTGGGAGGATATGTTCTTTCAAGACTGCTGGGTTTCAGTGATATTGTTAGTATATATATAGGAATAGTACTCTCTTTTAGCAGTACTGTTATAGTGGTTAATCTTTTGAGCGAGAAAAAGGCTATCACCAGTCTTTACGGAAAAATGGTAGTAGGAATTTTGGTTTTACAAGATATAGCAGCTCTTTTTGTCTTGGTGTTTTTAGGCGGAGTCAAAAGCGGAGAAGTATTGTCATGGATACTTTTTGCCAGCATTTTAATCAAAGCCGTCTTGCTCTTTTTAATTGCTTATTTAATAAGCATTCTATTGATCAAAAAAGTTTTTAATTATTTAGCCCACTCTCCAGAGTTACTTTTTCTGGCATCGATAGCTTGGTGTTTTGCGGTAGCAGGGGGGGCATTCATGCTGGGATTTTCTATAGAAATGGGCGCTTTTATAGCCGGGCTAACACTAGCCAGTCTCCCTTACAGCGATGAAATTACATTAAGACTTTCTCCTTTGAGAGATTTCTTTTTGATCTTATTTTTTATAACGCTAGGAATGCAGATTGATTGGAGCGGAATCTCCGGGTTCATCTTTCCTCTGGTGGCTCTAGTTTTATTTGTTATTATCATCAAAACCTTGATAATTTTAATTTCCATGGGGGCTTTCGGTTTTACGAAAAGAACCAGTTTTTATACCGCTGTTTCACTTTCCCAAGTAAGTGAATTTTCCTTAATCATTGCGGCGCTGGGACTTTCAATCGGTCATTTGGACAAAGGCATTGTTTCAATGATTATTTTGATAACGATAATAACGATACTAACTTCCACATATTTCATAAATTTTTTGGGACATATCTATAATTTAATTCAAAAACCACTTTCTTTATTTGAAATGAATCAGGTTAAAGAAAAAAAGAAAAAAATCCCGCTGTTAAAAGATCATATTATTCTTTTTGGTTATCATCGTTTGGGCAAACAGATATTTAAATCGTTGGAAAAAATCAGCAAAAAGATTATAGTAGTAGATATAGATCCGGATGTAGTTTATGATCTTAACTGTCGTGGCAAATATTGCGTTTATGGAGACGCTTATGACCCATTGCTTTTAGAAAAATTAAATATCGGTAAAGCCAAAATGATTGTAACAACTTTTCCCGGCAAAAAGAGCAACGCATTTTTAATTAAAAAAGTTAGAGCTCAAAATAAAAGAGCAAAAATAATTGCTATGGCAGACCATGCTAGCGATGCGATTTATTTATATAAGACAGGTGCGGATTATGTGATCTTACCTCATCATCTGACAGGAGTTTATGTCGCTTCAATGCTAGAAGATGTGGGTAGCAAGAAAAAAGATTTGAAGCTAATAAAAAAATCTCACCTCCAGTTTTTGAAAAATTATCAAGGCAGTTAAAATAATTAAGATGGCGAATATTCAAATAAAAAAAAGTAATTTGGTAGTTATCGCATATGCCTTTTTTATCATTGCTATAAGCGGTGTTTTTCTTCTGCAAAGCAATAGTATTGGGGCTGTGAAGAATCAAGATACGGCCAAGGCTGTTAGTGCGGTCAAAACCCAAGAAGCAGACAAGAGCGCGCCTATTTTTATTTCCGCAGAACCGGTTTATACATATGATGTGGTAGACAAAAGCCAGGATCCCAAATTGAAAGTAGGAGGAAAAACCACATTGGCTTTGAAAATTAGAAATACCGGCAATCGAGCTTGGGAGAGTGCCGGAGATAATCCTGTTTATCTTGGTACCAGTCGCCCTATAGATAGAGATACGGTTTTTTACAGTGCTGGCAATCGGGGTTGGCTTTCGGGAAATAGAATTATGATGGATAAGAAAATAGTTAAGCCGGGAGAGACAGTTAATTTTATCTTTAGTCTCACCGCTCCAAATAAAAGCGGAATTTATAGAGAATTCTTTTCTCCTATTATGGAAAATCTAAAATGGCTGGAAGACAAGGGCATTTATTGGGATATAGAAGTAAGGGATCCCAATAAACCGGACGAAAAGCTCAATCTTTCTTTGAGTGGCGGGCCGGTAAAATATATCAAGATAAAATTAGAAGAACAGCATCTTTATGTTTATGAAAATGGTTTGGTTAAATATGACTTCTTGACTTCTACCGGCAGACCGGGGATGGATACACCGACAGGAACTTTTGCCATTCAAAATCAATTTCCGGTTCAATACAGTCCGGAGTATGAGCTTTATATGGATAATTGGATGGCAATTACGCCTGGAGGAGCTATTGGCATTCATTCTCTTCCTTATTGGCCGGCAAAAAATGGCGGAAGGATTTATGAGGGGGAAGGTCATCTGGGAACCAAGGTTTCCCATGGGTGTATCAGGGTTTCTCTAGAAAATTCCAAACTTTTATATGATTGGGCGGAAGTGGGGATGCCGGTTATTGTTGAAAATTAGCTTGTAGCTTGTAGCTTATTAGCTTATTAGAGAGGCTATTTTTTTATTGCTTTGGAAGGTGTTTTGGAGTATACTAGATAAGTAATAGGTTTTATAAACCTCGTTATTTTTCTTTGGTAAATTATTAGAAATAATAGAATATTTTAAATTATGGCTAGCGCTAAGGAAGCTTCTAAAAAATATACCGCTGAATCAATCCAAGTTTTGGAAGGCTTGGAGCCGGTTCGATTGCGTCCTGGAATGTATATCGGTTCTACCGGTATTGCCGGCCTTCATCACATGGTGTGGGAAGTTTTGGACAATGCAGTGGATGAAGCGATGGCGGGATTCGCCACCGAAGTTTTGGTTGAAGTTTTACCGAATGATAGGGTTGCGGTTACTGACAATGGTCGCGGTATTCCAATTGGGAAACACAAAGTAACTGGCAAATCAGCTTTGGAAACTGTATTAACCGTTCTTCACGCCGGAGGGAAATTTGGTGGCGAAGGGTATAAAGTTTCCGGAGGTCTTCATGGTGTGGGTGTTTCTGTGGTAAACGCATTGTCAACTTACCTTCGAGCAGAAGTAAAAGTAGATGGTAAACTTTATAGTCAAGAATACAAAGTCGGTCATGCGACTGGGAAATTAAAAGAAGAAGGTAAGGCTACCGGCACCGGAACCAAAATTATTTTTCAGCCCGACACTTCTATATTTGAAACGACCAAATTCTCTTTTAAAACAATCTCTGAACATTGTCGTCAAACTGCCTACTTAAATAGAGGGTTAAATATTACGGTCGTAGATTTAAGAGAAGAGGTTGAATCTGAAAATGAGGATGAATTTGGTAAAAAAGGCAAAGTTAAATACCCCAAGAAAAAAGAAACTTACTATTTCGAAGGCGGTGTTTCCTCTTATGTTTTACATATCAATAAGAATAAGGATCAGCTAAATTATCCACCATTTTATGTCATCAAAGCTGTGGATGCTATGACCATAGAAGTAGCTATTCAATATACGGATGCTTTTAATGAGAATGTTCTCTCGTTTGCGAATAACATCTACACTCCGGATGGCGGTATGCATCTGACCGGTTTTCGAACTGCGCTAACTCGTGCTCTCAACGATTACGCTAGGAAAGCGGGATTGCTAAAAGATAATGATGACAACCTTTCCGGTGATGATGTGAGAGAAGGATTGACAGCTATTCTATCAATCAAACTTCCTTCGCCACAATTTGAAGGTCAGACCAAAGCAAAATTGGGAAATCCGGAGGCTCGCACGGCAGTTGATAGCGTTGTTGCCGAAGGGCTTACGATATATTTAGAAGAAAATCCTGCTGAAGCAAAGAAAATGATTGAGAAAAATGTCTTGGCGGCTCGGGCAAGACTTGCTGCAAAAGCAGCTCGCGATACTGTTATACGAAAGGGCGCTCTGGAAGGTATGACGCTTCCGGGAAAACTGGCTGACTGTTCATCAAAGAAAGCGGAAGAATGCGAACTATATATAGTAGAGGGAGACTCGGCTGGCGGTTCGGCAAAACAAGGAAGAGACAGAAATTTTCAAGCCATACTTCCGCTTCGTGGAAAAATCTTAAATGTAGAACGCGCAAGACTTGATCGCATGCTAGCTTCTACTGAAATTCGCGCCTTGATCGTTGCTTTAGGAGTTGGAATAGGAGATACATACGATGATTCCCGTCTTCGCTATGATCGAATTATTATCATGACAGATGCCGATGTTGATGGAGCGCACATTCGTTCATTACTTTTGACATTTTTCTTCCGCCATATGACATCATTGGTAAATGACGGACATGTTTATATCGCTCAACCACCACTTTACAAAATCACAAAAGGAAAAGAATCCAAATATGCCTATGCTGATGATGAGAAAGAACAAATTGTTGCTGAAATGTTAGAAAAGGCGGAGGCTGAAGCAAAGGATAAAAAAGGGAAGAAAGAAGATGAGTCCGTAGGGGCTGAAGATCTTCAGCCCGAAGAGGTTGTTGAAGTTTCGGAATCAGAAGAAGGCGAAGAAGTTGTTGAAGATAAGAAAAAGGGTCCAAAGATTAATATTCAGCGCTACAAAGGTTTGGGTGAAATGAACCCAGAACAATTATGGGAAACCACCATGGAACCAAAAAACAGAATTCTTCTTCGTGTATCAGTTGATGATGCAGCCAAAGCAGACGAAGTTTTCTCAACTTTGATGGGGGACGAAGTACCCCCTCGCAAACGGTTCATCCAAGCGCATGCGAAGAGTGTTAAAAATCTAGATATATAAAAAATGAAAAAAATAATTCTAACAATTTTGCTAATCATAGTTGTTGCTGGAGTTTCTGGCGGCGGAGTTTATTTGTGGCAAAAAGGTATTTTAAATGGCGGGAAAGCTAAGGTAATTACAGAAGTCTCAGCTTTACAAAATAAATATAATGATACAAACAACACAGAAGAAGCTAAACAACCGTTGGTTAATTCTAACTCCATTAAGCAAGGGAATGTTTTTTTTGAAAAAAATAAATATGGAATAAAAGACTTATGGGGAGACTTTACTTTCGATGGCTATGTAGATATAAAACACAGGGAATGTGCGATTGGTAGTTATGGTTGCGATATAGCAAGCTCAGATTATATATATTTTGTTCTCACAAAAAGCAGCAGTGATCTTGTTTACGATTTCTTGAAAGAGAATGTGGGCAACGCTTTTTTGGAAGAAAACAGTATCGGCATTGGATGTACCGAACAAAACATTATTCCGGTTAGTGATTTAGAAAAAATAATCGCCAGTAACAAAGAAAATCCCGTTGAGATTACTGTGACAAAGTTAGAGTCTGCTCCTAGGGGTGGCGTTGGTCAATGTTATTCCTTTTTTACTAATATAAAACTTGTGAAATAATTTTTTAGACATATGCCAGAAGAAAAAGATAAAATTAAAAATGTGCGATCGGCAGTTTATGCTTTTATGAAGATTCTATTTCCATTAATTTTTATTTTTTTAATCGCCCTTCTTATTGCCACATACTTTTTTGAATATGATGTGAGATATGATTGGTCGAAGCGGGATTTTCCTATACAAAATAATTTAGCAAAATAAATTTTTAGAAATATGCCAGATGAAAAAGATTCCGCCTCATCGGCGGACAAGGAAAATTTAGAGAATGAAAAAACCGCAAAAGCTGTGGAGCCTGCAGTTGATGATCTTCGCTATGGATATTTGAAGCCTCGCGAGATTGTGACGGAAATGCAGGAATCATTTCTTGACTATGCGATGAGCGTTATTGTTCAGCGCGCACTTCCTGATGTGAGAGATGGAATGAAACCGATTCACCGTAGAATTTTATTTTCTATGTGGAATACCGGTTTGAAAGCCAATGCAAAATTTAGCAAATCTGCTCGTATCGTCGGTGATGTTATGGGTAAATATCACCCTCATGGAGATACGGCCATTTATGAATCAATGGTGAGAATGGCGCAAGATTTCTCAATGCGATATCCTTTTGTAAATGGTCAGGGTAACTTCGGCTCGATGGACGGAGATAGTGCCGCTGCCATGCGTTATACAGAAGCAAAATTAACAAAAATCGCAGAGGAAATGCTTTTTGATTTAGAAAAAGAAACAGTCAATTTTATACCAAACTATGATGGTTCACAACAAGAGCCGCAGGTCTTGCCATCAAAAGTTCCAAGCTTGCTCCTTAACGGAGTAGAAGGTATTGCCGTAGGTATGGCAACAAAAATTCCGCCACATAATCTTGGCGAGTTAGTGGATGCGACGATTCATCTTATCGATAACAAAAACGCGACGGCGGAAGATCTGATGCAATTTATTCCGGGTCCCGATTTTCCAACCGGAGGTTCTATTTACAATGCGGAAGAAATCAAACAAGCCTACACGACCGGAAAAGGAAGAGTAGTGATGCGAGGAGAAGCAAAAATCGAAGAAGGCAAGAAAGGCGGAGATTTCAAAATCATAATTTCAGAACTTCCATATCAAGTGAATAAAGCAACACTTGTAGAAAAAATTGCAATGCTTCACAAGGAAAAAAAGATCTTAGGAATTTCCGATCTTCGCGATGAATCGGACCGAGATGGCGTGCGCGTAGTTATTGAATTAAAGAAAGATGCGTATCCGCAAAAGATTTTGAATTCATTGTATAAAATGACATCGCTTCAGGATACATTCTCTGTAAATATGTTGGCGTTAGTCGATGGTCTTCAACCACGAGTTTTGAATCTTAAAGAAGTTTTGGAATATTATATCGCGCATAGAAAAGAAGTGGTAATTCGCAGAACTCAATTTGAATTGAAAAAAGCAAAAGATCGAATGCATATCTTGGAAGGTTTAAAAATAGCGCTAGATCACCTCGACGAAGTTATATCAACAATTCGTAAATCCAAAAATAAAGAGGAAGCTAAAGAAAACTTGATGAAAAAATTCAAGCTTTCCGATATTCAATCGCAAGCAATTTTGGATATGCGCTTATCTGCTCTCGCAGCTCTTGAGCGCCAAAAAATTGAGGATGAGTATAAAGAGGTTAAAGCTTTAATAAAGGAGCTTGAAGCGGTACTTGCTGATGAGAAAAGGATAATGAAAATTATTAAAGATGAAATGTTGGAAGTAAAAGAAAAACACGGTAATGACAGAAGAACCAAAATTGTAAAGAAGGCCATCGGACAATTCCGCGATGAAGACTTGGTGCCGAATGAAGAAGTAATTGTCACATTATCCGAAGGCGGTTACATAAAGAGAATGCCGATAAATACTTACCGCACACAGTCTCGCGGAGGTAAAGGTGTGATTGGCGCGACAATGAAAGAGGAAGATTCTATTGCACATATCACAACCACAATGAATCATGATTACCTTCTATTCTTTACAAACAAAGGCAGAGTGTTCCAAACGAGAACTTTTGAAATTCCGATTTCATCTCGTATTGCCAAAGGACAGGCGGTGGTAAATATCATTCAAGTTGGTAGTGACGAAAAAGTAACCTCGATGATTACTTTGAAAAATCCGGAACAAGAAGGATATATGTTTATGATTACTAAAAAAGGAACGATTAAGAAAACTAAAATTGCTGATTATAAAAATGTTAGGAAGAGCGGAATTATCGCGATTAAATTAGATAGCGGCGATGAACTAGACTGGGTTAAATTAACTTCAGGGAAGGACGATGTGATGATGGTAAGTTCTCAAGGTCAATCGATTCGCTTCAATGAAAAAGATGCCAGACCAATGGGTAGAGCGAGCCGAGGAGTAAGAGGTATGAAAATGAGAGGCGATGATTTCGTTGTTGGATCAGATGTTATTACCGAAGGAGAAAAAGGATTAAAATTATTGGTTTTATCAGAAAATGGTCTTGGTAAGAAAACGCCGATAGAAGAATATACTGCTCAAAATCGTGGGGGATCAGGAGTTAAAACTGCCAATGTTACTGAAAAGACGGGAAAACTTATTGGAACTATGGTGGTAGATGATTCTCGCGACATGGATTTAATCTGTATTTCAAAAGAAGGTCAAGTAATTCGAACACCATTGAAAGATATTCGGACAATCGGTCGTTCCACTCAAGGCGTTAAGATAATGAAGATGCATGAAGGTGATAAGATCGCCTCAATGAGTATAATTTCCAACGAAGAAGATGACGAAGCGAGTAAGAGTGATGCGGGACCTGCCCGCAATGCTTCGCATAGCGATGCAGGCGGGGAGAAGAAGGCGGAGGACAAAAAAACAATAAAGCAAGAAAGCCAGAAAGCAATAAAGCGAGAAGATGTTGAGGTTGAAGAGATTAGTGAATTGGAAAAAGTTGATGAAGGACTCGAGATTATTGGAATGAGTCAGGAAGAAAAGTATCATGAGAAAAAGGAAAAGAAAAACAAAACCGTAGGGGCGCAAAATTTTGCGCCCAAGCAGGAAAAGATTAAGAAAATAGAAAAGACTGGAGCGATAAAAAAAGAAAAATCTGTTAAAAAAATTAAACCGCCAAAACCCATAAAGAAGGTTGTCAAAAAGATTAAACTGATCAAAAAGGTTAAGCTGAAAAAAACAGTCAAAAAAATTGTTAAAAAAGTTAAGCCTAAAAAACCAATTAAAAAAGCTGTTGTGAAAAAAGTAAAAACTCTAAAGAAAGTTAAGCCCAAGAAATCTGGTGGCATCGATTTCTTTTCCGCCTCAACATTCAAAAAAGGTCCGTTAAAAATTGAAGGATTTAAGAGAAAGAGGATAGGATAAAGTTTTAAATAAAAAATCATCCCCGATTAATCGGGGATGATTTTTTGATAATCTATCTCTTCTTTTTCTTTGTAGTCTTGCACTCACAATCACAAATCATCACAAGCTTAAATGCCCAAAGAGCCAATATCGCATCTACGATTATTCCCATATAGAAAAGCCATGTAGGAGCCATCCAATTATTCATTGTAACAACCATTTTGCCTGCGACAATCCAATAAACAACAATGAATATAACCTTAGCAGAAAAGAGAAGTCCTATTAACGATAAAAAACATTTTTTGCACATATGCATAGTCCTAGGTTTTATTTTTATTTTTTAAATATACTCGACCTTTAACTACATTTATAGCACATTCTTTGTAAAATGCAAATTTTATGGTATAATGATGGTCTATGAAGATATCTGACATAGCAAAAAAATTGGGTGTCTCTATAAAAGAAGTTCGCGATAAAGCAAAAGAGCTTGATTTTTCTATTGCCCAGAAATCCAATACGATGAGCGATAAGAAAGCCAAAGAGTTTATTGAGTTGGTACAAAAAGGCATGACCTTAAATACGGAAAGTGTTATAAAGCCGGAAGAGGAAATAAAAGAAACTATCCTTGAAGAAAAATCGATTTTAATTCCCGATGTTATTTCGGTAAAAGAATTTTCTGAAAAGCTAGAATTGCCGATAACTCGCGTTATGACTGAATTGATCAAAAATGGAGTCATGGCTTCGCTCAATGAAAATATCGATTTTGAGACAGCGGAAATAGTAGGAGAATATTTGGGATTCAAAATAAAAAGAGAAGAAAAAGTGGTTAGTAAGAATTCTAAAGTGGAAAATAGAACAATCGGCAAAAAGAAAAAAATTCGTCCACCGGTTATTACAATTATTGGACATGTGGATCATGGCAAGACAAAATTATTGGATTATATTCGCAAAACCAATGTAATTGAGGGGGAATCAGGCGGAATAACACAGCGAATCGGCGCCTATCAGATCGAAAGAAAAAAAAGAAAGATAACATTTATCGATACGCCTGGCCACGCAGCTTTTTCGGCTATGCGCGAACATGGTGTTCGCATTACGGATGTTGCGGTTTTGGTTGTGGCGGCTGATGATGGTGTAAAACCGCAGACAAAAGAATCGGTAAATTTTGCCAAAGAAGCCGGCGTGCCAATAGTTGTGGCAATAAACAAAATTGATAAACCGGATGCCAATATAGAAAAAACCAAAAGAGAACTAGCTGATATCGGACTTGTTCCCGAAGAATGGGGAGGGTCTACTGTAATGGGGAGCGTTTCTGCAAAAACAGGACAAGGAGTCGATGAGCTTTTGGATTTGATATTGTTAGTAGCGGATATGAAAAAATTGGAAAGTTATACGGATGTTCCGGCAAATGGATTTGTAATTGAAGCAAAGCTCGATCCAGGAAGAGGTCCTGTAGCAACAATTTTAGTTCGAGATGGAATTCTGAAAATCGGAGATGCCGTTACGATAGGCCGAGGAGTCTGGGGCAAAATAAAATCAATGAATGATTACAAGAAGAAAAGAATTAAGGAAGCTTATCCGTCTGATCCGGTTCGAATTTCAGGTTTATCTGCCGTTCCAAAATTCGGAGACTTGATGGAAGTGTGCGAATCAAATGTCGAAGCGAAAGCCAAAATTGAGAAGTATAGAAAAGAATCTTCATTTAAAAAAATTCAACAAAATGTTTTTTCTCTTACTAACGCTGCCGAGGCTGTTCGTTCCGGAAATTTACGGGAATTGAATTTAATTATCAAGTCAGATTTTATGGGTTCGCTTAAGGCTATTCGGGATTCATTAGAGAATATGAAATTTGAAGAAGTGAGTTTAAAAATAATTAATGATGGAGTGGGAGATATCAATGATTCTGATATAAAAATGGCGCAGGCAACCGATGCCATTATACTTGGATTCCGAGTTGAAATCAGTTCAAACGCCAAAAGATTATTGGAAAATACTAAAGTTGCAGTTGAAACATTTGATATTATTTATGAATTAATTGACAAAGTAGTATTGACCTTATCCGGGCTTCTCGAACCGGAAGAGGAAGAAATTGAAATTGGTAAAGGTCAAGTTCTAAAAATCTTTAAAGATTCGGCTC
This sequence comes from Patescibacteria group bacterium, assembly GCA_028718745.1. Taxonomy (GTDB): domain Bacteria; phylum Patescibacteriota; class JACPGU01; order JACPGU01; family JACPGU01; genus JAQULF01. Next base: position 32,528 of record JAQULF010000002.1, on the reverse strand, counting down.
GCGACAAGATATTGGGAGTCAGAGTAAATGTAGGTAAATTTGAAAAAGACGCTATCATTAGAATTTATCGAAATGAGGATTTCATAGCAGAGGGAAAAGCGGTGAATTTGAAAGAAGGCGACAAAACAATAAATGAGGCTGAAAAAGGCAAAGAGTTTGGACTGAATGTTGTTTTTAAAACAGAGACTGAAGGAGCAAAAATAAAGATAGAAGAAAGCGATCGAGTGGTCGCATTCAAAAAACAGCAAAAGAAAAAAGAACTCACTAGAATTGAATAATGGATTACAAATCGTTACAAATTTGGTACGAATTATTACAAATATGAAGAGGATTGGCATTATCGGTCGAACAAATGTTGGTAAATCAACATTGTTTAATCGATTAATAAAAAAGAGCAGATCGATTACTTCTTCCATAGCCGGCACCACTCGAGATTATGTTTCGGGTGAGCTTGATCTGGATGGAAACATTTCGGAGTTAATTGACTTCGGCGGATTTGATTTTAATACGGCGGAGGTTATTGAAAAAAATGTTCAATCAAGTATCCTAAAGAATTTGGATCGCCTTGATCTTATAATTTTTGTAGTTGATGGCAAAGTTGTTATAGGGGATGAAGAAAAAAGAATAGCAGAACTTTTGCGAAAATCCAAGAAGCCAGTGATCCTGGTTGTGAATAAAGTTGAAAAAGAATCCGAAAAAAATAATATCTATGATTTTTATGCTTTGGGTTTTTCGGATGTTGTAGCTATATCAGCGATTGCTAATTTAGATATCGGAGAATTAATTGAGCTGATTCAAAAAAAGCTAAAATTTAGGAAAAACAAGAGTATAAAATCAACTACTGAAAAAACTACAAAAATTGCAATTATTGGAAAACCCAATGTAGGTAAATCGTCTCTTTTTAACACCCTTTATGGATCTGAACGAAGCATTGTTACTACGATTGCCGGAACAACGCGCGACTCAATTGACGAAAAAATCAAGATAGGGAAAAAAGACTATCTTTTTATCGATACAGCTGGATTGAGACGCAAAACAAAAATTTATGAAAAGTTAGACAAGGAATCTTCTCATAAGTCTATAGAATCTATAAATAGAGCGGACATCGTTCTCTATCTTCTAGATGTTTCTTCATTAGTTTCGAGCTATGATATAAAATTGATCAATTACGCTTGGAAAAAAGGAAAAAGTATTTTGGTTGTAGTAAACAAATGGGATCTGAAGTCGCCCGATATGACAGAAAAAAAATATCAAGAGTTGATAACTATTGATTATAGTATTTTCAAAAAGTTTCCTTTTGTTTTTATTTCCGCTATCCAAGAAAAGGGCATCGAAAGGATGCTGGAAGAAATTAAAAGACTGGAAAACATATCAAGTATTGCTATTAAAACCTCTTTGCTCAACAATATGATTAGAAAAATCATATTGGATATGGGCTTTATAGATTTGAAAGTTTTTTATGCGGTCCAAACTGGCAAAAATCCGGTTGAGATAGTGATATTTGTAAACAACAAAAAATATTTTAAACCGAAATATATCGAATATATCGAAGGCCAACTAAGATTGAGATTGAATCTTTTAGGCGTGCCGATCAGTATCATCTTGCGGGATAGAGAAAGATAAATTATCGATTTTATATTGGGGCTTGGCGATTCTCCCCATAGATTTTATTTTCGGAATGGTTAACTTCAAACCTCCTAAATGAATACTTTTCCAGGGCTCCATTTTGATATAAAACCAAACGCGACCGGTAATATTTTTTTTGAACACGGGTCCGAATATTCTGGAATCGGAACTTTGCGTGCGATTGTCTCCCATAACAAAATAATTTTGATCTTCTAATTTTACATCTTTTTCTGATCGTGTCGGCGTATTTGGGTTAAGATATGGTTCTTCAAGTGTTTCGCCGGTTATATGTTTCTGATTTTTTATTATAAAATCTCCATTACTATTGTTTTGAAAATCAATTTCTTCTCCCGGAAGAGCTATAATTCTTTTTATATAATTTTGATAAGTACTGATAGGTGGTCGAAATACAATCACTTCACCTCTCTCGGGACTTCTGAAATGATAGGTTAATTCATCAATTAAAAGATATTCGCCATTATTAAAACCAGGCTCCATTGATTGGCCCTCTACATAAAAAGGCTGAACCAAATAGAATCTTATTAAAAAAGCTATGGCGATTACAAAAATCAGAGTTTTGCCGATATCCCAAATAAAATAAAAAGAGTTCTTAAGATCTGTTAAAATTCTTTTTAAAAATGCTCCTTTTTTTTCGTTCAAACCATCTGATTCTTCGGAAGTTTTTTCTGTTAGATTCATGAGGTCTTTTGTGATATTTAATAACCAAATATAATATTACCAGAAAGGCTTCCATTATAAAAGCACTTTGTGGAAATTGATTTTCTATGATATAATATTAAGGCGTTGTATCGTTTATGAAAAACATCATATTCTGTGATGTTTCTTCATTTTAACTAAAAATAAATTTAAATAAAATGCAAGAAGAAGTGGAAATTATAAAAATTAAAAAAATAGATTATAGTCGGGCCATTTTTACCATTCTGGTTATTTTTCTGATTGGAACAGTTATTTTCTTTGGTGCTCGAGCCTATACTATGACCAAAAAAATCGTAACAGCTCGTTCGGAAAGCGCCTCTCCTTATCTTTCCGGAGGTGATACCGATATTAGCAAATTGTCGCAGGGAGACAGGAGAATCAACATACTTCTGATGGGTATAGGAGGGGACAATTATCCCGGTGGCAATCTTACGGATACTATATCGGTGGTTAGTATTGATCCAAAGAATGACGAAGTGGCCATGATTTCGGTTCCAAGAGATTTATACATTAAAGTACCGGGCTATGGTTCACATAAAATTAATTCAATTTTTAGCCTGCAAGATCCCAAGGATGTTTCTGCCTCGGGAGGAGAGAAAAAAAGCGCTATAGATGGCAATATGGCATTAGTCAAAAAAACAGTCGGAGATTTTTTGGGAGTACCTATACATTATGCGGCAGTGATTAATTTTGATGGATTCAAAAAAATTATTGATACTTTAGGAGGCGTAGACATAAATGTTACCAAAGAAATCTACGATCCTTATTTTCCTGATAAATATGCCATTGGTTATGATCCGTTTTATATAGAGACGGGGTTGCATCATCTGGATGGGGAAACAGCGTTAAAATATGCAAGATCTCGTGAAACATCCAGCGACTTTGATAGATCTCGCCGGCAACAAGAAGTTATTGTAGCTGCCAAAGAAAAGGCGGTAAAAAGTTTTAATCCAAGCAAGATTGCTCAAATAATGAATATACTTTCCGATAATTTACGAACGGATATGCAGGTAGGAGAAATGGAGGAACTCTTTTCTATCGCTAAAGATATAAAACCTGACAAAATAAAAACCAAAGTACTGGATGATAGCGCTGACGGATTTCTTTATGCTGACAAATATGACGAGATGTATGTCTTGGTTCCCCAAGACAGCACATTAGGCGAAATTCATGATTTTGTCAGTCAGTATTTCAAAGACCCACTGTTAGCTGCCGAACATCCAAAGATATTAGTTACCAATAGTACAAAAAATTCGTATTGGGCCGGACAGACTGTTGAAGATTTAAAATCATTTGGCTATGATGCTATGGTTAATAAAAACGATGTTAAAAGTCCCACGGATAATAAGCCGTACGAAAAGACCTTTATCTATGATTATTCAAATGGCAGGAATAAATATACGATTGATTTTTTGGCAAAGCATCTTGGCAGCGTACCGGTTATAACATTGGATGAAAAAGACAAAGGTTATGACATTGAGATAATATTGGGGAATGATTTTAAAGTAAAAAATTAAAAAATGGGTAATTTTTTCGCAAAAAGATCTAATATCTTTTTCTCAATCCTCCTCCTCGTTTTAGGAGAGGGCATTATTTACACGCTGCTTGAAAAAAGTTTATTCTCCTTTGACTTTAGCAAAGATTATCTTGGATATCTAGTTGTCGCAGAATTATTTATTTTTTTATTTTATAGTTTTTATTTGTTCCTTAGAAAAACGCTGTTAAAAGAAGAAATTTTTAGACTGATATTACCATTTTTGTTAAATCTAAGTTTTATACTGTTCTGCTATTTCTCTCTTTCTTTTCAAGCTAGTCAAATAGCATTATTTCTAACAATAGTTTTAAATCTATCCTTATTTTTGGAAATAGAAAACAAAAAGCCGAATCCGCTTAAGAATATAGCTTTATTTTTTACTGTTTTCTTGTTCTTCTTCTCGGCTTACAACTTTTTCTATAGTTTATACTTTCCTTATTGGCTGTTGATCATTCTTATCAATTTATTTTTGATAATTCTGCTTTATTATAAACTGAAGCTTTTTAAAATAAATAAAAATATCCTTTTTCTGTTGCTAGTAATTCCGGCGATATTATTTTCAGAAGCATCGCTTTTTTCCTTTTTTATCCCGATTAAATCATTTTTTATAAAGAGCCTTTTTTTAGTTTCCACATATTATGTATATTGGGCTATAGTCGAGGCTTATTTATCCGAGAAACCAAAGCTGAAATATTTGTTAAAAAATATAATAACCTTCATTCTAATTTTAGTATTAATAACTCTGTATTCTTATTGGAAAGGTGACCTGAAATGAGAAAAGAGATTATAAAAATATTCAAGGTAAAAAAATCCAAAAAGAAACTCCTTTGGGCCTTGCTCGGGATAATTCTTTTTGTCGTTATAAATGGTTTTTTTGTTTACTATTCTAATCCAAATAATTATTATTTTTTTCTAACAAAGAAAATAATTCCTTACCCAGCTCTTATTGTGGGTAATAGAATTGTAACTTTTTTATCTCTCGATGATAAAATAGCGGAGAATAAAAAAATTTATGAAATTGCTTATAAAGTTAATTTTGCTTCCGGATCCGAAGGTAAAAAAAACTATGATGTTTTGAAGGATAAAACCAAAAATGAGTCGATAAATGAGATCATCATGGAGAACTTATTGAAGAGCGAGAAAGAAGAGATAACCGATGCAGATGTAAAGAAAGAGTATGAAAATATTGTAAAAAGTACCGGCAATGATAAGGAGATTGTAAATATATTAAAATATTCTGCGGGGATAGACGCAAACGATATAAAAGATAAAATTTATCAGAATCTTTTGACGGAGAAAGTAAAGAATAATTTTTTATATAATTTGAAAATGAAAGCGATATTAATAACGGTAGAAGATCCAAATAAAAAAGAAGATTGGGAGAAAGCGCTCCAAAGATCGAACGATATTTATAATGAAATACGGGATGGTAAGTCTAGTTTTGACCAAAATTATGCTCTTTATGGAAATAAGAACGACGGTGTTGTTCAGAATTTTGGCAAAGATATTTACTTCAAAGAAGATCTTCCTGACGAGATCCAGAGTGTTTTTTACAATTTGCAGTCGAGTCAGATTAATGAACCAATAAAAACTGCCAATGGTTATTATATCTTTAATGTTTATGAAAGAAGGGGTTATTTTAAGGGTTCATATGACGACTTTATGAAAGAGCAAAGGAAACAAATAAGAATTGTATCTTTTCTGCATTAAGCTTGAAAAGTGGCTCTTTTTAGGATATAATATAACTTACAAAAAGAATTTCTGGACCCGTAGTGAAGAGGCCTATCACGTCTCCCTGTCACGGAGAAGATCACCGGTTCGAATCCGGCCGGGTCCGTTAGACACTTAGTTTGATTAAAAATCCGTTACCGGTTCGCCCCAGTCATTCGACGGGGTAAAAATCCGGCCGGGTCCGTTTATATGGTTGAAGAAATAAAAAAAAGACTTTCACATTTTTTTGCTTTGGGGTTTTTCAGAAACTCCTTTTATAAATATCTGAAAATAAAGATATTTTGGCGAAACCGATATGTTCTCTCTTTGGTTTTTTTAGTAATCGTATTAAATGTCACCACTTGGTTCTTATGGCTCAACAGATTGATCGGATCCGGGTTTGTTACAGAATCTTATTTGAATTTTCTTCTTAACATTCCCTATATTCCCAGGTTTTATTCATTTCTTTTCCTGGATTCCTTCATGTCATTAATTAATCTTATTCTAGCTTTCTTGGTTTATAGAAAGAACTCTTTTGCCGCTTTTCTACTTATTGGCGGAACCATATTTTTGAATTTCTTAATTTTAGCTATTACTGCCTTCTATATTTTTAGTTTTAATTTATGATAAAAGAGGCTAGATTGAAAAGATTTTTAGAGATATTGCCCGGCGCTACTGCTTGGGCTATTTTGCTTTCCCCATTTGTTTTTAGTATTTGGGGTCCCCGCTGGTTAGCTTATTTTATGATTATTTTTGATGTTTATTTCTTAAGTAAGGCTTTTTTAATGGGAGTTTTTTTGGTATCATCCCATTTTCACATGAAAAGGGATAATCGAATCAATTGGTTTGAAAGATGTAAGAAATTAGACAATCTCGATAGTTATATAATTGAAAAGACAGAGGAACTTTTAAGAACGAATATATTTATGCGCAGAAGAACACGGGAGGAATTGCAGGAATTAATTGATCTAAAAGAAATGCTGGATGATTATAAAAAAAGTTGGCAAGATATTTATCATGTAGTAATGCTGCCTAACTATAGAGATGAATACAGAATTATAAGAAGTTCGGTAAAATCATTGATAGACGCAAACTTTCCAACAGGTAAAACCATAGTTGTCATTCCTCTTGAAGAAAGAGAAGCGGGAAACGATAAATTTGAGCGATTTGAAAAATTAAAAAAAGAATTCGGAAAAGATTTTTATGATATGTTTTATACGGTTCACCCCGATGGAATTATCGGAGAACTAAAAGGTAAAAGCGCAACTACGCACTGGGCAGGCAAAGAGTTGAAAAAATATATAGATAAAAAGGGAATTGAATACGATGATGTGGTTGTGTCCGTATTTGATGGAGATACTAGGGTAAGCAAAGAATATGTGGGGTGTTTAATTTATAAATATCTAATTAACATCAAAAGAACAAAACGATCTTATCAGCCCATACCATTATTTAATAATAATATCTGGGAAACACCATTTGTAACTCGTACGGTTGCTTTGGGTTCATCTTTTTGGCAAATGATAGAGAGCTGTCGGCCATATAGACTGATAAATTTTTCTTCTCAAGCATCAAGCCTCAAAACTTTGATAGATATAGATTTTCAAGATGCGACTATTGTTAGTGAAGACTCTCGACAATTTTATCGCGTGTTTTTCAAATATCATGGCGATCATAGGGCTGTTCCTTTGTTCACACCGGTATATATGGATGCGGTAGCGGGAAATTCTTTTTGGGAGACATTGAAATTTCAGTATTTTCAAAAAAGGAGATGGGCATGGGGAATGGAGAATTTTCCTTATTTAGTAATTGAATCTTTAAAACATAAAGAAATTCCTTGGTGGCCAAAATTGGTTTTAATTCGAAGATTATTTTTCGGAACAATAGAGTGGTCAACCGCATCTCTTTTGATAGCTTTTGGCGGATGGATGCCTCTGCTCTTGAATGCTGATTTTCGGGGGAGTATTTTAGCCTATAATCTTCCCATAATGGCTCGAGATATTTTAACTATAACCTGGATTGGTATTTTTATTTCCGCCTTCATTGGTTTTATGTTGCTTCCGCAAAGACCAAAAAGATATACTGCATGGAAACTTTTAGAAATGGCGTTTCAGTGGATAGTTACTCCTGTGACCGGTATAATCTTTGGTTCTATACCAGCGCTAGATGCTCAAACCAGGATGATCCTAGGAGGACGATTTCGTTTAGGATTTTGGGTGACACCCAAGAAGTTTGAGGAAAGATAGAGCTTTTTTAGTTGAAAAAAGATTCTCTTTGTGTTATAATTTTTTTGTGTCATAGGCACGGGGGTTAGTCCCGCTATCCGACGGGGTAGACTCCGCTGGCTATAGCGCACCCCGTACGGGGAGGTCGTGGGTTTAGAAGGAACTTTTATAAAAATATCTTCGGGGGTTAGCGTAGCCTGGCTAGCGCACTCGGTTTGGGACCGAGAGGTCGTGGGTTCGAATCCCACACCCCCGATTAATCAGAAATATGGCTATAATTAGCCCATATTTCTGATCATATGGGATGGGGATTCGAAGGGCGCGAGTAGAATGCGACTTTAGGAGCATTCTGTGTGTAGCGCCCCGGCTCCGAGTCGGAGCGAGGAGGAATCCCACACCCCCGATTTAGTTTAGTCAGACTTAAGAAAAAACGAAAAAATCTATACCAAAAATATATAATAGGATTTTTTCGTAAGAGGAGCAGTTGCGGAATGCTTGGAAGAAAAATTCGTAATCGAATTTTTATGGAGAGCATGAAGCGAACTGTGACGAGCGGGCGTCGTACAATGGTTAGTACATTAGCCTTCCAAGCTGAGGATGACGGTTCGATTCCGTTCGCCCGCTTTTAACAATTTGCGCGAGTGTAGTTCAATGGCAGAACGCGACCTTCCCAAGGTTGAGGCGGGAGTTCGATTCTCCTCACTCGCTTTGGTTGTTTTGTTGTCTTTTAATTTTTAGGCGTGTTATATTGTTATGGTAAGTTTGTGAGCCACTGCTGCTTGCCTCCTTAGTTCAGTGGTAGAACGGTGGTATCGTAAACCATAAGCGTCAGTTCGATTCTGACAGGAGGCTTTATGTCCTCGTAGCTCAACTGGATAGAGCACTTGGCTTCGAACCAAGAGGTTGCGGGTTCAACTCCTGCCGAGGACGCGTGGTGACCATAGTTTAGTGGTAAAACTCCAGTTTGTGGTACTGGTATCGAGGGTTCGATTCCACCTGAGCAAAGACTTTCCACCAGAGGTATTACAGGTTTGGAAAGAGATCAGGCTAACGAACTGCGATGTTTTTCTGCTAAACGTTTAGTTATATGTTGGTTTTATAGTAGTGAATTTAAAAAGATGATTACAAGAGGCAAAAAATACATCTCTATGATTATTGGGACAGTTTTGATTGTTTCCATTCTTGTAGTTGGTTCTTATTTTGCGACAGTTCGTTCAAAGAATGCAAATAAAAACCTTGCGCAAAAAACTGAAATTACAGATGTAACTGGTGGGAATATCAATCCGCAGATTGAAGTTAGGCAGGTTTTTACAGGCACAATGAAAAAACTTGATCAGAAGCTAGGGCTTTTCAACCTTACCAAAGAAGATGCGCAGATGGGGGTTAGCGAAGAAACCATTAATTATTATGAGGCGGGGAAATTTACTGTCGGGAAATATGCGGGATATACGAGAATTATTGCGGTTCGTCCGGATGCCGACTATAAGAGTGCACCCGTTCCTTATGTTTTTGCCACCAAAGATTTCAAAGACTACGTGTTTGATTGGAATAAAAATAAATGGGGCAATGATGATGATCGGGTTGCAAGACTAAATAGTAACAAAGTTACAAAAAAAGACTTTCTGGATAGGGAAGCAATAGATGAAATACCCATCAACGATCAGTTTGTTTTAGATAAAGAAACCAACATGGCATTTTTTGTTGGTAACATTGCTATCACTTCCGATCCCGCTGCAACACGAAACCCGAACGGTGGACTATCTCAATCAACTATTTTGCAAACTAACTTTGATGAGAAAAACAGACTCAAAAGCGATTATGAGAATTTAAAATTTTATGCCGATGATACTGTTTATATAAGCTATTCACTGCCGGGAGAGACTCCTAAAAACGAGACTCCAGAGCAGACAACAGCAAGAGAAACCAGAGATAAATACCTTACTACAAGAGATGGCGTAATTGTGGTTGATTCTACAGGTATTGGCTATCATTATTTTTTAAATACTAAAAATAGTTCTCTGGGGTTCCCGGCAAGTTCCAAGCTAGCAGATTATATTGGTTTGAAATTCTCAAAGAATCAAACTGACATCAGCATTCCCATATTTGATACCTACACTTCTTATAATAATGGCTGTATTCAGTTGGGAGATACTACCTATCTCCCGAATATTACAGATAGCGAAACTGCAAAGATAGGCGAGATAAAAAGTTCTCAGATTGCTATATACGATCTCCGAAATACAAATGATCCAATTTTCAAATATATTTATGGTAACCGTTTCAATCAGTGGTTTGATGAGCAGGTTAGTAAAGAAGAAAATCTAACAAAGCCAACGTTGCAAGAATATGTAAGTAAAAATCCTCTACTTTTCATCAAAGATCCATGGGGCAGATACCTTTTATTATTAGAAGCTGATTATTTTTACGCGGTTCCATGTGCATAAATACTAACATCGCGTCATTTACCATATTTTATTGATTGGGTATAATGAATATATAAAATAAAATAAGAAAATTTGAAATAAAAATTGCGTGGTGACTATAGTTTAGCGGTAAAACATCGGCTTGTGGTGCCGAGGTCAAGGGTTCGACTCCCTTTAGTCACCTTCAGAAGAAAAGCAGGCTTTCGAGCCTGTTTTTCTGTGTTATAATAGAGCCATATTATAATCTATGATATGATAAAAAAATCTTCCAAAAAACAACTTAGAAAGCATAATGCGGCAGAGCAAGATATGAAGATCTTGGTTTTAGGCAATAAATTCAAAAAAATTTCTTTAGACTTCAAGATAAAATGGAAAACCGAGGAATTCAAAAATTATAACGAATTTATTAACTCGCTTGGACCAAATTATCACAACTACATTAGAGACTTAAAAGATATTGTTTCGCAATGTGGATTGCCTTGGAATTTTCGAGAGCTATTAGAACATTATTTATTTTTTGGTAATATGGAAATTTTTGATAATCTCAAGCCAAGCAGAGCGCAAGTTTTTTTGAATGTGGATTTCTCTAAGGGAAAAGCTGAGATAGAACATGGAATACGCACCTTTCTTGGCGGTAAAGCAAGAGATATAGAGGGTGTAGGCGAGGAATATAATAAGCTGTTGGAAAAAATTAAGGGCAAAAACAAACAAAAGGAAAAATATCGTTTACACATAGAAACAGATCCAATAATAATAAAGATGCGAGAGGAAGAAAAAATGACATTCGGTCAAATATCAAATTATTTACTCGAAAATAAAATTGCTGTTATGAGCGAACAACATGTGGGAACAAGATATAGAAGAAGTAAAAAATAAAACACTTAAGCGTCTCTTAGAAGTATAACCGCCGATAGAAAAAAGGAATATTGTAGAATAGGAAGTCTACAATATTTTTATTTCTATGGCAAACAAGAAAAATATAAAATTAACTAAGGAGCAAAAAGGAAAGATTTCAGATCAATTATCTGAAATACTTGTTAATTTTTTGCAGAGCGAAGAAAAAAATAGCAATAAAAATATCAAAACAACAAAACACAAAGCAGCTGAATTGAAATCAGTTTTCACGGAAAAATGTTTGTCCGGCTAAAAAAATTAATAAAAATTATAAATTACAATGAAACACTACGAATTGTTTAAGACATCGGATTTAGCATTATGCGCGGTATTGTGTTGTTATAATTATCGAATTGAAGAAATAGAAAAAACAACCTCGCCAAGAGCTATATTTTGCATACGAAAAGATGAAGCATTGGATAATCTGATCAAGGACTATTGGTCACACAAGTTGAGTGTTGAGCCGATAGCTTTTTTTAGTTATCTAAAGGAAATCAAAACACAAATTTACGAAAGATAAAAAAATAGATTAGGTTTCAAAGAAATTCAGATTATATAAATATTAAATGACGATGAAAAAAGCAGGATTTTTAGCTATGCATAGAGAAGATATTGAATTAGACCGACATCTTTCTGACTCAGAGATGCGATTAAAGTATTTTCTGTTGATGATGACAGACTGGGGTATAAGTCATAAGAATTATGGGTTAGTGAAAATGTCTTACGAGGAAATCGGAGGCGAAATCGGTTGGAAAAAAAGCAAGCTTTGCGGAGTAGTAAATAGCTTGGTTAAAAAAGGCTATATCCAAAAAGCAAGGAGGGAAATAAAGGTTATAAATTTTGAAAAATACTTGTGGAAAAACGCTAAACAGCATCATAAAAAAGTTCGGGAAATTGAACAAAGAGTTCGGGATAGTGAACAGATTGTTCAGCCAAATGAACTTAATGTTCAGAATAATGAACAAAAAGATACTGTTCAAACCTCAAATTATTTATCTAAAGAAACTATAAATAAAAATAAAGAAAATTTAATAAAGAAAATGGATATGTCAAATTTATTAAAATAATCGTTTTTATAATTTTAAAAATATAAAAAATAAAATAAACAGTGAGGATCTAATATGGGGAAATCTACAATAAATTGGTATCAATTAAAATTAGAATATCTTGAGGATCAAAGTGAAAAGAGTCCTTACCAGTGGCTCAAAGATGTTAAGGGATGGGAAAAGACGACAGCTGACACGAAAAATACGAGAGAGCATACAAATAAATGGGAACGAGATAGACACGAGATACGCACTAAGATTGAAGAGGACAAAAAGAGATTGATCGAAAAGGAAGCTAAGAAGGTAAACATTGAATTAAAAGAAGGCAAGTTGGAAACGCTAAGGATATTGGAAGCGCGCAAACATCCCAGAAAAGTAAAAAAGGTAATTTATAAAACGGTGAAACAAAAGAATCCGGACGGCTCGGAAACCAGCGACAAAACACCAATGATTGTTGAAGTGGAAGTAGAACCAAGCGTAAGAGAGCTGACGTGGATCCTCGAAAAAGAAAAAACAGAATTGGGCGAAGTGATTTCAATCAATCAAAACCTTAATGTGCCACATGATGATTCGATGGTAGAACATAACAAGAAATTAAATCAACTACTTACTAAAATCCAAAAGGATGTTAGACATGCCAGAACAGCCAAAACTAAACTCTCCGGAAAGAAGAAGCACTCTTATAAATAGCAGGGAAACATAATAATTTATTGTCACTAAAGCTACCACAAAACGGTTTGGCTCTACAGGTAGCGGAGATATTTTTAATTTGCCTTACGTATAAATTTTAGGTATAATATGGTCAACAATTTAGTTAGCCTAACCCTTAAAGAAATTTAAGGTATGGTTATAAACCGTTACACACAAAAAACCCATTATTAGGGCGTGTGTAACGTTGTGGCGGGAAACTGCCATAGAGGTCGCAAGATCTTCCTAGTAGTGGGCTTTTTGTTTAATAAATTTAAGTAACCAATTTAGAAAGGAGGTTTTATGAAGAAGTGTCCTCATTGTGCCGAAGAAGTTAAAGATGAGGCAGTTATATGCAAACACTGTCATACAGATCTTAATAAAACGACTGAGAAAAAAATTGAAGTGGTGGCAAAAGAAGGGATGTTCCTGCAATCAATGAATGGATGTTGCGGAGTGATATTAGTAATCATCGGAGTCATAGTAGGATTGGCAATAATAGGATTTGTGGGTGGGCTCATAATGGCGAACATCCACTAAAAACAAAAATGAAAAATGTAAGTAATTAAAAACTATGAATAAAAAACTAAAAACTATCCTAATCCTTGGGGGAGCAGTCTGTGCGTTGCTTGTTACTCTATCTGTAGTATTCGCTTTGGTTTATATGCCTATCGTGAAAGAAAATAGAGAGAAAGCGCAACAATCGCAATCGCTATTAAAACAATTCCAAAATGAGGTTTATAACGATATGCAAGATCCTGAAGCAGCAGCTAAAGCAGAGCAAGATAATCTGACCATATTGGTTGGCAGGCTTATGGATCTACCTGATGAAACTCCTTCGGTAGCTACGGTTACTGATCATACCGAATTAGCCGGTCAACCATTCTTTGCTAATGCTCAAGACGGCGACAAGGCGTTAATCTATACAAAAGCAAAAAAAGCCATTTTATACAGACCCTCTACTGATAAAATTATAGAGAATATGCCACTATCACTTAAGGACACACAATAATTGAAGGTGATAACTAAAATATATTGGTGTCAGTCAAAAAGAGGGGGTTAAGACCCCTTTTTATGATTGAATTTTAGTGTTTTTTGTGGTAGAATAAGAAAAATAAATTAGTTTATGCCAAAAGAAATTCAAAACAACAAATCACTTGAACAATGGATCTGGGATGCTGCTTGTGCGATACGCGGCGCAAAAGATGCGGGGAAATTTAAGGATTATATTCTGCCGCTTATTTTTGTGAAACGACTTTGTGATGTTTTTGATGATGAAGTAAATAAAATAGCCAAGTCAGTTGGTTCTCGGACAGAAGCATTTAAAAGAATTGGTGTGCAAAGAGATAGGGTTCGATTTTTTATTCCTCTCGTGCCCAAAGATCCAGAAAACGAAGATACGTGGAGTGTAATTCGTTCTTTTTCTTCCAATATTGGTGAAAATTTAACCAAAACAATCCGCGAGATTGCTTCGCACAACCCTCTACTTGACGGTGTAATTGATACGATTGATTATAATGCTACAACTAGAGGGCAGCGAGAAATTGATGATGACCGACTTTCAAATCTTATTGAGGCAATTAGTCAAAAAAGATTAGGACTGAATGATGTTGAGCCAGACATTATTGGGCGAAGCTATGAGTATCTAATTCGTAAATTTGCTGAAGGATCGGGACAGAGTGCGGGAGAATTCTACACGCCTCGCGAAGTTGGTATGATTATGGCTTATATTATGAATGCTGAACCAGGAATGGAAGTATATGATCCGACTTGCGGTTCTGCGGGACTTCTCATAAAAAATGAATTAGTTCTTAAAGAGAAAATGGGTAATAAAGTTTTTGCACCACTTCGTCTTTATGGTCAAGAAAGTATGACACCAAGCTGGGCAATGGCGAAAATGAATATGATTATTCATGATATGGAGGGCGATATTGAATTGGGAGATACTTTTAACAATCCGAAATTTAAAGATGCAAGCGGACACGGAATAAAAAAGTTTGACCGCATCGTTGCCAATCCGATGTGGAATCAACCTGGTTTCAATGAAGAAATCTATAATAATGATACTTACAATCGTTTCCCTGCCGGTAATCCGGGCGGTAAAGCCGACTGGGGTTGGGCACAACACATTTTCTCAAGCTTAAAGGATAATGGTCGTGCTGCAATTGTTTTAGATACCGGTGCTGCTTCTCGTGGCAGTGGCAATGCCAATACAAATAAAGAGAAAGATGTTCGCAAGTGGTTTATTGAGCATGATTATATTGAAGGAGTTTTATATTTGCCAGAAAATCTTTTTTATAACACAACCGCACCGGGAATAATTATTTTCCTAAATAAAAATAAACCAAAAGAATTAAAAGAAAGAATATTCCTTATTAATGCCAGTCATGAATTTATTAAAGGCGACCCGAAAAATTATATTAATGATGAGCAGGTTAAAAAAATTGTAGATACTTACAATAATAAAAAAGAGATTGAGAATTTTAGTATTTTTATAGGAAAAAAAGATGTTGAAAAAGATGATTATAATATCTCTCCAAGTCGCTATATTCACCTTGGCGGAGTAGAGGAATATGTTTCAGTTGAGGATATTCTCATAGAGCTCAAAGATGTTGAAGTAAAAGCGGAAGAAGCAGACAAAAATCTCAAAAAAGTTTTAAAGGAATTAGGTTTTTAAAAATCACCATAAAATTAAATTGAAAACATAATGTGGTTAAGAATTGATGAAAAGGAAAACATAATAGATTCTTTAAGAATGGCGAGAGATTGCCTGATAGAATCAGACAATAATGATATGAATTTCAAATGGCTTATTATTTCATTTCATCATGCCTTGCATAATCTGATGCTTCTTGCTTTAGCAAAAACCGATGGGTCAGGTGTTTGGAGAACTCCGATAATTTGTGGTTCGGATGGTTTAGTTGATATCAATAACAAAAAGAATAAGTTATTAAATTTCAGTGAGGCGATAGACTACATTCAGGATAAGGATAAAATGAATAGTTTTGTAAACAGCAAGCCTTTTATCGCCAAACCATATCATATCGAAACAATGAAGGATCATCTTAATAATAGATTAAGAAATGCGTTTGTCCATTATACCCCGAGAAAAGGATGGTCTATTAGTAAGGGATATATTGTAGAAATAATAAATCCAGGGTTAGAAATAGCAAGCTTTCTGGTTTTTGAAAGCAATGAGTGTTCATTTGATGAAGATCAAATGGAGCGAATAAAAAAATATATAGACGAGATGAATAATAGGGCAAATGAGTTATTATCAAAGAAGTCGTAATATGCCAACACAAGAAATAAAAAATCAAGAATGGGAAATTAAAAAAATCAAAGATCTTGGTCTTGTTTCTACTGGCTCAACTCCAAGCACTAGCCAACCATTATTCTATGGCGGAGAATATAAATTAATTTCTCCAGCAGATCTAACCGAATCAAAATATATTTTTACATCTCACAAGCTTTTAACTGATGAAGGACTGGGTGTTGCAAGAAAAGTGCCGGCAAATTCTATTCTAGTTGGTTGTATTGGGAATGTTGGTAAAATTGGTATGACCACAGACGATGTGAGTGCTTTTAATCAACAAATAAATGCTGTTCAGTGTAATGAAAATAATGACCCTAACTTTGTTTATTATCTTTTGAAATATCAAAAACCTGTATTAGAAAGTAAAGCTGCAAAAGTAACCTTACCAATATTAAATAAAAACAATTTTGAAAATATAGAAGTTTTAGTTCCCTCTCTCTCCGAACAAAAATCTATTGTCCATGCTCTCTCAACTGTGCAAGGGGCGATTGAGGGGCAGGAGAAATTGATTGAAAAATTGAAAGATTTGAAGCGAAGCATGATGAATCATTTTTTTATCCACGGCACAAAAAATGAACCAACAAAAATGACCGAAATTGGCGAGATTCCAGAGGGTTGGGAGGTAGTAGAATTGGGAAGGCTTTCAGAAATTCAGCAAGGTAAACAAGTTTCAAAGAAGAATAGGATAGGAGAAAATCAAAAACCATTTTTACGAACAGCAAATGTTTTTTGGAATAAAATTGATTTATCTGAATTAGATGAAATGAACTTTTCTAAGAAAGAAGAAGAAAAATATCATCTAAATTATGGTGACCTTTTAATTTGTGAGGGTGGCGATGTAGGAAGAACGGCGATGTGGAGGGATGAGATGCAAGATTGTTATTATCAAAATCATTTACATAGAGTAAGAGTAGGTCAAAAAATTTCCAGTTTATTCTTATTATATTGGTTGGATTATGCTCTAAATAATACGGATGTTTATCTTGGTAGAGCAAATAATACAACAATCCCGAATTTGTCAAAATCCAAGCTCCAAATGTTTGAAATACCACTTCCCAAAATTGAAGAGCAAAATATTATTTCTGCAGCGCTGCAAGCTATTGATCAAAAAATTGAATCAACCCAACAAAAATTATTAAATCGTCAAAGCCTTTTCAAAACCCTACTTCATGAGTTGATGAGTGGGGAGAGGAGAATAAGATGAGAAAAATAGACGAACAAGAATTATCAGGCTACTTAATTGGAAGAGAAGAGGGCAGAAACTTAGAGTTTAAACCCCCATTTATGTGGTGTGCAGAAGAAAGCAAAAAGATCAAAGAAGAAACTATAAAAGCAGTAATTGCTATGAGCAACACATTTGGGGGTGGTGCAATTATTATTGGCATAGAGGTAAATAAGAAATCAACCAAAGAAAAATATTCTATAGTTGGTATCAATGACAAAGTTTTTGATTGGTTTAATAAAAATTATGAAGAAATAGAAAAAGATATTCATAGATATTGCTCTATTACTCCCGAGTTTGAAATTACATGGGGAGAAATTGAATGCGGTGATCCATGGAAAATGCGTAAATTCATTTTGATAAATGTGGATGAATTTTCTATTATGCCAATAATGTGTATTGCTAACGGTAAAACAAGAGAAGACTCTGGAATAAAGGATTTTTTATTAAAACAAGATACAATATATTCAAGAACCTATAAGGCTCAATGGTCTAGTCGTAAATGTGGGGTCAAAGAATTAGAAGAAATTATTCAACTTGCTGCCGACAAATACAAACAAGACTTGAAAATTAGAGGGTATGTAAAATTAGATTCCTTAGTAGTAAAACTTAAAGAAGAAAGGTCTGATTATGAATAAAAACCTAAACGATGTTATAAAAAAAATTAAAACGAGGGGTTATTGGAAATTAGTAATAGAACCAATTAAACCGATAAGCAACTTCTTTGATCATCCCGCAGATGTTGTAAATATTATTGAGCAAAACAAGATAGGACTAAGAGGTTGGAGTTACCCACATTTGCCACAAACAAATAACGATAACGAAGAGATTTGTATTAAAAGTGATAGGGTTGATGCTTTTACTGATTACAATCATTTGATAGAAAGCTGGACATTTTTTCAATCCGGGCAGTTCATTCATCTTTTTGGGTTGCGTGAAGATTGGCTCAAAGAAAGTGATTGGTTTGAGCAAGACAGTTATCTTAGAAAAATTGAACCGATGAGTATATTAAATTTTACAGGGACAACACTTACCTTAACCGAAATGTTTAAATTTATTACAAATATTTCTAAACTCAAAAAGTATGAAGGGAGAATAAAGCTAAATATATCATTGAATAATATAAACAACAGAAAAATTCAAAATATAGATCAATCAAGAGTTCCTTTTTATGGAAATTACAGTGCTACTACAAATGAAATTACAGTTATAAACAAAATATATTCTACTAATGAGCTAGAAGATAAATACCTAGAATTTGCAGAAAAAGGAACGATGTATTTGTTTAAATTTTTTGGATTAGATGAATCTTCCTTGCCAGTTATACGAGAAGATCAGAAAAAATTATTAGAAAGACGATTATGAAACCAACAGAATCTAAATCAGTGCAACAAAGAATTATAAAA
Source organism: Patescibacteria group bacterium (assembly GCA_028718745.1). Taxonomy (GTDB): domain Bacteria; phylum Patescibacteriota; class JACPGU01; order JACPGU01; family JACPGU01; genus JAQULF01. The sequence continues at coordinate 13,722 of JAQULF010000002.1, read as the reverse complement.
TACGCTCAAGAAATTGGGTGGAGTTATGTTTCACGAGAAGAGAGTGATAAAAAAAGAATTGATAAAGATAATCCATACTATTTCAATGGCTTATTGCCAGAGGGTTATAAAACGCCGAACTTCAGACCAAACATTGTGGGCAACAAAGATTTTTTGAATTTCCTTCGTAATCAGTCAACCGTTTATGATGAAAAAGAAAAGCGCGAGAAAAATGTATTGGTGATTGATTATAAAGACCCAAGCGATAATGTTTTTGAAGTCACAGATGAGTTCGCATATTCTAATAGCCGATTTACTAATCGTGAAGATATAGTATTCATGATCAATGGGATTCCTATTGCTTTTATAGAATGTAAAAATCTAACAACTAACGAGGGATTAGATAAAGCACTTGATCAAATTCGTCGTTATCACAGAGAATCCCCGGAATTATTATCGATAGAGCAATTATTTTTGGCTACCGAGGGAATGCGATTGGAATATGGAGTAACTTGGAATACTTCAAAACGAGGGATCTTTGCTTGGAAAGGCGACAAAATTGCTGAGCTAGAAAATAAAATTAAAACATTTTTTGATACCAAGCATATTCTCAACATGATTGAGAAATATATTATGTTTATAGAAAAAGACGAAGAATTAACAAAAATTGTTTTGCGAGAACATCAAGCTAATGCCGTAGAGGCAGTTTTAGCAAGGGCATTGAAAGAAGAAGCGACAAGAGGACTGATTTGGCATACTCAAGGGTCTGGAAAAACTTACACTATGATAAAAACCGCGGAACTTTTATTCAAGGCTGATGAAGCCGAAAAACCAACGGTTGTTTTGATGCTCGATCGCAATGAATTGGAAGGGCAGATGAAAACAAACCTTGAGGCGGTTGGTTTGCAAAATGTTCGCAAAGCAAAGAGCATTGGGGAATTGGTTGAGATATTAAAATCAGATTATCGCGGTATCGTAATTACTATGATTCATAAATTCAGAGGTTTGCCGGCAAATCTCAATACTCGCAAAAACATTTTTGTTTTAATTGATGAAGCACATCGCACTACTGGCGGAGATCTTGGCACTTTTGTTATGGCAGCATTGCCAAATGCAACCTTCATTGGTTATACTGGAACGCCGATTGATAAAGCACAATATGGGAAAGGAACATTCAAAACCTTTGGAGTAAATGATGCGAAAGGATATTTACATAAATATAGTATTTCAGAAAGCATCGAGGATGGCACGACACTTCCTCTCTATTATTCATTAGCACCAAATGAAATGTTAGTGCCAAAAGAAACTTTGGAAAGAGAATTTTTTAATCTAGCAGAAGAAAGCGGGATTACTGATATTGAAGAACTCAATGCTGTTTTGGAGAAAGCAGTTAATACCAGGAACTTTCTAAAAGGAAAAGGCAGAATAGAAAAGGTAGCCAAGTTTGTGGCGGAACATTTTAAAGAACACATTGAACCAATGAATTATAAAGCATTTTTGGTTGCAGTAGACCGCGAGGCATGTGCACTTTATAAAAAGGAATTGGATAAGTATTTACCAAAAGAGTGGAGTGAAGTAGTTTATACGGGCAATAATAACGATTCAGAACTGCTTAAAGAATTTACTTATGATGACGAAAAAGAAAAAACAGTTCGTCGTGAATTTGCAAAGTTTGGGACTAACCCAAAGATTTTAATCGTAACTGAGAAACTTTTAACCGGATATGACGCACCGATACTTTATTGTATGTATCTAGATAAGCCAATGCGCGACCACACGCTGCTCCAAACAATCGCAAGAGTAAATCGCCCTTATGAAAATGAGGCAATGAAAATGGTAAAGCCAAATGGTTTCATCCTGGATTTTGTAGGAATTTTTGACAAATTGGAAAAAGCACTTTCTTTTGACAGCGATGAGGTCAATGCAATAGTGAAAGACCTAGAACTGCTCAAAAAAAGATTTGTTGAAAAATTAACCGTTGATGCGAAAATCTATTTTGAATTATTAACCGGATCATTTGATGATAGATTGGCAGGAAATCTGATCGAATATTTTCGAGATGAAGAAAAAAGAAAGACATTCTTCAAGCTATACAATGAGATTGAAATGCTTTATGAAATTATTTCGCCTGATGCATTTCTTCGCCCATATATTAATGATTACACAACACTATCATCCATGTATCAAATTGTAAAAAATGCTTATACCAATAAACCAAGAATTGATCGTGATTTTCAAAGGAAAACCGCAGAACTTGTTCAAGGAAAAATCCAAAGCACGGACATATCATTGGGCAGAGAACTTTATAAAATAGACGAGCAAGGAATTGAGGCAATAAAAAATAAGAACCAACCAGACGAAATAAAAATTATCAATCTTATTAAAAGTATACAGAAACTTGCGGAAGAAAAAGCAGGCGATCCAGTTTTAATTTCAGTTAAAGAAAGAGCGGAAGATATTAAAGAAGCTTTTGATAATAGACAGCTAACAACTCAAGAAGCATTAAAACAATTATTAGAATTAGCAGAAAGCGAAGCAAAAAGAGAAGAACAACAAGAGAAGGAAGGAATATCATCTATTGCTTGGTTTATTCGTGATGTTTTGACGGAAGAGAATATTATTGATGTTAATGCAGTTAATGATATTGAAAAAATCATTAATGATTATCCGGACTTTGCAAAAAGCGAAAAGTTAACAAGGGATTTAAGAAATGATCTTTATGATAGGTTAGAAGCATTGAAGATTTCTTTATCCGACCAAAAGAAAATAACTGATAAAATTATCGAAACAATTGTAAGAGCACGAACATGACAAAATCAAAAACAAAAACTTGGGAAAGCAAAAAGGAATTCAAAGAAGAAGCGTATCTTTATGCTGATAAGATTAAAGTTAAAATAAAGCAAATCAGTATCCGACCGATGACAAGAAAATGGGCGAGTTGTTCTAATAGCGGATACCTATCTTTTAATCTTGAACTTCTTGGAATGGATAAATCGCTTGGCGAATATGTAATATTGCATGAACTGCTACACTTCTTTGTCCCAAATCATAATAAACTTTGGCGATCGCTTATGGAGGCACATATGCCTGATCATGAAGAAAGGAAGGAGAGGCTAAATAAAAAATAACCCATACTCACAAAATACGATTTTTTGAAATTTATTCAATGTCATCAATAGCTGGTTGGCGAAACTTTACAACGATCTAGTAAAACAAATTGATACCGGAATGCGGAAGATGTTTGATCAGGAAGGCGCAAACCTTCTTTTTTGTTTAGATAAGAGTCATAAAAAAATGTTCTTGACACTTCTAACTACATGATATACTATTACCAATATGGTAATAGATATATTGGTAGTCTATAATTATAATTTGAGAAATGAGATTATTGGGAAAAGAAATATTGTATAAATTTAAGCAACAGCATGCCGATGCTAGATCACAAATTGAGTCATGGGAATCAGAAATTGGGGCGGCCAAGTGGAGTGCTCCCCAAGATGTTAAAAACAAATACCCAAAGGCTAGTCTTCTAAAAAATCAGCAGGTTATTTTTAATATCTGCGGAAATAAATATAGATTGTTGGTCTTAGTTAATTACAAAAGCCAAATTGTTTTGGCACAAAAAATCGACTCGCACAATAAATATGATAATTGGGATATTGAATAAATAAAAATATGATCAAAATTAAAGTAATAAAAACCGAAGAAGATCACAAAGAGGCTCTCAAATTACTTGAGACACTTATGAATCGCGATCCAGATCCCGAATCAGACGAGGGTGAGCAACTCGCTTTACTTAGCACTCTCATCGAAGATTACGAATCCCGATACTTTCCTGAATCATTACCCAGCCCTATCGATGCTATTAAATTTAGAATGGAGCAAGCGGATCTTAAGCAAGCTGACCTCGTCCCTTACTTAGGAAGCGGTAGTAGAGTGTCAGAAATTCTCTCTGGTAAACGCCAGCTAACTATAGAAATGGTAAGGGCATTGGAATCAGGTCTTGGAATTCCCGCAAAAGTGCTCATAAGAGAGCCCGATATGATGAACGATGGCTTAGAGTATCAAAATTGGGACAATAGCCTTGTTTCAAACATGGAAAAAAGAGGATATTTTGGAAATGCTTCATTAAAAAAATCTACTAAAGCCGAACTATTAAAAGATTTTTTTTCATCCATTGGAGCTCCTGCACAAATGGTTGGGATGTTGCGTAAATCCAACTACAGATCATCACCGCTCACAGATAAGCGCGCATTGTCTGCTTGGGCTACTCAAGTGTTAAAAAAAGCCAAAAAAGTAAAGATAACAAAAAAATATAACCACGGCATTATTGACTTTAAATTCTTGCATGAATTAGTAAAATTAAGCACAAAAGAAAAGAGTCCAATTTTGGCTCAAGAATATCTAAAGAGTTACGGAATTATATTAGTAATTGAGCCTCATTTTCCAAAAACTTATTTAGATGGCGCAACAATTCTTATTAATAAAGATAACCCCATCATTGGATTAACCCTACGATATGATCGATTAGATAACTTCTGGTTCACTTTATTGCATGAATTAGCACATATTGCTCGACATTATGATAGTAATATAGATCTATTCTATGATGAGATTGAGGGCGTGAAAGGAATTGATCTAGATGAAAAAGAAAAAGAAGCCGATGCGTTAGCAGAAGAGGCTATACTCCCTATGGCAAAATGGGAAATAAGCCCTGCAAGATTAATTCCTTCTTCTATGGCAGCAAATAGTTTGGCTAATGAACTTGGAGTTCATGTAGCACTTATCGCCGGTCAAATTAGACATAAAGGAAATAAATATATCTACTTAAATAAAATTATTAATGAATCTAAAGTTAGAAATTCTTTCCCTAAAGAAAGGTGGGGCAAATAATATGTTTAATTCAAAACACTACATACCAATCTTAAAATGGAAACGTGCCGAACAAGGTGCGTTAAAAGCATTAAAGGGGGAGTCTAAAAAGGTTATAACACCACTCATTCAACTAGTAATGCCAAAAAGCAAACCGCAAGAACAGCTTGATGATGTTATAAAAAGATTTGAAGGACAACTGCCCGAAATAGCAAAAAAAATAATAGAGGTCTGGGGGTATGCTCCGATCTTTATAGATGCCAGTCTTTTATATTCCACTCCTTTAAAATCGAAGTCTCTCGATATTATTTCTCGTGAAGGTCATAAGTTGGGAGGCATTTTTATTCCTGTTATACATCTTAATGATGATGATCAGATCAAAAATTCGACTTTAGCAGCTACAAAGGAAACTAAAAGCGGACTATGTATAAGATTAGTATGTTCAGATTTTACAGACACAATAAGAATGGCTGATAATATTGCTGTTATACTTGCAGCTGGGTTAAATGAAAGCGATATTGATCTTCTGGTTGATATCAAAGAAACCGGAAATAATAGTGACAAATATAGCACATATTCAATCTTAAGCCAAAACATCCCCAATCTATCCAAATGGCGAAACTTTATTTTTGCGAGTGGCTCATTTCCTGAAGATCTATCGGAATGTAGGCTTGATGAGGAAAATCTTATATCACGTATTGATTGGAAAAGTTGGAATGAAAATCTTAGTAAAAGCTTAAAGAGAAAACCAGCCTTTTCTGACTACACCATCCAACACCCTATTTACAAAGAAGCTGTCCAATTCTTTCATCCAACTTCAAGCATTAAATACACGTTAGAAAATGATTGGTTAATTATGAAAGGTAAAAAACAGAAGTTTGAGCTATATCTGGCAAGCGCAGCCGAACTCATAAAAGATAAGAGATTTTATGGTGAAAATTTCAGTGATGGTGACAAATACATTGATGAGAAAGCAAAACATTTCCTAACTTATATAAAAAAACCCGCCATTAAAGGAACGGGAAGCACAGAAACTTGGCTTAAAGCCGGTATTAATCACCACTTAGAACTAGTGGCGCATCAGGTCTCCACTCTGACCTAATAAATATCTTTTCTCTCACTTCTCGCCCAAGAGTCTCTTGATCAAGAGAGCTTGATAATTGTTTATATATACATTCTCTTGATTTTGAGTAAAAACCATTGGACTCGCCAACTTTCTCTAAGATTTTTAAGGCTTCCTCTCTCCATAAAAGTCGTGCAACAGAGAGGCTGTCTAGTCCTTTATTACTATCTTCATCTCTGATACGAACAAAAGTAACCGAGCCGTCTATATCTATCTTTGCGATCATGACGCCCCACCAGTCAGGCACCATATTTATAGCATCATATAAATGACTTTTTCCGACTACGAGGGTAATCTTGTCAAATACAGCATTAAAAACACTCATCTGCTCTGGTAATCGTTGTAGAGTATCTTTATCACTCTTTATTTCATAGCCATGCATAATCCCATTTACAACAGCAATATCAATTCTAGCCGAACCATGTTGAACGCCCAATTCTTCTATAATTCTTACTTTGCTGTCATGCAAATGATGGCGATCCTCTAAATTCTTTTTCAGGGCAGAACGTATTATCGCATCGTTTGTCAAAATTGTTTGGCAAGAAGTTTTTGTTTTCATTTTTTATTAAGAAAATTCCTTTTTGTTTATTTTACCACGTTTTTTATTATTGCAATACTATGTTAAATATCTGAATTCTTATTTTTAATAAAGTGCTATTTAACTGTTGAGTGCAATATCTGATCTTTTGGCTACCCCCAGCTACCAAATATCCGTTATCTTAGGCGGTTTATTTTTTCGCTCAATTAAGTCAAAAAAAGGCTGGATATTTGTTTCAAAATGTCATATAATATGGGTATATAACTAACCCTTCCTTTATGCAAACAAAAATCAAAAACATTAAGAAACCCAAGATCGGGGTGGCATATATTAGGGAGTCAACCGAGGAGCAGGATAAGGGGTTTTCTCCCCAAAACCAAGAACGCACCATAAAAAAATATGCGGATGATAACGGTATTACAATAATAGAAACATACAAAGACTTGATTTCTGGCAGAAATGCACTGAAAAGGGACGATTTTCAAAGAATGATAAGTGATGCCGGGCAGCACAAGTTTGAGGTGATATTGGTTTTCCATACATCAAGATTTGCAAGAAATGTGCAGGAGGCAAGACAATACAAGGACTTACTAAGAAAGAAGTTAAATATAGATGTTATCTTTGTTACTCAACATTTTGGAGATTCGGACTCACCGTCTGGTTTTTTGAATGAGGGCATAAACGAACTTTTTGATGAACATTATTCAAGGCAGCTAAGCTTTTGGATGAGAACCTCGCTTGCAGAGAAAAGATTGCAGGGAAATCAAATTGGCAACCCGCCATTCGGCTATAAGAAGAAAAAACTTGGTTTTGACGAGGACAGAAAAAGACCTATTTATGCTAAGGAGTGGCATATTGATAAAAAAGAATCAGAAATCGTCAGAAAGATATTTAAGATGTATGCTACCGGTAAATATTCTTATGCAGATATAGCCGGCGAGATAAATAAGACAGGAATCAAAACGCAATTAGGCAATCCATTTACTTATAGCTCAATAAAGGATACTCTTGGCAATAAAACCTACCTGGGACTCATATATTCCCCAAGAAGAGGTTTTGATTTAAGGCCGGGTAAGCATAAGCCAATAATCACTCAAAAAATGTTTGATGATGTTCAAGAAAAGATCGGGGAAAGAACGCATAACCACGGCAGACCGACAGCGCCTTATAGATTCTATCTTTTGCAAGGATTGATTTATTGTCAAAATTGTGTAAAATATATTAAGGGGAAAGAGGATAATCCCAAAGCTAGATTATTGCCTAAAATGTATTGCTACACCTCAAAGGGTGCTTTAGCTTATGGTTGTAAATTCAGAAAGGAAAATAAAAGTTGTGATCAAGAGGGGATTAGGGCAGAAATTATTGATGATCAGGTATTATCGTATATGGAGGGGCTTGTTATTCCGGAAGATATAATCCAAGAGACATTGGATAAAGTAAGGCGAATATTAGAAAAAATATCAACTAGTTCTTCTAATCTGGAAAAACTCCAAAAAGCAAAGGCTAAATTGGAAAGAATCAATGTTATTTATGAAAATGGCGGTTATGATACAAAAGAATATCTAAGTAAATCCGATCCTGTAAAAAAAGAAATTCGGAGTTATGAACAGTTAGGGTTGTCGGATGATGATAAGACCGGATTCACGATAGATGAGCGTGTTAAAAGAGCGGAAAAGTATGTAAGAGATTTTAGTAATTTTTGGAAAAGTGAGATAGGTGACACTGAGGCAAGAAACCGAGAGAAAAAAGCTTGGATACAAATGACCATAAAAAGAATTTGGATTAAAGGCAAAAAGGTGGTGGCGATTGAACCGCACGAAGAGTTCAAGGGGTTGTTTGTTTCATGCCAGAAAGTCTTGGGTCAAGCCCCTCTGGTCACCTTTTGCGCCCGTAGCTCAGGGGATAGAGCGACTGCCTTCTAAGCAGTAGGCCGCAGGTTCGATTCCTGCCGGGCGCGTTTGTAAAAATATAGCTTATTTAAGTCATTTTAAAATAGCACATTGTTTTATAGGCCTGTAGCTCAGTTGGTTAGAGCATCTGCCTCTTAAGCAGAGGGTCGAGGGTTCGAGTCCCTCCAGGCCTACTTTTAAAATAAAAATATGGCCTCATCGTCTAGTGGTTAGGACGTCAGCTTTTCAAGCTGAAAACCAGGGTCCGATTCCCTGTGGGGCTGTTAAACAAAATTAACCCTGATTCGGGGTTATTTTTGTGGTAAAATGTATTTATGCCAAATAACAAATTTGGGAATATAAGTTCAGAGAAAGCGTTTGTTGCTAATCAAGAAACACATCGCTTTGTTAAGTTTTGGAAAAAAAGTCACAAAATCATCAATTGGTCCCTAGTAACAATTTTTCTGATCGGATTTATGGTGATTTTATTTGTTTCAATTTTTCCGGTTTTTTCTGTTAAATATAGGTTAGCATCAAGTTCTTTCGAAAAAAATATAGAGAATAAAATTTTAGAAGATTATTATGCCTCTACCAATCCAAGTAGCAATCTGCCCTTTAATAATTTGGGAGACAATAAAAAAGTGGAAAATCTAAATGATGAGATACAAAGTGAATTATCAAGGTTGGTTGGTGACTATGGTGTGTATGTCGCGCGATTGGACAATGGCGAAAAATATGAATTTAATTCAGAAAAGATTTTTACAGCCGCAAGTTTGTCTAAATTATTTTTAACAGGCGCCTATTACAATGCTGCGGAAAGTGACCCGGCTTTGATGGTTAATGATACAATGCTTGAGAATCAAGACAAGGTAGAGGGAAATGGCAATACCTATAGCGAACCGGTTGGATCTTCCTATAAACCAGTTGATTTGATCGAAAGAATGTTAAAGCAAAGCGACAATACAGCTTTTGCAGTAATGACGCGAAACTTGGGTCTGGGCAGGGTTACTGATTTTATAAATAATTATGGATTTAGCCAGACTGATTTTATTAATAATACCACTTCGCCAAAAGATGTAGGAACATTTTTAGAAAAATTATACCGACAGGAGATAATGGGGAAAGATTATACGGATGAAATGATTGGTTTTATGCAAAATACTTCTTTCGAAGACCGCCTACCGTTCTATCTACCGGGAGTAAAAATAGCGCATAAGATCGGAACTTGGGATGGAGCATATTCTGACGCAGGAATAGTTTATGGAAAAAGCGGAGATTATATAATTGTAGTTATGACTGATAGTGCAAATTATACAGAAGCAGTTAATGCGATGAGAAAACTATCGGAGGTGGTCTATAATTATTTCAACGGTTGACAATACTTTCTGGTAAAACTTCTTTTAATAATTTTTCTCTTTCTTCTCCATAGGAAAAGCGCGGCTGTGAATAATCATAAAGCATTGTAGTTAAAATTTCTATAGAAGCTAATCTTCCATCATAAAATGTTAGTTGTGGAATTAATCCTTGTCGAGTAGGATAGGACCACATTTGATCAAAAAAGAAATTTCCAAGTCCATAAAAAATGGGCTTGTTTTTATAAAATTCTATTTTTTGCGGTTGATGAGCCTGAATCCCGATAACAATATCGGCTCCGCTGTCTATTGCATCGTGAAAAACCTTTATTTGTTCGGCCAAAGGTAAATAACTATAAGTTTCTGTAAATTGATAATCTAAAACCACGAAATCTGCATTTGTTTTTGCATTATTAATATCATGAATAACTTTTTCAGGAGAATAAAAATTTACACCTGACCGATTGTTTGTTGCTATCGTTCCGTATGTTTCTCCATTCAAAGAATCAAAGTAAGCATATCCCAAAAAAGCAACTTTTTTATTTCCCAGATTTTTATATAAAATCTTCGCGGCATCATTTTTATTTTTTCCTCCGCCAAAATATTCGAAACCGGCAGACTCCAGATAGCCGATGGATTCAGAAAACTTTTCCGAACCAAAATCACTCTGATGATTGCCGGTCAGATCAACCACATCAGTTCCGATTGCTTCGAAAGCTTCAATCGAACTTGGCTTGCCGCATAGAGAGAGACTTTCTCCAGAGACATTGGGGCAGCCGTTAAAAAATGAACTTTCGCTATCTATGGTAGTAATGTCAGCTTTTTTCAATTCATCCATTACGGCTCTGGCTGGATAGATAGGATCATTCTTTTTGTCAATAACTGATTGCACGGTGCGGCTTACGGCACTTACGCCGGTTATGTCTATCTGGTTTATTTTACTAACATCCCGATTGTTTTTAGTATCTTTGATCTTGGGATAAACTAGGTTGGAGTTAGATATATCTTTATCCAAAATATTTTGTCCGTCGAGAGACAATACTTTTAATTGGGGAACTAATTTATCAAAAGGAATCAAGGCGATATCTCCCGACTTAATTATATTAACTAATTCATCAATATTTTTTATAGTTTGAGCGAGAAGATTGTTCTGAAAATAATCTTTCAACTCGTTTTGATTTTCCTCTAAGATATAGTATTTTTGGGGACCAGATTGTTTTTCTGTAAAAAACATTTTAAGGTCATCTTTTGTAACATTATCTTCAATATAGGAGAAGTTTGAAACTGGTACAAAAAATTTTTCACCTTTTTTGTTATCTGTAATAATCCCTGATTTCTGGTTTATTTTAGGAGATTCTTGGGTTTTTACACTTTGATTTTTGGAAGAAAAGATGGTATTATTAGAAAGTATTAAAAAACCGATCAAAGGTATTATAAATAGTATGGGATAGACTATTTTTTTCATATGAGCTAATCATAGCACAAACGAAAAAAATTTTAAATTTGTGAAAGATATTTTAAAAGATCTAAATCCAGAACAAAAAAAAGCCGTCACAACCATTGATGGTCCTATTTTAATTTTAGCGGGAGCCGGAAGCGGTAAGACGAGGGTAATTACATATCGCATTGCTTATTTAATTTCTCAAGGAATTAGCGCTCAAAATATTTTAGCCGTAACTTTTACAAATAAAGCGGCCGGGGAAATGAAAGAAAGAATCATAAAATTATTAGGTGAGAAAAAACTGGGCTTGTGGATTGGAACCTTTCATAGTATTTGTGCTAGAATTTTACGCAGAGAAATAAAACATATCGGTTTTGAAAGTAATTTTTCGATTTACGATACATCCGATCAGATATCATTAATAAAAGAAATTTTGAAGCTTCTGGGCATCGATGAAAAAATGTTTAATCCGAACGCTGTTTCAAGCAAAATCAGTTCTATAAAAAATGAGCTGATATCTCCAATAACATATTCCAATAATTTTGCCAATTCATATTTCGACCAAAAAGTAGCCGAAGTATATGAGGTTTATGAAAAAGAATTAAAGAAAAGAAATGCTCTAGATTTTGATGATTTAATTTCTAAGACAATAGAAGTTTTAGATCTTCATCCGGAAATCCTCGAGCGATATAGAAAAATGTTTCAATACATTCTTGTAGATGAATATCAGGATACGAATCGTAGCCAGTATTTGCTGGTCAAAATGTTAACCAATAATAAAAACAATATCTGCGTGGTTGGCGATCCCGATCAATCCATTTATAATTTCAGAGGAGCTGATATTCGCAATATTTTAAATTTTGAAAAAGACCACCCCAATACTAAGATATTTAAACTAGAAGAAAACTATCGTAGTACAAAAAACATTTTGAATTGCGCCCAGGGGTTGATTGAAAAAAACAAACAAAGAAAGAAAAAAGATATTTGGACAAAGAATGAAGCAGGAGAGATGGTGACAGTTTTTCAAGCTTTCAATCAGATTGAAGAGGGTGAATATATTGTTTCGGAAATCAGGAAGATTCTACGATTCGATAAAAAAGCGACCTTAAACGACATGGTAGTTTTTTATCGGACGCATGCGCAATCTCGCGCTCTCGAAGAAGTTTTTTTGAACAACTCGACGCCATATCGCATTATCGGCGGAGTGAGTTTTTATGCCAGACGGGAAGTAAAGGATATTTTGTCATATTTGAATATCTTAAATAATCCGGCTGACCTTACATCATTAAAAAGAATTATTAATGTGCCGACTCGCGGGATTGGGTTAGGAGCTATGAAGTATTTGGTGGGAATAAATAATATAAACGACATCAAGGATTTATTGGAAAAAGTTGATCCCAGAACAAAAAAAGGATTAGAAAAATTTTATAATATATATAGAAAATTAAAAGAAGAGAGTTCACGGGTTGTGGTTTCTGATTTGATTAGCGCGATCTTAAAAGATATAGAATATAAAGATCACTTAATCGATGGGACGCACGAAGGCGAGAGCAGATGGGAAAATGTTAAAGAACTTATGTCCGTAGCAAAAAGGTTTGACGACCTTAATCCTAATGAATCCCTAGCTTCTTTTCTGCAGGATGTGTCTTTAATTACCAGTGCCGACAACCAAGATTATAATAAAGAATCGATATCTTTAATGACCCTTCATTCTGCGAAAGGATTGGAATTTGATTATGTATTTATTGTGGGTATGGAAGAAAACATTTTTCCTCATGCCCAAAGCATGACTGATGAACATGATTTAGAAGAAGAGAGAAGACTTTGTTATGTGGGAATAACCCGTGCTAAAAAAAGACTCTATTTCATTTATACAAACAGTCGAATGCTATATGGTGGAGTACAGAGCAATCCACCTTCCCGTTTTCTTGAGGAGATGCCCAGCGAACTATTGCGCTACTCTCAATAGGCGGCTTTTTAAAGCTATTTATTGACTTTTCTTATCTTTTGATTTACAATTATCTTACAAAAAAAGAAGGAGACCAATCATGCTGACAGAGATCCTAAGGCTTATGTTCTTGAACAGGTGGGGCTTGGGAACCGTGTTCGCGATTTATCTTCTCGTACTTAGTTATATCTTTACCGCAGTTGCCGAGGGCATCCCGTATGACCCTGCCATTCCCCTCGTGATGCTAATCGCCCCCGTGGTTTTCCTGATTATCACGGTGGTAATCGGCTTCATTCATCAGGAGATTTTCGGGGGAAGGAACTACATTCTCCGTTACCTCATCGAAGTCAAAATAAATTAGGAAAACGGTCGATGAGAAAAACCAAGCGCTTGCTCTATTCGGGGCAGGCGTTTATCATATCTATATGAAACCAAAGAAACAATTAGGGCAAAACTTTCTGGCGGATAAAGAAGTCCTACTAAAAATTATTGATGCTGCTAATATTGGCAAAGATGATATTGTTTTGGAAATTGGTCCGGGGCAAGGATCGATGACTTATCACTTATGTCAAAAAGCAAA
>JAQULF010000001.1 GCA_028718745.1 Patescibacteria group bacterium | reverse complement strand
GTAACTTTTCTTTTTCTCAAATCTTTTGCTAATTTAAAAGTGTTATTAGCTATCATCCTGACTTCTTCTTGATATGCTTCCCCCCGAACAATCGATCTGTCAGAACAGGTCGGATACAAAATTGAGCTCATAGCATACATATTGCTCCAAGCTGGAAAAATCATGCCAAAATGATTTAGTGTCATAAATAAATTTGAAATAACCATCGTCGCTCCTTCTTCATGACCGGTAACAATAATACCGGCGACTTTGCCCATAAACCGGCGTAGAAATCCGCTTCCCGGAATTTTTTGATCCGCCATCATTTCCACAAATTTAGTGTGCTTAATGTTTAATGCTTTATTTTTGGGATTTTTCGGATCCGCTGGCTCAAGCGATCCATCAAGTGAGATGCAGCGATCGATGAATGTTGCCATCTTAGTTGAAATTTTAAAATTATTCACCGGTGTGGCAAAAAGAATAATATCCGCCTCTAAAATTTTATCATATAAAATGTTGGTCATATCATCTCCAGCCGGAGTTCCTTTTGGATAACAAGAGCAATGAAAATGACATTGCGTATTGGTGGTGGAATAGCAAGCTTTGCAGTATTGAATATTATATTTTCTCAATGGTATCAGCTCGACTTCAACTCCAAGTTTTTTTAATTGATCTAGCGCCACCTTCAACAAAAATTCCGAATTGCTATCTTCTTGGGCCGTATCATTAATATCTCGAGACGAAGAAGATATACCTAAAGCCTTTATTTTTCTACCCTTTCGATTTAATCTCTTTGCTTCGGCAATCGTATTTTTTCTGATTTCTTTAAATCGAGCTAGATTTTTATCGTCAACTCCTAAAAACTTTTTTAGACTTTTATCATCTATTTTAATATCACTAACTTTCTTGCGGCAAAAAGCGCAGGTTTTACATTCATACTTGAATGTTTTGTCACAATTTTTACAATATTTTTTCACAGATGTAAATTAAAATAAAGGCTAAGGCCATAAAATATATGAATCAATAAAATAATACAAAGGATTAAAGCATTTAGTTTATGATATTTCAAAAGACCATATTTTTTCCCCACTGTCATAAGGATACCTAATGTAACTTGGATAATAAAAAAAGCTAAGACTATTAGCCCTAACCAGAAAACTAAAGGTTTTCCAAATAATAGAATGATCATGTCGTCCAAATTCATTCCGCGCTTTCCGCAAAATCTTTTTTGGGAAAGATTTTTCTTCAAACGCTCCGTGAATTTCTCCTCTTAAGAAAAAATCCGATTGTATATTTTGGTATAGATTTTTTCTTGTTATTTAATTTGAACCTTCTTCAATTTCCTTAAGACAAAAAACCGCTCCCACAAGATTATTTTCTTTATGTACTGGGCATCCCGGGCAAAAACAAACTCCCTGCCCCATTTTACATTCTGAAACTGTACGAGCACAATAAAGTTTCTCTTCTTTTGGTCCATTAGAACAAGCTCGTCCCAAATATAGTCCACATTCTTTGCACAAGCAGCGATCAAGATTTTCTCTTGTGTCTTCGGGTTTTTTCATAATGTAATTCATTATTTATATTAAAACAAAAAGTTACAAACTTTTTAAAAACAGTTTATAACATTATTATAAAGCGGAGAAAATAAAAAGCAACTAAAATAAAAGCAATTGTCATAAAACTAATAACTGCCCAGTCATTGACTGGGCAGCGCATGAATGCGACTTAGAGGGCGGGTTGCACGATCAATATTCGAAGGTGTAACCCAGTTTGACCTCTCTGGTCCTTGTGACCTGGAGAGCCAACTCTTTTTTTGAGGGACGGGTCCAAACTATCTGAACCCTTTTTTTGCTAATCTTCAGCTCCTTGTCCTGACCTAGCGACAAGGCCTTGCCGTTGCCGGTTAACCGAAGATTGAGGTGAAAAAGCGCTTTTAGCGCCGTTTTTTTCAACTTCGCCTCCATCTTCTGGAAAATGTCTTTCTTTTCTTCCTTGGCGACCGGAGCCGCTACCCTGGCGCTGGCTTCTGTGAAGCTTAGCGCCTCGGATTGAACCGAGAGCATTATTTCCCCTTTGGCCAAAGCGGGGAAAAGGAGAAGAATCGCCAAAACTGCCAAAAGTACCTTTTTCATACCGCTTCCTCCACAGGGGATTACCCTGAAAAATCGATTGTTAACTCTGTTTTAATTGTAGCAAAAAAACCTTGATTTGTCAA
The DNA here is from genome assembly GCA_028718745.1 of Patescibacteria group bacterium. Lineage (GTDB taxonomy): Bacteria > Patescibacteriota > JACPGU01 > JACPGU01 > JACPGU01 > JAQULF01. The sequence goes on along the minus strand of JAQULF010000001.1, from coordinate 206,835 downwards.
GGTTTTTTTGCTAAACTAAGCCATTTTTGGTTAAAACGGTGGGGGCGAGATTCGAACTCGCGATACCCTTGCGGGTATACTTACTTTCCAAGCAAGCGCACTAGGCCACTATGCGACCCCACCAATAGTTGGTTCCAAGCTCCTGCTTGGAACCTATGTGTACATCTTGAAGTTTTAAATTCTTATTGTACATTCATGATTCAATGCAGGAGCATTGAACCAACGCTAAAATACATAACATTATTTTTCTACTCTTTTTATATCTGCCCCTAATACTGATAACTTCTCTTCTAATTTTTCATATCCCCTATCGATATGGTAAATTCTATCCACCACCGTCTTGCCATCAGCTATTAATCCGGCTAAAACCAAGGCGGCGCCGGCGCGCAAGTCAGAAGCCATAACTTCGGCTCCGGTTAATTTTTCCACTCCTTTTATAACTGCGGTATTCCCTTCTATTTTTATATCCGCACCCATTCTGGCTAATTCCGAAGTATATTGAAAGCGATCCGGATAAATTCCTTCAGAAATAGAACTTGTTCCGGCAATAACACAGCCCAGAACCGTAAAAAAAGGCTGTAGATCGGTAGCCAAAAATGGATAAGGGCTTGTGCTCACCGTAAAAGGTTTTAGGTTTTCAGATTTACTAACGATAATCGAATCTTTTTTGATTTCAATCTTCGCCCCCATGTTTTTTAATAATTCTATCGGATAGGCCAGATGCTCCGGATTGCAATTCTCAATTGTTAAATTTTCGCCAATTAATATCCCAGCAATCAGGAATGTGCCAGTCTCGATCCTGTCTGGAATAACGGTATATTCCACTCCGTTTAATTTTGCTACACCGGTTATTTTTAGAGTAGAAGTTCCAATGCCTTCGATCTTCGCCCCCATTTTTTCCAGCATATTCGCCAGATCTACACCCTCCGGTTCCATAGCCGCGCTGTCGATAATCGTTTCACCGGTTGCAAGAGTTGCTGCCATCATTACATTGTCAGTTCCCAAAACCGAAGGCCCAAATTTACCGGCTAGAAAAATTTGAGCGCCAACTAATCCTGAAGTTTCCGCGTCAATATAACCATGATCTAGTTTGATTTTGGCGCCTAATTTTTTCATGCCCATAATATGTAGATCTACCGGTCGAGGACCAAAAGCGCATCCTCCAGGAAGAGAAACTTTGCATTTTTTGTACTTTGCTAGCAGCGGACCCAAAACTATGATAGAAGCGCGCATTTTATTAACCAGATCATAGGGTGCCTCGGTACTAATGTTTTTTGTTTGCTGAATAACTAATCTATTCTCAACAAACTCAATCTTCTTGCCTAATTTTTCCAAAAGCTCTATGGAAGTATGAATATCCAAAAGATCGGGAACATTATGGAGAGCCACATCTTCATCCGTGAGAATTGAGGCAGCCATCAAAACCAAAGCGGAGTTTTTTGATCCGCTGATTTGAACTTTCCCTTTTAATTTTTTGCCACCCTTAATTTCAAAAGATTCTGACATTTTTTGTGCGATTAAAAGTGTTCTAACGCAAAATCCATTTTAACACAAAATCCGGGAAAAGAAAAAGCGGGGGCATAAAGCGTCCCCCGCTCGTTTTTGTTCTTTATCCCAATTCGATTCCTCGTTTGAAGTCCCGAATCAGGCTGATGCGGCGGTTTTCCCCATGGAGTCATTCTCGGCTGCTGCATCAGCAGCAACCAGCTCCATAGGAACAGAAGATGTCAACTTCGGATCGCCCTCTGAAAGCGCCCTGCAGACGAAAAGGAAGTCTGCGTAGTGCATGTCGCGACCACCATTGTTCCAGCATACGGCATACCAGTTGTTCCAGTCGGGATGATCGCCTCCGCGCCTTTCAACCGGTATTTTCATTGCTTTTTCGAGATGATCATACAGCCGTCCCTTGTCCTTTCCCACAACCATCCGTTTATCGCCGTGAGTCAGAACAAATACCGTACTGCCTTCGATTCTCTTTTTAATGATCATTATGTATATCCCCAGTTTTTTATTTTCAGTGTCTTGCCCATCTACAACGGATACTGCGGCAACTCCATAGGCGTTACTCCTTCGTCTTCTACTCTTGCGAGCAGGTATTTGGACTTTCTATATTACCAGGAGCAAGCTAATACTCCCAGGTAGTTGTCTACCAGCTTCGGTAGCGCATTCTCATCCGTTGGGGATACGGACAAAAAAGCGTGAGATCACCGAAACTGGGCATCCCTAAATCCTCTGTTAAGCAACTGTTCAGAACCCCCAAAGGGGCTAAAAACGATATGTTAGTTTATTATACATGAAGAATAAAATAAAGTCAATAGATGACTTTGTTAAGGCTTTTTTAAACTATTCTTTCTCGGCCTCTTTGCAAATCTTCTCCATTACTCTGACCGCTTCCACAGGATATTTACCAATAGCTGTTTCTTCAGATAGCATCACCGCATCGGCTTTTTCGATAACCGCCGTATCGATATCGGAAACTTCCGCCCGGGTTGGTTGAGGATTATTTAGCATCGATTCCATCATTTGAGTAGCTACAATGACCAGCTTCTTTGTTTTGTGGGCAACATCTATGATCTTTCTTTGCGCATTAGGTATTTTTTCCAGATGAAGTTCGATACCCAGATCACCTCGCGCCACCATCACCCCATCGGAAAATTTTAAAATCTTCTTGAGATTTTTTAAAGCTTGCGGTCTTTCTATCTTTGCAATTAACTTTACTTTGCCGCCAGTTAGTTTTCTTAGTTCCTTCATATCCTTTTCATCTTTGACAAAAGACAGAGCAATATAATCCACTTCGTTTTTCAGACCCCATTTGATATCCGCTTTGTCTTTTTCGGTAATCGGAGAAATTTTTAAATTCGCATTGGGAATATTCACTCCTTTGCGACTAAAAACTTTTCCGCCAACCAAAACCTTTGCCAAAGCAGAATTTTTTTCTTTTTTGATCACTTCCAGCTCCACTGTTCCATCCGAAAGCATAATTAGGGTTCCAATCTTAATATCATCAACCAATCCTTTGTAATCAATCGGTAAAAATCCCCTTTTAAATTTGCCAAAGCCAATCTTGATCTTGGCGCCTTTTTTCAACGGCAATCCTTTTTCGGGCAAATCAGCTCCCAGGCGAATTCGAGGTCCTTGCAAATCCTGGAGAATCTTTACTTCTCTCTTTTTCTTTTTCGCAATCGCGCGAATAATTCCGATCCATTTGGCGCTCAAGTCATATTTGGCATGAGAAAAATTAAAGCGCGCAATATCCAGTCCCGACTCAATCATTTGAGTAAGGACTTTCTTACTGCTCGATGCAGGTCCGATGGTGGCGACGATTTTGGTTTTACTTAAATGCTTCATAATACTTTTTCTACTATATTATATGAAAACCCCTTACTTAATAGATATTTAATAATTTTATCCCGCCTAACATTCCCTTCCAGTCCGGAATACTTTTTCTCAATCTTTTCCAAAACTCTTTTCGCCAGTTCCAACTCATTGTCGCCACCTAACATCTCATTCAAAACCTCGTCTACAATATCTCGATTAATCCCTTTTTGCGCCAATTCTAACTGCAAAACCTTTTTTCCTTTTGGTTTCAATTTCATTCTATCACGCACAAACATTTCCGCAAATCGCCTGTCGTTGACTATATCCAATCTTTCCAGTTTTTCTAAAACTTTTTCGATAATATTTTCCGAGTATTCTTTGGTTTTCAATTTATCACGAATTTCTTTGCCAGATCTCTCTCTGGTTTTTAAAAAATTAGCTGCTGCATTAAAAGCTTTAGCATTTACTTCTTCGTTTTCAATTTGATCGATCAATCCCTGATCTATTTCCATTTTTTCATAAAGCCCAAACCGCGCCACCACTCCTTCATCCAATCCAAATCGAAATATGCCGTCTATATGTATGTTGTAGCGATCTTTGCGTTTCTTTTGGATTTCAATCTTTGAGATAACCATGTAGCAGGTAGTAAGTAGTATGTAGTAGGGAATTATGCAACATTGTAATTTTTTATACTGCGAATTAAACCGTTAAGCAATTTCTGAACCGTTATGGTTTTCTGGAATATCAGATCGAAATCTCCTACAGTTAAAAAACCTAAATCTCTTGCGATCAAAAGTTGGCTTTGAACCTCTGTAATAGAACCGCAAGATATCGAGTAAAATTGAATTTTTTCTTTAAATGATTGCCTACTAAAACCTTCAGCGATATTAGATGTTATAGAAACTGAAGCTCTTCTTAGTTGATTAGTCAAACCATATATCTCATCTTTTGGAAAATCTTTTGTTGCTTTATAAATAATCAGAACTAAACTATGTGCCTCTTTCCAGGCATCTAAATCCATGAAGTTTTTTATTTTTGTTTTTTCCATAATACTTACTACCTGCTACCAACTACCAACTAGATCTTAGCTGCTGCTAGAATTTTCTTTTCAATCTCATGCGCTAATTTTTTATTTTCTCGAAACAGCTGCTTTACTTGTTCTTTGCCCTGACCAAGCTTCACTTCGCCGTAATCAAACCAAGCGCCGGCTTTGCCAATAATACCCATCTTCACGCCAAGCTCAACCAAGTCGCCCTCTTTGCTAATTCCTTCATTGTACATAATATCAAATTCTGCAGTGCGGAATGGGGGGGCCACTTTATTTTTGACGACTTTAACTAATACATGATTGCCGATAATATTTTCGCCGTCTTTGATTTGATCTTTTCGGCGAATATCCAAACGAATCGAAGCGTAGAATTTTAAAGCATTACCTCCGGTAGTAGTCTCGGGGTTGCCAAACATAACTCCGATTTTCATGCGGATTTGATTGATGAATATAACAATTGTATTCGATCTGGCCACCGCTCCGGTAATTTTGCGAAGTGCTTGAGACATTAGTCTTGCTTGAAGCCCCATGTGAGAATCCCCCATTTCTCCTTCAATTTCAGCGCGAGGAGTTAAAGCGGCGACTGAATCTATTACCACAATATCTACTGCATTGGAACGGATAAGAGTCTCGGTGATTTCCAAAGCCTGCTCACCTGTATCGGGTTGAGAAACGAGCAGATCATCGATATTAACACCGATTTTCTTGGAATATTCAGGATCCAGCGCATGTTCCGCATCGACATAAGCGGCAATCCCGCCTTTCCTCTGCGCTTCGGCCACAATATGAAGCGCTAGAGTGGTTTTACCGGAAGATTCCGGGCCAAAGATTTCGATGATTCAACCTCGAGGTATTCCACCGACGCCAAGCGCTAAATCAAGGGAAAGAGAGCCGGTAGGCACCACATCCACATCTACCTTATTAACCTCGCCCATTTTCATAATAGAGCCGGTGCCAAACTGCTTTTCAATCTGATCAAGAGCGAGCCGAACCGCTTTTTGTTTTGCTCCTTGCTCCTTACTTGCTTCGCTTTCTTTAACTTCAACTTCGTTTTTCTCTTCGTCTTTTTTAGTTGCCATATAGTTTAAGCTAGTGATATTAATCTTATTCTACCATTCTCTAAAAACAAAAAGAAGCCCTATTTTGAGCTTCTTTTTATCTCTATTTAAAATAATTTATTATTTGTCACTGCCATATGCCAAGTAGAAAGGAATGATTATATTAAGTGGAGAAACAATCATTAGAATCCCAAGCCAATCCGGTTTGCCGCATTTAACCGAAATTTTCATCCAAGATAGGATCAAGACGATAACATTTCCAACCGGCAGCAACATCCACCAGCCAGAATATCCACCCATATTGTAGTTTAAAACTAAATTCAAAACAGGTACCCATGCCCACCAAGCTTTGTCGTTAAATTCCTTGAATGCGCTTTTTTGAGCAATTTTCATTAATGGCAAAGCCATTAACACATACATCGCTACAATCATAATAAACATGAACAGCATCATTCCGCCGGCAAAAAGTCCTCCGGCTGCTCCTGCCGCTGCTGCCTGATCTGGAGTCCAAGTAGTGGTGTAATTGTAATCAAAATTACTTTCCATTTTTTTACCTCGCTAATCTTTACGAATTAAAAACGAATCGTTGCGAATTTAATTCGAATTTTAATTTTATTTTTGTATGACTAAAGTAAATTATTTTTGTAATATTCGCGACATTCGTGTGAATTCGTGAATTAGTGTCGCTACCTATAATTTGTAAATTGCAGTGGCACCCCAAAATCTTTAGTTTTTAAGAGCGACATTATTTCTTGCAAAGTATCTTTAAAAGGCGAGCTAACCCTGATTTCTTCACCTTGAATTGAGGCTTTTACTTTCTTGAAATTAGTGTTTATAACCTTGGCGATTTCTTTAGCTTTTTCTTTATCCAATCCTGCGATTAATTTTACCTTTTTTCGAACCGTATTGCCAGCCGCCGGTTCATTTTCTACTGAAAAATCCAAAATTCGGGTATCTAATTTTCTGGAAATCAATTTAGTTAAAATAAGATCGGTAATCGCTTTCATTTTATAAGCATCTTGGGCGCTAATGATCAGCCCTTCTTTTTCTAAAGCTATTTCATAGGGTGAATTATTAAAATCATAGCGATACTCCAGTTCGCGCTTTGTCTGATCTAAAGCATTAACCAATTCCTGCCGGTCAAATTGTGATACGATATCAAAGGAAAATTCAGAAGCCATAGATTTAAAATAAAAAATTAAAAATAAAAGATAAAAAACAAATACTTAAATATGCAAAAACAAATCCATTTTTAAGTTTTTAATTCTTGCTTTTTATTTTTTATATTTTATTTTTTATATTTCCTTTTCCCCTCCCCAATCATCATCATATATTCCCGCTGTTCCGCCCTCGTCGCGACTAACTAATATCTCGCGCGGTCTGGCACCGTCAGCTTGGCCGATCACTCCTTGTTCTTCTAATAAATCTAACAATCTAGCAGCGCGGGCATAACCAACTCTTAAGCGCCTTTGAAGAAGGGAAGCGGAGGCTTTGCCGGATCGAACCACCTCATCATAAGCCTGCTGATACATATCATCATCCACTTCGCCATTCATGCCAGATAAACCCTCACCGCCGGCTGCAGGTCCTTTATGAGATTTTACCACATCTTCATTATATTGAGGCTCTTGCTGCGACTTAACATTATCCAGAATGGAATTAATTTCTCTATCATCAACAAAAACTCCTTGGATTCTTTTTGGCTTCTGACCATCTCCCGCCATAAAAAGCATATCTCCTTTGCCAATCAATCTTTCTGCACCGGCCGCATCCAAAATGGTTCGTGAATCGATTTGACTGGCCACTCGAAAAGCGATACGGCAAGGTATATTAGCCTTGATTAAACCTGTAACAACATTTACTGATGGTCGCTGGGTTGCTAGGATTAGGTGAATTCCGACAGCACGCGCCATCTGGGCAATTCTAACGATTAACCCTTCCATTTCCTGACCGGCGGTTAACATTACATCAGCTAACTCATCTACTACCAAAACTAGATAGGGCATCTTTTCTTCGTCTTTAGAGAGTTTCTTATTGTATCCGGCAATGTCTCGCGCTCCAGCCGCTGAAAGTATTTTGTAACGATTTTCCATTTCTATCACTGCCCAGCGAAAGGCATTGATGGTTTTGTCCGGATCGGTAATGACCGGGGTCAAAAGATGCGCAATGCCATTATATCCGGTCATTTCTACTCTTTTCGGATCTACCATAATTAGCCGCAATTCTTTGGGTGAATATTGAAAAAGAAGACTGGCTAATATCCCATTAACACAAACCGACTTACCGGAACCTGTGGCGCCGGCAACCAATAAGTGTGGCATTTTGGAAATATCCGCCATTGCAGGGGTTCCGGAAACATCTTTACCAAGCGCAACCACTAGATTACCTCGATCGACAGAGCTGCGATATTCTCCGGAAGCCAAAATTTCTTTAAGGCGAACCAGAGCTACTTTCTTATTGGGAATTTCTACACCAACCAAAGATTTTCCCGGAATAGGCGCTTCTATTCGGATCGGATGAACTGCCAGAGCCAAAGCAAGATCATCTTGCAAAGTAGTAATTTTTGACAATTTCGTTCCTTCAGCCGGTTTTAAAGTATATTGCGTAAAAGTCGGACCGACATTTACATCCTGCATCGCCACAGTAATGCCAAATTGAGAAAGAGTATTGGCAATAATTTCAGCGTTGCCCGTAACATTCCCGCTATCCACCGAATATTTAGAGTCTTCTAAAAGATCCATGGTCGGAAAATTCCAATTTATCTCTTCTTTGATAACTTTGGGTTTTTCTAATTCTGAATTTTCTTGATTTTTTGCTTTATTGCTTTCTTGATTTTTTGTCTCAACTCCATTAATTCTTAATTTACCGGTTACCTTATCTTTGAGCGAAGCTTGTGGCATGTTTATCTTCAACTTGCTCAATTGTTTTGGCATCAAACTACCAGTAGGATTGCCCAATGAATCCATTTCCATTTTTTCTTGAAGCCGTTTAAAACTTGTATTAAAAAGAACCAATAGTGAAATTAAAATAAAAGCTATCAGAAGAACTAATGCGCCAGTAAAAGAAACTGAATCTTTAAGCGAAGTACCAATATAATGACCGATCATTCCTCCGCCGGCTCCATCAAGCGCAACCTCGTAAGAACGATCGGAGCTGATAAAAAGGTGGACTAGAGCCGGAAGCCAGAGATTAAACATGGCGAAACCAAGGTAGTTAGCCATGCCGATTTTGTATTTATCAGGATAAAAGCGGACAATACCCAAAACTATTAATGAAACTGCAAATACGGGAGCCATCCAGCCAAAGATCTGATGGATAAAAAGATTGACTGCATGGCCGAAACTTCCGAATACACCCGTCAGACTTAAGATCAAAAGTACGCCCAAAAGTACAAAGGAGATGGCGGTTATTTCAGTAGCTGTTTCCGGACTCATATTAAACTCAACCACTTCCCAATTGCCTTTTTGGTTTTTTTTGTTTTTTGCTTTTTTGCTTTTACTCCGATTGCTCGGCGCTTGCCTTCGTCTTCTTTTTGCCATATACAAATATCATATCACACACGATAGAATAATATCAACATTATGGACAGTCTTATTAAAAGATAATCATAGATATTAGATATTCCATTCGCTTCGCTCATTGATATTAAGATATTTTTTATTTTCCCAATATCCTAATATCTTAATTTCTTAATATCCTACACCTCTATTACTACCGGTATCACCATCGGTCTTCTTTTCGTATTTTTATAGAGATAATCGCCAATATGCTCTTTGAGAACTTCTTTGATCTCTTTCTTCCATTCGGGAGTCCAAACTTGTTGGAAGTTGGCTAGAACCTTTTTTACCTCATTTCTGGCTCCATTGATCAGTTCGTTGGATTCTCGCATATAAACAAATCCCCGAGAGATTATATCCGGACTTGTTAATGGATTGCCGGTATTTCGATCAACCGTCACAATAACCATAAATAATCCTTCTTGCGCCATGGCTTGGCGATCTCTTAGAACGATATTGCCAATGTCGCCAACTCCTAATCCGTCTACCATTAGAGATCCAACTGGAACGCGATAGTTAGCCATGCGAGCTCCATTCTCGTCAATTTCTAGAACTTCCCCATCTTCAAATAGAAAAATATGATCGCTTCGCAGACCATTTTTTAAAGCCATATCGCGATTTTCAACTAAGTGATGAAAATCTCCATGAATAGGCGCAAAATACTTTGGTCGAACTAAGTTGAATATCTGTTCTATTTCTCCATAAAATCCATGTCCTGTAGCGTGTACTTGCATGATTTTATTGTAAATAACTCTTGGCCCTAACCTCATTAAATCATCTAACATTCTATAGACAGAATCTTCGTTCCCGGGAATTGGAGAAGCTGAAACGATAACTGTATCGCTGGTTTTTAATTCTACCTGATTGTGTTCGCCAATAGACATGCGCATTAGAGCCGATCTGTTTTGTGCTTGGCTTCCTGTGCCAATAATAACCAGATTTTCATCTTTATATTTGTTGAGCTCGCGCAGATTTACAATTAAATCCGGTGGGGCTTTCAAAAATCCCATATTGAACGCCACATCTACATTGTTTTGCATGCTTCTGCCGGCAATCGCCACTTTTCTACCATACTTTTGAGCATATTCAAAAATCTGTTGCATTCTGGCTATCTGTGAAGAAAAGGCGGCAATAATAATTCTGCCATGAGCTGTGCTAAAAGCTTCATTAAAGCCTTCATCAATATCTTTGGAAGAAATAGAGAAGCCTTTCTCATCGATTCTGGTACTATCTAGTCCCAAGAGCAATGCTCCCCCGGCTTTATTGCAAAGATCTTTTATCTTTTCGGTATCGGTCGCCCAGTTATCCGCCGGCGTTAGATCGATTTTGAAATCCGCAACATGCAAAACTAATCCGTAAGGAGTATGTATTCCATACCCGACATTTTGCGGAACGGAGTGAGCCATTCTAAATGGTTCAATTCGAAATACTCCCAATCGCAATGTTTCTTCCGGCTCAAAAACACTGACTTTGAAACTGCGCAGAAGATTATATTCAGAAAATTTTCTTTCAATTAATCCGGCGGTCAATTTGGTCGCAAAGATTGGTACCATGCCAAGTTCTGGCAAAATATGCGGCAATGCTCCGATATGATCCTCATGTCCATGAGTAATCAAAATCCCGCGAATCTTTTTAATGCGATCCTTCAGATATGAAACATCGGGTATCAGATAATCGATACCATACATTTCTGCATCCGGAAAACCCATGCCGCAGTCGATGATAATAATATCACCGCCGTCCGGAAGGTTCGGGTCTTCATATTCATAAACCATTAGGTTTTTATTCATGATACCCATGCCACCAAGTGATATCATTTTCAGTTTTGCTCTTTGTGGAGAGAATACTTTTGCGCCAACATAGTCACTTCTAGTTGATATATTATGGCGCGATTTTACTAATTCTAAAGGACCTCTACGACCCCTGTCTCTTTTGCCTCTTCCACCACTTCTTGGATTGCTTTGTTTGGGCGCATCCTGCTTTAACACAATCCGTTTTGGACCATGCGAATGGTAGGCCGTCATCATTAGCGGCTGATTTGCTGGTAGAGCAAGATTCGGCTGATTTGTCTGAACCGGTCTATCGCTCCCTCTACTTACTTGTCTTCCATATCTTCCTCTATTTTTTTGTTGGCGAGATGCGCCAACGGCTTGACTAGAACTAATTTGCTGATTAGAACTGTTTCTTTTTTGATTTTCTTTTTCCATAATTTTTAATTATTATATGTCATATAAGTCCTATAAGACTTATATTATTTATTGTCTTTCTTTTCGCGCTTTGTACAATCTTTCAGTAAATCCACCCTCTTCCATAAAACTTTTTTCTAACGATCGCATTTGTTGATCTAGTAGATAGTTAGTCTGATGAATCAGACAAATTAGCGCATTGGCCGCTAATTCACCGCTCGTCATGTATGGCTCATATGTCTTATAAGACTTATCCGACCTATAAGCCAACTTTCTAACCTCAATTGCTCTCGGATCATCTCTGCCCCACTGTAAAAAATGATGCTGTCTTAAATAGTCTTCATAGTCTGCCAGTAGTTCTTCAAGACTAGCTCGAGCCACACTAACTAGTTTTAATTCTGTCTTTTTAGAAGTTCCTGACGCCATACTACCTTCGGCAATATTTTGTTTACCACTTCTTGCTGCCTGTACCATCTGATCGGTGGTTCTGCTGTACCCACTTATATATTTTTTGCAAAAATCTGTCGTTAAATCATAGATGATCGTAGCACCTTGATAGGACATTAAATCTCTATACCCTCCATGTGGAGAAATAATTTCTGCCATACTTTTTGTTTTTATTTTTTTGTTCTAACTGTTCAAATTCCTCTTGACTTCTCCTATCACATCTTCCCAATATGCTCCATGCGGAGCGAATTTGATACTACCGGATTTTAATTCTTCTTCTATTTTATCAATGGGAACAAATTCAATTTTTTGAAGTTCTTCTTTCTGAATTTTCAAATTTGAAATATCACCGTCATATTTTAAAAGGTAAATATAAAGAAATTCTTTCATATTCACATCACCCTTTCGATATTCTTCTGGGCGAATTTTATAAAAATGTAGATCTTCTTCTTTTGTTCCCAGACCGGTTTCTTCCCCTGTCTCGCGAAGCGCTGCAGCTATTGGTTCTTCTCCTGCGCCAATGTGACCAGCCACTGAAATATCCCACATATCCGGATAAATCATTTTATCTTTTGACCTTAACTGAAGTAATATCTCTCCTCGAGAATTATAGATGCAGATATTAATTATCCTGTGCCACAAACCATTAAGGTGAGCTTCATTGCGGGAAGCTTTTTCACCAGTTAAATTATTATTTTCATCTACAATGTCAATTATTTCGTCTGGCATTCGTCCAAACATTTCTTCAGCTTCCGCGCACCAATAAGGAATTGGTTCGCTCCAGCTTTCGCAATGTTTCTCCTCTAAGAAAAAATCCGATTGATATACTCTGGTATAGATTTTTTCGTTTTAATTTTATTTTATTACCTCTATGTTTTTTTCTAAAATCTGATCATTGTCGTCAAAAAGAAAATGGCCTTTGAATTTTTTACCTGCCAAAAATAGAGGAAACCAATAAGGATCATCAGACCACATTTTTTCAAATGGCACTTTATCCTCATCAAACCATTCCGGCTTCATCTCTTCTGATTCGGTGGGTTCTCCCGAAAAATCTATGGATTTAAATATATGCACTTCCAAAATATCGCCAGGCTTTTTAGCAAATTCAAATTCCAAAACTCCCAATTCCTCTAAATCTCCTAATTTCAAACCGCATTCTTCTTCCATCTCGCGCCTTAAAGATTCTTCGATGGTTTCATCTTCCTGAACCTTTCCGCCAAAACCATTCCATCTTCCCACGCCAAAGCCTCTTTTCTTCATACCAAGGAGAACTTTTTTGTCTTTGCAAACTATGCAAAGAGTCATCAACTTTACTGACATAACAAAATATATTAACTATCTTACTTATTCAATTTATAAAGCTCGATACATTCATCCCGCATAAAACCCTCATATAACTTGACTTTTGGATCACTTTTTGAAAGAACTTCTTTTGCAGATATCATGATTTGTCTCCAAGTAAACCTTGACCGCACATGCTTATTGAATATCTTTAAGGCGTCTTTCTCAAATGCTCCGAAGACTACCCCTTCCATTTTAGCCCAAACAGCAACAGATGCGCACATTAGACAGGGCTCCTGGACGGTATACAGCCAAGCGCCTTCAAGATATCTTGAACCCAGTTTTTTACATGCTTTTCTAATTGCATTCATTTCCGCATGCCCAGAAGAATCGGGGATTTTGTGTAAAGTAGTATGAGCGATTGAAATCACTTTGTCATTCAAAACAACGACCGCTCCCAAAGCATACTGCCCCTTTTTGGCGGAACGAATTGCTTCTTTAATCGCAACCTCCATAAACTCTTTTTGTGGATGATGCATAAAAACTTACTTGATTTTAGCTCTATTTATTATTAACTCTCTTCATAGATAAATTCATTCTTCCCATGCTATCGATCTCTTTCAAAACCACTTTTACATCCTGACCTTCTTTGAGAACATCGGTAACTTTTTCGACTCGCGAATCGGAGATTTCAGAGATATGAACTAGTCCCTCACGACCCGGCATAAATTCTACGAAAGCGCCGAAGTCCATTATTTTGATAACTTTTCCATCATAGACTTTGCCGACTTCCGGTTCAGCCGTAATGCCTTCGATAATTGCGCGAGCTTTATCAATCGCTTCTTTATTGACCGCGCAGATATTTATCCGGCCATCTTGTTCGATGTCGATTTCAACACCGGTTTCTTCAATAATTTTATTAATCACTTTTCCGCCCGGTCCAACAACATCGCGGATTTTGTCCGGATTAATGCGGATGGTTTCAATTCTTGGAGCGTAAGGAGACATCTCTTTCCTAACTTCCGGAATTACTTTTAACATTTGTTCCAAAATATGAAATCTGCCCTTCATTCCTTGGGTGAAAATATCTTTAATCATTTGCAATGTTAGACCATTGTTTTTTACATCCAATTGAATTGCGGTAATGCCTGCTACAGATCCGGCAATTTTGAAATCCATATCGCCATTGTGATCCTCTGTTCCGGCAATATCCGACAAAACTTTGTAATTATCTTTTTCATCAGTAACAATTCCCATCGCAATGCCACTAACGGGGGCGGCAATTGGTACACCTGCATCCATCAATGAAAGTGTGGAAGCGCAAGTTGAACCCATTGAAGTAGATCCGTCAGATGACAAACATTCGGAAACGAGGCGAACTGTATAAGGAAATGATTCTTCAGAAGGGAAAACATTGAATAAGGCTTTTTCAGCCAATGCTCCATGACCGATTTCTCGTCTTCCTGCAGATCTGGCCGGGCGAGCTTCACCCACAGAATACGGAGGGAAATTGTAGTGGTGCATATATCTTTTTTCGGTGTCATTTTCTTCCATAGTATCCAGGCTTTGGCGCATTCCGGTAGATCCCAAAGTCGTAACATTCAAAACTTGGGTGTATCCGCGATTGAAAAGTGAAGATCCATGAACACGGGGTAACAATCCGACTTCGCAGGAAATAGGACGAACTTCATCCAATTTTCTGCCGTCAATTCTAACTTCCTTTTCCATAATAAGCGCTCTCATTCTCTCTCGAAATATCTCATCGAAATACTGTACTGCTTTGGAAGTTTTACTTTTATCTTCATCTTCTTTATAGGCTTCTTTAATTTTAACTAGTGTATCGTTAAACAAAGATTCTCTCTCTAATTTTTCCTTGAGAGTAAATAGAGTTTCCAATTCTTTTGCGTAATTGGTCTCTACTTCTTTGTATAGCTCTTCGTTTATCTCGTTAACAAACTCTCTCTTTTTAAGACCAATTTTAGCGATGATATCGTTTTGAAATTGGATTAAGGATTGAACGCCTTTATGCGCAAATTCAACCGCTTCCATAACTTTATCTTGCGGAACTTGTTTGCCGCCGGCTTCAATCATAACTACTTTTTTATCCGATGAAACCACTACCAAATCAAGATCTGATTTTGATAATTGCTCCTCGGTTGGACAAAGAATTAGTTGTCCATCAACTAAGCCAACTTGAACTAATCCTAAAGGACCATTCCATGGGATATCGGAAATTCCAAGAGCTAATGATGCGGCCAATAATGCCGGAACTTTGGTATTATTCACCTGATCATAAGATAGAACCGTAACTATAACTTGAACATCAAAGAAATACCCCTTTGGAAATATCGGCCGTAGTGGTCTGTCGATCATACGCGCCATCAAAGTCGCTTCTTCGGTTGGTCTGCCTTCTCTTTTTATAAACCTAGAACCGGAAATCTTTCCGGCTGCGTACATTCTCTCTTCATAATCCACAGTTAAAGGAAGGAAATCCTGATCCTCTAATCTTTTTTGCTTTGGAGAAACAGCGGTTGCCAGAACTTCTGTGTCGCCATAGCGCACAGTAACAGCAGCATTAGCCTGAAAGGCTAATCTACCTACTTCTACTTCGATCTTGCGTCCTGCAAAATCTAACTCAAACTTTTCGATCTTTTTCATTTTATTTACCCGCCTAAAAGTTGCTACTGAAATAACAGAATGTAATTCGTTTTTCAGTAAAACTTTTGGCTGGGTCCTTTTTTCTTGAGAGTACATTGACAGATATAGGGGTCAGAACCGCTTTTGCGATGCTAAACTCTATCTCCGTCTTAATATACTCTGAAGTTAATAATAATTTATTTTCTTAATCCCAATTTCCCCAATACTTCCTCGTATTTCTTTGGGTCTGATTTTTTTAAGTATTTCAAAAATTTTCTTCTCTGTCCTACATTTTTAAGTAAACCTCTCTTTGAGGAGAAGTCGTGAATGTTTTTCTTTAGATGATCGTTTAACTTTAGAATCTTCGTAGTCAAAGCAGAGATCTGTACACTGACAGAGCCCGTATCTTTTTCGCTAGAAACTTTAGTTCTTGCAACCTTCTTTTCTTCTGTAGATAACATAATAACCAGTTAATCAATAAAACAAGAAAACAAAAAATCAATTTAGATCTTTTTAATTCTTAGAGGCATTATATCATAGAAGGGTATTTAAGTCAAACAAACCAAGTATTTTTGTTTTTTTGCTTTTTGGCTCTCTTGCTTTTTTGTCCCTATTCGTAGTCCTCATCAAAATCTTCCAGATCTGCGGATGATGGATTTTGTTCCAATAGAGCTCCACTATTTTGAGATCTGGCTTCCTGCTCCATTTTTGCAAAGTCCAATTCTTCTTTCGGCCTCTTCTTTTGTTCAACTATCTTTGAAAGAATTGAGCCTTTGGTTTCGATTATATTTGGATTTTCCATAGCTATATCGGTAAGAGCTGGAGCATAGAGATCATCTTCGGTTTGGATATTGTTTTTTTGAATCGGTTTTTCGCTAATCTTGGTTTGAGGCGAATTAAAGACCACTTCTTTTTTTTCTGTACCTAATACTTTTTCTACTTTCGGAGTGCCATTTTTTGCGCCATTGAAATAGGCTTTTAGTCTGTTAATCACCATCTTTTCAGCTTCTGAAAGCGACAATCCTTCAACCTTAAAGCCGGCTGCTTTTTTGTGTCCTCCTCCACCAAAAGCCAGGGCAATATTATCTAATTCTACATTTTCAGCATTGGTTCTCATGCTGGCTGTCACTATTCCCGGTTCCTGCTCGGTAAGCAAAAGACCAACATTAGCATTGGGAACAGTAGAAATTAATTCATTAATCACCCCTCCTGTTTCTGTTACGCTGGCTCCGACATCCGCTATTTCGCGGGCGGAAATGGTAGACCAGACGATTTTATCTTGTTTATCTTCTTTTATATTAGTTAAAATTTTACCCCAAAGCTTCAGCGTAGAAAGCGATTTAGTTTTATAGAGGTTAATAATTATCTCCGATCTCCTTGCTCCGGCCGCAATCAATTGCGCCGCAACCGTCAAAGCCTTTGGAGAAGTGTTGGTATTTTGGAATCTATTGGTATCGGTAATAATACCAGCCAAAAGAAGAGTAGCAACATCCGAATCCATTAGGTTCTTATCTAGGGATTCAATCAGAGAAAATAGGATTTCACAGGTAGAAGTAGCTGATGGATCGATCAGATTGGTTCCGCCAAAGCTGCTGTTGGTAGGATGATGATCTATATTTATAATATGAGTATTAGATAAAATCTCCCTGTTTTGTTCGTAAACTGCATTAGCGCGCAGCAAATCCGAGGTGTCTAGAATCACCAAAACATCATAATGCGTTTTACCAAATTCCAGAGCCACATCATGCTTTTTGAATTCTTGCCCCTCATCCGGAGCAACAATCAAATCCACTGATCCGTCCTCTTTCTTATTATAGGAAACTCGATTGGCTTTTTTGATGTTTATAACCAGGTCTCGGTTTAATTTAATATCCTTGATAATCTTTTCTGTTCCCGGCAAGAAGTAATGATCGGATGGAATTTCGTCCGGAATGATCACATCAGCCTTTTTGCCCATTTTCTCCAGAACCTTTTTCAAAGCTAAACAAGAGGAGATAGCATCGCCATCCGGTCGTTCATGAGTAATAATCAGAAAAGTTTTACTATTTCTGATCAAATCAGTTGCGAGTTGTTTTGGGCTTAAATCTCTTTTCATCATAATTTTGGCTTTCTTTTCTAATTTTAGCATATACCCTGAAAGGTATCAACTAAAATTAGGTCATTGTATCACAAATTTACAGAATTGTCAAGGATTTCTGGCGAATAAGAATAAAAGTGTTGACTTTTGCCATTTTTTGTGTTAAAATTATAGTACAACTTGGCTGAAACTAGCCAATTTGAATAGATACAGCGGTCGTACCTCGACAATTAAAACCCTGACTCGATCGGGGGTTCACACGGGAGAATTTCATATATAGAAAAACACTCTCCTCGCTCATAGTGGCGAGAAAATCCAAGGAGGCTTTACACATGAAAATCCGTATCGGAAAGACGACTTTCAGGGGAGGAAAGAAAAGCATTCGGAAAGTTGTGGCGACCATCATTCTTTCCCCCATCATCCTCATCATCGCCCTGTTGTTAACGACTGGTTTGAAGACCGGTTTGAGCGCCGGCTGGAATTGGGTGAAGAAGGATTTCGCTCACCACGAGGCCGTAAACGATAAGGAGATTCACGAAAGAAACAAACGGATGAAGGGTTGCATACCGGAGATCAAGAACGGGACCATCGTCAACAAATGCCCCGAAAAGCTTCCGGAAAAATGGAAGCTCGAATTACTTGAATCCGCGCCGAAACCCACTCCGAAGCCCAAACCGGCTCCCCAAGGGCCGGTAGCACCGAAACCTGCGGAAACATCAGCAAGTCCAATCACCAAGCAGAAAAAAGTCGCCACCAAACCGGTCGGAAAGATCCGGTATGGCAAGGCAAGCTGGTACGGTCCGGGATTTGATGGTAAGGTCGGAGCTTGCCGAGGAGTAAGGTTCGACAAGGAAAAAGTGAGTGCCGCTAGCCCGGTACTCCCCTGCGGTACTCCGGTAATAATCACCAACCTGAAGAATAAGAGAACTATCAAGGTTCTCATCAGAGACCGGGGTCCGTACGCGATTAACCGCATGGGGAAGAAGAGAGGTGCTATCCCTGTATTCAAAGAGAACCACCTAGTGCCCCATCCCGACCGACAGTTCGATCTATCCGAAGCCGCGGCTGAAAAGCTCGGCTACAGAGAAGATGGAACTGCTCGAATCGCATATCGTGTCCTCTGAAAAGAGGATTCGAGATGACAAGGCGACAAGGCTTCGTGGCCGAAAGGACGCGAAGCTTTTTCTTTTCTCAAAAACCCTCTTGCAAGGAAAAGAGTTAGAATGATATTATAATAAAAGGCTATCTTAAATGTTAGATGTCAAATGTTAAAACCAAATGTTAAAGCTGGTTATCTGAAAAGATTTGACATAAAAAGATATGGATTTGAAATTTAACATTTGAGATTTGAAATAAATAATAATAAAAATAATCATGTCCAATAAAGTTATAAAGATCGGCTCCTCTGCTGCCGTTACTATTCCTAAAAAAGTTTTAAAAACACTCGCTATCGATATTGGCGATAAAGTTTTTGTGAATGTGGATGGCAAAAACCGCCGAGTTATCATCGAGCCGGTCGTTAATTTCAAGATTGAAACCGAACTAGCCGGGAAAATTGAAAGCTTCATTTCAAAATACAAAAAAGAACTAGAAAAACTTTCCGAATAATATGAACTACTTATCACCTGCTGAAATTTTATATATACACAATCGCCTAGTCGATGAAACGAGCTCTATTCATGGTGTTGAAAGTGTTGGCATTTTGAAAAAAACCATAAATTATCTGCGCAATAATGAGGTTTTTCCCGACAAATTTGCCAAAGCGGCCGCTCTTTTCTTTGCGATTGCCAAAAAGAAGCCCTTTAAAAGCGGGAATCTGGCCACAGCATTATTTTCAACTAAATTATTTTTAGACTTAAATAAAACTGATTTTGAAATGGAAAGAATGGAGGTTCAGGATTTTATAAAAAATTGCCTAAATCGCGCAACTTTGGAAGAAATAAAAAACATTTTAATCCAAAACAGCATTTCCAAAGCGTAAAAATTGATTTTTTTTAGTTTTTTTGTTACTATATTATCTACTAGCATTACAAAATGCTTTTTTAGTGTTTATTAATAAGCCGATTGCGACGCGAGCGCGTATAGCTCAGCTGGTTACCCGCCCGCAACGCCTGAGTAAGCTCAAGCTTGCGATGGCGGGCGGGGAGCACCACCCTTATAAGGTGGGGGTCGATGGTCTCAGGCTTCGCCTGATCACGCGTAGCGTGACAAGTCTGGAATCTTGCATATTTTAAATAAAAAATTATGGGCATATAGCTCAGTTGGTTAGAGCACCACCCTTATAAGGTGGGGGTCGCTGGTTCAAGTCCAGCTATGCCCATTAAAAATAAAATTATGTGGCAAGAAATTTTAAGATTTCTAAAAAAACAAAACCGTTTAACAAAAGGGATTACCATACTGTCAATTTTTATACTACTGATCCTATATTCTTTGATTGGAATAATCTATAAGAATTACACGATCAATAAACAAATGCAGACTATTAAAGCAAATATGGAGAGTCTCGCTGCGAATAACATTGAACAAGAGAGCAAAATGTTGTATTATAGTACAGATGCCTATACCGAGAAGATTTTAAGAGAGAAGTTAGGTTATCAAAAGGCAGGAGAAAGAGTATATGCCTTGCCCCGTCAGGATCCGGAAAGAGAGAGATTAATCCGCGAACAGCAACAGTATCAGCAAAATGAAGACAAAAAGCTAAATATCTTAAAATGGTTTGAATTCTTTTTTGTAAAGAAGAAAATATAATAATAACGAGAAAATTTATACCAAAATATATAATAGAATTTTCTCGTAAAAGGAGTAATTGCGATGTGCTTGTAAGAAAAATTTGTAATCAAATTTTTATGGAAAGCACTTGAGCCAATTACGACGCGACGCGGGGTAGAGCAGAGGTAGCTCGTCGGGCTCATAACCCGGAGGTCGGAGGTTCGATTCCTCCCCCCGCAATTTGAAAATTATCACATCTTAAATATATACAAAAATAATTTTCATCCGCCGTAATCCGCTACTGCAATAACAGAATGTAATTCGTTTTGCAGTAAGGATGAAGGAGGATTTTTCAGGATTAAAACAATTGAGTAGCGACGCGGCTGGGTAGCTCAGTTGGTTAGAGCGTAGGACTCATAAGCCTAAGGTCGCGAGTTCGATCCTCGCCCCAGCTATTTAGTTAAAAGAAAAAATCTCGATTTCTCGAGATTTTTTCTTTTATTTAGCTAACCCACTCCTCCACCATCAAGAATTCTTTCTTCCCTTCAATTGGCAGGGTTTGGTAAATTTCTTCAGTGATGAATGGAATCATCGGATGCAAGAGAACAAGAGAATTTTTCAAAATATAAAGCAGATTATCTTTTGTTTCTTTGATTAGTTTTTCATCCGGATTTTCCGGTAATGGATAGGGAATTTGTTCTTTGGTTTTTTCAATATAAACATCACAAAATTGGTGCCAGAAGAAATGATAAATCTCCTCCGCTGCTTGTCCGAATCGATATCTTTCCAGATTCTCATTGTAACTTTTCGCAACCGCTTCAAATTGTTTCTTGATCTCTTTATCCGCTTCAGTATTTTCTGTGAACTTAAGTTCACCTATTTGTTCATAATCGCCGAGTTTCATGGATACGAACCGAGATGCATTCCAGATTTTATTCATAAAAGTTTTTGCCATTTGAAGCGTGTCTTCGGCAAATTTAAGATCGGGAGTTCCGGTAGTTTGATAAAGCAATCCGAAGCGAAGCGCATCGGCTCCGTACTTATCAACCATTTCCAGCGGATCAATTCCGGTACCCAAGGATTTACTCATTCTCTTGCCTTCTTTGTTAAAAACAGTTGGGTTGATGTAAATTTCTTTAAAGGGAATTTCCTTCATAAACTCGAGTCCAGAAAATATCATCCTCATTTCCCAGAGATTAATTATTCCTCTGTCAGTAATGTTTACGGAATTAGGATAAAAATACTCTAGATCTTTTGTTTTTTCGGGCCAGCCAAGTGTTGCAAATGGCCATAAAGCAGAGGAAAACCAAGTATCCAAAACATCTTCACTTTGAACCCAGCCATCCCCCGGAGATTCAACACTAACTTTGGTTTCAGTATCTTTCGTCCAAACTGGTAATCTGTGGCCCCACCAAATCTGACGGGAGATGCACCAGTCTTTTATGTCTTTTAGCCAATCAATACTTACTTTTGTCCAATTGCTTGGCGTAAAAGTTACATCACCCTTTTCTAATACCTCAATTGTAGACTTTGCTAATTCCGACATTTTTACAAACCACTGTTTAGATATTAAAGGCTCAACATGAGTTGCGCAACGATAACAAACGGAAATGTTATGCGGCAAATCTTCTATTTTTTCTAATAAGCCTTGTGATTCCAAGTCTTCTAAAACTTTTTTTCTTGCTTCAAAACGATCTAGTCCCGCATATTTACCACCATCTTTAGTGATTTTGCCATCTTCATCAATTATTTTTATAACTTCCAATTTGTGTCTTTGACCAATATCCCAGTCTACCATATCGGATCCGGGAGTAACTTTGAGAGCGCCCGCTCCAAAATCTTTTTCTACTGCATCATCGGCAATCAAAGGAATTTCACGATCAATCAATGGCAAGACTAGCATCTTGCCAACTAAATTTGTGTATCGATCATCTTTTGGATTTACTGCTACGGCCGTATCACCCAACATTGTTTCTGGACGAGTAGTTGCAACCGTTATAAAACTGTTTTTATCACCGGCTAGAGGATATTTTATATACCACAAATGACCTTCATCCTCTTGGTATTCCGTTTCTAGATCGGAAAGAGATGTTTTGCAACTTGGGCACCAATTTATAATCCTTTCTCCTTGATAAATATATCCCTTGTCCCAATAATTTTGGAAGGCCTCAAGCACTGCTTTTGAATATCCTTCATCCATTGTGAAGCGGGTACGGCTCCAATCGCAAGAACAGCCAATCTTTTTTAGCTGGCCAAGAATAGTCGCTTCAAATTCATCTTTCCACTCCCAAACTTTTTCTATAAACTTTTCTTTCCCTAAATCAAATTTATTTAAACCTTCTTTTTGTAATTTTTGCTCTACTTTGAATTGAGTTGCGATACCCGCATGATCAGTTCCGGGGATCCAAAGTGTTGGAACGCCTTGCATTCTCTTGCGGCGAATCAGAACATCTTGAATAGAATTATTCAAAGCATGCCCCATATGCAATTCTCCTGTTACATTTGGCGGAGGAATAGCAATGACAAAAGGCTTTTTCTTCTCATCAATTTTGGGACTAAAAAATCCTGACACCTCCCATGCCTGATAAATTTTTTCTTCAACTTCTTTTGGATTGTAAGCTTTGGCTAATTCTTTCATTATAGTTTGAAATAGTTATAAAATATGATATAATTAATTATACTACAGAATATTCTGAAAATAAACCCTAAGGAGTGATAAAGATGACCGGTAGCACATTAACAGTTGAGATAGGCAATAAAGTTACACTGAAGAAAGATTTAATCGAGTTAGAAGACATTGATGGAACTGACCAAACAGTAGAAAAAGAAAGGTATCCAAAGGGAACCGTATTCCAGATAGTTAAAGGTCCGTTTATGGCTGGCAATTTCTTCGGCAAGGTAGTAAAAGGAGACCAGCTCGGTCAAGTACAATATTCGATTCACCCAGATCATATCGAGAGCGTCATTGAATAAAACAATCTATCTTTCATTATTCGCAAAACGCCGCATTTTTATGCGGTTTTTTTATATAAATTTACAGCTCTTTATTTGACATTACCTCAAAATCCAAATTTGATTTCTTGTTTTTTTGCTTTTTTGTTTTCTTGTTTACTTGATAACTTGCGCATGTCGCGACCATTGCCGCATTATCTCCACAGAATTTAGTATTAGGTATTAAGTATAAAGTATTAGGCAGTTCTTTTTGTATTCGCAAGCTAATTTCTTCTCTGAGTCGTTTATTTGCCGCCACTCCTCCGCAAATGGAGACCGTTTTTGCTCTATATCTTTTTGCAGCGGAAAGTGTTTTTGTCGCCAGAATATCAACAACGGCTTCTTCAAATTCGTAGCAAAACATTTCTCTAAGATTATTATTTTGACCGGATTGTAGGGGAGGCCCTATGTGGCCTCCCGAATGCGGGCGACCACGCAGGGTCGCCCCTACGGTCTCCTCCTGCCATTTGTACAAAACTGCAGTTTTTAATCCGGAAAAAGAGAAATTAAAATTACCACTATCTAACATAGATCTCGGAAAAAAATTTCCATCCCCCATTTTGGGATTTTGAATTTGGGATTTTATTGGAAATTGGAAATTGGAAATTGGAAATTTTCTGCGATACTCTTCGGCCATGCGTGAAATATTAGGTCCTCCTGGATATGGCAGTTCCAGCACCCTAGCTACTTTATCAAACGCCTCTCCTGCCGCGTCATCTAATGTTTCACCTAGAGTTTTGTATTTACCATGATCTCGCATAAGAATTAAGGAAGTATGTCCACCGGATACCAATAATACAATTGCAGGAAATTTAAATTCTGAACCATGATTAATCAGGATTTTATTTGGATTTTCAGGATTAGAATCCGGTTTAATCCTTTGTAATCCTGCTAAATCTTGGTTCTGATTTATGAAGTTTGCGTATATATGCCCCTCCAAATGGTTTATCGGTAAAAGCGGTTTATCCAATACTGCCGACAAAGTTTTCGCCGTATTAACCCCGACTAAAAGCGATCCAATCAAGCCCGGCGCATGCGTAACGGCAATATAATCAATTTTCCCCAAACTAACATTGGCTTTTTTCAGAGCTTCTTCAATAACCGGTAAAATCTGCTCCACATGGGCACGAGATGCCACTTCCGGTACCACTCCGCCGGTTTTTTTATGAATATCAATCTGGCTTGCTACAACATTGGATAGCAAACCGCGTTTCGAATCATAAACTGCCGCAGAAGTTTAGTCACAGGATGTTTCAATAGCTATAATCTTCATTATTTAGTTTATTAATTGATTTCTATGGTGATTTGTAGTATTATTTATATTAGCATAAAAAAACTTTTTTAAAAACCTAAAGGGTGGTGGCCTATGGAGCTGAGAGTTTTGAGTGAAACAGATCTTTCCCTCTTGAAAAAGACTGAAGGATTGATGCTCTTGTGGGTCCACAAAAAGCATTGCGGACCATGCATAACAATGAGACCCAAGATTGAGAAGTTGGCCATGGAGCTTGGAGACAAAACTTCGGCGTTTGCGCTCGATGCCAACGAGTTCCCTGCCGCACTCAAATTTCTGGGGATCAGGGGCGTGCCAACGACCTTCATATTCTACAATGGTGAGGAGATCATCAGGTTCGTCGGCGATGTCACAAAAGAACAAATGATAAAGGAATTGAGAGAAAACGGCATCGAGCTGTAACTATCTGACATCCTCCGGCACTCTACCTGAACCCAATCAGAAATCCTCAAACCGAAAGGCGAGGATTTTTTTTGCTCAAAAGAGAAAAAAATGTTAAAATCTATTCATGCAATTAAGCAATCTCCTACAATCCGTCGAGTGGGAAGAATTTGAAAAAGCTCTGGGTCATGAGACTTTTTGGATTGATAATGCTTTGTTAATAAAAAATCATCTTTTTGAAAAAAAGAATTATTTTTATTGCCCCAGAGGACCATTTGGTTTGACCAAAGAATTTTTGGATAAGGCAATCGAATTGGGTAAAAAAGAAAATTCTATTTTCATCAGAGTTGAACCGATTGGGTGCACTACAAATGAAGCACAAAAGTGCATAAATCAAACCACGCGGGAAAATCCTGCGATTCAAATTAAAAAAACTAAAGATATTAATCCGCCCAGTACCTTGATTTTGGATTTGACTAGATCGGATCAAGAGATTTTATCTGAAATGAAACAGAAAACTCGTTACAATATCAATTTGGCCAGAAAAAAGGGCGTTGAAATTGAGGTAACGACTGATTCGGAAAAGGCTGAAATTTTTTATCGCATCATGAAAGAAACAACTGACCGAGATGGCTTTAGCGCTCATTCTTTGCGGCACTACAAAAAACAATTGGAAATACTCGGCCGGAAAGGAATCATTAAATTATATTTGGCGAAATATGATAATAAATATATTGCTGCCAACATGGTGTCTTTTTTTGGCAACACCGTTTCCTATCTTCACGGCGCTTCTTCTAATGAATATCGCAATGTTATGGCGCCCTATTTACTTCAATGGGAAGCCATCCTAGACTCCAAAGAAGGAGGTTTTGCCTATTATGATTTCTGGGGTATCGCTCCCGATGACAATATTCGTCACAAATGGGCGGGCGTAACCAGATTTAAAAAAGGCTTTGGGGGAACGCAAATAGATTATCCAGGGACTTATGATGTGGTGATTTCCAAGTGGGGTTATTTTTTATATAAATTTGGGAGAGTCTTAAATGTTTTAATAAGAAAATTGTAGTAGGTAGTAGGTATTATGTAGTAGGTAGTATGGATTTTTGCTTACTACTTACTACTTACTACTTACTACTCTAATGGTCTATCTAATCCATGGCGAGGACGATTTTCTCGCTAGCGAAAAACTTATTTTTTTCAAATCTGGCTCCATAAAAAAATATGGGGATTTTAATGTGAGCGGATTTAGCGAGGAAAATCTGGACATTAATAAAATTTTAAATGAAATAAATTCGCTTCCCTTTCTCGGAGAAAAAAGAGTGGTAATTTTGGAAAATATTTTGAGCAGCACCAAAAAAGATGATCGTAAAAAAATCATTGAGGGCGCGGTCTCATCGCCGGATTCTACAGTTATAATCTTTTTTGAAAATAAGGATCTCCTGCCTTATAAAGCCAAAGATCGCGTTAAGGAAATTGAAAATTTTATCGGTAAACTAGATCCCAAAAATGTTTTTCATTTCCAAAATATGGATGTGGCACGATTGAACCGCTGGATTGGCGATAAGCTGAAAGCGAAGGGCTTTTCTATCGAACCAAAAGCCATTAATGGATTGGTGGCGTTGGTGGGTTATGACACTCGCCAGATTGATAATGAAATCAAAAAGTTAACTGCCTATAAATATAAAGAAAAAAACATCAATTCCGATGATGTTTTGAAATTAGTTAAAGCCAATGTAGATACCAACATTTTTAGTTTAACTGATGCTCTTGCGAAAAAAGATATTAAAACCGCTCAAAATATCTTAAAAAATATCACTGATTCTGGAGAGGAAATTTATGGGGTTTTATCTATGATCGCTTTCCAATTTCGCAATTTAATTTTAATTAAATTAGCAGAAAAAGAAAAAATCCCGCTTCAAGTATTTCTGACCGAAACCCGGATGAATCCGTATGTCCACAAAAAAACTTTACTGCAAACCAAAAATTTCACTCTCGAAAAACTCAAAGAAATTTACCACTTAATCTTTGAAACCGACCTCGCTATCAAAACCGGCGAAAAAGACCCGGGACTGGCGTTGGATTTGTTAGTGGTAAAAATTTGTTCTTAGAACTTTTTATAGACCCGCCCTCGAAACTCTATATAAATCGGTACCCCAATCCCATTCTCTTTTCGAAAAACCACTCTTATTTTTCCGGAACGGATCCGATATAGTGTATTTTGGGGTTCCATTTTTGTCAGATCATAACCATCTATATTGAGAGCGCGAATGTCTTCAAGAATCTTGCCTAATTTTAGAGCGTTTTTCTTATCTATTTTTCTTAAGAACTTTTCGATCCGATCCATGAATATTTTTTATTTTTGAAATGATTTTATCAACCGGCAAACCCTTCTCGCAATATAAACCAAACCCATCTTTGGATTGGTAGTAAACAATGTCATCAATTTGTAATGGTTTAATCAAGAGCCCCTCGTCAGTTTCTTCGGCGACTAGGTTCTTGGTTCCGACCCTGTCTCGCCATACCTTTGGCAGAGTTACCTGGCCCGTATTAAAGATTTTCAAAGTGTAAGTTTGCATATTAGTTAAATTAGTTAATTTTATTAATTTGATTATAACTTAACAAAAATTAGCTGTCAATATATATCTTCAAAACCGGAGAAAAAGAACCGGGACTGGCATTGGATTTGTTGGTGGTGAAAATCTGCTCGTAAAAAATGGCTTGATATACCCCGTATGTTGGTTCCATGCTCCTGCGTGGAACCTTGATGTACAATAACGCATTTGCATTTTTCCTGTATTTTATGCTAAAATATAGTAGTCGCAGAACACCGCGAACATTAAATTAATATAGTGAGAAAAGGAGTGAGAATATGGAAACAGCCGAAGCTCTTTTGTTGGATATTTTCGGAATTGATGACCCCATGAAAATCATCGGGAGAAAGTTCAAAATCATCGAAAGAGAAAGTGGCCATATCAGTATCGCAGGCACAATAGAGGGATTTTGGTCCACAAAAAAAGGCTACAGAGAAGAAGGTCAGGGGGGCGACATCATTGTCATCGAAACTTCAGTCGGCGCATTGATGCCCTACAAAATCAGGATAAACAATCGTGAGCTTGAGAAGAACTGGTCATGGACTCACATCACTCCCCTGCGCAATATAAACCGGCAAGACCCCCCAGAGTGTGACAGATATGATATGGATGGGAAAATACTGGAACTCGTTCTCATCTAGATTCATATCCGGATGCAATCCCCGGAAATTGTGGGGTAGGTCATCGTATCTACCCTATTTTTTTGCCCGAAATCCGTAGGGGTTTGATTCATCAATGGCCATTATTTCGCACTCAATTTCAAGGTTTGATAAATCAAACCTCTACAATCCCATTCGTAATAATTCGTCCTAAATTCGTAACAATTCATATTTTATTTCTCTCCCCAATTCTCCCCAACACTCGTCTCCACAATCAATGGGCATTTCAGTTTGAAAACTGATTCCATAATTTCCTTGATTCTTGATTCATAATTCTTAATTCTTGATTCATCGATTTCAAAGACAAGTTCATCGTGTACTTGCAGGATCATTTTAACTTCTTTATCTTTTTGTAAAATCTCTTCATCGATTTTGAGCATCGCGAGTTTCATAATATCCGCCGCGGTACCTTGAATCGGCATATTTATCGCCATGCGCTCGGCCGCTTTTTTGATTTGAATAACACCCGAATTAATATCGGGAATATAACGGCGACGACCAAGCAAAGTTTCAACATAACCTTTTTCCTGCACACCAACAATTGTGCTATCCATATATTTTTTGATCGATGGATATTCCTTAAAATACTCCTCCATAAATTTCCCAGCTTCTTGCGGAGTTTTCTCGGTTGCTTGCGCCAAACCGTAAGGCGAGATGCCGTAAATAATTCCAAAATTAACCACCTTGGCAACTCGCCTTTCATCTTTTGTAGGGGCACGGCGCGCCGTGCCCCTACTCGGAATGTCAAAAATCGCTTCTGCGGTTTCCGTGTGAATATCGCGGCCGGAATTAAACGCTTCTAGCATTTTTTTATCATTAGCGATGGAAGCGGCCACCCGAAGTTCCACTTGCGAATAATCGCAAATCAAAAGTTTCTTTCCTTTTTCGGCTATAAATGCTTTGCGAATTTCCGCCCCTAAATCGGTGCGAATGGGAATATTCTGCAGATTTGGATCTGACGAAGATAATCTGCCGGTAGAAGCAATTGTCTGGTTATATGAAGTATGCACTCGACCATCAATTTCGCTAATTAATTTTGGCAAAGCTTCGAGATATGTGCTTTGCAATTTCGCCAATCCTCGATATTCCAAAATCAATTTAATAATCGGATGATCGTCTTTTAATTTTTCCAATGATTCAATGCCGGTTGAAATACCGGTTTTGGTTTTCTTAGCGCTCTCGCTCCAGATGCCTAATTTTTTGTAGAGAACTTCCGAAAGCTGTTGAGTCGAATTGATATTGAAATCAACTCCCGCCATCTTGATAATTTTCTTTTCTAACTCGGCAATCTTCTCGCCAACTTTGGCGCTTAATTTTCCTAAAAATTTGTCATCAATTTTCACCCCCCAAAATTCCATATCGGTCAAAATTTTAACGAGAGGCATTTCAATGTTATAAAAAATATTTTCTACGGTCCCGACATCGGATGTCGGGGAATTCCCCGACATCCGATGTCGGGATTCGCCCTGTAATCTTTCCTTGAATACTTCGTAAAGTCGCCAAGTAATATCACTATCTTCTCCGGAATAATCGCAGGCATCTTCAACCGAAACTTCGGCAAATGATTTTTGTTTTGCTCCTGTACCAATCAATTCGGTTATTTTCATATTTTCATGACCAAACTCGGAGAAAGCCAAAACATCCAAAGAATTTCCTCTTCCGGTTGGATTCATAAGGTAAGAGGCGATCATAGTGTCGAAATAGACACCATTAATATTTATACCAACTTTTTTCAAAACCAAAAGATCATATTTTATATTTTGGCCAATTTTTTTAACCTTTTCATTCTCTAAAATTGGCTTGAGTTTTTCTAAAACGAATTTTTTGTCCAATTGCAGAGGACAGGCATGCCTGTCCCTATCTGGTTCGGAACAGCCATGGCTGTTCCCTACAGTGTGGCCTACAGGTATATAGTATCCCATTCCCGCTTTCCAAGAAAAAGAGATGCCGACTAAATCCGACTCAAAAGCTCCAAGAAATGATGTTTCGGTATCGATTGCGAATTCTTTTTGTTTTTTTAATTCATTAAAAAATTTATCAAAAGATTCTTGGGTGTTTACAAGGATGTATTTGGGATTTTGTAGGGGCGCGGTTACCGCGCCCGAATCTGGGCGGGAAGACCCCGCCCCTACGGAGCCATCAACCTTATTTTTATCACCAACCAACTTTAACAATCTTCCCATCAAAGATCGGAACTCGAATTTTTGAAAAACTGCCGTCGCTTTGGCTTTGTCAAAATCGTAAGTGCAGCAATCTTCAATTTCGATTTTAATCGGCACATCCAGTCGAATCGTAGCTAATTTTTTTGAGAGATAAGCATTCTCTTTATCGCTTATTAACTTGTCTTTTATCGAAGCGGAAAAGGCAAATGCATTCTCATTAATCGCTTTATAAATTCCATCCAGCGATCCATATTTTTTAATCAAATCCGTCGCGGTTTTTTCTCCAATTCCTTTAACTCCCGGGATATTATCCGATGGATCGCCTCGCAAAGCTTTGTAATCGATAACGCGATCCGGACCAAAACCGTATTTTTGTTCAACCAAAGATTCATCATAAATAATCGTATCTTTGATTCCTTTTTTCAAAGTATAAACACGAGTGTTATCATCAACCAACTGAAGCGTATCCATATCGCCCGTAAGAATATAGGTGTCGATATTCAGCTTCTTGTCATCGATTCTCTTACAAAGCGTACCAATCAGATCGTCGGCTTCAAATCCGGCCAGCGCGTAGATCGGAATATTTAAAGCCGTCAAAACTTCTTTGGCGTACGGAATTTGTTCATAAAGCTCGTCGGGCGCTTTAGTGCGAGTGGCCTTATATTCCTTATATTCTTCATGACGAAAGGTTGGCGCGGGCAAATCAAAAGCGGCCGCGACGAAATCCGGCTTGATATCTTCGATCGCTTTTAAAAGTGTTGAGGTGAAACCATAAACAGCTCCCACAAATTCCCCTGTTTTGATGCGAAGAGGAGGAAGAGCGTGGAAGGAGCGGTGGATGAGAGCGTTAGAATCTATTAACAAAAATTTTTGCTTTTTAGACATAATTAAAGTTTTAATGAATGAATAAATGAATAAAGGACTAAATGAATGAAAAATCCTTTAATCATTTATTCATTTAATCCTTTTCTGGTTGTTTTTGAATTCTATTACTTAATATACTTTTCTACGATATTCTTATCATTAAACGGCATTATCTTCCCCTGTACATTCATCCCCGTTTCCGATCCCTTGCCAGTAATAACCACCACATCGCCTTCGCCGGCAACCATGAGAAGTGCTTTTTCGATTGCCTGTTCGCGGTTGATTATAACTTCATAATCTTGCCCCAAAACTTTGTCATTATTTTTGTACCCCTCTTCGATATTTTTAACTATTTCATAAGGATCTTCAAAATAAGGATCTTCGTTGGTAAGAATGGAATAGTCCGCATAGCCTGAAACGATCTGGCCCATTAAAGGCCTTTTAGCTACATCTCTTCCTCCGCCGCAAGAACCATAAACCGCTATTATTTTGCCCTTATAAAGGCTTCTTAAGGTTGAATAAAGTTTCTGAAGTGATTCGGGAACGAGCGCGTAATCAATTACGACATCATATCCCTTGCGACTTTTAATTTTTTCCATTCTTCCGGCTACTCCGATAAAACTTTCCGATGCTTTCTTGATTTGTTCGAGAGAAAAACCAAAGAACCAACCTACGGATGCGGCCACCAAAAGATTGTAAACATTTACCGAGCCCAAAAGCGGGGATTCTATTTTTTCTTTTTCATCCTCGATAATTAAATTAAATCCCAACCCGTCTTTACTTTCTTTGACATTGGAAGCCAAAACCACTCTATCGGCAAAAAGAGATTTTTCTTTCTCAACTCCAAATCCTATTTTGGCTTCTGCGTCAAACTTCAAAAATTCATCCGCATATTTATCATCTATGTTAGCGATAATGGTTTTCTTCAAATCTTGCGGAGAAAATCCGGGCAATTTCTTTCTTTTATTTTTTGAGAGATTAGCAAATATCTTCTGTTTGGCTTTTTTATATTTTTCAAAATTGCCATGAGCTTCAATATGCTCCGGCGTTAAATTAGTAAAAACTAAAATATCAAAATTGATTCCATAAGTTCGATAGGAAACAATGCCCTCCGAAGAAACCTCAACTATAGCAACTTTGCATTCTTCTTTAACCATTCGGCGCAACATCTTATGCAGTTTCATTCTGCCCAACATGGTATTTTTGGTCTTATTGACCCATTCTTTATTGCCAATTTTAAAATTGGCTGTGGAAAGCAGTCCGGCTCTTAAACCATTCATCTGCAGCATATGCTGGATAGCATTGACCGTAGTGGTTTTGCCATTTGTGCCGGTAACTCCAATTACCAAAATCTCTTCACTTGGATTTCGGTAAAGTTGAACACCGACAAAAGACCAGAGAAAATAATACAGGGAGAAAACAAACTTGGGAGTAAATTTTCTAATTAGTTCTTTTATTTTTTTCATTAAATAAAATTATATCCTAATATCTGAAATTAAACTATTAGAAAAGGTCTTTTTGTTTTTGTTTTTATCTAACTAATCTTTTGATAGCGTCCTCGTGTTTGGTTTCCAAAACATTCGCTAAATAATTACTGGATAGATAAGCGGCTATTACTATTCCAACCAAAACTATCAGATAGCCCAAAAGATAAATGCCCGAGATCGCCGAGATCAGGCCGTTTATAAAAATACCAAAAATAAATTCAAAAATAATATAGAAATAAAAAAGCTTTTGCTGAAATTTCAACCAAATAGAGAATGGCCAAAAACGAGCTATATATTTCACAAATAAGAATGTAAGAACTCCCCCCAAAACAGCACTCCACAACACCGATAAAGTAAGCGGCCAAAGCTCGATTTTTATCATCAAAACATCAGGAAGAGCCAGATGTCCAAAAACACCCAGTGAAGCGGCTACTTTAGGATAAACTATACGACCCCCGAAATACTTAAAAACTGTAGTAATGATATTAAAAAACACAAAAGCAATAGCTCCATATTTTATAATATCCAAATAGAGAGTCTTATCTTTTTCACCAACTCCGAGTGCCGTAGAAACATTGCCGATAACTTCCCCCGCTTTTTTTTGATATTCCTTGGCTCCTCGAGCTCCTCTACCAATATATTCTTTCACAATAATGGTTTCTTCTCTTACTTCCGGTGCATCGGTGAGAAATCCGGCTATCTTTTCGTCTTCTTCCTGTTCAACCATCTCCATTGCTTCCTTGAATTCTTTATAGCTAATCCCCTGGGCCAAAAGCCCTTTACGCAAAGTATCAACACCATACTTAGCCTTATTCTCTTTTATATAATCTACAAGATCTTGATCTGCCATATAAAAAATTAGTAGTAAGAATTAAGTTGTAAGTTGTAGGTTGTAAGTTTTGGGATTACTTACTACTTACATGCTTACCACTTACCACTTATTTTACCATATAAATAAAATGAGAGCAAAAAATACTTTTCTATACCTCTCCCTGCGCTTTTTCAAGCTCCTGAATCTGCTTTGGAGAGGTAGTCACGATCTGATCCTCCGTATAAGAAGCGATAACTTTGATAGCTACATGATTGACACCGGCAAAGAAAAGTCCCTCACCCACACCGGATTCCAGAAGCAAGGCTCGCTCTCCTTGAGTTAGATTAAAAGTTTTACCCACTGATTCAATTGAGGCCGGAGATTGTTTGAGAAGCAATTGCAATGAAGAGTTGGTTACGATAGCGCGGCCGTATTTTGAGGATAAAAAGTCTTCCACATCCTGCGTTATAGTAGTTAGTCCTAGATAATACTTTCTAGCTCTTTTGGCAATTGAATAGATGAATTTGGCCGCATCTTCATATTCCATCATAAGCCACGCCTCATCGACGATAAGCATTCTTTTTCGCAACTCTTTTCTTATCTTTGACCAAATAAAATCCAGCACCATATACATGGCAATTGGACGAAAAGAGGTTTCCAGATCGCGAATGTTAAAAACAACAAAGCCCTTATCTAAATCAATGTTAGTTGGCTTATTAAATATGCTGGAAAAAGTTCCGGTTACATATTTTTCCATTCTTTTCATCAATGAATTGCTGTTCGGCATTCCCGATAATGCATTGTAAACATCGGCCATCAAGGGAAAGTTGGCCTTTTGGGTAGCTGGATCGTTGGTAATCCCTTTCAATTCATAAGCTTTAAGCAATGCCTTTTCAATCAAAGAATCTTCTTCCGGATCAAGTTTCCCCAAAAGTAAATTCATTAAACCCTTTTGAGTAATAATAGTGCTTCTTAAATTATCTTCACCCATATCGAGCGTAGCATCGTCGGGAAGCGGCGGTAAGTCAAAAGGATTGATTCTATCATCTGAAGATAAGCTCATGGATAGATATGACCCGCCAACCACTTTGCAAAGATTTTTATATTCATTTTCCGGATCAATCACTATAATATCTGTACCAAACATCATATAGCGTAAAATTTCTAATTTTACCGCGTATGACTTGCCGGCACCGGCCTTAGCAAAAACAACTGAATTATAGTTTTCCAATTCAAATCGATCAAAAATAATCAAGCCATTATTATGGCGATTGATACCGTACATAATTCCCTGATTGGAAGTTAAATCCATTGAGGTAAATGGGAAAGTAGTGGAAAGCGAACCTGTGTTCATATTTCTTCTAATATCCAAAAAGTCAGATCCCAAAGGAAGAGTGGAGCGAAAGCCTTGATCCATCTGAAATCCGGCTCTTTTGGTATAAATCAAAGAACCTCCAAGGGTTGATTCTACTTTTTTAGTAGCTAGATCCAGCTCGTCCAGATCCTTAGCTTGAAGAGTTATATATAGAGACAACTGAAATAATCTCTCTTCTCCTCTGGCCAATCTTTCTCTTAATTCCTCAATGTCTTGCAAAGCGGTTTCCAATTCCGGATTTCGAACCAGTCCTTTTTGCGCTTCTATATTGAGAGCCGACTCCACTTGCCCCGATCTTTTTCTTAAAGTGTCGAGAACGCCTTTATTTTCCTTGGGATAAATAAACATGCCGATATCGAGAGTCATATCCATATTAATCAGCGGCGATAACCAGTTTGGAAAAATAAAGCGGGGGTAATTGAAAATAAAAAGAGTGCGAACAAAGCGATCGTTTAAAACTAGATAATTTGGCGTAATTTGTACTGAAGAAGGGGCGATCAGGTCGCGAATAGAAGCCAACCCCATTTCATAAGTTTTTTTAGCCTCTTCTTCTCTTTTAATGGCTTCTGATTTTTTTCTTTCCTCGGCTTTTTGTTTTTCCAATTCTTCTTTAGTCATCTTTGGTCCGAAGGAAAAGAAACCTCCGGATGATTTAGTCTCTTTTGGTTTCTCCTGTAGAGACGAATGGCCATTCGTCTCTACTTTTAGTGGTGTTGATCCTATTTCCTTCTTAACACCAAAACCGGAAGTAATAGCGCCCAAATCCTTAGCCTTATCCGGCTGAAGAACCGCATCTTTGTTAGTCAAATCAAAGTAGGAACCTTTGGGGGGCTGGATATTATCTAGTTTTTTGTCTTGTGGATCTGGCATTTTTATGTTTATTTTTTTGTTTCTAAAATACTAAGGGTGTGATGATTAAATGATTATATGATTAAATGATTAGAATTTCTATTCATTTAATCCTTTATTCATATATTCCTGTTCTATATCCCCATTTCTTCCGGTGCTGCCTCAATTATTTCCGATTCTAATTGTGAAATATCAATTAATTTCTGACGAGTGGATTGATCGGGATTATAAGCTCCATAGAAAAGCTCAATTAACTCCTGGGTGTCTAGCTGCAAGGCGCGAATTCCGATGCTTTGCAATCCCGACGCTACCGTTTCGGTTTTTTGCATCAGATATTTTGTCTCTACTTCCATATCTGATATTTCTACGCCCGCCTGGCTACCTGAAAAAATCTGGGCTAAACCTCCGATTTTTTTGAAATTACTTGGGTAATGCGGGACTACAACATAAAATCTCTTTTGCATAATATTGGCAACATTAATCACACCCTGCACAAAATCAACATAGTCGGAGATCTGAACTTTGAGAAGTTCGTTGGTCGTTTCGGTAATTTTCTTTTTCAAAGTTTCCAGATATTCATCCAAATCCAGTTTCCTGGACTGAACAATAATTTGGATGGGAAATTCCAAAGAATTCAAAAAGTTTTGATAGGCATAAATAATTGAATTTCTTTCTATCTCGGCTTTTAATTCGAAATTGATCGCGGAAGTGGACAGAATCATTCTCATGCTTCCATCTTTCATAATCAGAATGCCGCTCTCAAAATGGTCAATATCAAGATAAGACTGCGTTGAGTTTCTTTTCGCAGGAGCGGATTCGACGGTGGAACCGGTTGGTTTTTTTGTGTCTTTGTCTGCCATTTTTGTTTTTGAAATGCGAACATTAATGTAAAAAATATAACGAGCATTTCATCCAGAGCGAGTACACGAGCGTGGGATTTACCTTAATGTTTTAATTTTTTATTTTTTATTCCAAAAGTATCTTCAATCTCTCCGCTAAATTGCTGGCGCTTTCTTCTTGAACCCCTGATTTTAATGTAGTTACCGCGCCTTCGATATCGCTAAACATATCGGCCAGATTTTCTTCTTCGGCAAACTTTTGCCTGACAACAGATTTTTCTTCTACCGAAGAGGCCACTCTTCCCTTTAATTCCTGATCGAGCGATTCTCTACTCCAGCCACGCGAATCCAAAACTATAGCCATTTGCTGCAATTGTGATCGAACTATTCCTCTTCGGGAAAGATCAGCTATTTCTTTTTGCTTGGCTTCTTCCGCTTCGGAAATTTTGGCAGTAATTTTGAACTCTTTAACTTTAGTAGACTTGATCCACTTTTTTTCTTTCGGATCTTGCAGATAAGCGATGAAGTAAAAGAAAAAATCCAGAAAAGGTCTTTCGTTTACTTTTACAAAAACCAGCATTAGTACGGCAATCGCAATCGGAATAGAAATTACCAGAAAAAGAATGAGGTTAGTCTTGGCAAAAATGTTAAAAAGAACATAAATAATTATCCCTCCCCCCATAATATATAAAAACTGCTTCAAGGTAAAGGGGCCAAGAATTTTATCTTCAACATCGATGTTTTGTGGGATCTTATATTGATCTGGCATATGAGTTAAATTAAAATGTAAATATCAAAAATCAAAATGAAATATATAAAATCTAAAATTACTTCTTTTTCCCCTTTAAGGTTAATATGCTTGAAGCTAAAATATTAGCTATTTCACAAAGTTCATTGATTAGAAACTCATTTTCTTCTTTTCCTGAGTTATTTGTATCCCTAAATAATGTTAGCCAAACCTTAGATTCATTTGCAGACTTTAAACTGTGATTAAAAAAATTTATAAAATCCTTTTTACTGCTGGCTGAATTTGCTTCTATAAAGTTTGCTAATATACTTGTGCCGCTTCTTAATAGTTGTTTTCCTATAACATCATTCGACTGCGACCTTGTAAGTTTATTGATATAATTTATTAAACGAAGTACGAAGTTATATAATCTTTTTTTGAATTCCTTTTTAAATTTTTCTTTGTCATTTTCCATTTTGATTTTTAATCTTTGATTTACCCTTGAATGGAGCTAAAAGCTAACGAAGCTATCCTCCTGCTGGTCCTATTACCTCCACCTGTCCTTGCCTCAAAATCTTCAAGAGGCCGTCTTCGCTGAAAAGTACGCTTTCTTCCAATCCTTCCGGCGTCAGAGAAGAATGCCTCAAAAATTCATAAAGCGACAAAAAAGATTTTAATGCGTCGGCTTCTTTATCGGATAAATTCATTTTACCGCGAGCATTGGTCAAATACATAATCAATTTCAAAGATTCATCTTCCGGTCCTTGTGTCTCTCGCAAATAATCCTTTATCCAATTAGCAATAGTGGGGGGCTGCCCAATCCCATTTTCATCTCGCAAGTTATTGGTAGTTATAGTTTCTTGACTTTCCACTAAAATTTTCATAATCTCTCCTTTTAGAGTATCTCTTTCTTCGTAAACAGGAATGCCGACTAGGTGGGCTCTTAATTTATCGACAATGTCATTGGTAACCGGCGGGAAAGATAAAAGCATAATGGAAAAATGATCTTTCAAAACCGGAACTATTTCTTCATCCTTCAAAAACTGCAAGCCCACTAATTTTAATTTGACAATAAGATCTTGATATTGATTATAAAGGTCGGGAGATGCTTTCTCAAAATCAGGATTTTCCTTTAATACTTTTTCTAAATCATAAGCAAAGTCCCGAGCTTCCTTACCGGAATCATAATTCAAAATATCGTCCAACCTTTTTTTGGCTGATTCCAAAAACTCCGGTTTTTTCAATTGTTCAATTGTAATTTTATTGTCCATGGCTTTTTCTTTAATTTACGCAGCAGGTAGTGATGCTTCTATAGTAGCCTTGTAAGACTGCCAGTCTCCACCCCCATTCAAATGTTCTACATACTTATCTACTTTTATTGCCTTGAGTTGCTCTTTATCGTCCTTAGTATACCCCAGCCTTTTGGCTACCAGCACTTGTAAAAATTGTTTGTCTATCTGTGGATCGACTTCCAATTCTTGTATTATGCCGTTAGCAGTAAGGTTTTCAACCGCATTCACATTCATTCTGTTAAGCTGTTCTCTCAATCCAGGTCCTATTGCTCTTAACAACTCTTTGCCTTCCCCTGTCAAGTGGAACACTCTGTCCGGCGTCTCATAACCATAGGCTAGACGATTGAAATTGATCGCTTGCTTTTGAGAATCCATCTTTATAGTCTCTGCTCTGATAGCATCTTGGTGTTGTGTAGCTGTAGCATGATCCAATATCCCATCCTCCATGTATACGGTCTTGGAAGCTTGCATATGTCCATTCTTTTCAGCAGTATTAGAAATATCCATTTCCAATTCCAAAGCCTGCTGTCTGTTCATACCCAGTTTTCCTATTAATACTTCTCTAGTAAACGCCTGCATGCCCTCTCTACCGCTACTAAAATTATGGCGATTCAAGTATTCATTCTCATCGGCATTACTCGCCATCTGTCGCATGATGGCCGAGGCTCTTGTTTGATTTTTTTCCATAATTGCTTTATCAAGAAGCGAATTCAATTCTTCCGATCTATTTATGCTTGCTATCTTTTTCAACTCTTCCGACTCTCTCCCCAATCTCTCTACTCTGGTATTGTAGTTTGTCGGTCTTATATTCATAAGCCTCATTCTCGCGGCATCAGCTTCTTTTGTTGCTCCCACTATTTCATCTGCATTTGCGCCACTATCTTTAAGTTCCCTGACTTTTCTGTTCTTTGCTAATAAATCGGCTTCGGCTTTCTTTTGTCTGGCTGTTGAAAAAGGCAGCTTACCAATTCCCTTCATATTCCAATAGTTTTCAAAAATATCTGTCATGGCACTAACGCCTCCGAATGCTTTTTCTCTTTTCTTAGCTCCTTTTTCGGAAGCTTTGGCCAATTGCACTCTTCTGTTTTCCGCAAATCCCTTTTTAATCTCTTCGATAGAAGGTATGCCCAATCCTCTGGCCGCCTTGCTGGCATAAAATCCGGCCGTTCCTTTTGCTATTGTGCCCGCCAATTTCCCCGCTCTGCCGGTCGTCGCTTTTTGAACCGCACTCATCACCGCTCCGCCCAATTTCAAAGGCATGGTCGCTGCCAGATATAAAATTATGCCAACCAAAACCATGTTGGTCAGACTAATTCCGGCCCAAAATCCACTAGGCGATACCGGTATAATTTCGCCAGCACCAAAATTAATAGGAAGATTTCCAATCCCGAGTTTGGTTTCGGTCGCACTGGTTATGGCAATTGAAGCAGCATATAAAAGAGCAGCGACCAATGGCCCCATAAAAGCCCAATTCATAAAGTTTTTCCACCAAGATCCTGTTAATTCTTTTATCGAGCTTATTGGTATAGCATTAGCCAAATAAGGAACTGGAGCGAACATAGCTAAAAGTACCAGCGCTAATTTCCTAACCCATAAAACAAGCATTAAATAAATGATTACCAGCAAGAAAGCAACTAAAAATAAAATTCTAAATGCCAGCAACCCCCAAGGAATGCCTCCTACTGACCACATAAGAGAATTGGGATCGGTTCCAAAGCTAAAGAAATTTCCCCCTCCCGCTCCAAAATATCCAACCAAACTATCCATGATCGCTATTACTAGATTGGCAATACTCAAACTATAATTAACCAAAATTATAGTAGCGATTATAGTTGGGATCATTCTTTTTAACTGCCAGGACTTGAGATCCATTGAGGGTATATCAATTTTTAAAGTGGTAATAAAAATTGAGATTAGAGCCAGTAAAAGAAAGAGACTGTTTATAAAATTAATAAAGACTCTAGCCACAGATTGGGCCACGGGATTATCAATAATCCCCACCGTTAATAAACTGCTAAAATTCTGATCGACCCAGTTCTTGGAAACATATTGTATTCCATTTAATACATACTTCTCAACAAAACACATGATAGCAGCCGGAAAAGGCTCAATCAGCTGACTGATATCAACACTAGCATTAGGATCATCTAATGCTGCGCCACAACCACCCGCATCGGATAATTTAGGACCTGTTTTTGACTGATCAATAACTGCCTGTTCCGCCCCTTTTTGCCTTGCTGTATTTAATTCGATAGCTTTTTGATAGGTAGCATCTTGTGCTACACATGTCTTAAGAGCATCAGCTGTTGTAGCTCCTCCTGCAGCGCAGTTCGAAGTTGCGGCCCATGCGGCATTAACTATATAAACATTCCCATTTACTTGAGATATGTATTGAGTACAAGCAGCGTTAATATCCTGCGCATTCGTAAAAAAATCAGCTATGTTTTGAAAAAGAACCTTAGGATTAGTAAGATAGGCTAGCCAATCTCCCTCTGTTGGAGGTGAGGTTGAAACATATTTTGCAGCATCCTTACATGTTTTAGAATCTTTCAAAGCATTTATAAAATTAGTTCTGTGGAGGTTAGCAATATCATAATCATTTACTTTTTCTGCGTATCCATTGTCCAAAACTCTATTTGTAATCGTTTGTATAGCATTAAAATATTGCTGTGATTCTATTAATTTAGCATCGTCTATTTGACTCAAAGGAGCTCCGCCTGTCGCACCAAATTCTGCCATCAATTGATAGTCGCTTGCTTTAAATGGTTTGTCTGCTTTAACATCAACTACCCATCTTGAGCTATCTTCAAAACGACATTCTATTTTAGTGTTAAGATTGCTAAGGGTACATTCTCCTGTAAGCGCACCGGCAATTGGCTGTACATCAATCATATCTTTGTCAGTAGCTTTATTCCTTAATTTATATAAAACAATATTTTTGCCAGCATACTCATGGTTAGTAGCCCAATCCCAGGAACAGCGAACACTATAGGTCGCGTGGCTAGTACCCTGTTGATAATATCCGTTTGCAGAGTCTTGATCAGGATATATATTAGTATCGAGTCCGGATATATTCGAACATGCTAATTGAAGATCACTACTTACATCCCATTCAGTTGCTCCTGAAGGAATTGATAGATTTACCCAGCTTCCAGTGGTACCGGTTGCTAAAGCTTTATTTAAAAAAGTTCCAAAAAAAGACCCTCCGATTTGGACGGCTAAGATGGTTGCCAAAAAGATGAAGATGAATTTTTTTGTTTTGTATTTGTGTTTGATAAACATTATGCCCTCACTCTAAAAAATTGTTGACTTGTTTTGATTTGTATGCCTTTATGTTCTCATAAAGGCTTTCCGCCGTAGTTTATACACTACACTTTTGGACGGGG
Source organism: Patescibacteria group bacterium (assembly GCA_028718745.1). Lineage (GTDB taxonomy): Bacteria > Patescibacteriota > JACPGU01 > JACPGU01 > JACPGU01 > JAQULF01. The sequence goes on along the minus strand of JAQULF010000001.1, from coordinate 164,812 downwards.
AGTCCTTTTTATTTAAACCTTTATTTCTATCTTATTATCATTATATTGTCGGATCAAAACGCCAATCAAGGTTTGGTACGGCAATCCGCTTTTAAGCGCTTTGGATTTCAAGCTGTTAAGATCTCGTTCTGCCAAGCGAATATTTATGTTTTTTTCTTTCTTTTCTTTTTCCAATCTTTTCAAAGTATTTTTAGCAGCTTGTTCCAGCTCTCTTCTTCTTGCATTAGAAATTGGTACTATATTATAATTTCCAGCTTTCATATCGCGAACAATTTGTTTTTCCTCTTCATCCAGCGCATCCATGTCAAATTCTAAATCTTTTACACCAAACTTTATTTTTTTTTGCATAAATTTTCCTTCCTATTTTAAGTATTGTTTAGTAGCCTTTCGGCTAGGCATTATTGTTTTTAAAAAAAATTCATGGTCATTTTCCACATAAGGAATCACATAGATATAAGCATTTTTCTCAATAAAAAATTTTCTTTGGTTTAAATAGTTTTTGTTATCAACTTCGGCAACATATCTTTTGTTTTTTATATCATCTACAAAATCTTCAAAACAAACATTTCTTTCTTCTTTTAGCCACTTGTTTTTTTCTTCATTCCATCTAATTTCCTTCATATTCATTTTATGACAAAGTATATACTTTGTCAATGTTTTTGTTTTTATTTCATTAGATTTATCTAGCAATCTTTCATTAATGTTAATATGTTTCTAAAAGTTTTTTAATTTTTTCTTCAAGTTCTTCCAGATCCTCTTTAGCGGTTTTCCAAACTATATCTAAATCAACGGAATAATATTCATGAACTAAAAAATTTCTCATCGAAATTGCTTGAATTAACGGTAAGTCCGGGTCATCTTCGGCAGTATTATATTTTAATTTTGCCAGAGCTTCTCCGATAACTATAAATCTTCTTATGACCCCGTCTTGAATTAAGATATTTTTGGAAAACTCAACAAAATTGATACCTTTAATATATAGGCCAATTGTCTCTATGGCATTTAAAATATCTTCACAATATAAGCTTCTATCTCTTTTCATAGATGGTCAATAAATCTTCATAGATATATGGTTTCAGTCTTTCCTTAATATAGTTTCTTCCAACTAAATCCACCTTTTTGCCAAGTTTTTTTTCTAGAGAAATCTGTATATCAGCTAACCCAAATAGACTTTTTATTTTCCCTTTTTCAAATTCATAAAGCAAATCTATATCACTATCTTTACTATAATCACCTCTGGCATAGGAACCAAAAAGACCAAGATATTTAATGCCATTTTTTTGGCAAAATCTTGGGATATTTATCTTTTTACCAATAATGTTTTTTCCGCTGTTCCTCATAAATTTATTTATCCCTTTCAAAGCAAAAACCTGGCCCTTTCGCCTTGTGGTTTCATTATAACAATTCCAAAATAAAAGAATAGAGGATTTTTCCCCGCCTAAACGCGGGGCAAGCCATTAAAAAACTCTCCGATTTCTCGGGGAGTTTTCTATTACAACTTACATGATTTTCGGGCTTCGCCTGATCACGCGTAGCGTGACTTTTTAACTATTTTTCCGTTCTTCAAAGCGTTTCTAATTTTCTTTGTCCACATCGTTACTTGATTTCTGCCGTTGCCTTTGGCAAAATAGAGCGCTTCGTCGGCTTGTGCAATCATTTTTGGAATCATCATATCGGTTACCTTCATATCAGCTAGTTGGTGACCATCGATTGAAGTAACACCGACACTGACAGTTGCTTTAATATATTTCTTCTTTCTTTGATTAATTAAGATGTTGGCTTTTGCAATTGCTCGATTAATTCTTTTGGCCGCATCCAGCGCTTCTTCACGAGGAGTGTCCGGCATAACAATAGTAAATTCCTCACCGCCATATCTAAACACTGAATCAGTATCTCTAACTTGTTTCTTCAAAACATCAGCTACGCCTCTTAAAGCTTGGTCGCCGGCAAGATGGCCGTATTTGTCGTTAACTTTTTTGAAGAAGTCGATATCCACAATCATCAAAGTCAAAGTCATCGGTTCCTCAAGCAGTTTTTGAATCTGCAGATGTTTTGATCTCAAGCGAGAAAGTTCTTTGGAAAGATTATCGATAAAAGCCCTGCGATTATAGACCTGGGTTAATTCATCCATAGTCGCCAACTGTTCGTGCTTTTTGGCTTTTTCCTCGGCATTAACGGCCAGCACACCTAGCCAGAACATGGTATCTTTTTCATTCAATTTCTTTTGGTGAAATAATGACAAGATGTCTTCGGGTTTCAAAACCGCCATATCCGATAGTCTGGTTAGACTTCTTTTACCGTTCAAAGATAGTGCGGTTTTACCAACAAATTCCTGAACCCTTTTACTGGCTACGGTATCGGAGATTAAATTGTTTAGTGTTGTGTTTTTCATTTTTGTTTTATCCCGTCAAATTGCGAAGCAAGATTTGACTGGGATTTTCTTTCAAGAAATCTTTTTTGATTTTTTGAAATTAGGACATTGTATCACAGAAAAGCGACTTTGTCAAGAATTTCAAATGATACTTGATTTATAAAAAATGTGTTATAATCACCCAAAGAACGAGATTAAAAAATAAAAATTAAATATAATCTGAAAAAATAGCTTTGATTAGCGGTTTTTTCATATTCTAAAACAAAAAAGGAGGCGAAAAGTGGAAGACACAAATACAAGCCCGCAAGGGTCAAGCGAAGAAGAATCCAGTCGAAATATACCCATTTCACCAGAAATCAAATTACCAGATCCAGACTTATCCACAGGGGGCAAGGATAGTCTTTCGACAGGTTTCCCAAAGGTGAACCAAGACACTATTCCGTCTCAAGAAGCAAAAAAAGAAGATTTCTATTTTGGCAACAATAAGGTTGAGTTGCCGAAAGAGTCGGTAACCAGTTCCCCTATCAAAGAGGCTTTTCAGAAGGAAGAAAAAGCCAAGGCGGTTATGATTAGAAAAGCCGCTAACCCTAAACTTAAGAGAAACCTAATCGCAGCAGCCGTAGCTGTATTTCTATTGGTTCTGGTCGGCGGCACTGCTTATTATTTTTATTCTATCAATAAAAAAATCGCCGTTACTGTTTCCGCCAATCAAGCGGGATTCAGTCTTCTTGTCGACGGCATGGAATATAAAAACATTACTTCTCCCTACCAGCTGATCCTCTCCAAAGGAGATCATATTGTTACAGCTCGAAAAGAAGGTTTTGCCGATCTGCAAAAAACCATCAGTGTTTCTCCGGGCAATAATAATTATACCCTGTCATTTCAATTTTCAGCTTATCAAAAGATAGAAAAGGTTATTGATAAAGAAGTATTTTTTGCGAATTATAATAAAGAGATTGATTCACTCTCCTATTTTGACAAAACTGATGCGGGATACAATCTCAAGGAATACAATTTTGCCAATCAGAAAGAAACGACTATGATAGAAGCAATTGAACAAGTAAGCAAAGTTGCCTGGTCGCCCACTTCTCGACAGCTTGTCGTAAAGGTAACCAATTCGGCCAAGTCCAAAGTAGCCCAAATACCTTACCTTGAAAAATATGGGGATGGAACCAAGCTCAATTGGCTGGTAAATCTGGATCGAACCGATCTGCTTAATATCACCACAAAAGATCTTCAGCCTCCTATCAAAAATGTTTCTTTCAGTCCGCAAGGAGACAAGATTGTCTATCTTTTCCAAAATGATTTGGTCAAAGATTTTGCTATCGCCAATCCGGATGGATCCAATTATGAAGTTATTATTCCGGCTATAAAAACAGTTGAATTTGAACCGGATGTGGTCTGGTCTCCAGACGGAAAAAGAGTGGCTATTTTTGCCAATATGGAAAACGGAGCTAACAGCAATGCAAAGGAGGTCAATGTTTATGCTTATAGTTTTGAAACCCGCACAATTCTCAAAATAACCGAGGATGGCATATCTACCGGCGCACAGTTCTCTCCTGATGGCAGCAAGCTGATTTATCAATCCGGAAACAATATTATGCTTTATGATTTTAGCGCCGCTGAAGGTTCGACAACACTTGATTTGAAATTGCAAGGAAATCTAGCGAATTGTTCTTGGATAGATAATCAAAGCTTTGTTGCTTTGTCATCTTCTGATAATAGTTTGATGCTAATTAAAATTTCCGGCGTTAAAGAGACGGTTAATTACCAAAAAGATACCCTGCCGGGAAATATCAAATCCATTCTTTCCGGAAATGGAAGAATCTATATTTTAAATAACGATGGGGTATATCAGTTAGCGCTAGAAAAAGGAATCTAAAAAAACCAAAATGTACAGTGTTCAAAAAGCTGCAGCTATTGCCATAGTTATTGTGGGAATTTTTATTCCTATTCTTCTGTTTGTCATAATGCTGGGAGTCGTCAAAAGCCATTTTGAGCGAGTCTGCAATTGGCGTGTAGCCTTAGATGTAGTTCTAACTGGCAAAACGCAGGAGGCTTTTGATCTGGCCTGCAAGTTGGGACAGGGCGGGGACACTGGCGGAGGCGGAGCGGGAGGATCTTATGGCTGCGCTGGATCAAGTCTAGATACAAGCGCGTTAAAACAACAGTTGCAAAGCGATGAGGGATTGAGGCTTTACCCCTATAAAGATACTAACAAAAAATGTACTATTGGTTATGGACACAATCTGGAAGGCGGAAGCAACAGTAGTTTTACAAGTGCTACAAATATGGATCCGGCAGACTTTATTAGTAAATGCTGTCCTGATGCAAAAGCTCAATGTTCCGGAGCTCCCACTATAACTCAAGATCAAGCCGATGCTATTTTTAGTAGCGATCTTAGCTCTCTTCAAGCAAGCGCTGCGAGCATAGTCGGGCAAGACACTTATGATTCCCTTCCCGGTTCAGCTAAGCAAATTCTAGTAGAAATGCGCTTTCAATTGGGAGAGGCTGGACTTAGGAAATTTAAAGATATGATTGCGGCACTGCAAGCATCTCCTCCGAACTTCCCGGAAGCTGCCAACCAGATAAGAGATTCTAGGCTCTACGACCAAACTACCAGCCGAGCTGAAAATCAAGCGACCAGAATGGAAAATGTAAAGTGTGAAAAAGCCGTGATACCATCTGTCGGACCAAATAATAGTTGTTATTTAGAAGAGAATTGTAAAGAAGTAGGTACTTATGGTAATAACTATAAAATATGCCAAGCGGTGGTTGATAAATTATTATTAGTTCCGATTGATACCAGTCTAATAAATGTAACCGATCCACCAAGATATATAACCTACAATATGGCTGAAGCTTTAAAAAAGGCTTCTCAAGCTTGTGGTAAATGTTTCAGCATACAGTCAGCCTACCGAAATTGTGAACACCAAAAAAATCTTTATCAAGATTATTTGAATGGCGGAACAATTGCCGCAAAACCGGGAGAATCAAACCATAATGGCGGTCAAGGAGTGGATATTTACGGCTCCGGAGATTATGAATGCAACATGGCTCATTGCAGTAAAAAACTAGTGGGCTTTCTGTTTAACTACGCACTTATACATTTCAACGGCTGCAATACCCCGAGCGGTGATTTTTATACCGGCTCTGACTGTGTTCATTTTTCTAATAATGGGCGCTAAAAAACGGGCTTCTGGGAAGCCCGTTTTTCTTGATTTGCCATTTGCAGAGATTGTGTCTAATCGCCTCCCTCCATCCCGATTCGGAAAGAAATTATTTCGGGCGGAAGCGGAAATTTATTTTTGACAACAACGCCTATTTCAAAAAAATAGGAGGCGTTGTTTGAGAATGTATTAACGCGAACTTCTACCCCTCTTGCCCCTTCCTCATCAGAATCAAATTCTCTTACGAAGATTCTTTTGAGGTTTTTGGGGCTGTATTCTTTTTTCATTATCGCGATACTGTCAACTTCCTTCGGGGGGAGGTTTTTCGTCAAGGAATAAAGAGCGTCTAGCTGGTTCTTTTTCACAACAGAGGTGATCCAAGAAGCCAGCCACTGGAGATAGGGATCCATATCCACTCGAGAGGAATTTTTCTCCCACTCATCAACAGTGGCCTCGATCGTTTCTCCCGAATTCTGACCCTTGTCGGCTGTCCTCATGAGAATGTCATGCCCCGACCCTTTTGCCCAGTTCACGCCCAGAGTATGGTGATAGTTGGGAGCCGATGGCAACGATGGCCAGAGAAATAGTATTCTTTTGGCCGGATCATACAGCCGAGCGTAGTGATGCCATACCCCGTCTTTGAGGAAGGGAGCTTCGCAGCTCATATCGCTGCTGATCCAGAAGACATATTTGCCGTCCGGCGACCAGACAAAAACATTTTGGTCGCAAACCCCGTCGCCGTCGAAAATGGGGTAAAAGGTTTTGCCGCCATCTTCGGAAAAAACAACGATGTTGCCGCCGGCCTTGCTTTTGTCCATCTTGACAATCAACTTTGGATTGGCCGGTTTCCCGACGACCTTGTCTTTATTGGGAACAACGGCCGACGCATTCAGACAGAACGAGAGGCCAAACAGAATTACAGCTAGTACCACAATGATTTTTTTCACGGCGTTTCTCCTGTTTCATCCGGGTTGACCGGGTTTTAGTTTGGTAAGATACTATTTTCAGAAGCGTTTTGAAAACCACCTCGAAAACTAATTTTGGCTTATTATACAGTGTTTTTCTAAAAAAGGCAAGGGTTAAAAAATTTTATTTTCAGAATTGATTGACAAAATATTACACATACCTTAAAGTTAAACCATGACAACAAAGAGCATAAATCTTCAAAAAGACTTCCTTCCACTGCCTAATTCTTGGAAAAATGCTAGGGTATTTATTTCTATTTCTTCAGATTCTTTGATAATGAAAAAGATAAAACCGTTAAATTTAAGATCTATAAAACTGAAGTTAAAAAAGGTTGGTAAAAACATTAGCGCGAAAGATATTAAATTGGCCATTCAAAGCGCTAGAAAATAAAAATATATGAAAGTAGTTCTTGATACAAATGTAATTATGTCAGGACTTTTGTGGAAAGGTAATGCAAAAGTTCTTTTTGATTTAATTGAAAAGGGAGGCATTGAGATTTGCCTAACCCCTAAAATTTTGGATGAGATAAAAAGAGTTTTGGAATATCCCAAAATAAAAAATCAGCTGGAAAAAGCGAAAATAGATTTAAATGATGTGGTATTTCTTTTAATGCAGTTTTCTGAACTTTACCAGGATATAGATATAGATATGGTTAATGTTGTAAGCGACGATCCAACTGATAATGTTTTTCTCAATTGCGCTTTAGCAAGCGGCTCAAAATATATTATTTCCGGAGATAAGCATTTGTTAAAAATTAAAGGTTTTCAAAATATAGAGATTTTAACCATAAATGATTTCTTAAAAAAACTTCAAAGGAATATTCAAAATTAATATATTACGCAAATCTCTATAATTGCATAAGTAATGGCACTTTTTCCTTTTTTTATCCCATCCGGGTTTCCCCCCGAAGTGATAAAAAAGAACCCGCTAACTATTATAAAGACAATTGATAATAATCCAGCCGCCCAAACGGCAAAGCTTAAGAGCGCGCTAATAATAGAATCGATGGTTAATCCCTGTATTGGCTCCATAATTTTTTTAAAACATTATTTGTTTTTATTCTACTCTCTATCTCCCTCTTGTAAAGTGCATCTATTTAAAAACATAAAAAAATTAAAAAGGTACTTTGATTGCAAAAAAAATAATATATAATAAAAACAGAAAAATGTTACAAATCTTTAAGTCTTACGGGGAGTTAAATGAAAAAATGTGATATGATGTTTTTATGATCGACAATCTAAACACAAATAACCAAATCGCCATTTTCCGTGGCGAAAAAGTTCGAAAAACCATCCACAAACAAGAATGGTGGTTTTCTATTTTGGATGTTATAAAAATCTTAACCGATAGCCCTCAACCAAAAACATATTGGGCGAAGATGAAGGAGAGAGATAGAGAGATGTCTCAACCGTTCCCATTTTGGGAACAGTTGAAAATGATTGCCGAAGATGGGAAAATGCGTGAGACAGATTGCGCCAACACCGAAGGGGTTCTTCGTGTTGTTCAATCTATTCCTTCATCAAAAGCTGAACCCTTTAAACGATGGTTGGCTCGTGTTGGCTATGAAAGAATCCAAGAAATCGAAGATCCTGAACTGGCAACCAAGCGAACGAGAATGCTGTACAAACTAAAAGGCTATCCTGAAAATTGGATTGAAAAAAGAATACGCGGAATTGTGATTCGCGAAGAACTAACCGATGAATGGAAAAATCGTGGAGCTGAAAACCAGAAAGATTATGAGATACTAACAGCCGAAATATCAAAAGCTACTTTTGGTTTGATCCCATCTGATTATAAGAAATTGAAAGAATTAAAGAAAGAAAATCTTCGCGACCATATGAACGATCTTGAACTTATTTTAACCATGCTTGGAGAAAAAACTACAACCGAAATACATCGAACTCGCGAGTCTCAAGGTCTCCCTAAATTAAAAGATGACGCCAGAGCCGGTGGCCAAATTGCAGGAACAGCAAGAAAACAAATTGAGAGAAAAACCGGAAGGCTAATTGTTTCAAGGGATAATTTTTTACCCAACAAAGATAAAAAGAAATTAGTTTAGCTTAGTATAGAATAAAGGCAATAATATAAACCAAAACAAAAAAATGGCAGAGGAAAACAAAACAAATTCCGACTTTGATGATAGGCTGGCATGGATGCATGAAATGGAAAGGGCACAGGCTTCGATCGAACAACATCGGGAGGCTGAAAGACAAAGAAATATCGCTGAAAATCAAAGAAGGCAAGAGGCGGAGGCCGCGAGAGTGGGAGCAAAACAAGAAACACCAGCCGGAAAACCGGCCGGCGATAAACCGAGCGCCTCGGGACCAGGAGGTGGTTCTGCTACCAATGAAACTGCCGGCGCTGCAGTCGATGCAGCAAAATCACAATTAAAAAAACAAGCTCTGAAATCAGCTTGGGTTGCTCTGGCTCCCTATCTTGTTCCTATTTTTATAATTTTAGCCGTTATTGTTATTGTTGGTGCCATCGTTCTGGCTATTACAGGTTATGTTTTAAGAAACGGATCGGCCGGCAAAACAGCCTTTCATCCGCCCACCACTCTCAATGAACAAGCTGTCTTAGCTCTCGCGAATGAGCCAGATGCCAGAAACCTAGCTATTAACACGGCTGCCGAAACAATGATAGCCTCTTTGAAAACCGTAGAGGAAAGGGCTGTTCGAGAACAAAATGATCTATGTTTGCAAAAAGTCAGGGAATTGGAAACTAATCTTTTGTCCCTAACTACCAATGACCCGACCAATACTGTCGGCTCCGATGTTATCGAGAAACAGTTGGCCGATATGGAAAAAAATGAAAACAACCCCTGCAACAAATACAGCAGTAGCCTTAAAGACCCCCGAGCCGCTCTCTCTCAGTTGGAGGATATTCTCCTTACCACTCTCTCTTCCAAAGTGATAATCTCTGGAAAGGACAAGTATTATATCCGCACTCATCAGGTAGATAACCGGATTTTAGAGGCCTTGAAATACTTGGTTCGACCAACCGAATTGGGCGGAGCCGGATTCCGCAAGATTAAAGTGAGAAGAATCAAAAGCGAATATGACTCGACCGGCCGGCAATTTTCCCGCGAATGGGATTTTACCAGCGACGAAGATCGCTCTATCAGCCCTCACTTTTCCGGACAAGCTATGGATATTGCCGGAATTGATATGGTGGACCGACGGCTTTATCAAAAAGGCATTTTGAGAACCAAGATAACCGCCAAACCGCCGGTAGATATTATGGTTATTCGCCAATCCGAAGCGGTCGGGAAGGGCTCGGGATTTTCCTCGCCAACCTCCGGTGTAGGATCATCCTTTGGAGAACTTTTTCAAAACCAGGGACTGGCTGATTTATTTAGCTTACTGGGAGCAAGTACCGGATATGATTTTAGTCAGTTGAATATAAAAGAGGGTGACAGTTTGCCTCAAATAGTAAAGGCGATGGGATTGCTGGCTCTGCAAGAGGAAATTGGCGGCATAATTATTAATTCTCAAGAAGATAATTCTACCGCTGATAAATTATACGGCAATATCGGCAAAAATATATTATCTGATTATTTAAAAATACCCGCCAAAGGTTTGAGAGGAAATACGGAAGATGAAATTCAAACAAATATCGGGAGGGAGATAGTCGCCGAAAGATTGGGATTGGCCGAAGGTTCGCTTTCCGGAACAACTTCGGATGAAATCCTGACGAGTCTAGGCAAAAGAAAGATTGAGTCGGAATTTGGCATCCGTCTTGGATCATTAGACTATTTTGTTCCCAATGGAGATCCCGCCTCTTTTTCAATTTTTGTCGGACAAGTATTAATCGAACAAAATCTCAATCTTGCCGGCGGTAGTTTTGCTCCGGAATCGCTTAATCAAATTAAAGAAAATGTGGGGATAGATAAATGGAATCAGCTTTTCCAAAACCCGGAGCAAGTCGATGCCATACTTAATCTCCCTCCGGAACAAGGTTATTCCAGTCGGCTGATAAACGGACTATCGCCTTCTATTTATAAAAAAGCGGTGGGAGATTCGCTGCTGAATTCAAAGGCTTCCGGTTTTGTCAATCATGCCGCAATTGAAAACTATTCCATCAATCAAGAGGCCGGCCCAAATCAGGGAGCGCTTCTATATGCGGGAGCGCCAATTTATAATGAACAAGATGAGGTTTGGAATTTGCCGGAAGGAAGCATGGCTAGAATTTTACAAAATGACTTAAGTGTTTTTCATGCCATAGGAATAGATGAGTTGGCCAAGGTTCTGGCCAAAAATGATAATATGAGGGCTGTAATTGTCAAATGGTTAACTGATTTCAAAGGCTTGCCATTAGAAAACATCGGTTATCTCTACTCATCTGTTTTAGATACTCTATATATTCGATATCCCTCCGCATCCGGAGCTACTCTTATTCAAGATATTAACCGGGCCGAAACTATCGCTCAAGACCAAGCAACATTGGATGGCCTAAAACAAAGATCCCAGGCTATAGCCGGCTATCTTCGTTTGCTTGATGTCAGCGAAAGCCAAAAACAAGCCTGGGAAGAAGAAAAAGCTTCGATTGAAGAAAAAATAAGAATAGGCAGTGGAGATCAGTCGATTTGGGTTTATCTGGATGAGAATCAACTCAATGGCGAACATGGATTACTGCTAGATGCTATCTCAAACATTTTCCGCCTAAATAATGGCGAAGATGTTTTTTATACTATTGGAGCAAATAAAGTTTCCGATGCCGAAGACGAGCAAAACGCAGCAAATACGGCAATAGCTGATCAAAGCAGTATAGCCAAACTAAACTTTTTAAACAAACAGCTGACAGATACTCAAAATAAATTAAATGAATTAAAAGCAAAAAGAGATTCCGGAGATACTTCGGCGGAGACTGCCGGACAAATTAGGCTTTATGAAGGAAATCTAAATCTTTGGGACAACGAAATCAGAATGGAAAACGCTAACTTGCAAAGTCGGCAGAATCTGGTAAATAAAAATTCCGGAAAAAATATCGGCCTTAATAATTTTGATGTTACCAGCATGATTTTTAAAAGTGACGAGATAGGTCGTGAACTGGGAGCTTCCAGCGTTGAATCATCTTTGGGACTGCCGTCCGGGTCAATAACTCAAACTATAAAAGCCGGCAAAGCAAAAATAGATTCTCGATCCATCGGTTCGGCCTATATCGAAGAAACATTATCTATGCCCAAAGAAAGTTTTAAGGGAACTGACACAGCTGAATTGATTCAAAGTGTCGGCGGGAATGAAAAAATATTCGGCTACTTTTTTCCCGGATATAATATTCAGGATATGATAAATAATTTGCCAATCAGAACAGAAAATGAAGCTTGGTTCAAAAACATTTTTAAATCGGCCGATACTTTGTTTGGCTTGAGCGAAAACACTACTTACGCTCTTATGGCCGGAGACATAACGCCCGATCAATACGCGGGGAAAGTCGGGGATAGCCATCTGAAAGACTATGCCAGAAATGATATAACCAAGAATCTCAATCTGGAATTTGGCGGATATATTCTCAATAGTCAGGACATAACCGATCTTTTGAATGGAAATTATTTGGGTGTCGCTTTGAAAATAGGCGCAAAAAATATAGACGATGGACTAAGTCTTCCGGTTGGAACAATTAAGGCTATGATTGAGAATCCGGGAACAAACTGTCAAGTGCAAGTGGCTAACGATGGCCGAACTCAATCGTGTATTGAGAATCTTCTGGCCGTAAATGGAGAAGAACAATTGGCTCATTTCATGGGAATTTATGGGCAAGCCTCTGTTTCCAGCAACATGTCGGAGTCTATAGGGCAGGAAGCGATAGAAAATGCCCTCAATCAATTGCATCCCAACCCGGCTCTGCCTAACGGGTGGTTTACTGGAGATTCAACTGTTGGCATAGCTACCAATATCGCTAAAATGATTTCTCCGGTTCTGGCTAATTTTGCCCAATATAACAATGAGGGCGAAAAGAGATTAATTCAAAAATTCGGATTTGATCTTACACAATATGGCTCTTTAAACCAAATCAAAAATACTGACTTTATAGAAAATTCGGTTCCCTATAATCTAGGCCGTACCTTAGACCAAAAATTAGGAGTTGACATTGGAACCACAGCTCAATTTTTACGGCAGGAAATTAGCACCAAGGATTACAAAGAAAGAGCGCAGAAAGCCTACGCGACAGAAAAATCCGGAGAGATTCTTTATGGACAACTGCCCGAGGAAGTACAAAAAAAGCTAACTAAATATGGACTGACCTCCCAAGATATAGCCGATGTTATTAGCAACCCGGAATCAATTTTCAGCAAAGCTCTCTTTACCGCTCTACCGGCGCAAGACATTGCCCTTATCACCGGATTTGGAATAAATCTTCCTATCAAAGGAGATTTTCCAGCAAACTTCTCGCAAAAATTAGTTGAAGAAACTTTGGGTCTGGCCGAAGGAAGCTTTTCGCCAAATTCTTCTATTAGCGATGTTATCAGAATTAATGGGGCCAAGAAGTTTTCCGCGTCTTTCCGACTGAATCTGGACTATAGTCAGACCGATGCGGTTATAGCTAGCTATGTATCAGCCAATGTTTCTAAACAGGGAGCATCCTATTGGGGTGATCCAAACAATATTATAAGAGCTCAAAATATCGACGGCATTTTGAAAATAAGCAATATTACCGAAGAAGATACAAAATTCAATGAGGGACCAACTAAATTGCTCTTGCAAAACAGAATTTCAATCGCTGACTATCTGGCTCTTATTCAGAAATACCAATTTGCCAGAACCGATACTCAAGATTTCTTGAATAATTTTGCTTCATATTTAATAACCGGCGATCCAACGAGTTCTGAAACTCAAAAAATGAAAAACTATATCGCAACCGGCGGATTGGTCTATGGTATTTTCAAAGATCCCGGCTTTTTAAGAACATCCGAAGGACAAATCACTGTGCTTAGCGCTCTCAAAAAGGTGGGCCACATTGATGTAGACGACAAACTGGGATTTACTGCCGGCACAATGGAAAATTTGATTTTGCATCCGGATAAATCCAAATCGATTCTAATGGCTCAAGGCATGCGAGCTATGAGCGAAAAAGTATTTTTTGGCGACCTCGAAGGTCAGAAAAATAACCTGATAACATTGTTTCAATATTATATTCCCGGCATGGATCCAAATTATGTTATAAATCCCGGGGATGCTAATAATTCTTGCGGCGGGGCTAGACAGGCAATGAACGAAGCGGAAGCCAAAAAAATTGTCCAGGAACACAGAACTATTTGTTCCGATTTGATTATTAATAATACCCTGAAGAGCATTATTCATGATGCAACAGTAATTAAAGACAAGAATGGCCAATCGATTGCCGGAGGCGATGGGATATTTCTTTCCGATGAAGATCTGGGGCTGTTGTATAAGGGAGATCCTAAGGTAATGGAAGCAATGGGTATGGCCTTTACGGTTAATAAATTAAAAGCCGAAAAGGATGAGAATGGGAATAATTTTCAATTATTGCCGCCTGAATTTCAATTAAGTTATGCCGATATAAAAAATGTTATGTGGGCCAGCGAAGGAGACAAACTAAAAGCTGCCGGAATTGCCAGCGCTAACTACACACAGCAATATGTAGAGAAAAACAAAAATCTTCCGCCTCCCCAGCTAACCAACGGGACCGCTAATCCGGCCTACATTAATTTTGTTGATGGCCAGAGACAAGCGATAGCCAGCGCGCAAAGTCAAATAGTGCCTAATGCCAGAAAGGAATTACAGTACAGATATGCCGACGCCCAGATTGCCGCTACGGCCAGAATGAATGGGTTGCCGCCCATACCGTTTGGTTTTTCCAAAACCATGATGAGCGGAACGGAAGACGAGAGAAATAATATGCTTTTGGCTTATGGGGTTAATTACATTTTGATAAACAATCTTCTGCCGGACGATATAAAAACCGCGGCTAATGCTTTGGGTATTACCCAGGCTCTCTCACAGTTTGCCGTTGACCGCAACATGGATCATCTGAAAAATGCCTTCAGCAATGATAATTTAAGAAACAACTTCTTTGGATTTTTGGATTCAGAATTAAGCAAAAAAGTAGGCATTGCCCTTCCCCAAGATACGGCCAAAAACATTTATTACTTTGCCACCGGCGACACCAATAAAATCACTTCGGGTTTTGGCAAAGACTTCTTGGAAGGACAAATCGGGAGCCTGCTGGACAAACAGCTTGGATTGCCATCGGGGACATCTTACACGCTTTATCATAATTATAAATTAATGCAATCCGGCAAGATTGGCCAGGGAGACCTTATCCTTATAGCAGTCAATCTGGTATTTGGGAAACAATTGATGAAATTAGATTCTCAAATGGGGTTGCCGCCCGGTTCCACCAGCTCTATACTTGGAGCTGTTACGGCTTATAATATCTCCGGTTTAGGCTTTAATTTCTATGTTGCTGCGGCGATAGCTCTTTATACTATCCTTTTTGGTTTTTCTAAGTCGGAAATACAAATCACCTGCGTGGGAGATTACACATTTACTTCATGGTGCAAGGAGGATGATTCTCTCTATATTCAATGGTCTCAAGCCAACACCAGAAAGCTGATTACCGATATGCTGAAAATAGGAGATAGAATGAGCGATAACGACCTAATCCCCACAATCATGGGTACTTTCAGGCAGGAGGATGTGGATTTTCTTGAGGGCAAGGATGGAGCAAGTGACGATTTAATTACTAAATACTATGGTGGAGCCAGTATGATAAGAGGCGTCAAAGGCTTATACCAAAGCGATTACATGAAAGACTTTGTGCATGTAGGATACTAGAAGTCAGCTTATTAGCTTGTAGCTTGTAGCTTCTTAGCTTTAAATTTTATCTTTTCAACCAAATCTTTTTTTAACTCTAAATTGATCTTCTTTAAGATTTCTCCTTCTTTCAATTTTATTTCCTGTGAATAGGTGGAGTTTGGCGTTGAAATAAAAAGAATACCATCCCGAAAAGAGACTATCTCAATCTCTTTTAAAAAACTTTTTTTTAATATCTCCTCCAAACATTTTTTGGCTACGAAACAAACCAGAGCCGCATGAGCAGCTCCGGTTAAGTTTCTATTTTCGAAAGATTTTTTTGTTAATCCAGAAATCTTATCCATGTTTTTTTAGTTTCTCAATGGCATTATCACATAAAGATAATCCTGCTTGCCTTCCCCTTTTATCAAGCACGGATTGATTGAGCCGCTGAATTTTATTTCGACATTTTTCTCCGGTATATTGGGCAGAACATCCAAAATATATTTAGCGTTAAAGGAAATCTCTATTTCCTTTCCTTTGGTTTTCACCGGAATTTTGCTGATGCTTTCTCCAATTTGCACGCCCTGGCCAACGATAGAAAGAATTCCGCCGGTCTCTTTTTCCTTCTCTCCTTCTTTTACCTTTTCCGGTTTAATGCTCATCTTGATACTATTAGCCGATTCGCGAGCAAAAAGGGAAGCCACTTTGCAAACATTAAACAATTCTTGTTTATCTACCAAAACTTCATTCTCAAACTCGGTCGGAATAATTTGTTCATAATTAGGATATTGTCCGTCAATTAACCGAGAGATAAGATGAATCGAGCCAAAATTAAACAAGATTTGATTTTCATCAAAGCAAACCTCCACCTTTTCCCCCGCGTCTTTCAAAATCTTGCCTACCTCACTGATGGTTCGAGTAGGAATTATAAAAGTCTTGGAGCTCTTATCGCTTTTAATGACCTTAATTTTTTTCTCGGCCAATCGGTAGCTATCCGTTGCCGCCATTTTCAAAACATCTTTTTCAATTTTGAAAAATATGCCGGATAAAATCGGTCGAGTGTTGTCACCGGCCGCCGCAAAAGCAACTTGATTGATTGCATTTAGAAGATCTTTTGAGGAAATCGAAAAAAGAAAATCACGACTTATATCGGGAATGGTGGGAAAATCTTCCGGACTAACACCCTTGATGGTTGCATTATATTTTTCGCCATCAATTATAACTTCGGTTTCCTCAACCTTAATACTTATTTTTTCCTCTTTAATGTTTGAGATAAACTCGGTCAAAAGTCTTGAGGGAACAGCAATGGCTCCGTCTTTTTCTATTTTGGCGCCTATCCAATAATTGATGCCTAATTCCAGATCAGTAGCCGATATCTTTAATCTTCCTTGATCGGTAGAAAGCAAGATATTGTCAAGAATAGGAAGGGAGCTCCTTAAGGAGATTATTCTGGAACTGTGCATTAGAGCTTTATTTAGATTTTCTTGAATGCATGTGATTTTCAAAATTCCTCACTTTCTAATATATTATTATCTTTATTATAAATAATTATAAAAATAGTAGTAGTATTAATAATGTCTGTTGGTTTTGTTGATAAGATTTATAAATAGCTTCTTTGGGTTTTATTTTCTTGTTTTTAGCTGTGGAATAGTTGTGCTCTGGTTGTTGTTTGTGTGGGATTTATCGGCGACTTCTTGTGGATGTTTTTAGCAGGATTTTTGGCAATGAGTTTTTTGTCCCCACTTTCCAATCTTTTTTAAACATCTTTTCCACAGTATCTGCGGTCTTTTCCACATGGTCTGTTGGTAACTCTATAACGAATAAAGCTTCTCCTTAATACTATTTAATTCATGCTTTAAAACCTCATTTATCTGCATTTCCTTACCTATTTTACTGCAGGCATGCATAATAGTGGTGTGATCTTTTCCTCCCAATTCCTTGCCTATTTTAGGAAAAGAATAGTTTAACTCCTCTCTTAATATATAGGCGCAGATTTGCCGCGGATAAACCAGCTCTTTATTTCTGCGTTGACCCAAAATTTGATCAACCGTTATATCATAAAAATCGGCAATCTTTTTTAATATCTCCTTGGTGGTTATATTTTTTTGTCTGTCCGGCCCGGATGGTTCGCCCAAAACTCTCTTTACATCATCGAGCGATGGTTCGGCGTTATTCAATTCGGAATAAGCCACAATTCTATTTAAGGCTCCCTCTAATTCTCTGATATTATTCTGAATGTTTTTAGCGATAAAATTTACAATATCTTCGCCGATATTCACATCTTTTTCTTTTACTTTGGTTTGTAAAATAGCGATGCGAGTTTCCAGATCCGGAGGATTGATATCGGCCAGCATCCCCCATTCAAATCGGGAGACCAATCTGGCTTCCAGCGCCGAAACGGCCTTGGGAGGTCGGTCGGAAGTCATGACTATTTGCTTGGACTTGCCGTGCAACTCATTAAAAGTATGGAAAAACTCCTCCTGTGTCCCGGATTTGCCGGCTAGGAATTGAATGTCGTCAATCAAAAGTGCGTCAGCGTTGCGGTAATTATTTTTGAACTGCTCGGCCTTACCCTTCCGAACCATCGAGATAAACTCGTTAGTAAATTTCTCACAGGTGGTGTAGACGACATTTTTTTTCTTATCTCTTCTTCTTATCTCATTGCCGATAGCTTGCATTAAATGAGTTTTACCCAAACCGACCCCTCCGTAGATAAAGAGAGGATTATAGGTTATGCCGGGATTTTTGGTTACGGCCTGGGCGGCGGCATGAGCCAGTCTGTTTGATTCGCCAATAACGAAAGTTTCAAAAGTATAGCGCTTGTTTAGGTCGGTCTCTTCGCTCTGTTCTTCTCCTCCAATCTCGCTCGAAATAGTTGTTTCTTTTGTTTTTTTGATAATAATTACATCATTTGGATGACTCTTGGAGGAGCCAATAATGTATTCCACTCGTTGGATATTCTTTAGCTGGCGGTTCAGAGTTTCTATGATTTGATTGTGATATTTTTTTTCCAACCATTCTTTAGTAAAAGAATTAGGGGTTCCGATAGTAACAGTATCGCCATCAATTTTTACAACTGAAGTATCTTTAAACCAGGTAGTAAAGTTAGCGCGAGAGAGTAAAACCTCAAGTTCCCCCAGGCAGGTTGTCCAAAGTTGTTCAACATCCATAAAGCTTTTTATTTAGATTTTTTAACAGTTGGTTTCATCTTAACAAAGTTATGCACAACTTACAATAGACTATTCACAGGGTGTTTATAAGGGGGCAAAAAAATAAGCCTCAACTTTGAGGTTTTGTCTAAGTAAAGTTTTCTGATCTTTGATTTTAATATTCTAATCCCACCCCGATTTTATCAGCTATTTTTTGGATCCACTTCTCATGTCTTTGCAGTTTTACTGTTACAGCAGCATATTCCACTTTAAGATCTTCTATTGATTTTGACAGACCATCAACAGAAACAGTCAACATTTGGATAGATTCTCGGAGTCCTTGCACATCTTCCTTTAAATCTTTTAGGCTTTCTTCGGTTGTGATAGATCGTGCTTTCAGCTCTTTAACATCCGTCTTTAGCCCAGTAACATCTGTTTTCAGCTCTTTAACATCCCCCCTCAATTCTTTGACATCTTCTGCGGTGGCAAGAACTTTTGTAAGTTGTTTAATATCTTCTTTGGTTAGCATGATTGCATTATATATTTTGTTTAATCCAGAAGTCAACTTGCTTTTTTAAATCCCCAAAGTGTTTCCTTGGGGATATTAAACAACAACCCCTTGCATTTTCTTGTAGAATATGCTATTATTTTGATATAAAGGTTGCGGTTCGGACCTTACAAAACTATCCCTTAAATGGGAGAAAGGAAGGTGCGCCATGAGTAAGCCGATAACGTCCGGTCAAGACATAGAACTGTTGACCACAATCCGTGACGGTAAGGTAACCTGTGCGCAGATGGCCGAACGCCTCAAAGACAAAAAGGCCATCCAGGAATTTTTCAGGTCAGGGGTTGTAAAAACCACGAAAGGAAGAGCTGTTCTTCTTCCCGATAGCGTCGACATCGAACCCGATCTTCTCGCCCGATTTTTCGAAGCGATAACTCGCGACGAAATCAACCTCGACGACCTGCTCGATCCGCTCGCGCCTTACCGAGCAATCGACGGGCTTCTAGTCGTCGGCGCGGCGGAATGGGAGAAAGCGATGACGGGTCCCAACGGCGAAAATCCGCTGAATCTCGATAAGGGCTGGGTTCCCGAAGTTCCTCTGCCCGAGGCATGGACGCCCGAGCTGCTCCGAAAGCTGGTGGAGCTTTGCAAAAGACCGGAGTGGAACTGCATTCCCGTACTTCAATTGGAGCTTTTCGGTGTAGCGAGGCATAAGACATCGCTGGTCAATCTTTACAACTGGTTCGGAGTCCAGCATGACGGTCTCGGTCCCGGAATCATACGCCCGGGCATTGACTACAGCAACTGGTTCATCAAACAGGGCATTGAGGGCTGGCCGCATGTACCGGCCACAGACTCGGAGCGCTGGCGCATCAGTTATGTTGATTTCCCCGCTTTTACCACAAAGAAGCGCTGGGAAAATCAACAGAAAGTTACAAAGGAACACGGCCTGATAAATTCTTCGGTTACCTCCGACGCGCTCATGATGCTCCTGCTCGCCATCAACTACCGGAAGTTCAGAACATCAACATGGGCTCGCACCAGCACCATTTACGACGAGCGTCCGCTGCATGTCATCTTCTACGACAGCCTCGATGTCTACGACTACTGGCATCCCGAGAATGCCCATGGCCTCATCGGTGCCGCCGTCGAGGGAGTTCCTCTGGAACTTGCCGCCTGATTCTCGGATTTCTTTTGAATCCTTGGTTTCTTGGGGCAAACGCGAAAGCGTTTGCCCCTTTCTTTTTGCCTTATTTCTGCTAAAATGTTCTTGAGATTAGGTAGAGCGCTTGGGTTTACGAATCCAGGCCGCCGAAATCCTAAGTATCAAGTAGCCAGAGTTCCGGTCGTCTATCTATTAGACATCGGAAGAGCGCGAAAGAATTGCTTAGAAACTCCGTGTCTTTTTCTGGTGCGGATCTCCGACATATCGTTGGGGTGCCGCCAAATAAAATTCAACTCTGAGAGTTTATCAAGGAGTGGTGATAATAGATGGAAAAAGGCACTTTACGACGAGCGTCCGCTGAATGTCAACTTCAACAACGACAGCCTCAATGTCAACGACAACTGGAATCCCGAGAATGCCAATGACAACATCGGTGCCGCCGTCGAGATAGTCTCTAAGCAAAAAATAAAAACACCAATCAAGGTGTTTTTATTGAGTTTATCCATCCCCCAAGCATCCTACCAATTTCCTGAAGTCTTTCTTCCAGAGAATGATATTTGCTCGTTGGTATCGCTTTAACTTCATGTGAGAGTCGGATAGTAATTTTCAGAACTTCAAGCTTTGTACTAGCTAATTCCATGAAGGGATATTTTTTATCTTTTGATTTATTGCTGGCAGTGATTAGCAATTCCAGAAAATCCAAAGTGATTTTTTGCAGTTTCTCGCCCAGGGCATATTTGTCTTTCTTGGGCATCTTTTCTACCACCAAATAAAGTTCAGCATAGAAATCATAAACCTTCTGAATAATAGACGGACTATGAAAATTCTCCATGATAATTTATTCTCCCAAATTATTAGTATTGATAATTTATTTTGTAGTTGGAATGAATTTAAAAAAGGGAAAAGAAAAAAGAAAGATGTCCAAGAATTTGAGCTACATCTTGAAGATAATCTCTTTAATCTTCACGAGGAGCTTAAATCTAAAACCTATAAGCATAGCCATTATACCTCATTTTTTATCAATGATCCAAAAAGACGGCACATTCACAAAGCTACTGTGAAAGATCGCATAGTTCATCACGCTATTTATAGAATCCTCTATCCTATCTTCGACAAAACATTTATCCATGATTCATATTCCTGCAGAAACGAAAAAGGAACACATAAGGCAGTAGATCGATTGCAGAGTTTTCTTCGTAGAGACACGCCATGGCGTGTCTCTACAGGGGAAGTAAAATATTATCGTGTCATCATTAAATTAGACATCAAAAAATTTTTCGCGTCCGTTGACCATGAGATATTGTTTGATTTAATTAAAAAGAAAATCAAAGATGAGAATGTTTTGTGGTTAGTTAAAGAAACAATCGATTCGTTTAACACAAAACAAAACGAGAGAGAGAGAGAGAGTACGGGGATTCCGCTGGGCAATCTTACCTCGCAACTTTTTGCCAATATCTACTTGAACGAATTAGATCAGTTTGTAAAACATCGCTTAAAGGTTAAATCGTATGCCCGGTATTGTGATGATTTTGTGATATTGTATTCGGTAGGGAACAGCCATGGCTGTTCCCTACAGGATGCGGTCGGCGATTTTATAAAAGACAACCTTAAGTTGCAATTACATCCTGACAAAACCATTATCCGCAAACCAAATCAAGGAATTGATTTTTTGGGATATGTGGTTTTTCCGTATCACAAAATTCTCCGAACGAAGACCAAGAAAAGAATGTTTAAGAAGTTGAGAGCAAAAAAGAGACTATTAGATCAAAAAGTTATTAGCCAAGAATCATTTGAGCAAATTCGACAGTCTTATTTTGGGGTTTTAAAACACTGTGAGGGCTGGAAATTAACAAAAGAGTTATCAGATTTAATTGACAAAAAGGGTCGTAGCAGTTAGAATTAGATGGTGTTAAGCATTATTTATTAACCTTTATATTATAAGATAGCAGCCCATCCTTCATTCTTACTGGAAAAACGAATTACATTCTGTTATTTCCAGTGTGAACTTCGGAGGGCAAAACTTCTTATTATATAATATTTTTTAGGAGGAAGTTTTGAAAAAAGGTACCGGCGCATACAAACGAGGAAGCAAGCTAAAAGTTCATGGATTTCGCAATCGCATGAAATCGGCCAATGGCAAAAAGATTTTATCCAGAAGAAGGGCAAAAGGCCGAAAGCGTTTAAGTGTTAGCGATAAATAATATGTCTCTCAACAAAAGCTTAAGATCAAAAAAAGAGTTTGATTTGGTTTACAAAAAAGGAAAGGTTGTGAGCGGCATATTTTTTTCTTTGCGTTTTTTGGAATCGAAAAATAGCAATGAGCCGGTTAGATTCGGGATAGTTTTAGGATTGAATATCTCCAAAAGTTCAGTTATGCGAAACAGAAAAAGGAGGCAATTGCGCGAAATTATTCGGTTGAACCAAGATAAAATCAGAAAGGGTTATTGGCTGATCATTTCGGCGAAAGACAAGATATTGGAAGCGAGTTATCAGGATTTAGAGAAAGAGTTTTTGCATCTTTGCGGAAGGACAGGCTTATTAAACATATTGGAATGACGAACGATAGTTCGTCAACATTGAGAGACGGACTTTCGTCCGTCATTCCGAAAGCATACAAATGGACGATACTTTTAAAAAAATCATCTTTATACCGCGGAAAATTGTTATATTTCTAATTACGATTTATCAAAAAACTCTCTCTCCCGATCATGGCTGGCTGAAGGCAAGATACCCATACGGCTATTGCAAATATCATCCCACTTGTTCACAATATAGTAAGCAGGCCTTTCAAAAGTATGGTTTTTTTAAGGGGGGTTATTTAGCGATTTGGCGAGTTTTAAGATGTAACCCTTGGAGTAAGGGAGGAGAAGATTTTTTAAAATGAAAAATAAAATATAAAAAATAAAAAACAAGAATTAAAAACTTAAAAATATCTTTGTTTTTATATATTTAAGTATTTGTTTTTTATCTTTTATCTTTAATTTTTTATATTTATGGTCTATATTTGGAACGAATTTCTTATAAAACCGCTACTCAACCTGCTCTTGTTTTTATACAACAATGTGCCGGGTC
This sequence comes from Patescibacteria group bacterium, assembly GCA_028718745.1. Lineage (GTDB taxonomy): Bacteria > Patescibacteriota > JACPGU01 > JACPGU01 > JACPGU01 > JAQULF01. Next base: position 141,655 of record JAQULF010000001.1, on the reverse strand, counting down.
ACGATCTTGGTATCGCCATTATTATAATAACTATAATAATAAGGGTCGTTGTTCTGCCGTTAAGCCTAAAATCCTCTAGAGCGCAAAGAAAAATGAAGAAACTTGCTCCAGAATTAGCCATTCTAAAAGAGCGGCACAAGAGTGATCAGCAGGCTTTTGCGAAGGCGCAGATGGAGTTCTACAAGCACAATGGAGTAAGCCCTATCAGCAGCTGTTTGCCGGTTTTGATTCAGCTTCCTATACTCTTGGCGCTCTATCAGATTTTTAGAGAGGTTTTGACCAAAATAAACCCGGCTCAAGTTTACTCTTTCATTCACTTGCCGGAAAAAATCAGTCCTACATTTTTAGGATTTTTGGATTTATCAAAACCGGAAAAATTTGTTTTGCCCGTTCTAGCTGCCGGCTTGCAATATGTTTTAGCCATAATGACGACCCCGATAGATAAATCCAAAAATCCTTCTACCGAACAAAAAATGAATCGTCAAATGATATTTCTGATGCCGTTGATGACTTTATTTTTTGCTGTCAGCTTGCCTTCCGGACTTACCCTTTATTGGGTAGTTGGTACTCTTTTTTCAATAGGCCAGCAAGTGATAGTTGATCGCGAAAAAAACAAAGAAGTGGTGGTAAGGGTGAAAAAAGCAGGGGGCGAAGAAATCATAGTAGTAGAAGAAAAGAGAGATTAGTTGATTAAGAAAAGTTCTCATGAATAAATGATTAAATGAATAAAGGACTATAGGGGCGCTTTTTAATCATTTAATCCTTTAATCATTAATTCATTATTTATAAGCAATGACCCAATATTCAGTCATATTTACCGCTCTTTTAATCATCTTTATTTCTTTTCTATATTCTGTTTTTATTCTTGATTCCATCCTTACCAATATCCATATAAAATATATTGATGTTTCTTCGAGTAAGAAAGCTACTCAAAAAGTTAAAGAGATTTTAGAAAAATTAGACTTAAAAAAAGCAACCTTCTTTGATCTTGGCTCCGGACGCGGGGCTTTTGCTATCAGAATTAAAAAGTTTTTTCCCGATTTCCAAGTCTATGGTTTTGATCGTAGTCCGTTTAAAATATATTTTTCTAGAGCCAGATCTTCTTTTGTCAGACAAAAAGTAATTTTTGCCAGAAAAAATATTTTTGATGTAGATCTTAGTCGGGCAGACATTGTCTATATTTATACCTGGCCGGAAACGATGGAAAAGCTGAAGAACAAACTTGAGAAAGAATTGAGGCAGGGAGCAATCATTATTGTTAGTACTTTCCCTGTGCCAGGTTGGCAACCGCAATTCACTCAAGAGACTTTGATGATAAAAAAAGATCCGGGGTTTGAAAAAATGTATGTGTACAGAAGATAAAATACGCAGCGTAGGAAAGAGTTGATTGATTGAAACGGGGTTTTGTGGTAGGATGAATAAAGGATTAAAGGACTAAATGAATAAATGATTGAAAATACAAATAAAAAGTTTTTACAATTAAATGATATTAATACCTATAAAATAGCCCTCCCTCTTTCCAATTATGTCTGGAATATAGTGATTAAGTGGGATTATTTGGCCAAAGATACAGTCGGAAAACAGTTTATTAGGGCAATTGATTCAATATCAGCTAATATCGCTGAAGGATTTGGTAGAAAAACCAAGAAAGACAAGATTAAATTTTATAATTATAGTTATGGGTCTATTTATGAATCGCTAGACTGGAATGAAAAAGCAAAAATCAGAGGGTTGCTATCGGAAGAACAATATTTATTTATCTTTTCACAGTTAAAACAATTGCCAAGAGAAGTTAATTCGTTGATAAAATTTACTAATAAAAAGATGTTATCATAATCCTTTATTCATTTAATCATATAATAATAATTTACCCCTATGCCTAATCTGAAAGCTTCCATAAAAGATGTTAAAAAAACCGCAAAAAGAAGAGAGGACAATCTTCGTTTTAAGCTTGCCATGAAAAAAATTATTAAAGAAACCAAGGATGCCGTAGCGGAAAAAGCGGATAAGAAAAAATTAAATGATTTGTTGCAGAAAGCCTATAAGACGATCGATAAAAATGTTAAGAAAAAAACTATCCACAAGAATAACGCTGCTCGTAAAAAATCAAAGTTGGCGAAGTTGATTGCTGGTTTAGTAAAATAAAACATTCAATTGTAAACATAAAAAAATATCCTCCCGAACGGAGGATATTTTTTTTATTTTCCTGAAATTACAGAACGGGGATGGATACGCCTATGCTGGTAAGAACATAATTTCGAATAACAAGCGCTAGCAAAACAATAACTAAACCGATAATTGCATAAGTCAAGGTGTTTTTTGCTTTGGTAGCACCATCTTTGCTGGCTCCGGCGGTAATGTATTGGAAGCCTCCAATAATTATGAATACAACTGACAATAATCCGGCCGCCCAGATAGCAAAGCCCAAAGCATCGCTTATATAAGTATTAAGATTACCTACAGCTAACTCCTTCGTATCGATAGAGCCCGAAGTACATCCCGGAGGGTTATTAGGAGTAATACAGGTAACAGCCGAAACTTTATTGGCGATAAGAACCATGGTAGACAAGACAAAAGTGCCTGCGATTAGTTTTACCTTTTTAATCATCTTTTTATTTTAGTTATATTTACCCCGTCAAATTGCCTTTCGGATTTGACTGGGGATATATTATCAACAGTCCGCATGGACCAGTTATTTTCTATTTTATTTTACAAGATATATATTTTTTTGCAATACCTCTATGCTCCCAGAAAACTTCGAATGAAATACCACAGAGCATATAACATTAAGAAGAAAACGAAGCCAAGAATAGAAGTGTTTAGGCTTTTTACGGCCGCCTCGGTTTTTTTAGGATTACCGGCGGAAAAAATATAAAGAAGGCCGGAATACATTATAAAAATAAGAGCTGTAGCCGGAAAACCTATAAGCAACCAGTTGGTAATTCCGGTCAAAAGGCGGCTTAGCACATTAAAAATTTCCAATGGTCCGGTAGTGCCTGCTCCACCTCTTATTATATTTAAAATTTCATCAAGCGATCCTGTTGCTGTTGGCAATGGAGTCTCCCCAATGGTATTTTTAAAAAACACTCTGACCAGAACAAGTGCCGCTAAAGCTATAACAGCGCTAAGAATATACTCTTTGGCCTTCTCTACGCCTTTTCCTCCCGCACTGGTTGTATAGGTAAGAATGCCCCAGACAAATATCAAAAAAGCCGCCGAGATGATAAGGTTCTGAAAGATGCCAACTAGTGAATCAATGACGCTTATTTTTGGTCCATACAGTTCGTTACTGCCCAAAACTCTCCCATCTTTTTCGCAATAGCCCGTTGTCTGGTTAACTGTTCCGCCAATGACATCACAGGCCGTTTTAATCTGTTGTTTCGCTGCGGCTTCATTTGCTTGTATCTGTGAGCCGGATGTAGGATCGGTTATGATTTGGCCGCCGGAACTATCATCTATTATGGGAGCAGCCAGAACATTTTGCGGCAATAATATAAAAAAAATCGATAAAGACACAAAATACAGGCCAAAAAATAAGGCAATGATTTTTTTTATGGTTTTTATCTTTCTATTGTTGGAAAAAATATCAACCCCCGCCTCTTTGGTTTTAATAGTATTTACTTAACATTTCATTAGCCTTTCGGGCAGCTGTATCAATAGCGCTTTGATTGGGCTGTTTGTATTTTACTACATCATCGATCATTTCGGTAAAGATCTGATCAAAGTTTTCCGCATTTCCCTTAAAAATAGTTTTAGCATAATATTTCTGGCCATCAAAAACTTTATTGCTGGCTCCCACGGTATTTTTTTGAGGAGAAGTTCTGCCGGTTGCCTGAAGGTAGTTATTAATTTGTTCCTTCTCGGTTAGAAATTTCAAGAACAACCAAGCGGCCGTCTGATTTTTTGATCGATTGGAAACCGACCAGCCCCAGTAGTTAACAAAATCAACATTTTCGGGAGCCCCCTTTATTTGTGGCAGAGGAGCAATATCATAAGATACGGTTGGATTAGCTCTTTCTATCAAGGAAGCAAAATACGAATAACCAACGATCATAGCCACTTTTTCTTGAGCAAAGGCGTTAACCGGATCTCCGAATGAGTCATTCCATGAATAAGAAGCTTTGGAGGGGTCGGCGAAAGAAGTGTAAAAGCTTAAGGCATTGGTGCCGGGATACTCCGGACTTCCCTGCGCGTTTTTTCTAAATTGATTGAAATTGAAAGATCGCTTGTCATCAGATATTATAGGTGTGCCGGTTTGCAGCATCATAGCTGTCAGAATATCGGCGGATCTGGTAATACTACTAGTTCCCAAGGCTATTCCGGCTTGAGTTAACTCGTCGGAACCGCCGGGAACTTTTTTGGTTAATATCTTTGAATAGGTTACAACATCGTTCCAATTCTGGGGCGGTTCATAAAGACTGTCTTTGGCCATCAGTCTTTTATTGTAATAGAGAACGAGATTGTCGGTATATAAAGGAACTCCATAAACCTTGCCATCCGAAACAAAATCATCGTAGGCTGATTGAATAAAGCCTTGGTTGAATTCCTGGGCTGAAAAAACTTCTTGAGGCGCGGAAGCCATCTTTGATTTATGCTTTGGAAGCCAGAAATTGGATACATTAAAAATATCCGGTCCCGTATCCGAAGCGATAGCATCAACCATAGTAGCCTCATAATCGCTATATGATTTTTTTACATAAGTAATTTTGATGTTGGGATACTGTTTATTGAAAGCGCTTATTAGCGGCTGAAAAATGGAGCCATCGTCAAAAACTCCCCACATAGTAAGGTTAGCTTCTTGATTGGGATTGGGTAATTGAGGACAAGCTTTATTGGTAGGATCTTTAACGCAATCTACCGGAGTTGGACTTGGCGTTGGTGCCGGTTTTCTAAAAATCAGAATACCCCCAATAATAATTATTATTAGAGCGATTACGGCTCCACCGATAATGAGAATTTTTTTATTCATAATTTTATTTTTACCCCGTCAAATTGCCTTTCGGATTTGACGGGGTGAATTTACTCTGTTTTTATCTTTAAAGTCTTACTTTTTCCTTTTGAAGACTTTGGTACGCGAATAGTTAAGACGCCTTTTTTGTTGATCGAAGCTTCGGCTTTTTCAGCGACTACCGGTACCGGCAGAGACTCGCTGCGGCTGAAAGATCCCCAGTAACATTCGTGTACAAAATAATTACCCTTTTCTTGTTTGTGTTCATCATGTCTTTTTCCGCGAATCACAAACGAATCTTCTGTGACAGAAACCTCAAGATCATTCGGATCAACGCCGGCTACGGGAGCTTTAATAATTAGATCATCGTCGGTCTGGTACATGTCAATTGAGAGCTGGCCCTCAAGCTCATCGCTCATCAAATCGTTATCGTCGCTGGCAACCAATTCGGTGTTATTTCCACCCAAAAAATCATCCTCATCGGAAAAAAATTTTTCAATTTCACTTTTTAGCATGTGTATTTTCCCTCCCCAAATACTTTTATTTGTTTTAGTTTTTTATATTTTAATTTCTTAATTCTAATTATAGTATGTTGTTTATAAAATGCAAATAGATTTTTGATTGTTATAACTTTGTTATAACTCCCAACCTTGTTTGTTGAAAATTAGTTTTTTACTTTCCAAATGATTTGACTTTTTACCAAACAAATACGATAATAGATTTATGATTATACGAAATAAAGTCATCACATTTTTATCTTTCTTAATCCTAATTTCCAGTCTTATTCCTTTTTCAGGGATAGGTTTTGTTTCTGCAAAATCAAGCGATATTCCAAGCAAGACTCTTGAAAAAACAATTTCTGTTGATAAAGGAGAGTATATTTCAGCTGTTGAAAAAAACGATTTCGCTTTTACGGGTATTGCCAGCAAGTGGTCGAATGGTTTTGGCAATGTTGCTATTTTTCTAAGAACAGGTAAATCCGAAAATACTTTGGGAGCATGGGCGCTTCTTAATCCGGAAAATGGCAAGGATAATAATGATTGGATTTACGGAGAAGTATATAACAGCGATAGCGACCAATATCTTCAATACAAAATTGATTTTAGTGGCAACGACATCGGCAAAAATTTCAAAATAAATTTTAATTTTTTTAATACTTCAGGCCAGACTGGAATAACTAAAATTTCTCTAGACAATTCCGGTCTGGGGCCAAAGATAATTTCCCGATCTGAATGGGGCGCCAATGAATCTTGGATGACCTGGAAGCCGGAGTACGATGGACCTAAAGCCTTCGTAATTCACCATACAGCCGGAGAAGAAGGCGCAAAAGTGGCGGATCAGATGAGCGTAGTGCGCAATCTTTATTATGGCCATGCGGTCAGTTACGGCTGGGGCGATATTGGTTACAATTATGTCATTGATGTTAATGGCAGTATCTATGAAGGCCGATCGGGCGGCGGCGGAGTAATTGCCGGCCATACTCTCGGTTATAATAGCGGGACGATTGGCATAGTTTTGATCGGCGACTATAATGTTCGCAATCTCGAGACGGCTCAATATGATGCCTTAATAAATTTAATCGCCTATAAATCCTTTCAATATGGTATCAATCCAACCGGTCAAGTTTATTTGAAGAATAAAACTATCCCAACCATAGTCGGACACAAAGACTTAAATGCCACCTCCTGTCCGGGCAATACTATTTACGAAAGAATCCAAGATTTAAGAGGAAAAACAGATACTAAACTGAAAACCTATCCGGCCAAAAAAGTGAGCGCTCAATTTATTTCGGTCGATAATGGAGCGCAAGTTTATGGCGGCGATACTACCAAAATTAAAGCCAGTTTGAAAAATACCGGCAATACTCCTTGGCCTTCCGGAGGCGATAACAAACTATCTATTAGTGGTGTCGGAGGAAGCCTAAGCGCTGAATTAGTTAGCTTCGGAAGAAGTGTTGAGCCGGGTGAAATCGGAAACTTTAATTTAAACATCACTGCTCCAAGTATTAACCAAGGATTATCTCAAAGCTTTGAAACCAGGTTGGGAGGAAATTTAGTTTCCGGTGGTGGTTTTAGCGCCAACCTCAATGTTGTTACGCCGGAATATAGGGGTAAAGTAGTTGATAAAGCTGCCGATCAGATTTTAGCTGCCGGTAAACAAGCAACACTTTGGGTAGATGTAAAAAATGTGGGGAGTAAGAACTGGACCAGTGGCGATGCTATAAAATTAGTAACTTCCAATAATCGCGACAGTCTTTTCTACACCGATGGCGATTGGGAAAGCAAAAAAAGCCCAGGCAGCTTTAATAATTCCAATATCAGTTCGGGAGCAACGGGCCGAATTTCATTTGTAATCACCGCGCCAAATAATCCCGGACAATATAATGAAAAGTTTACCATCCGCTCGGATAGCCGAAATATCGAAGGCGGAAACTTACTTAATGTAGAGTGGAATATCACAGTTAATGCTGCCGGTGGACAATTGGTTACTACACCGACGCCGAGCGAACCAAAAGTCTACAGCCAAAAAATTAGTGCCTACACCTTTAGTTTAATGAATCAAAGCGCGTACCCAACTCTGAATTCCGGAGAGACAAAAGCCGTTTCTTTGGAAGTAAAAAATACCGGCATAACCAATTGGTATAAAGATTTTTTTCATCTGGCCACCATTGATGACAAAGAAAGCGCTTTCGCCAATTCCTCTTGGCTTTCCAAAAATAGAATCGCCATGAGTCAGGATAAAGTTGCGCCGGGTGAGACAGCTAGATTCGATTTTACCATTACCGCTCCCACTACCCTTGGTTTAACCAAGGAAAAGTTTGGATTGGTTGCCGATGGTATTGGTTGGACAGATGATATTGGCATCTTCTGGAATTTTATGGTTGTACCATCAGCCAGCGTTGTTAATAATACCCCGGTAGTTTCGGCTAGCGATAAAGACGATTTTGATTATATTTCTCAAAGCCCTTTTATTTCAATGAATGCCGGTACGACACAGCAAATTTGGCTGGAAGTAAAAAATACCGGCAACAAAATTTGGAAAAAAGATGACGCAACTCCGGTTCGTCTAGCTACCGCTAACCCAAGAGATCGAATTAGTCCTTTTATTTCTTCTAACCGTGTGGCAATGGACAAAGACACGGTCAATCCCGGTGAAAATGTCCGCTTCACATTTAACATCACGGCTCCATCGGAAGCGAAAGTCTACAAAGAATACTTTACACTTGTTCGCGATGGCGTGGCTTGGTTTAAAGACATTGGGATTTATTGGCAAATAACCGTTAACCCGCCAGCTGGTGGACAAGATGTGAATGCGACTGCAAATAATTCAAATAATAGTACCCAGCTAATTAGTATTCCCAACGGTGTTCAAACTGTGAAAGTTTCTTCCAACGGGCCATTTATAGTGGTTAATGATTCGGGAGCGAAATTAGCCGAAGGAAAAAATGGGGATATTGTTACAGCTTACTACAATGGCGGCAAGCACTTTTTCAAAATCAATAATGGCAATGTCATTGAAGCGACCGGCTGGGTTAGTATCGTTCCTTGGGCGGTACCGACTATTTTTACGGTAGATTCTTATACCGATCGGCCGGCTTGGAATCCATCTATTAATGATAATAGATTCAAGGGCGTGATTGAGATTCGCTATAGCACCAAAAGCCATAAACTCTGGGTGATTAATGATTTGAATATTGAAGATTATCTGAAAGGCGTTTCCGAACCATTGGATAGTGCCGGTTACGAATATGTTAAATCGGCCGTGGTCGCGGAACGGAGCTATATCTATTACCACTTGAGCCGAGGTGGAAGGTGGCCGGATGATTTTATAACGCTTAAAAATTCACGCAATGGCAATGGCGACGATCAAATTTATCAAGGCTACAATTTTGCCACTCGCGCCAATAATATTCCTCGCGCAGTCGATGATACGGCCGGACAAGTCGTGACTTATAATAGTAATCCGGTTTTAACTCCTTACTACACTCAATCTGATGGGCGAACTCGTTCGATCTCGGAAGTTTGGGGTTCAAAACAAAGTGATTATCCATGGCTGGTTTCTGTTCCCGATCCTTGGAGCGCCGGTTATCCGATGTTAGGCCATGGGGTTGGTATGAGCGGAAGAGGCGCTCGCGGCATGGCCAATGACGGTAAAAGCTATAAAGAAATTTTAAGATACTTCTATACCGGAACGGATGTGGGTAAAATTAACACAAATCGGAATGTGAGAGTGGGGATTTATTCAATTGACATGTAATTGAATTGAATAAGATAAAAAATCAAAAATAAAGTATAAAAAATTAAGTATGCCTTCGGCAAGGTATTTTAGGCGGTTTAAAAGACCGCTTTTTGTGTTATTTTAGCCAAAAAGTAGTGTTGACAAAGATATATTTTTGTGATATAATGATAACATTATGAACCTTGAAAATTTGTAAGAGAAAAATCTGGTTTTTAACCAGTAAAATATAAGCCGCTAACCCCTATCGTGGCTAAGCAGTTAAGAGGGGAAATCAAACGAGGTGAGAAACAATGAAAAAGTCTTTCCCGGTGTTCTTCGCGTTTTTGCTGGTCGTTGTTCTGTCCGTCTCCGGTTGCGGCGGAGGCGGAAGTTCGGCCGGTCCGGCTGCTCAACAGATTGTGCCCGTTGATGTTCATGCGGCCCAGATGGTCGATTATCTCGACCCATTCGGCGAGGGCGACATAATGCAAGACACCTACCAGTCTTACGATTACCAGATCGCAAGGTCCGGCGAGAGAAAGAATGTCGGTGTTTACGCGTCCGGGCTCTGTTCGGGTGGAATGTATGGATGCGGAATTCCGGGAGTCACGGTTCGCTTTCGCTTGCTCGATGGCGATACAGTGATCGGACCGATTATCCATGTCGTGAGCTCGATTAACGGAGTGGCGACAACATCAGTCGATCTGTCAACCATTTCCGTTACGCCGGACCGTTCTAAGATACTTACGGTGAAAGCCGAAGTTGTCGGATTGCCGGCAGGCTCCGCACAGATCGAGAAAGACATGATCATCGAGGTTGTTCCCGGCGACTTCGTAGAGAACTATGCAGCCGAAGTCGCATCGTCGAGTCTGACCATCGCTCTGACTTCAGGAGAGGATGCCATATATCCCGACAATCTTTACTCGATTCATGTGACAAACACGGGGAATACGGCGTGGTCAAATTTTGACAATCGGAAGAACCGGATTTACATGGTTCTCTCCGATGAGGCCGAGATTCAGTCGCCTTTCTACGATGGCTCATCGTGGTATGACCAAAGAGTCGTTTCCGACATGACCATGTGGAATCAGGAGACGATTCTTCCGGGAGAATCCGGAGACCTGATGTTTTACTTGTCCGGCAAAAATGCCGCGCCGGGCGAATATCAGGAGTGCTTCAAGCTCCAGACGAAACCGGACGCGATCGACTCTGGCTATCTCGGTGACTGGGCGGGGTGGTATTACAACCTCATCAATCCGACCGACATCGAGGGCTCGGAGTTCTGTCTCGCCATCACCGTTCTGCCGGCCGATTCCGGCAGGGTGGCGGGTCGCTCTCTCCAGAGCATCCCCGAAGACAAGCTCTTCGGAAAGATGTACTGGGAGAACAAGGCCAAAGCGCGCAATCGCTGATCCAGTTTCAACTTCAGCAAATTCAATGAACGAATCTCACGAGGCCGCGCGAAGCGCGGCCTCTGTTTTTTTGTCCTAAAATATCCTATACTATTCTCATGCGAATAAAGAATATTATCAAAAACCTCTACATTTTTCTGGTCTTTTTGACGCCGATTTTTTTGGTGATGTTGCCGGAAGAGCCCTTTGAAACCAACAAGATTACCTTGGTTTATTTTTTCACGGGTTTGATTTTTATCTTTTGGGTTTGGAAAGTTTTGGCGGAGAAAAAGATTTCTTTGATAAAAAATAAATTGGCCGTTTTGATTTTGCTATTTTTTTTATTCAACCTGATTTCATTGGCTTTTTCGATCCATCCTTATACCAGTCTTATTGGCAATTCGTGGCGCTATAACGGTGGGGTATTGTCTCTTTTTTCTTATATCTTATTACTTCTTATTTTTGTAGAAACTTTTCACGGCGAGAAAGAAGTGATTAAGGATATGCTTTATTCAATTCTGCTTTCCAGCGCCTTTGTTTCTCTTTATGGAATATACCAAATATATAACCTGGGCAACTGGAGCGCGAGGTTGGTTTCAACGCTCGGACAGCCAAACTTTGTCGGTGCTTATTTGGTTTTTGTTCTGCCCATCAACATTTATTTTTTAATAAAAGAGAAAAAAGTTTTTTATAAAATTTTGATCGCAGCCTTATTACTGGTTAACATCTTGGCTCTGGTCTTAACTGCTTCGCGCGCCGCTTGGTTCGCTTTTGTGGTTTTAATCATAGTTGCTTTAATTGTTTTAGGCAAAAAATTTATTTGGAAAAATAAAAAAGTGCTTTTAGCGGGATTGATTTTTCTAGCCATTATCGGTTTTTATTTTCGCGCCCAAATATCAAGCAGGGTTAATCTCCAACTTTTTAGAGAGGTTATTAACGGACAAGAGCAAACCAACGGCACTTTTGCTCTGCGCTATTTTGCCTGGAAAGGCACACTACAAATTGCCCGAGACCATACTCTTGTGGGAACCGGTCCGGAAACGCTTATGTATTCCTTCCCTAAATATCGCGATCCTAAGATAAATATGAATGACCAATGGTCGCCCTTCTTTGACCGCTCGCATAATGAACTTCTCGACATACTCGCCAATACCGGAATTTTCTCTTTGCTCGCTTATCTTGCAATGGTATTTTTTGCGCTAAAATATACTTTGTTTTCCAAAAAGAAAGATCTGCTTTTGATTGCGGTTGGGTTATCATTGCTGGGCGTCTTTGTTGCTAATCTGGGGGGATTTTCCGTGGTTACCACGGCGCTTTATTTTTGGCTAGCGGTTGGAATGATCCTAGCGTTGCAAGACGGCAAAGTTAAACAGCTCAAGTTAAATTTCAAAAAATGGTTAGCGACGATTATTATTGTTCTTTCGATTTTAATAGTTGCCCTTTTTTATTTCTATTGGAGCAGAGTTTATCTGGCAACCGTATATTCTGCTCAAGGCGATTATGAAAACGCAACAAAATATAATTCTCACATCGATCGCTATTGGGGAATGCTGGCGATGCAGCAGTTGTCTGCCGGCCAATATGATATGGCGTTAAATTCGGCCGAAAGAACTATTAAGGAATGCAATAAACATTCGGAAAGCTATCGGATTCTGGCCATAGTTTATTCAACCAAACCGGAAGATAAAGAAGCGCAAAGTAAAACTATCGATGCTTATAATAGAGCTATCGAACTCGATCCCAGCAATCCGATTATTTATTTAGAAGAAGCCAAATATCTGATTGGTATCGGGCAAAAAGAACAAGCAAAAACGGCCCTGGAAAAGGCCGTTCAGCTAAAATCGAATTTGCAAGAAGCAAAAAGATTATTTCAAGAAATGGAGCAGTAAATTATAATCAGTGCTTTACTTTATAATTCTAGTCTAATAAGAAATACTAAAATCAAAACAGACTGGAGAACCATTTATGGTAACTGGTGTGTTGGGATCACTAGAAGTATCCCCGAATCTTAATCCCTTTAAATTAAAGCAGACATTATAGCTCCCTGGCACAATATTGTCTGGAGCTTTGATGGCTAGAGAGAAATCAACCTCTCCACCACCCGGATTGGCATATCTAGTTTGATAACCAGACAAGCTCATACTTGTAAAACCGCCGCTAACATCTGAAAAAGATTTAAAAGGCTCTCCCCAGGAAAGGGAAATGAGGGAATTGAACAAAAACATATAAGCATGAGAAGATAAGGAAGGAATAATTGCCGCTTGAATTAACGGATATTGCACTCTTTCAGCTGCTGCTGTTTCCCATGAGGCATTACCAGTATTCTGCAATTTCATAGTTACAACAGCAACGCCACCTCTCTTAAGTGATTGTGTTGTCTGGCTTTTGGAGGCTAGAACATAAGAATAATTGTAATTGGTCGAGGTAGTTGTGTAAGGAGGAATATAAGGAATTATAGAAGAATACGGTGATGTATAAGGCGGAACCACATTTATAGTCTGTTTTACCCAGGTAACTCCGTCCGGCTTAAGACAGCCCAGAGTATATGAAGTGCTTATCGGAGAAACTACAGTAATCATGCCGCTTGTCGGCTTGCTGTAAATTAATTGTCTTCCCCCAACCCCTTTTAATATCCCGGTTACCGTGGTGTTGCCAACAAAGATCCCGCAAGAGTTATCTTTCATCCCGGTTGTCGACCATGACAAATAAATAGAACCGTCGATGCCATAAGATGGAGTAAATGAAGTTATTCTTGGTCCGAGCAATGACGGAACTATTCCGAATGCTGCTCCGCCGATAATTATTAGCCCCAGCGCGATAAGCAAAGCCGTGCGAGTTGAGATTTTGGTTTTTAGCTTTGTTAATGTTTTTTTATGTTTTGCCATTTTTTTATTCCGATGTAATATCGGAGTTCCATTTTATTATTTTTAAAATAAGTATGACTCAAGATAATTTTTTTCTAATCCCTAATGTTTTCGCGTTTTTTGGCGAGATAACTTTTTGGCCGGATTTAATTTCTATTTCTTTCCTTGCATTTCCCGCGACCGATCCGCCTTGATGAGCGATTTCTCTATTTTCGTTAAAAGTTTTTGGTTTTTTACTTTTTGAAATTTCGGTTGTTGCGGTTTCCGCTAACATGTTAAGAACCAATTCAAGGTTGGTCATATTATCACGAAGATTGTCTCTTTTTAAATCTTTATATTTTTTATAATCTTTTGTTCTCATTCCCGCCCAAGCGAAAGTAATATCGTCGGTTAATATCGCATATTCTTGATTCTTGGTAATTCCTCGCTCAAGCCATTCATTGGTCAGATCCTTTCTGATTTCAATGCTTTTGAGGCGAAGATCAACCCATTCTTTTGAATAACCTTTTTGCAGATAAGTTCGGAGCGCTCTTTGAATTGCCAATTCAGGATCTTCCACTTCTTCTACTCTTTCATATCCAACGCGAGCCAACCAAAGTTTGAAAGGTTCGGCTTTTGGAGAAGGAATTGATTGGATCAAACGAAATAATGTTTCGGTATCAGCTGCGTCAGTTGGATAAAATTTTCCGTCTGTTGCCTGCATTCTCAGTTGGTCACATTTTGTGACGACCTCGCTTCCCTCCTCTTTTAACCTATTTTTTAATGTTGTCCAATAACTTTGTGCTTTTTTGTGTTCGGATTGGATAGTTAAGGAAGCCACAACATCTACAACAGAGAAGTACCATTTTTCTCTCTTATCATCCCAAAAGCGCCTTATCTTTTGTTCCTCAAAGATTGCTAATTTACTCCGTTCATTTAGCATAAGGTTTTAACTATTTTCTGCCTCTTTTGTAATATTTTATAATCGCCCGAACATCCCCAGATGTAACCTTTGATTTTTTAGCTTTACTTCCCTTTTCTCAACCGTTTCCAGTTTCACTTTGGAACAAGCTTCGTCTATAAGGTCGATAGCTTTGTCGGGGAAATTTCTGTCTTTCATATATAATTTGGAAAGTTTTATGGCTGCATCTATAGCGCTATCTTCAATTATCACATTATGAAAATTTTCAAATTTTGCTTTGGAACCAAGCAAGATTTTTTTAGTATCTTTTTCATTAGGCTCATCGACATAAACCGGTTGGAATCTTCGCTCTAGCGTTACATCGCTTTTGATAAATTTATCAAACTCACCTAAAGTTGTTGCTCCGACCATTTGCAGATCTCCACGGGCCAGAGCGGGTTTAAAAATATCTTCGGCTTTGATGGCGCCTTCTGCTCCGCCGGCAGAGATTAGCAAATGAATTTCATCCACAAACAGAATAATGTTTCTATTCGCTGTGGTAATTTCCGCCATTAAAGCTTTCATTCTTTGCTCAAATTCGCCTCTGTATTTGGTACCGGATACCATTTCTGAAATATCCAAAACAAAAACTTTTTTACTGCGCAGTTCTACCGGTACGGAGCCATCAACAATTCGTTGTGCCAAGCCCTCTACTATTGCAGTTTTGCCCACTCCCGCCTTCCCAATTAAAATAGGATTATTTTTTGATCTTCGGGAAAGGATTTGGATCACCCTCTCTATCTCATCCTTTCTGCCGATAACCGGATCAAGTTTTTTCAGGCTAGCCTCTTGCGTGAGATCTCTGGCAAAAGAAAGCAGAGCCGAGCCCTTAAAACCTTCATCTTTTTTCTTATAAATAAAATAGAAAACAACAGCAGCCACAATTACAATAATCCAGATAACATAACTGGGGAGCGATGAAATTATCTCCATTTGTTTTTGTTTTAATTATAGTTATGATTATAGACTAAATTATTTCGGATGCAACATTTATTTGCTAAAATAAAAACATGCTGAAAAAACTTTATTTTTTATCGCGTAACTTCGTCTTTGATCTTCTCTTTCCTCGTACTTGTCTGGGTTGCGGGGTAGAAGGGCAATGGATTTGCGGGGAATGTTTGAAGACGATCGACATTATTAAACAGCCTTTTTGCCCGGAATGCCGGAGGCCGAGTGAGGCCGGTGAATTTTGTCATTTTTGTAGGGGCGGGGTTTCCCCGCCCGCCCTAGACGGTATTTTCATTTGCGCTAATTTTGGAGAAGGAGTTCTTAAGGAAGTAATTCATCATTTTAAATACAATTACATTTTTGATATCGGAAATATTTTAGGGAAGATGATGGCGGGAAAGTTAAGACAAGAAAACAAAAAAGCAAAAAAGCAAGAAAACACAAAAATCCCGAGGTGCGACCAGTGGGAGTACCCCCAGGTCGGACCTCCGGATTTTCCGGAATTCGATTTGGTTATTTCGGTGCCGTTGCATAAAAAGAGATTGAGGCAGAGGGGGTTTAATCAGGCGGAGATCTTGGCGAGGGAGATCATCAAAATGTATAGAAGTACATTAAGGTTCAAAGCAGGAGCTTTGAACCAACATATTTTGGTTAGAAAAAAATATACTACTCCCCAAGCCGAATTGGACCGAGAACAAAGGTTGAATAATTTGAAAGATGTGTTTGTGTTCGTGGGGAATAATGCAAATATCAGGAACAGCCATGGCTGTTCCCTACGGGGTAAAAATATTTTGTTAGTTGACGACATCACTACTACCGGCACAACCTTGGAAGAGTGCGCTAAAGTATTAAAATTAAATGGGGCGAGAAGCGTTTGGGGAATAGTGCTGGCGAAAGGAAAATAAAAAATCCGCCCCCTGACTGACTAAGGAGACGGATCGTTTCGACAACTCTCTCAATGCTGCATGGAAGTGACTCTAATAACTTTTTTGAGAGAGCCATCTGGTTGTGGGGGATTTCTGTCCCCTTGGTCTCACCTCCTTTGGACTGTGGCTCAATTACAATTTCAGTAGCCACGAGGTTTATGTTGAAACGACTCCTGATTGGCAGGAATTTATTTTCTTGGCCCCCTGCCGGGCCTTGGTATGGCAGCCTTCTTTGCAGTGCGCGACGGCTCGGAGCATATAGTGTTTCAAGGCAAATCACCTCTCTTTGCTTTCCCCCTTCCTCTTCTGGGGAGTTTTTTGATCTCATAGACTTTTTCGACATCTGTATCTGTTGTCCAGTACATCCATCCCCTGCCATCTTTGTGGGGGGTTATTCTTTCCTCTCTGGCCCACCTTCTCAATGTTTTTTTCGGTACATCTGTAAGTATGGCCAGTTGCCCCGTTGTCAAAAAGCCTTCTTTCTTCAGATAATCCTTTCTACTTGCCAATTTAGCCACCCCCTGTTTTTTTCGGATAAGGTTTTGGCAAAACAAAGCTTATTGTAGCACTTATTCAAAATAATTTCAATCTTTTCTAGTTCACAGTTATCTTCCAAAAAAGTCCAATATCTTCCAACCATTTCACCCCATCAGCAACCGGGCGGAAGTATTCATAATAAGTGCCAGGTGTGTTTGGGGCATGAGCAGTAAAGTTGAATCGGACAGTTTCTCCGGGAGCCACAGTGTTTTTAGCCATACTTATCCGATTAGCCGATTTCCAGCCGGAGCCTGAAGAGCTATTGTAAAAAATGCTGCTGCGATCAAGAGGATTACTTGTGCCAAGTTTTACAGTCGAGATATCCCAAGAAATCGATCCGCTGTTTTTGAAATCAACCCACATTGGGATTGTACTTCCTTGATTGATAACGGGATAAGGGCTTTGATCGACAAATTGCGCGTGATAGGAGGGTGTGCCTACTGAAACTTTCCAGAAGATTCCCGCATCATTCATCCAACCTATGCCGTCAGCGACTAGGTTGAAATGCTCGCTAAAATCTCCGACGACGCCACCGGGAACGGTTATGGAAAAATTGAAGTGGGCAATATCTCCTACGGCTACGGAGTCTTCCTGCATAGCGATGCGATTTGATGACAGCCAGGTCTGGTTGGCAAAGATGCTAGTCCGATCATTTGAATTAGCCGTACCAAGATGAACAGTATTTTTATCCCAAACGGAACCGCCGGTATTTTTCACGGCCAAACTCATACTGACAGTTTGCCCGGCGGTGGTATTCACATAAGGACTTTGGTCGACAAAAGAATATGAGTAGTCAGCGATTTTATTAGAAATAGCGACGGGAAGAAGGGTGGCATTGCGAGTATTAAGATTCAAATTGGCTTTATTCCCGGCAGTATCTGTAGCTTCCACTAAAATGTCGTGATCACCAACGGGAAGCGCAGAAGTATTGGAGTTAAGAGTGACTAGTTGAATTGGATTATTATTTAGGGTCGTCCACGCCCCATTGCCATCCACTTGATATCGAACCTGCGCGATATTGCTGTCGGGCGTATCGGGATAGACATCGGTTGTCTTTTTATCATCGGAAACAGTTCCTTTTATAGTATAAATTCCGCCCCCATTTTTATACAAATTAAGATTTAATTCCGGCGGATACTTGTCGTAGGTTAGGGCAGTATAAGCATCCAACTTTCCATAGCCCAGTTGAACCATATAATTCAGCCCTCCCATGGCAGCTATCTTTTTGGCGCTTCCCACCAATCTTTTTTTAATTTGATCAGAAGTTAAAGAAGGATCTTTTGAGGCTAATAAAGCGACCGTACCGGTTACTTGAGGTGTGGCAAAAGAAGTGCCATTGCCATATTGGTAAGCATTTAAATCATTATTTTCATTCCAAGAAGTCGAATAAATGTGATTTCCCAAGGCTACCAAAGAAATCCCCTCTCCATAATTTGAATAGCTGGCTTTGTTGCCGGATTCATCAATGGCTCCGACCCCCACGGCATTGGGGTTTCTGGCCGGATTATCAATAAAGTTTCGGTTCAAGTTGCCGGTAGCAGCGACAATAAGGCAGTTTTTTGATCGGGCATAGGTGATAGCGTCATCCAATGCTTGGCTGTCTTCGGCCAGACCTAAGCTGACATTAGCCACTCTGGCTCCATTATCCGCTGCGTAAGTGATGCCCCGAGCTAAATCCATGACATCTCCTTCTCCGGTATAAGGCACAGCTTTTACGGCCATTATTTTAACATTAGCTATCCCCGCCATTCCGATACCATTATTGCTTTGGGCGGCGATAATGCCGGCTATCTCGGTACCATGCTGATTATCATCCATAGGATCATTGTCGCTATTCACAAAATCATAGCCAAAATAACCGTTAGCATTTTTCCACATTTTGTTTTTCAAATCTTCGTGATTGTAATCCACCCCGGTGTCAATAACGGCAGCGATGATGCTGGGAGAGCCGGTGGAAATATCCCAGGCGCTGGTGATATTAGAATTAGTTAAGTAGGTTTGCAGTTGATAATAGGGATCATTGGGTAATTGGGAAATTTTTACTTTATTATTTTTTTCTATAAAAATTGTAGAGGACTGTTCGGCCAAAATGTTTATTTCTTCTTGCGTAGTTTCTACTTCATAAACATTGAGCGCTTCTAATTTATTAAAATCAGCAATCTCCAATTCACCGAACATTTTTTCAGTCGCTGCCGGATTATTTGATTTAATTAAAAAAGATTCCTTGGGGGATAGATTAGCAGCCCTGGCAGGATAGAGGGGGGTGATTAGTAAAAAAAAGCAGAGGATAAAAAAGAGTTTTTTTAGTTTAAAAATCATGGTTTGTAAATAATGATTAAATGAATATATGAATAAATGATTAGAAGGGTCATTCATTTGATCCTTTATTCATTTATTCCTATCCTAATACGAATTCCTCATTCTCTTCCGGCACCACCACATTGAGCTTCAAATCAGCTTTTATTTTTTCATCCAGAATTTGTTCAACTTCCGGTTCCCCGTGAATTAGAAAAACTTTTTTAGGCTTTTCGGCTTCGATATCGCACATCCTCTTTAACCAGTTGATAAGTTTGGGCTGATCGGCGTGGGCGGAATAACCGGTGATTTCTCTCACTTCAGCATTCACTTGCACTTCTTGTCCCATTATTCTAACCAACTTTTCTCCGTCCTTAATTTTTCGTCCCAGCGTTCCTCGAACCTGATATCCGATAAAAAGGATCATATTATTGGGATCGTCCAGATAGTTTAATTCATGGCCCAGAATCCGGCCTCCGGTACTCATGCCCGAACCGGCAATAATTACTTTGGGTTTTTTGGCTCGGAAAATCTCTCGGGATTGTTCCCCGGTTCTGGTTATAGTCAGTCCGCGGAAGTCAAAGATATCGTCTCCGCTTTTGACAACATCTCTCGCGGGCTTATCAAAATAATTTTGATATTTGTAATAAATTTGAGTGGCCTTAATTGCCAAGGGACTATCCAAAAAAACGCTGGTATTTTCTATTCTATGAGCTTCCACCAGAGTGTTGATTTCATACAATAATTCCTGCGTTCTTTCCATGGCAAAAGCGGGGATCAAAAGAACACCCTGTCGGTCATAGATATTGTCCAGCGCTTGTTTTAATTCCGCTTCTCTTTCTTCGGTTGATCCATGAAATCGGTCGCCGTAAGTTGATTCCATAACTACGAAATCAGCCTTAACGACGGTTTCCGTATCTTCAATAATCGGTACAGGCGGATTGCCGAGGTCGCCGGAAAAAATCACTATTTTTCCTTCAGCATTTATTTTAATAATGGCCGAGCCCAAGATATGTCCCGCATCCAGAAATTCTATTTTAACATTTCCAATTTCAAAGGGTTGATGATAATCAAATCTTTCCCACGAGTTGAGCGCATTATTCAAATCAACTTCATCCCAAATAAGTTTATGCTCGGGCCTTCTTCTTACTTCTCCTTTCATCAGTTTCAAAGTATCTTCCAAAAATATCTCGGCCAAGTCATAAGTGGGGTTGGTTGAATAAACCTTGCCGGCAAATCCAAAACGAAAAAGCTTAGGAATTCGGCCGATGTGATCAATATGAGAATGGGTGGCAATCACCGCATCAATTTGTTTGGCATCAAAAGCAAAGGGCTCGTGGTTTTTACCACGACTTGCCGCGTCTCCCTGAAAAAGACCGCAGTCGATTAATATCTTTTTGCCCTCGGCTTCAAATAAAAAACAGGAGCCGGTAACACGATTGGTGCTACCCATGAATTTAATCTTCATGACTTTTGATTAGTGATTTTAATAATTATATATTATTTTTTCTTGAAAATATAGACGGTTTGTGATAAAATTAAAAAACAAAAAGCAAACGAAAAAATCTATACCGAAATATGTAATCGGATTTTTTCGTAAGAGGAGCAGTTGCGGAATACTCGTAAGAAAAATTTCAAAGAAATTTTTATGGAGAGCATGAAGCGAACTGCGACGAAGGCCCGTAGCTCAGTTGGTTAGAGCATCTGCCTTTTAAGCAGAGGGTCGAGGGTTCGAGTCCCTCCGGGCCTACTTTTATTTAAGATTATGGACAAAGAACTCTCAAAAGTTGGCGACACATCAACCTGTCCCGTAGCTGTTATTGTTAAAAACGGTAAAGTTTTGATGGGGCTAAGACATTATGGTCCAGGTGATTGGAAAGAGGTTTCGGTTTGGACAATACCGGGTGGGAGATGTGAGGTTGGCGAAACGGTAGAAGTCACACTTCGTCGTGAAGCGGAGGAAGAAACGGGGATCAATGATTTAGAAGTTCTTGAGTATTTAGGTGAAGTTTCAGGTGCAAAGGCGGGAGATAAAGTGCGGATATTTTTATGCCAGACAAGTCAGGAAGAACAATTAGTTGAACCAAAAAAGTTTTCCGAATGGAGGTGGTTTGGCAACGATAAGTTTCCGGAAAATTTTATCAATCCTGCAATACTTGAGATTATTAAGAGGCAGCTTAAATAAAAACACCCACCTTTCAGTGAGTGTTTTTTGATTTCTTTTTGTTTTTATCTTTATTCCTCTTTTTCCTTAAATCCTAAAATAATCATAAGGATTACCGGCAAGACCATCCACCAAACTTGGTATTGTTGGATAAGGTTAATGTAGCTTGATTGGGTTAATAGATCAGTTCTTTGCGAATCAGAAAGAAATGAAACTAGAGCTGTGATAATTATCCCAGCATTAAGAAAGCTGTAAAGTCCGCTGGCAATGATTGATCCGACTCCGGCATGAGAAGTAACAGCGCGCTTCAAGAAGTCGCCTTTTATAATTAACAGAACCAAAATTAAAACAAATATGCCGGCTTTGATAAAGAAGGGTGAGGTAGTGGCTGTCAAAGAAATGGTGCTTCCCAATTGCGCTGAAGCCTGTCCGCCAAGCGCGGCGTAAAGAGCGTTACCACCGATATTTGAAACCACCAAACCGATATAGGCCGCGATAAGTCCCACCATGGATCGTTCTCGCCCCATCGCAATACCAAAAACAATAGCAATTATAAAAAAGATAATTATAAACAGATCCCAAGTAGGAGACATAAATTTGTTTTTATTTATTTTATTAAACTCATCATACTATTTTGAGATTTGCTGTCAAGTGGTCGCAGAAAATTTCTAAATCATAATTTCTAATTTCTAAAAAATGACCAATGTCAAAATCCCAATTTCTAATATTGGATCATTGATGTTTGCAATTTGTTTAGAAATTAGGTCAATTAGAAATTAGGGATTTATATTTTTCAGTTTCTCCAGCATCTCTCTCTCCTCCCTCGACAATTTTTTTGGCACACGGATTTTTATTGTGACGAGGTGATCGCCCCGTTGGCGAGGATTGTTTGGATATGGAACACCTTTTCCGCGCAAACGAAATTGAGTATGGCTAGCAGTTCCGGCTGGGATATTCAAATCAATAGAACCATCGACTGTTTCGATTTTTACTCTATCTCCAAGAGCGGCTTGAGAAAAAGAAATTTCTTTTTCGCTAAAAATATCTTGTCCTTCCCGATTAAATTCTTTGGCAGGTTTTACTTTGATCCGCAAATATAAATCACCTTCTCCATCTTCTCCGACTTCGCCTCCGCCGGCAACTCGGATTGAGGAGCCGTCATTTACTCCGGCAGGGATTTTTACTTTAATATCTTTGGTTTGACGAGATGTTCCGGTTCCTCCGCATTTTCTACAAATGTTTTCCGGTACTTCGCCATGGCCTTTGCAATTTGGGCAAATGACAGTTTGCGCGAAAGATCCCAGAATTGTTCTTTGGGCTTTGGTAATTTGTCCGGTTCCCCCGCACTGTGAACATTTTTTCAAATTAGTTCCGCCGGCTCCCATGCATTCAGGACACCTACTCATGACCGAATAAGCAATATCTTTTTCAGTTCCAAATATGGCATCTTTAAAATCCAGTTCAATTAAAATCTCAACATCACGGCCGCGATTTTCTTTTCTCCGCCGGCTGGCGGATCCTCTTCCTCCGCCAAAAAAAACATCAAAAATGTCATCGATGTCCTCAAATCCGCCTGTCCACCGCTGGAAAATCCGGAGAAATCGAATCCGCCGAATCCTTGTCCGCCACCGAATCCGCCGGCTCCCCCCATATTGCCCATGTCGGCGGAGCCGAATTGATCATAGTTAGATTTTTTTTGCGGGTCAGAAAGTACTTGGTAGGCTTCGTTGATTTCTTTAAATTTCGCTTCGGCTCCCGCATCCTTATTCACATCGGGATGATATTTGACCGCGAGCTTTTTGTAGGCAGACTTAATCTGATCGGCGGAAGCCGACTTTGAGATGCCAAGTGTTTTGTAGTAGTCTTTACTCATAGTTTTTAGGCTGTCATCCCCGAGCTTCTGCTCCGTACTCGGACAGAAAATCGGGGATCCAATTCAATAAGAATACTATATCGTATTTTGGTACTGGATTCCCGACTTACTGTTGAGTACAACAGTGTTCGGGAATGACAATTAGAGCTTAATCCAAAAAAGTGGTTGCCCACTCTTTTGTTTTCTTGCTTTTTTGATTTATTGTTTTCTTGTCTACTTCACCGTTCCATCATACGCATTGATGGATACGGAAAACATTTTTGTCCCATTCACCAAGTACTCTACATCCCACATGAGATAAGCGCCGGTTTGAGCCGATAGAACCAGATTAACATCGTAATTTTTGTTGTCGGTTCGGATGTTTTTACCTCCTAGGTCATCGGCCTTTTTAAGCGCGTCCAGATAATTTAATTTCCAATAGTTTATTGGCATGACAGCGGTATTGGCTGGTAAGAAATAGTCTTCTTTAAAATAAAGAATTCTTTGGAAATTATTTTCTCCGCTAGCATTTACAGCTTGATCAAAAGTAAGCGTGAAGTAAAATTGGCTCAAAGATGGCGAAACAAAAGCATAAGTGTTTTTGCCGTTTTTATCATCGATGGAACCGGTATATTTTACTATCACGGCTGCCGGCGCAACATCATTTCTCCATTCCTTGGCTTTCGTAAAAGCAAAGTCGAATTCTTTTTGCGCTTGGGCAGATAAGGTACTTACTTTTGCAGTGTCCAGCGGGAAAGCGGCTACATTGGTGGTGACCGGCTGGGTTTGAGCAGTATTATTGGTCGGGGTAGTGCCGGCCGGTTTTTTTAATAGGCTAGGCAGTAGCAAAAGTATTATAGCAAGAACTATCAATGCTCCCGCTATGATCAGTGTTCTTCTGTTCATATTTTTTGTTTTTATTTATATTTACCCCGCCAAGGCGGGGTTTACCTGCCTTTAGCGAGGCTTGCTTAGATTTTAGAACATAAGTTAAAAAGGTGCAAGTAGAAAGCTTCCTTAGCTTTTAGCTTCGTTAGCTTTTAGAACTCATCCTAATAAGCTAACGAAGCTAATGAAGCTAAAAGAGCTATTTTCCTTCTTGGTATTCTCCCTCAACCGGCTCATCCGGTTTTTTGTTTTCGGTCTTTTCTTTAGTAGCCGGTTCGCCTTCTGGCTTTGCCTGCTCTTGAGAAGCTTTATATACCTGTTCCCCGATTTTTTGCGCAGCTTGCATTAGCTCATCTGTTTTCTTCTTAATCTCTTCGATATCTTCAGAATCTTTTAATTTCTTAAGCGCTTCGATTTTTTCTTCAACATCTTTCTTAGTAGCTTCATCGATCTTATCAGCGTTATCTCGGATAGTTTTTTCAGTTTGATAGATCATATTTTCGGCCATATTTTTTATCTCAATAGTTTCTTTCTTTTTCTTATCTTCCTCGGCGTGAAGCTCGGCATCCTTTGCCATTTTTTCAACATCTTCCTTACTTAAACCGGAACTTCCGGTGATGGTGATCTTCTGTTCTTTACCGGTTCCTTTATCAACCGCTTTCACATTTAGAATTCCGTTTGCATCAATATCAAAAGATACTTCAACTTGCGGAACTCCGCGAGGCGCCGGCAATAATCCTTCCAAAATAAATCTGCCTAAAGATTTATTATCAGCGGCAAATTCTCTTTCACCTTGCAAGATATTTATTTCTACCGATGGCTGATTGTCAGCGGCAGTTGAAAATACTTGAGATTTGCTAGTTGGAACAGTCGTATTTCTTTCAATTAATTTTGTGGATACACCACCAAGGGTTTCAATTCCAAGTGATAGAGGAGTTACATCGAGTAATAATACATCTTTAACATCTCCACCCAGAACTCCGCCTTGGATCGCAGCGCCGATAGCTACCACTTCGTCAGGGTTTACGCCTTGATGCGGATCTTTGCCGAAGAATTTCTTTACGGTTTCAACAACTTTTGGCATTCTGGTCATACCGCCAACCATGATTACTTCATCAATGTCAGAGGCTTTCAAACCAGCATCTTTCAAAGCTTTTTCACATGGTTTGATCGTCGCTTCAATCAGGTCGCCAACCAATTCTTCCAGTTTCGCGCGAGTCAATTTGATATTGAGATGTTTTGGTCCGGATTCGTCAGCGGTAACAAATGGGATATTCACATCGGTTTCCATAGAAGAAGATAATTCGTGTTTTGCTTTTTCCACTTCAACTTTTAATCTTTGCAAAGCCATTTTATCTTTGGATAAATCCACTCCTTCGCTTTTCTTAAATTCTGCGGTTAGCCATTCAATTATCTTTTGGTCAAAATCATCACCACCAAGATGCGTATCGCCATTAGTACTCTTCACTTCAAATACTCCATCTCCAATTTCCAAAATTGAAATATCAAATGTTCCACCGCCTAGATCGTAAACAGCGATTTGCTCATTTTTCTTCTTATCCAAACCATAAGCTAGGGCGGCAGCGGTCGGTTCGTTGATAATTCTTTTCACATCCAATCCGGCGATTTTACCCGCATCTTTGGTTGCCTGTCTTTGCGCATCGTTAAAATACGCCGGAACGGTAATGACCGCTTCGGTTACTTTTTCGCCAAGAAACGCTTCCGCGTCAGCTTTTAATTTGCCAAGAACCATCGCCGAGATTTCCGGAGCGCTATAAGCTTTGTCGCCCATTTTTACTTCTACTGCGTCGTTTTTGCCTTTCACGATTTGGTAAGGCATCGCTTTGATATCTTTCTGGGTTTCTTTGTCGCCGTATGCGCGACCGATAAATCTTTTTACAGAAAAAACAGTGTTGTCACTATTGGTGACGGCCTGTCTTTTTGCAACTTGCCCCACTAATCTTTCACCAGTTTTGGTAACCGCAACGATAGAAGGCGTGGTGCGATTTCCTTCTGCGTTGGTGATAATTTCCGCCTTGCCTCCACGCATTACAGCAACAGCTGAGTTGGTGGTTCCAAGGTCAATTCCGATAATTTTACTCATATTTTTTCTCCTTTCTTAATAATTGGTTAAAATTCTTAATTTTATAATTTTTGAATTTTTTAAATAATGTTTTAATTTTTAATTTCTTTCAATTCATATGTCCATCCTGGTTGCCATTTCCAATTTTCGTGATTGCGGACACTGTCTTCTATTGTTACGCCATTTATCCATCTTTCTAATCCGTATTGGGTTGCTCGGTGTCCAATAATCATGATTCTTTTTTCATCGTATTCTTTTAATAAATCCTCCAAAAAATTTCTCATTCTTTCTGATGCTTGTTTATAGCTTTCACCGTTCGGGAAGGGTTCGTTAACTCTTTTTATCTTTTCGGCATCAACTTCGCCGCTCGGATGTTGTGTTAGGTCTCCATAATCACACTCGTTTAGCCTTTTATCTCTAATAATCGGATATTTGTTCCCAAATGCTATTTCTGCTGTCTTATAGGATCTTTGAAGGTCTGAACAGAAGATGGCGTCAAATTCTTCGTCCTTATGTCTTTCGCCTAGCTCTTTTGCTTGTTGAACGCCAAGTTCCGACAGTTCAACATCATACAATCCAGAAGCTAAATGTTTTTCGTTATCGGTGGTTGTGCCGTGTGGCTCAAATATTATTTTTATCACATTTTTATTTTATTGATATTGAACCAGAAGAAGTGGTCGTGGCTGAATTATTTACTGCTACAAATATTGGGTATTGTGTTTCTGATGCTAAACCACTACTTGGCTGATCTATTATTCGGATTATTGGTAATGGATTATTTGTTGGTAACGCAAAACAACTTTTTTGATTTGAGTCGCATCCGGCTGAAAGCAACATGGTTCCGGTCATGAATGCTGGCAGAACAATCCATTTTATACCTTCGCTATATACTCCCAATGCATCTGCAAATATTTTGTTACTTCTTGATTCATAATTCATGATTCTTAATTCCTCCTTTTGCTAACTTTCACTTTCGGATATTTGATAACTCTTTCTCCGATCCGATATCCAGGTTCGAATTCTTCAAGGATTGTGCCGTCGGGTTGGTCGGATTCTTCTTCCAGCATCGCTTCGTGGATATTGGGATTGAATTTCTCGCCGACTGTTTTTACTTTTTCTAAACCTTCTTTTTGAAAGAATTCGTCTAATTGGTTTTTGATTGCCATGATTCCTTTGATCCATTCGCTGTCTTTTTGGTCTTCCGGAATGTTTTTCATTGCGACTTCCCAATTTGCCATGATGGGTAAAAGTTTTGATATCGCGTCAGCTTTCATGTAATGAATAAGGGTTTCTTTTTCTTTCTCAAATTGTTTCTTGAAATTTTCAAAGTCGGCTAACGATCGTTTCCAACCGGCGAGGTTGGCGTCGCGCTCTTGTAAAATTTCTTCAATATTGATTTTGGGTTGTTTTTTTACCATGATTTTCTCCTTGCATTTGTAGGGGCGTCGATTTATCGCGCCCTTCCTGTCGGGCGCAATGAATTGCGCCCCTACGGGATTCTATTTTATAAGTTTTTTATTACGGAAATTCTCTGCTGTAGAAAGTAGATACGGAATAATCTTGCGATAAGGCATTCTTACTGGGCCCAATACGCCGAGGACGCAGAGTTCTTTTCCGAATGGGAAATACACTGCGACGGTGGCGAAATCTTGCGCGAATTTGTAAACATTTTCTTTTCCTATATATACTTTAAGCGGCGATCCCTCATCAAATTCCAGTAATTGTACGAAATCGGGAAGGTTATCAATCACTTTGGCAAATCGCACAACTTTTTCTTTATCATCAAATTCTTTCTGTTTTAAAGTTTCAGACAGTCCATAATAGCGGATTGATTTTGGCGTGATGTAAAAAGCGGTATTTCCGCCGGCGATGGACGATATTACTTTCAAAACTTTATCCATGCCTTTCTTCTCGGCGAATCTTTTAATATCGTCTTTGTTAATTTTTGTAAGATCAACTTTCAAACTATCAACATATTCTCGCAATCCTTTTTCGGTTGGGATGCGGCCGGCAGAGGTGTGCGGCTGGTAGATCAGGCCTTCTTTTTCCAACCTTACCATCTCGGATCGGATCGTTGCCGAGGAGAAACCGAAAAATCCGCTCAAGCCTTTTGAACCAACCGGTTCACCGGTGGTGATGTATTCCTCAATGATGGATTGTAGGATGTTGTTTTTGCGGGTGAACATTTTGACAGCCTCACGGCTGTCATTCCGAATTTGGATTGACACCCGTAAGGGTGTTATTGATATATCTGGCACTCACCTATACCGAGTGCTAATACTATCCATTTTACTCATATTTTAAACCCTGTCAAGAGATTTTTGAATAAAAGATAAAAAAAGCTTATTTTAGCTAAAATTCTTGACCCTTTTCTTTTTTTGTGCTATAAATACTATAGTGGTAAATTATGAAAGGAGGTGTCCAATATGGACATTGACATTAAAGAGGCATGGAAACTGGCGAGAGATATTGCCAGAATGGAGCTCAAGATTGCAGAGAGAAAGGCGTTGTCTCTTTCTGAAGCAACCATAGGCGACTTCAGGCGCCGTCTTGAGGAGCTTCGCAAGGAAACCTCGGGTTGCCAGCAGGTTTCCGAACTCTTACCGATGGCCAATGTGTACGAAAAAGCAGTTATGTTGAGAGAGGCTGCCCTCGACTCAATGCTTCTTAAAAAGCTTTATGACGAGCTCTGCCAGCTCTCGGGAGAAGCGCATCTCGACATCCAGAAGAGCCCGGATGCCCTTGTTGAGGATCTTCTGAGAAACCTCAAGGGGCTTTCAAAGAAGCAAAGATCCGCCATCCTAGATTCTCTGATGCCGCTTCTGGCGCATATCAGGGGAGACATTCTACTTCTCGTTGCCACAAAGCTTCCCCCGCTCCCCGAAGAGCCTGATTTCATGAAGGGGTGATTTCTTGCTCCTTCGTACACAATGGAAAAAGGCCGCGGCTAACCCTGCGGCTTTTGTTTTGTCTTTTTTTGGCTAAAATAACTAACTTATTGACAAATAACAGATTTAGGGATATAATCATCTAAGCATTTAAACATATAATCATTTAATCATTAAATCATTCAACTATGAAAATCAAATTTTCAAATCTCAAAGAATTTATTAAAAAAAGAAAGAAACTAGTAGTTCTCTCTACTCTTGCGTTAGTTATTATCCTTTTAATCGGGGGCAAGATTGTTAGCGCCAAAAACCAAAAACCGAATTTTGAATACTTCATTGTTACCAAAGGAAATGTGGAACAAGAAGTAACCGCGACCGGAAAAGTAAAACCGGCCGAAGGGCTTGATTACGCTTTTGAAATGGGCGGAAAAGTGGCGTCCGTTAAAGTAAAAGTTGGCGACAAAGTAAAATCCGGCCAAACTTTGGCGTTATTGAAAAACAATGATATGTCTTCTTCGGTAGCTCAAGCTTCAGCAGGGGTTGATTCAGCCAGATCAGCTGTGGCGCAATATGAAGCGGGAGTTGCATCACAAAAAGCGCGACTGGAAGAATTAAAAAAAGGCGCCCGACCGGAAGAATTGGCAATGGCTCAATTGCAGCTAGATAATGCAAAACAAGCCTTGGAAAGCACAAAATCAAAGGTAGTAACAGATACCACCCAAGCTTTGGTTGACGGAGCCAATAGCGCCAGCAGCGCGATAAGTTCGGGACTTAATACTCTTAATGTGATCACCGACATTCAATATGCGCACTTTGTTGCCTATGACCAAGAATCAAATGCTTTAACTGAAAGCAAAGTGGCGGCGGTAAATTCTCTGGTTGGCGGGGTAGATGGCGGAAGATGGATTTTTCAATACATCAATGATATGAAAGGCGGCGCCCGAGGTTCGGTTATCACGGCGCAAAATAATCCAACCGAAGCCAATGTTGTTAAGGCTCTTAGTGATACCAGCAGCGCTTTAATGAAAATCAGCCAAACTCTGGATGCTATTCCATTTAATAGTGCGTCTCTCTCTGCAAGCGAAAAAGCCGGAATTACAACCGAGAGATCGATGATTAATTCTCAAATTTCTTTAATTTCAAATAAAATAAGTTCTCTAAATTCTTTAGCTTCAACAAACCAAAACCTGATAAATAATGCGCAAAACGCCGTTTCTCTGGCTGAACAAGAATTAAATCTCAAAAAAGCCGGCGCGACTACTGAAGCTGTTCAAATCCAAGAAGCGGCTGTCAAACAAGCCGAAGCATCTCTTGCCTCCGCTCAAGCCCAAGTCCGAAGCGCGCAAGCATCGCTCGGATTAGCATCGGCTCAATATTCCAAATCAATTATTACTTCGACCGTAAATGGCGTAGTAACAAAAGTAGAGATTAAAGTGGGAGAAATGGCAGGAGCGACTGCGCCGGCTATCTCGGTAATGACCGAGGCGAAGTTTGGCGTGGAGGCTAATATACCGGAAGCCGATATTTCCAAAATTAAGATAGATAATTCAGCCGAGATCACACTGGACGCTTATGGTTCTGATGTAAAATTTGAAGCCAAGGTTGTTCGAATTGATCCGGCTGAAACAGTGATTGACGGCGTTTCAACTTACAAAACTTCGTTTGAATTTATTAAAGAAGATGAAAGAGTGAAATCCGGAATGACGGCGAATATTACAGTGAAATCAGGTAGTCGAGAAGGAGCGCTCGTGATTCCGCAAAGATATATTATAAAGAAAAATGGGATTAGCAATGTATTAATTACCGAAGATCAAAAAACTACCAAAGAGCTTCGCGTAGAAACGGGATTGGTGGGAAGTGATGGAAATGTGGAAGTGATTTTTGGAGTGATGGAAGGAGAAAGGATTATAAATCCATCGAGCGTGAAAAAGTAATTATAGAAAATATCTAAATTATAAGTTCTAATTTCTAATAAAAATCTTAATGTTTAAGGTTTAGAAATTTGACATTTTATTAGATATTATAATTTAGGACTTAGAAATTTATATGAGCGATATTATCTCTATAAACAATCTCTCCAAATCCTACCTTGTTGACGGAAACGAAATATCAGTTTTACGCGGTATTAGTTTTGGTATACCTGCCGGTCAGTTTGTAGCGATAATGGGACCATCGGGAAGTGGCAAGTCAACCCTGCTCTATTCACTGGGATTACTGGATCGCCCGACTAGCGGAGAGTATTTTTTGGATAGCAAAGAGACTAGCAAGCTGGACGATAAACAACTAGCAAAGATCAGAAATGAAAAGATTGGTTTTATATTTCAATCGTTCAACCTTTTAAGACGAACGAGTGTTTACGATAATGTGCGCGTGCCCTTGGTTTACTCCAAAGTTCCCGAGGAAAAACATAAGGAAATGGTTCTTAACGCTTTGGAGTCAGTGGGACTAGATAAAAAACTTTTCAAAAAACAACCCTCGCAATTATCCGGAGGCGAACAGCAAAGAGTAGCGATTGCTCGGGCGGTTATAAATAATCCGGCGATAATTCTTGCGGATGAACCAACTGGCAACCTTGATAGCAAATCGGGCGAGATGGTCATGAAAGTTTTGCAGGATTTGAATAAAAAAGGCCACACAATTATTCTTGTTACCCACGAAACATCCACTTCGGAATACGCGGAGAGAATCATTCACCTGCTCGACGGGGCTGTTGATTCGGATAAGAAGGTTAGTGGGAGGAGATATATTGGAGAAAAGGAATATAGTAAATAATTGAAAAGATTTTTCCAAAAAGGTCGTACCTGGGGGTACTCCCGCAGGTCCGACCTTGGCTAAGAAAGATGATATGAAACAGAAAAAAGTTGATTGGGGCAAAAACAAGAAAACAATTCGTGGCCGTACAATGATTAATAATTTCTAAAAGTCAACCTATATCCGAGGTTGGATCTCCGGGAGTACCCCGAGATACAACCTCTCATCGGGAATGTCTTTCATTTCTAAAATTATAAAATCAAAAATTTTATGCGAATATCAAATACTATAAAAATTTCCCTTGCCGGTCTCAAGGCGAATAAACTTCGCTCGGCTTTGACGATCTTGGGGATTGTGATTGGGATTACCTCAATTATTTTAGTCGTCTCAATCGGTAATGGCGCGCAGTCGCTCATCCTTGGTGAAATCCAATCAATGGGTTCGCGAACATTGACGGTTGAACCGGGAAAACCAACCGGCGGATTTCAAGATATGATGAATATTTTTAGAACTTCCCTGAAGGACAAAGATTTAGATGCTTTGCAAAAAAAAGCCAATGTCCCGCATCTGCAAGATATGATTCCTTTGGTTTTTACTTCGGACAACATTAATTATGAAAATCAATCCTATGCCGGTTCTGTGCTTGGATCAGGCGAAAAGATTTTTGAATTTTATAATCTAACTCCAAAAAGCGGAAACTTTTTTACCGAAGATGATGTGAAAGCCAAAGCGGATGTGGCGGTTATCGGCAGTGTCGTAGCGGAAAAATTATTTGGCGCATCTGATCCGATTGGACAAAAAATCAGAGTGCGCAGCAAAACACTTCGCGTTGTGGCAGTACTGCCGGAAAAAGGCGGGGGTTTCAGTTTTGATTATAATAAATCGATCATTACGCCATACACTACGGCCAAGGATTATATTCTCGGCCAAAAGTATTATAACGAATTTATCATCCGAGTTGATGATGAGAAAAATGTGGACGCAACGGTTTCTGATATTCAAATAACTTTGAGAAATAGTCACGGTATCACCGATCCGGAAAAAGATGATTTCAATGTTATGACGCAAAAAGATTTAATGAAAACGGTTGGAACTGTTACGACGGTTATGACTTTATTTCTCGCAATGGTAGCGGCAATTTCATTGCTTGTTGGCGGCGTCGGAATTATGAATGTGATGTTTATATCTGTTACTGAACGAACGAAAGAAATCGGTTTGCGCAAAGCGCTTGGCGCGACTAATGGCGATATCCTAAACCAATTTTTATTTGAAGCAATTTATCTGACAATGGTCGGAGGGTTGCTGGGGATATTTTTCGGAACTTTATTTTCTTATATCGCAGCGATAGGATTATCGTCCGCTCTGTCCTCAACTTGGAAATTTTCTTTTCCATACGATGCAGCGCTTTGGGGAATTTTAACCTCGGTATTTATCGGCGTTGTCTTTGGTATCTATCCCGCCTATTCTGCTTCCAAAAAAAATCCGATTGAGGCGCTGAGATACGAATAGAGGCAAGAGAATAAAAAATTAAGAAATTAAAGAATATTGAATAGGTGTGGTTGTAGGGGCGCGGTTTCCGCGCTCGCTGTTACCGGGCGGGGCGACCCCGCCCCTACGATTAGAACAAAAACATTTGCATTTTTTCTGTAATTTATGCTAAAATGTGATTGCCTAGAGCAATTCGATGATTTAACAAATTGGGAATAAAAACCATCTTTCTTGGAGGCCTATATGGCAAAGAAACCAGCAGTAAAGCCGGAATGCAGGTGCGGTCAGGGAAAAGAGAAAGAAATACTCAAGCTGAACATGACGAACGCGGAAGAGATTGGCAACCAGATCAGCGATGCGGTCAAGCAGGCAAACAGATATTTCGAACAGAATCCGAGAGGTCGGTTCGAAGTAGCACTTGTCGGGCATCTCCGAATGAAACCGACGGAAAAAGAAGACCTGTTCAATTATGTCGCATGGATTATCTGGTGCTCTCTCGCCGTAGAATATGGCAAAGATCGGCTCAAGGGACGCCGCGGATTGACCGACTTGGATGGTGAGTCATCAATGGAGGTATCAGAGGGGCTTCGCGCAGCAGCCCATCTGATTGTCAAGAATGGATATGCGATCGCATTCCCCGGCGGTCTCGGTACGCATACCAAAACGGATTCACTGCTCGAGAAGGCCGACGAAATTCGAGAAAGAGCGGTTGCTGTTGCGCGCAGTCAGTTCGAAATCAAAGACGGAGTCGATTTTAGAGTGTTGTGGCTCTACCTTTGCCACTGCCCGAAGCCGGCGGCGCCGAAGAAACGCAAACCCAACGGCAAGTAACATTGCCGGCAACAAAAGCAATACTCAAAAAGGGGCCTGTACGGCCCTTTTTGTTTTGCGTGAAATTATTTATGTTATGATATTTTTATGAACTATTTTTCCCGTTCCAAAATATTTTTATATATTCTGATCAGTTTTGTTATAGGGATATTTCTTGGCTCTTATATCGGGAGCTTTTTAGTTGGTTTATCTCTGATTGTTATATTGTTAAATTGTTACATTGTTGTTTTTTTGCTGATCATTTTTCGAAAGAAAAAATTGCTTCTTTGCTTTTTTGTTTTATTGCTTTCTTGTTTTCTTGGCATCTGGCGCTACCAATCTTATCTTCCTAAAATTGACAAAAATCATATTGGTTTTTATGTAGATAATAAAGAAACTTATTTAATCACGGGAATTGTGGATGCGGAACCGGCGGAAAAAGATAGTAGTTTGCAATTACAAATATCCCAGCCCAAATTCTTACTGGAAAACGAATTACATTCTGTTATTCCAGTAGCGGATTTAGGCGGGCAGGCCAATATCAAATCTTTACAAGGAAAAATACTTTTGACCGTACCAAAATATTATGAAGTGAATTACGGTGATGAGGTTCAGTTTAGCGCGAAATTAGCAAAGCCAACAAAATACGATTCGTTTGATTATGAAAGTTATCTGGCACGATATGGGGTTTATGCGATTGCAAAAAGTGTGGATGGGTTTGAGGTGGTTGTGCGCGGTTGTAGAGACACATTGCAATGTGTCTCTACGGGTTTATACAAAATTAAAAACTATTTTTCATCTGTTATCCAAAAAATCTATCCCGAACCGCACGGGTCTTTTATGCTAGGACTTTTGATTGGTGCGAAAAAAGGACTGCCGGATTGGCTGGTGCAGGTTTTCCAAGTTATTGGTATTACGCACATCATTGCGATTTCGGGTTATAATATTACAATTTTAGCCAAAGTTGCCGAGAAAACATTAGGGAAAATCGGGCGAAAATACATCTTTTGGGGAGTTCTTGCGATGATTGTTAGTTTTGTAATAATGACCGGCGCTGCGGCTTCCATCGTTCGCGCCGGAATTATGGGTGGACTTCTAGTTTATGCGGGATTTATCGGACGCCGTGGAAGCGCGCTTAATGTTTTGGTTTTGGCTGGCACGATAATGATTTTCTTAAACCCCTTGATTTTAAGAAACGATATTGGTTTTCAACTTTCATTTTTGGCGACTTTGGGATTGGTTTTTATTTCTCCAATATTTGAGTCATGGTCAAAAAAGAAACCCCCTGCTACATACTACCTACTACTTACTACTACCTTGGCCGCGCAAGTTCTAACTTTGCCAATAATTATTTCTTCATTCGGCAGATTATCTTTGATCTCACCGGTCGCTAATGTGATCATTCTTGGATTCATTCCGCTGGCGATGTTTCTGGGATTTTTATCCGGTGGATTTGGAATGCTTTGGCTTCCTCTCGGAAAAATTGTGGGGTTTTTAGGGTATATAGTTTTGGATGTAATTATTAAGATATCGGGATTATTGTCGCGTGTTCCGTATGCGTCATTGGAATTGAAAATAAATAGTTGGTGGGTGTGGGGAGGATATTATGCGGTGGTTAGTTTAGGGATTTTCCTTTGGTATAGGAGAAATAAAAAAACGAAATCGTAGAGATTTGATTTATCAAATCTTGAAATCACACCTGAATTAAAAGGCTTAATAAATTAAGCCTCTACAAAATACAGAAATGCAAAAATAAAAAAATGCCCGGACGAGGGGCATTTTTGCCTGTTATTGCAGGCGGAGATTTATGCTTCTTTGACACCGACACCGTCCATGCGCAGCAAATCGATCAAGTGCAATAAGCTGTCCGGTCTGTACGATGTGTCTTCCATGTCGAATGTCGTTGTCGGTTGGTTGTTTTTGCGCCCTTGTTCTTGTTCTATCGAGTGGGCAGCGAGGAAGTTGTAAAGCTCTTTCTCGTCGGGATTACAAGTATCGAATCCTCTCTCAATGCGAATAAAGAAGTCCTCTTCGGTGTTGAAAAAGATCGTCCCATTCACACCGAGATTGAAAACAACATTCATTCGTCTCTTGGCTGCCGTGTTACTCACCTCCCCTCCTGCAGTTTTTTCGATTGATTCGCCTGTTATTGCAGGCGGGAATGTCATCGTTCTTCAATACGAATGCCAGCATTTCGAAGTGATTTGATGGCATCGGAGATGCTTGAGAAGTTGCCCGTGTAGTGGCCCATTCCGGGCTGTCTTTTCCAGTGCTTGCGCATTTTATTTTTGTCGAGGATTTTGGGGATTCCTTGGATGGCGCCTACTTCGCCGCCCCCCAAATCCAGAAGCACCTCGTTCGGATCTTGATGTGACAACTTGGCTCCACAATAGTATTCCGAACCGCCGTCCCGAACATACAGAATGGCTTGCGCGATTTCTTTTTCCATGACTGAAACCTCGTTGGTTGGATTTTGTCTTGCGGGCGTCATTTTCCTCGGAGTTTTTTCAGCACCGGACCGAGTAGGTCGGGGATGTCTTCGTGCGATTTTGCAGTTTTCACGAACACGAAAGGGAAATCCGGGTCGGCTTTTTCGAAGAAATACTCTTCGCTGACCTCGACGAAGGCCGCTTCGACATAACTGGCTGCATTCATGACATAAGACTCGGCGGCGACCGATTCCTTCTCCTGTGAGCAGAAGATGATGAGTCTTTTACCGGAGGTCGCATCGAACCAGTCCATTACATCGTCGGCATGCCAGTAGAGCGTGTCGAGAAAGACGACGGTGCGGATGTCGAGAGTCGGGTTGTTGACCAGTGATTTGGTTGCCGCCCAGTAACCACCGGAGTAGGCAACAATAGTGATCTCGCCTATCTTGCCTCGGATGCCGTTTTTCTTGAGCACCTCGAGGATGAGATTCTCTGAAGCCCATCCTTTTCCTCAAGTGCTCCCGCGGCTCTCTTCTCGGCCTTGTAGGCCAGTTGTGGCGCGATGAGCACAGTGTTCGTGGAATCTCCGAAAGCGGTTTCAAAACCGGCCTTAAGGATGCTGATGAAGCCTTGGTCGGCGACATCGGTGTTAAAGCCGTGGAGAAATACCACGACATTGACCGCCCGCGCTTTTTTGTTAAGCGCTGACGGCGTCAGTAATACGATGTTCGATTTGTAAGGTTCGCCCGGGACGACGAAGGGTGCGTGTGCGTAGGGCTTGACCGAGACTTTTATTTCTATTTCGGTCGCCTCCGCTTTCGTCGCCAACAGGAAACAACAACCGAGAAGCAACAGCGCAACAACCATAGGAATCTTCATCCTTTTCACCTCACTGGTTTTTTGTTTCTCGGCAATTATAGCTCAAAATGGCTAAAAATGCAATTATTTAGATCCTAATTGTCCGCAGGCGGCGTTGATTTCTCCACCGAAATGGTAGCGGATGGTGACGAGGATACTATTTTTTTGCAGAGTATCAGCGACTTTTTTTATCGTTTCTTTTGAGGGCGATTCAAATTTTTCGATCTCTAATCCTGTTGGCAAAGGTGCGCCTGAACCAATTGGATTGTATCCAATTAAATTTATATGAACTAATTGCATTTGATTGGGAAAATATGTTTTCATTAGAGCTACCAACTCTTCGGTTGATTCTCGCGAATCATTGATTCCTGCAAAAAGGATGTATTCAAAAAACACCTTCCGATTCGTTTTTTTCATATAAAGCGAAACCGCCGGTAATAATTTTTCCAGCGGATATTTTTTGTTGACCGGCATCAATTTACTGCGCAATTTGTTGTTGGAAGCATGCAGAGAAATAGCGAGATTGGTTTGAATGTCTTCATCGGCGAATTTGAGAATTCCCGGAACAATTCCGGAAGTAGAAATAGTCATATGGCGGTGGCCGAGATTAAAACCATCTTTATCATTCAATATCTTAATTGCTTCAATTACATTTTCATAATTCAAAAACGGCTCGCCCATGCCCATAAAAACAATGTTGGTTACTTTTGAGGGCATAATCCCGATGTCGGACATCGGGGAGTACCCCGGTGTACGACATCGGGTCGCGTTTAGCAATCGCGCAAATTCCAAAACCTGATCTACAATTTCTTCAGCCGATAAGTTTCTGGTAAATCCCAATTTTCCTGTCGCGCAAAAAGCGCAATTCATAGCGCAGCCGACTTGAGTGGAAACACAGACTGTATTGCGATCGCGATCGTGGCGCATTAAAACCGTTTCGATTATCAAATCATCGTGGGTTTGGAAAGCGATTTTAATTGTATTCGCATCCGTAGGGGCGCGATTTATCGCGCCCTCATCAGGTAATATCTTTTTTACTCTTAGTGTAGAAATCGGAATTTCTTTATTCAAGATCTCATGCCAATCTTTGGGTAATTCAAGCGCCTCACTCCAATTGGAAATAAGATTTTTGGTTATCGCCTGATAGATTTGTTTGGCGCGGTAATTTGGCAAATTCTTTTTTTTGCACCAAACTTGTAAGCTTTCTAAGGTTTGCATGAGTTTATTATAGCATTTTTCTCTTTTATCTGCTAAAATATATCCAAAAAGTCCTTTTCAAACCAGGAGAAAAGAGGATCCCTTATGGGAGAACAGGAAGAGTTTGATAGAAAAGTGGCTCCGCATCTGAAAGGTCTATTTAGAAAAGCTCTTTATTTTACGGGAAGAAGGGTTGAAGATGCTGAAGATCTCATGCAAGAAACCCTATTAACGGCTTTCTCCTCTCGGAGTACTTTTGAAGGAGGAACCAACTTTCACGCATGGATTTCGAAAATCATGTACAATACCAACATCAACAGGTTGAGGAAAGGAGATCTGACACCTCTGATTGTAGAGTATATTCCCCATGACATTCAGGATCATGACATCCTTATGATAGGCGATGAACCATCCGATGTGAGCGATCCCCAAGAGGTGGCATTCAGAAATTCACTGAGCAAAGAAGTGATCAAGGCTCTGAAAAAGCTATCAGAAGATAGTTTTCTGGTGGTATACCTCTCTTTTCAGGGCTTTGCCTACGAAGAAATTGCAAAGATCTTGAATATTCCGATTGGCACTGTAAAATCAAAAATGTATCGAGCCAACAAGACATTAAAAAACGAATTATCCGATTATGTTAAGAAAAGGGACATAATCTAGTCATGAACTGGTTCGCAAGAATCGGTTCTTTTGTTTTTGGTTAAAAATGGTAAAATGTGTTTATGGATATAAAAATCATTAGTTACAGAGACGAGCATAAAAAGGATCTCAAGAGAATGATTTTTGATTTTCAAAAATACTTAATCAAAATAGATACTTGGAATTTTCTTAAATTTGACAAAGAATATAAAGAAAAAGCGGTTGAGGAGTTATTAAAAAATGTTAGAGAAAAGCAGGGGAAAATATATTTGGCGAAATCCGATGATAAAGTCATTGGATATATTGCGGGATATATTGTTCCAGATAAAGAAAATTTTGAGATTTATCCTTGGAAGCGGGGCTATGTCGATGAATTATACCTAGAGGAAAAATATCGAAATCAAAGAATCGGAAAAAAATTATTAGAGAAAATCGAAAAATATTTTAAAGTCAAAAAATGTGATAATATCGGACTCAATGCCTTGGCCGCTAATAAAAAAGCAATAAAATTCTATGATAAGCAAGGTTTTGAACAACGATCTTTGTTTTTTTCAAAGGCTTTAAACAAAAAAATTAGAAAATAATGGAAAAAATTATAATTTCAAATCCCGAAAAACTTCAGGAAAAGATTGAGAATTTTAAGGCTAATGGAGCGGATACAATTCATATCTTGGCGGATTTTGATAAGACATTGACGAAAGCGATTGTCGAAGGGCAGATCTCATCTTCTGTGATTGCGCAAATAAGAAATGGTAAATATTTAACGCCGGATTATGCGCCGAAGGCGGAGGAATTAGCTGCGCATTATCACCCCATTGAAAAAAATCCTGACATCCCAAGAAAAGAAAAAGATGGGCTAATGCACGAATGGTGGAGCAAGCATTTTGATCTTCTTATAAAATCAGGTCTCAATAAAAAGGTTATGGAAGAAATTGTTTCAAAAAGAACTCTCAAAATGAGAGAGGGCTCTTTGGAGTTTTTAGATCTTTTGTATGAAAAAAATATCCCCATTATTATAATGTCAGCTGCTCCGGGAGATATGATTAGAATGTATCTCGAGCAAGACGGAAGACTTTATAAAAATGTGCATATAATTGCTAATTTCTTTGATTTTGATAGTAATGGCTTGGTTACAAAAGTTAGAGAACCGATGATTCATTCATTGAATAAATATGAAACCATGATTAAGGATTTCCCGGTTTATAAGGAAATCGAAAATCGTAAAAATGTTTTACTTCTTGGCGATGGCCTTGATGATTTGGGGATGGTCGAGGGTTTTGATTATGATAACTTGATTTCCATAGGATTTTTGAATAAAAATGTTAAAGAAAATCTCGAGAATTATAAAAAGAGTTTTGATGTAGTAATTACGAATGATGGGAATATGGAGTATGTGAATGAGTTGATGAAAAAAATATTGGGATAAAATGATTAAAAGGAGGCAATTACAATTACTTTTTTCAATTCTAATGTCAGTAGCCATCCTGACATTTTTTCTCTATACTCAATATTCCAAAGCAAATACAAATACGGCGAGTACCGGCAATCTAGTCGGGCCGATTTTGAAAGTTTATTATTTTGATGTCGGACAGGGCGATTCCATTTTCATAAAAACTCCGGAGGGAAAAGACATTTTGATTGATGGCGGGCCGGATGCTACGGTGATGGAACGACTTGGTGAGACACTTCCCTATTGGGATCGCACGATTGATTTGATGGTTTTGACTCATCCGCATGCGGATCATATTCAGGGGCTCGATGATGTTTTGAAAAATTACAAAGTCGGGGAAGTTATCGAAACGGATTTGAAAAATCCAACTCCGGAGGAAAACTATTTTAATAAATTGGCGGGGCTCACGGAAATCCAAAAAGCAGTTAAGGGCGAAAAAATTAATTTGGAAAGTGATCTGGATTTACAGATTCTCTATCCTTTTGGTTTGCAGGTAAACGAGGAAGATCTCAATGATGATTCCATTGTTCTTAAAATGATTTATAAAGGCAGGAGCTTCCTTTTTACCGGTGATGCTACGACCAATGTGGAAAGTAAAATTGAAGATCAAGATTTGAAAGCCGATTTTCTTAAAGTCGGCCATCATGGTTCGCGCTATGCCTCCTCGTCCGCATTTTTAGAAAAAGTAAAACCGGCTGTTTCAATAATTTCAGTCGGCGCGGGCAATTCATTCGGCCATCCGACTCGCGACACTTTAGATCGCTTGAGTGCTGTTGGAAGCAGGGTCTTACGAACAGATAAAGCAGGGACAGTGGAGGTGGATGTGGGAAGTAATGGGGAGTGGGTGGTCAGTTGCAGCAAGGGATGCAATTAAATATCCAATATCCAATGCTCAATATCCAATCAATACCCAATAACCAATATCCAATTAAATCAAAATTGGGAATTAAAATATTGGACATTGATTGAGTATTGGAAATTGGTCATTGGTTATTTTTACTTTCTTGAAATTTTAGAATTTTCAGGTATAATTGAGATATTAGAAATAACTTTACTCTCATGTCCGGTCACTCAAAATGGCACAACATCCAAGCTCGTAAGGGCAAACAGGATACAAAAAGAGCTAACACTTTTACCAAAATTGCTCGAGGTATCACGACTGCGGCTCGCGAGGGCGGCGGCGATCCCAATATGAATTTCAAACTTCGCATCGCGGTAGATAAAGCGAAGGCTGTTAGTATGCCCAAAGAAGGAATTGAGCGAGCGATTAATAAAGGAACCGGAGCTGGCGGCGGAGTAGCAATGTCGGCAGTGAGTTATGAAGCCAAAGGCCCGGGCAATATCGATATTATTATAGATTGTCTGACGGATAGTAAAAATAGAACCGCGCCGGAAATCAAACATATTCTTTCAAAAAATAATGGTGTTTTAGGCGCTCCGGGATCGGTTAGCTGGAACTTTGAACAAAAAGGATATATAGAATCAAGAATTATGAATCAAGAATCAAGAGAGGAAAAAATTCTTGAAATCATGGACATTGACGGAGTTGAGGATGTTGAAGATATGGAAGATACTTTTAATATCTATACCAAACCAAAAGAATTAAATTCGGTAGCAAAAGGTTTGGAAAGTAAAGGATTTAAAATAGAAAAAGCGGAATTGATAATGGATCCAAAAAATACCGTCAAACTAGACGAAGAAAAATCCGCGCAAGCGATGAGGTTGCTCGAACTTCTCGACGACTACGACGATACGGAAAATGTGTGGACGAATTTGGAATAATGGAAATAAGAAGCTAAAGCTTTGGGAACCC
Organism: Patescibacteria group bacterium; assembly: GCA_028718745.1. Classification (GTDB taxonomy): domain Bacteria; phylum Patescibacteriota; class JACPGU01; order JACPGU01; family JACPGU01; genus JAQULF01. The sequence continues at coordinate 99,278 of JAQULF010000001.1, read as the reverse complement.
CGACTAAAGTTGGATAGAAAAAAGCTTCTACCACACTTCAGTGTGGGTTCTTAGGGCTTCAGCCCTTCAAATAAAAACAAAAATGAAAAATATCTGGCCTGACGAAACTACATATTTTATTACCAGTTCAACCTTTTTACATTATCCATATTTCAAAACTGATGAACAGAAACAAATAGTTTTAGGCCGCATCAAAGGTCTCAAAAATAAATTCAATTGTTTGGTATCGGCATATAGTGTTGCGATAAATCATTATCATCTAAAAATATATTTAGAAAAAGGGAGCGATATACCAAAAATCAAACAATATTTAAACGGAGGTATCACTTTTCTATACAAGAAGAACTTCAAAATAAAATACGATGAATTTTGGCAAAGCTGTAAGGTTTTAAAAATTGAAGATGAGGAAATAAGCCAGCGCGTGTCAGCTTATATTGCGGGTAATTTGTTGAAGCACAAAGAGGTCAGTACCTTTAATGAATTATTAGAAAACCCTTTTTCTAGCTTTGCTTTTATGTCAGATAAGTATGGGGAAGATTTGGTCAGAGAGCTCATATATGATTCAATTGACATTGAAGAGGACAAAGAAGGGATTGTTGATATAAAGAAATTAAAATAAGATAAGAAGCTAAAGCTTCAAGAACCCCGACTAAAGTCGGGTAGAAGGAATCTCTATGCTAATTCTCGGCATCGATCCCGGCACGGCTACAACCGGCTGGGGGGTTGTACAATTTGAAGGATCAAAATTGAACGCGCAGAGTTGCGGATGTATTTTGACTCCCGCAAAACAAAACCAAGCTATGCGATTAGCTCATATTTTTAGTGAATTAGAAAAAATAATTAAAAAAACAAAACCGGATGTTTTTGCGATTGAGAAATTATTTTTCATTAACAATATCAAAACCGCCATGACCGTTGGAGAGGCGCGCGGTGTTTGTTTGCTTGTTGCTGAACAAAACTATATTCCTATTTTTGAATATACTCCCTTGCAAGTTAAGCAGAGTTTAACCGGTTATGGCAAAGCGGAGAAAAAACAAATTCAAATGATGGTCAAAAACATTTTGAAGCTCAAAGAGATTCCCAAACCGGACGATATGGCGGACGCGCTGGCTATCGCAATCACGCACGCGCATGGCTGCGGATTGGCGGGATTTAAAGAGAAGAAATACTAAAAACTTATCCACAGATTGCTATTGCATAGTTATTAGAAGATGTTAAAATATAAGAAATTTAGGAAAATTTTTGAAAAAATTAGCCCTTTAGTTATAAACCCCATCAAATCCGAAAGACAATTTGACGGGGTAAACCCAGTCAAATTAAAATCTATTTGACAGGGTAAATACAAACTAAAATAAAAAAAATGGAAATGTTTCAAAAGAAATCAATAGTAACTATTATAGTTGCTTTTTTTGTGTTTGGGTTGGTTGGTTTTATTAGCCCAAATACTGCGCAGGCGGCAAGCGCTCCGGGTCTCGGAGTAGCTGCTGGATATTCAGTTTTTGGTAATGCAGGAATAACAGAAACTCCCGCACAAACGAGTCATCTCTGGGGAAATGCCGGTGGTAATGGTTTGGGTAATGCTAGTCTTATTGCTTCACAGGTAGCCGGATCCATAGATGCTGGAGCCAATGTTCCGGTTGTGGGTGCGATATCTTCAGCGTACGGTGATCTAGCTCAACCGATAACGGGAACTATTGATTTGGCTACATCTCCTACAGTCGGGCCGGGTGTTTATGATGTATCCGCCGGTAATGTTTTTACTTCCACTCTTACACTTAATGGATCAGGTGTATATATTTTCCGAAGTACTTCTAATATCGCGCAAGCCGCTGGTGGAACAATGATTTTGACCGGTGGAGCCTGCGCCAGCGATGTTTTTTGGCAAGTTCAAACAGCCATGACATTTGCTGCTGCTGGGAATATACAAGGAACGATTATTGCGAATACGCTCATTTCTTTTGTATCAGGGGTAAATCTGAAAGGCCGAGCATGGGCGGGCACTCAAGTTACAATGAGTAACAACCAAATCACCGCGCCAGTCTGCAACGCTACCCTGACACTCAATAAAATCATGGACAATACGGGTGGTGGCGTAGAGCTTCCCGCTGCATGGACTCTTTCTACTGTTGCTCCTAGCCCAACCATAATTTCTGGACATACCACTGATGTAGCTGTTACAAATGCAGCAGTACTTACAGGAGCATATACGCTATCAGAAGATGGACCCGCTGGCTATACCGCCGGCACTTATTCTTGTGTAAAGAATGGCGGAGGAGCAGTTGTCAGCAATTCAATATCTCTTGCCGCTGGTGATAACGCAGTCTGTACAATTACCAATACTTATATCCCTCCCGTTCCCGTCGCGCCTATCTTGCATCTAGTAAAAGTGATCGTTGGCGGCTCCGCACACTTCGCTGACTTTATCTTGACGGCAAATGGAACAGGAGCAAATGATTTCTCTGGACCGGGTCCGGTTAATTCACCTCCGGGATTGTTGGCTGACACATTTGCATTAAGCGAAACTAATCCAGGCAGCTACACAGCATCAGCATGGAGCTGTGTAAAAAACTTAGGCGCCCCAGTTTCTGGCGCTTCAATAACGCTTGTCAATGGTGATGAAGCAACCTGCACAATAACCAATACTTTTGTACCTTCAGGAGGTGGTTCATTTTCTCCAGTGGTTCCCCCACTTATTGATGTGGTAAAAGTACCTAGTCCGCTGTCACTGCCGGCAGGATCTGGTTTGGTAAATTATACTTACACGCTTAAAAATATTGGAACAGTTCCGGTAACTAATATAACTATGGTTGATGATAGCTGCAGCCCAGTAACATTAACTTCGGGCGACACGAATGCTGATAGCAAATTGGATTTGACTGAAACATGGATATATCACTGTTCCAAAACCCTTTCTGCAACTCATACAAATATTGTTACCGCGACCGGATGGGCTAATGGTGTTTCTGCAACAGATATTGCGACCGCTACAGTTGTTGTGGGTCAATCGGTTGTTCCACCATTGATTCATATTACAAAAGTTCCGAACCCGTTAACTTTAGGAGCTGGTGGCGGAATGGTTACTTACACTAAAAAAGTTACCAATCCCGGAACTGTCGCGCTCTCCAATGTACATGTAACGGATAGCAAATGCAGTCCAATAAATTATATTTCCGGCGACACAAATAGCAACTCGATGCTTGAGCCTTCTGAAACATGGACATATACCTGCCAGACAAATCTCACTCAAACTACGACCAATACTGCTATTGCGACTGGTACAGCCAATGGTCTGACAGCGACAGATTTCGCGATCGCTACTGTGGTTGTAGCTGGTACCGTTGCCTATACTATTCCAACACTGCCAAATACGGGAGTTATTCCTATGGGAAGCATTCTTTTGTGGAGTGTCATTGCTATCGTTGTATTTTTTCTTAGTACCTACTTCATCCGAAAAAAGCAAACTAAGTAATTAATCATTCATAGAAATTAACAAAGAAGAGCCGAAGGAAATTTATGCGGCTCTTCTTTTATAGCACTCAATCTATGCCCAAAAAGACAACTAAAAACAAGAAAAAGGCAAACCTCAATAAAAAAGTAAATTCCGAAAAGATTCAGGCGCTAGAACTGTTCCTGATTGTTTTGCTAGCATTATTCGTTATTATTTCAATAGCATCAGTTTTTCTGTTTTGTCATATTGCCCAATATAATGCTTCTGCCCAGAAGAGTGTTAGCATACCTGTATCCACTGTTATTTCTAAAGTTGCTACGAATATGCCTGCGCAGGAAAGTATTGGGGTGCCAGTACGGATAAAAATTCCGAGTATCAATGTTGATGCCGCGGTTGAAAGAGTGGGCTTAAAAAATGACGGATCGATGGATGTGCCCAAAGATCCTATGAACACCGGTTGGTATGAGCCAGGACCTCGACCGGGAGAATTAGGAAGTGCGGTCATGGACGGACATGTTGACTGGTGGTATGGAGCTACGGCGGTATTCGCCGGTCTCAAAGAAGTAAAGCCGGGTTATGTAATTATAGTAGAGGATGACACCGGCAAAACCATTCCCTTCATAATTCGCGAAATTCGAACTTATGGCGCAACAGACAATGCGACTGATATTTTTATTTCAAATGACGGAAAACCTCATCTCAACCTTATTACTTGTGCTGGCGCATGGGATATATATACCAATCAGTATTCTAATCGGCTAGTGGTATTTGCTGATAGAGATTATAGATAACTACCTTAATCTTCCAATTAACGAAATTCCCTTCTGCTCCGGTGAGACTTTCACCTCGGGCATAGGTATATCATAGAGCTCTAAAATAGTTGGCATAACATCGGCCAGGGTTCCGGAAGGATTGACGGCCATATCTTCCAGAGACATGAAAGACGGGGTCTCTCTTTTTAATTTTGGCGAGACCAGCAAAAATGGGGATGGATAAACATTATGTTCCGTATCCATTTCGCCGGTTGTTGGATTGATCATCTCCTCAACATTGCCATGATCGGAAACAATCATCATAAAACCATTTTGGTTTTCTATCTCTTTATAAATTCTACCCAACTGCTCGTCGATAGCTTCAATCGCCTTAACCCCAGCTTCCAAATTTCCGGTATGCCCCACCATGTCGGAACTAGCGATATTGACCGCGTAAAAATCATAATTTTTTTGAGCTAGATTTTTAATCAAGGCATCGGCGATCTCTATCGTAGACATTTCCGGGGCCAGATCATAAGTTCTGACTTTTTTTGACGGGATAATCAGATGTTCCTCACCCGGTTCTTTGGATTCATTTCCGCCATTCAAGAAATAGGTAATGTGAGCTTGTTTTTCCGTTTCGGCGATATGCAATTGACTTAAGCCTTGTCTTGCCAATACTTCGGCCAAAGTGCCATCCAATTTTGTTTCCGCAAAGGCAATCGAAATACTTTTTTTGTCCGTATCGATTTCGTAATCGGTCAATGAGGTTATTTGAATTTCTTTAAGATAAGTAGTTTGAAAATGGTCGAGCTTTTTTCTTTCAAAATAAGGAAAGTCCTCATCAAAAAAGCAACGCAAAATCTGCCTCATTCTGTCGGGGCGGAAATTAAAAAAGATAACCGCATCATTATCCTGGACCGGTCCGACCGGTTTACCGGATTCATCCACTATTGTTGCCGGTTCGATAAATTCATCGGTTATATTTTTTTCATAGGATTTCTGGAAATAATCCAAGACCTTATTCTCTTCCAATTTATTTTCCGAAATTCCCACCATAGTGTTATAGCTTTTCTCAATTCGATCCCAGTTTTCCGCCCTGTCCATTCCCCAATATCTTCCGCCGACAGAAGCTATTTTTGCGTGAATACCCGAATCAGTCAGAGTTTCTTTGACCAAATGAAAATATTCTGAAAAGGATTTTGGTGGGACATCTCGGCCATCGCTAAAAAAATGCAAATAGACATTTTCCTTGAAATTATTAGCAATCAAAAGCCGGAATATACCAAAAAGATGATCTATATGCGAATGTCCTCCTCCATCAGACAGAAGACCGATGATATGCAGTTTGGAATTATTAGCTCTAGCATGTTCGATCGATTTTTTGAGAGCGGGATTATCAAAAAATTGTCCATAGAACATGGATTTTTGAATGGCGAACATAGTTTGAACAGTAACTCTGCCACAGCCGATACTTTTGTGTCCCACTTCACTATTTCCTACAATTCCGCTGGGCAATCCCACGGCCAATCCGGAGTGAGCCAAGGTAGTTTTGGGAAAATACTGGCAAAAGAAATCAAAGTTAGGCTTGCGGGCCAATGCAATCGCGTTGCCTAACTGATCTTTTTTTGTCCCAAAACCATCGAGGATGATTAAAGCGAGAGGATGTTTAGTTTTCTGCATATAAAACAATTTAAAACTTTCGTATTATTTTTATTATGCTATACTACTATCATGATAGCAAGCATAAAAGGTCAAGTTTTAATCTCAAAAGAAAATTGGTTAATTGTAGAAACCAATGGGGTTGGCTACAAGGTTTTCGTGCCCAATTCCGTTTTAAATTTGTCTAATGTTGGCGAAGCGGTTGCCTTTTACATTTATCATCATATTACCGAAAGCTCTCAAGCGCTTTATGGTTTTCACACTTATGACGAGCAGGAATTTTTTGAACTTCTTTTGTCTATTTCAGGAATTGGTCCGAAAGTGGCTTTGAGCGTTTTGAATGCCGCATCTCTTGAAGATATTCGCGAAGCGGTGATCGCGGATAACCCGGAAATTCTGACCAACATCTCCGGTATCGGCACCAAAACCGCGCAAAGAATTGTAATGGAATTGAAAAATAAAATTAAAGTCGGGGACATTCGTCCGATCGGCACTAAATCTATTGATGTCGGTTCTTCAGCCAACATGGATGTCTATGAAGCTCTCCTTCGCCTTGGCTATAACGGTGTCGAAGCTCGCGCCGCGATTAAAATGGTTCCTGCCACTATTAAAGATCCCGAAAAGAAACTCAAAGAAGCTTTGAGAAATTTGGGGAAGGGATAGGGGGATTTTAAATATTAAAAATTAAATTTTAAATTTAGGGAAAGAAAGACAATTATTGACAGAATTTACAGTATATATATAATGTATATACAATATAATTAACTCAAAAATATGACCACTGTTATCAATTTCAAAACTGACAAAAAAATCAAAACCCAAGCTCAAAAAATTGCAGAGGAGATGGGACTTAATTTGAGTGATGTTCTAAATATCTATTTAAGAAGATTTGTAGTTAAAAAAGAATTACATATCAGTTTAAATGAGGATGAGTCCAATCCTTCGGATGAATTACTCGAAGCAATAAAAGAAGCCAAAGAAGAGTATAAGAGTGGTAAGATGAAAAGTTTTAAAAATATGGATAGTTTTATAGCTCATCTAAAACAAATATAAAAATATTTTATGATCGTTGGCTCCTCTAAAAAATTTGATAAGGCGTTTAAGAAATGTCCTCAAGAAATTAAAGATAGGTTTATAGAAAGACTAGAAATATTTAAGTCAGACAAATATGATCCTATACTAAAAAACCATTCTCTTTCTGGTAAATTAAATGGTTTAAGAAGCATTAATGTTTCTGGCAATTACAGAGCTATTTTTGAAGAAAAGTCAGACGATATTATCTTTATCGCCATCGGAACTCACAGCCAGTTGTATAAGTAAGCAATGTCAAAGACTCCGAAAAAAACTCAAAGAAGCGTTGAGGAATTTGGGGAAATAGGATAAGAAAACAAAAAAGCAAGAAATCAAAAAAACAAATTTAATTTGTTTTTTTGCTATATTGTGCTATAATTTAACTAATTAAGGCTGAAGACCGCGCCTTAAAATCTTATATGGAGGTGTCGTCATGGCGAGAGCCGCAGGCGACGAAGAATTGGGAAAGATTGCTCGACAACAGCACGAGGTTTTTCGGCGAGTTCGCGATGGCAGTATGTCGGTCAAGCAAGTATTGCGGGTACACAAACAACTGTCCGGTACTCTGCTTGTTCGGTTTGACGCCAGTGTGTCATGGGATGATGCGGTAAGACGGTGCAACTTCGATACTGTATATGTTCCCAACAAGCATCGTTGGTATCATCCCATTGAGCATATTGATGTTGCAAAAGCTTTGCCACCACTCGATTTTACCGGTATATGTGATGCGGAAGTCATTCTACGCAAACTAAAGGAGGATACGGAAAGAGCGAAAGTATATTCCTGCCTGAATAAGGGAGAAAGGCTTGTTCACCCCCTGTTACTTCTTGCACTGGCCGCGCAGTACCCGTACGAACAATTGGACTCATCAATTTCTACAAGATGGGGCCTTTCTTGGCAGCTTGCTCTCCGCGAAGATGGTCATTGGATGCAAGTTGTCAATGACTCTGAACACGGAGTGGTTGGCCCCGAATATCGGGTTGCCATTGTCTCCCAAGCTGCCTGACACAGCAAAAATACCCAACTCACTCAACACGAATACGAGCCCTTACGCAATTTTTAGAAATCAAAAAGCGTGAGGGTTTTTATTTGCCAAGATAGTAGTTGAATCGGAATCTTTTTTGTGTTAAAATGGAATAAATATGAATAATCCTTCCTTGCTTTAATTAAAAGGTAAGGCATAGACCATAAGGAGACTTAATGAAAAAATACGAAATCTCGTTTATTGTTAGTGAAAATTACACCGAAGACAGAGCGGCGGATATTGCGAAAGATGTCAAAAAACTGATTGAATCCAAAGGCGGCAAGGTTGAAAAAGAGGTCTTTTGGGGTAAGCGAAAATTGATCTATAAAATTGCCAAAAATAGTTTTGGCTATTATTATGTCTTCATTTTTGATATTAAACCTGAAGAAACCAATAAATTAAACAAAGAATTAAACCTTAATGAAAAAATTCTCCGCTATTTGATCGTCGATTTTATAGAAGGATCCCCTTTCTTTGAAGAAGGAGCACTAGATAAACCGAAGAGAGGTTTTGAGGAAAAGAACGAAGAAGAAACGAGAAGACCAAGAAAGTTTGCTAAAAAGAAAGAAGTTGAGGAAGTCAAAGAAGAAAATCCGCCAGTTGGTGTAGAAGCGGTTGAAGCTCCGGTTGAGAAAATTAAAGAAGAGAATCAAGAATTAGGAATCAAGAATCAAGAAGAAGAATCAGACGAACCCGTAGGGGCGCAATATATTGCGCCCGAGCAGGGAGAGGTTGAAACAAATAAAAAGGAGAGAGAAATTGCTAAGGAAGAGATTGTTGAACCCGCCCACATTGATTCACAAAGTGATGCGGACAAGGAAAAACCGGCCAAAGAAGCTGAAATGGAAGAGAGAAAACCGGTTAGGAAGCAAATGACCGAAGCGGAAAGAAAAGAACAGCTGGAGAAGAAATTGGCGGAATTATTGAAAGACGAAGAACTTTAAAGACAAGGAAACAAGAAAGCAACAATCCAATTAATATAAAAATAATTTTTTAGAAAGGGGCCATTATGTTAAGCTTAAATCGCGCAACAATTATTGGGAACCTAACTCGTGATCCGGAGCTTCGTTATACTCCAAATGGTCAAGCCGTAGCATCTTTTGCGGTGGCGACCAACAGATCTTGGGTGGACAATACCGGAGAAAAAAAGGATGCGGTAGAATATCATGAAATAGTCACTTGGGGCAAATTAGCTGAAATCTGCAGTCAGATACTATCCAAAGGAAGAAAGGCTTATGTTGAAGGCCGTATTCAAACCAGGACTTGGGAAGGTCAAGATGGGGTAAAGAGACAGAAAACAGAGATTGTAGCGGAAAATGTATTGGTATTGGACAAACCAAAAGAATGGAGTCAGGGAGGCGGTTCTGCAGCCCCTTCATCTGGTGGCATGGGAATGGGCTCGGCTCCCGTTTCATCGGATATGGCACCACCGATTAGTAATGAGATAGCAGGTGAAGGAGAAATAAGTTTAGATGATATACCATTTTAGATTTAGAAATTAAATTTGGACGCATGAAAAATAAAATCTGTGTTTATTGCTCAAAAGGCATAAAAGAAATTGATTACAAGCAAGTGGATTCATTGAAACGCCACCTGTCTTTTTTTGGAAAAATTGAGACTCGCCGACGCACCGGCGCTTGCGCTTTCCACCAAAGAAGATTAGCTCAAGCGATTAAGCGAGCGAGACATTTGGCTTTGTTGCCATTTGTGAACAAATAAATAAATCACGAATGATCCCAAATAAAACCCGAATATCCCGAAGAGGATTCGGAAAATTTGGGAGTAATTAGGGATAATTAGGGAGAATGAACGATATGCAAATGACCGACCTAAAACCCGGTGTTAAAATTGACTATAACGGAGCTCCTCATGAAGTGATCTCTGCTAATTTTTCCCGTTCCAGTCAATCGAAAGGATTTATGACGACTCGATTGCGTAATCTTGCAGTCGGCAATGTTTTTGAAGTTGTCTTTCGCGATCGGGACACAATTAACGGCATCGACTTGGAAAAAAGAAAGACCCAGTTTCTTTTCAAGCAAGGCGATCAATATACTTTTATGGATAATGCGACCTTTGAACAATTTGAAATTAAGGAAAACATTCTCGGTGATAAGGGAGGATTTCTCAAAGAAGGTATGGAAGTGGAAATAATGCTTTACAAAGAAGTTCCTTTGACAGTAGACCTGCCGGCAAAAGTAGCTCTCAAAGTTACTGATACGGAACCAAGCATTAAGTCAGCTACCGCGAGTGATGTGAAAAAGCCGGCTGTTCTTGAAACCGGCTATAAGCTTAATGTTCCGGCATTTATAAATGAAGGAGATGTGATTAAAATAAATACCAGTACCGGAGAATATGTAGAGCGCGCATAGAATAAGTAGTAAGTAGTAAGCAAGTAAGTAGTAGGTAGGGATGCGATTTGTCGCATCTTTTTTGTTACGCTACGCGTGATCAGGCGGAGCCTGATAAAAATTTGGATTTTAAATTTGTAGCGATTCGGATATAATATATTTATGAAAGTTTTTATTCATGATCCGATTCAATCTACCTGGATTTTTGCAACTATATTTCTGGTTGCTTTAATTGTTTCTATTAGACGGAAAAATCCCAAACACTTATTTCCGGTATCATTAACGCAAGAGCTGAAAGGATTTGCTGTTTTGGCAATTGTCTTTTCTCATATTGGTTATTTTTTAGCTACCGATACTCGCTTCCTTTTTCCCCTATCTATCCTGGCCGGTGTGGCGGTAGACATGTTTTTCTTCTTATCGGGATATGGTATTACTACCAGCGTTTATATCAAAAAAAGCACTTCAATATTGGGATTTTACCATAAGAGGTTGCCAAAATTATTAGCGCCTTTTTGGATTGTTTTAGCACTACTTTTCTTGGTGAGCTTTTTAGTTTTGAAAGAAACTTATTCTTGGCAATACATCTGGCATTCTTTCGTAGGATTTTTCCCAAGCGCCGATATCTACAAAGACCTGGATTCCCCTCTCTGGTATTTTACGATTATCTTTGCCTACTACCTACTATTTCCGCTGGTATTTTCCAAAAAACAACCCTGGATAGCCATGGTCGCGCTTTACGGTGTCGGCTATGCGGTAACTAGGATGTGGAGACCGGAAATACTCTCCGGGGTTATAAATCTTTACTATGTCCATATATTTGCCTTTCCTTTTGGTGTTTTTATGGGCTGGCTTTTGGAAAAACGGCATATTATGTGGAGAGCTTTTTTGGAAGTCGCCAACAAGCGACTGGATAAATTGCATTTTGCTCAAGTAAGAAGATCTCTTAAAACGATAAAGAAAACCAGTTTTTTTAGAACCCTATCAAAGCACCTGAAACGCACGCTGCGATATTTCTTTATGGCTATTCTGGGGTTGATAGTATTGTATTTTTCTTATTATTCCGGATATGAAAATATGGATAAAGTCTGGATTATTAGCGCGATAACGATGTCGGCGATAGTGGCTTTATTTATAGTAAAGCGGGTCGAATTTCGATTATTCAGCTTATTTGGACTATATAGCTACGAAGCCTACCTTATTCATTGGCCATTGATGTATCACTATGATATTTTCTATAAAAATCTTCCGGCCTGGCTTGCAACAGCTTTATATCTAGTCGTATTTATAATTTTAGGCTGGTGTATAAAGATAATATCGGATTTTATTTTACAAAAAACTAAATTAGAAAAATAAAGTTTACCGGTGGCTATATAATAGATAATGATGAAAAAAGCTTTTAAAAAACGCCTCGATCTACTTCTCTTTGAAAGGAAATTAACGGATTCTCGCGAAAAGGCTCAAGCCTTAATTATGGCCGGGCAGGTTTTAGTTGATGATAAAAAAGAAACCAAGCCGGGATCAAAGTTCGACGAAGATGCTAAAATTGGTATTTTGGAAACCTCAAAATATGTGGGCAGAGGCGCCGAAAAATTAGAAGCGGCGGCGAAAGCTTTCAAATTAAATTTCAAAAACAAAATAGTGGCCGACATCGGTTCTTCTACCGGCGGGTTTACGGATTTTGCCTTGCAAAACGGAGCTGAAAAAGTTTATGCTATCGATGTGGGCAAAGGACAATTAGATTGGCGCTTAAGAAATGATCCAAGAGTAGTGGTGATGGAAGGAGTAAATTTTAGATATTTAGAAAGCTTGCCGGAAAAAATAGATCTATTTGTAATTGATGTGTCATTTATTTCTTTAAAAAAGATTTTGCCGGTGATTAAGAATATTGTACATTCAGGCTCCACGCAGGAGCATGGAGCCAACGCTCCTGAAATTGTCATTCTTTTCAAACCACAATTTGAAGCCGGGAAAAGTATTGTCGACAAGATAAAGGGAGTGATTAAGGATCCGAAGATTCATCAGAAGTTATTAGAAGATTTTAGGAAATGGTGCGAGGAAAATGGATTCGAAGTTTTAGGAGAGGTTGAGTCACCTATTTTGGGGGCGAAAGGAAATAAAGAATTTCTTTTTAATTTAAAATTTAAAATGTTACCATGTTACTACATGCTAGAAAAATAATCGGATTGCCTATAATTGAATCAATTGCTGGCAAGAAATTGGATGCCATCAAGGATATTATAGTTGATCCGGAAAATGGCAAAGTATTAGCGCTTTTAATTAAAAAGCAGTTTTTTTGGGGGAGGAACCGTGTCGTTACATTCAAAGATATTGTCGAATTTTATGCTGATGGAGTGCTGGTAAAAGATCGCGACAGCATCGTTGAAGTCCTAGAAGTATTCAAAATAAAAGACATTTTGGATAAAAAAGTGCCGTTGCTGGGAAGCCAAGTTTTGACTCAAAATGGTCAAAAACTGGGAATTTTGGAGGACTTTCTTTTTGATACGCAATTTCAAAATATTTTGACTTTGGTAGTTAAAAAAAGATTTTACTCCGAAAGAAGAATAATCAGTTCAGAACGAATTCTTTCTATCCTTCCGGGAAAAATAATTATTCGAGATGCCATTATTAAAGCAAGTTTGCAAAGAAAAATAGGAGTTTTAAATCGTCTCCTAAATACTGCAAATCCTTTATAATTTTTTTATTCAAACTTATTTTAATACCTTCTTTAATTTCTCGACTAATTTTTTCTTATATTCAATTCTCAAATCAACCGGATGGAATTTCAGCATCAAATCGTTGAAAATCACAGAATTAGGGCTTCCTCTTTTTTCTTGGCTCTTTTCTATCTTTTTAATTTGAATGGATCGGGCTGTTCTCTCAAAAAAATCTGACTGCAAAATAGAAGCTAGTACTTTTTTCGTAAAATCAGCCAGCAGAGGCTTCCTGAAATTTATATAATAGTTGGTTATATTGCCCCCGACATTGGGCAGATATTGGTAAATCCAAGAATTTTGAGATCTGTATGTTTGATAAGTTTTTCCGACATTTACAATCGGTGTACACTGCCCGATCCAATAAGCCACAAAAAATCCCAGACTATCATTGGCAATATATTTTAGATTCATTTTTTCTTCCGAGATATAAAAGCTCAAGCAGATTCTTTTAGCTACTTTCCGACCGTGTCGTCGAAGTCCTAGAATGTGCAATAAGATGCTGGACAGCGCTCGGGCCGTCCAAATTTTATTTTTCTCGGTGATGATAAAAAAATCGATATCGCTATTTTTATCGCAGTTAAAAAACGCTAATGAATTGACGACCGAAATCATTTTTATAAAAGGCAGATAGGATAAAATTTTTGCAGCTAAAACTGCTCTATCCCAAAACTTTTCGGAAATGTCATATTTGTCCTGTCTCTTTTCAACTAAGTCACTTCTTTCAGGTAAAAAATAAAAACCATTTTTCATTTCAATTTTTCCGTGTCGGATTAGTTCGTCCATTTTCAAAATCACTTCTTCCAATTCGGCGTTGAAATTAAAAAGATAGCGCCAAATCTCAAAAGAGGTTAAGGGGTATTCAAAAACATCAAAATAGGAAATAGTAAAAAGAATGGATTCCTCTAAATTCTTTATTTTCATAAGAAGTATTATAGCAAAAAAATGGTAAGAATGCTAGTTTTTTTACAAAGAGTTGATGTTTTAGGGGATTTAGAATAGAATTAGAAAAGATCGTCATGAATAAATGATTAAATGAATAAAGGACTATAATTTCAGTTTTTTCAATCATTTAATCTTTTAGTCATTTATTCATAATTATTTATCATTTTTTTATGAAAAAGACTATTTTAACAGGATTAAAGCCATCAGGGAAACTGCATATCGGCCATTTTTTAGGTTTGCTCCAAGGATTGAAGGGCTATATTGAAGATTATGATGCTCATATATTCATTGCCGATCTTCATTCCCTTACCGAATTGCGCGATGATTATAGCGCTGAAAACAAAAGGAAAGAAATTTTTGAAATGACAGTGGATGCTATTTGCCTAGGTGTTGATCCGGAGAAATGCGTGTTTTTTACTCAATCTGATATTTCGGAACACAGTGAGTTAGCCTGGATTTTCAATTGTATCACCCCGGTTTCTTTTCTTGAAAGGATGACTCAATACAAAGATAAGGCTGCTAAAAATGTTAAAAATATAAATATGGGCTTGATGGATTATCCCGTTCTTCAGGCTGCTGATATTTTGCTTTATGATGCGGATTTTGTGCCGGTTGGTGTGGATCAAGTCCAACATGTTGAATTATCTCGTGATATAGCGCGCTTTTTTAATAACAAGTTTGGCAAAACCTTCAAAGAGCCACAGCCGAAACTAACCAATATTCCCAAAGTGATGTCGCTAACTCATCCGGATAAAAAAATGAGCAAGTCGGATGGTGAGAAATCTTGTATTTTTCTTTCCGATGAACCGGAAGAGATAATGGAAAAGATTAAAAAGGCCGTGGCCGATAAGGTAGGCTTAGAAAATCTATACAAGCTTGGAGAGATTTTCATTTCCGAATTTAATAAAGCGAATTATAAAGATAACAATTTAAAGTTGAAAACTGATTTAGCTACCGCAATCGCCGATCATTTCGCTGATTTTCGCGCAAAGAGAAAAGAATGGTTGAAAAAAGACAAAGAAATTGAGAAAATTTTAGCAAAAGGCGCAGAAAAAGCGCGAGCGATTGCGAGTAAAAAAATGATTGAGGTGAGAAAAAAAGTCGGATTAAAATAAGCAGGTATAAAAAATAAGAAAAATAAAATGAGCTATAACGAAAACATTGAGGGGGTTGAAACCCATAAACCAGATCCAAAAAAAGCCTTGAGCAGTTTGGAAAACTTTGTTGCGGTAAGGAAAGAAAAAAAAGGATTTAGTTTGTCAACAGAAGAGGAAAAATCGCCCGATGATTTTGAGAACGAAAAAAGAGATTTACAGATAAGGGCTTACGATGCTATGGAATGGAGTTTAAAAAATGAAATAAATTTATTATCTCAAGAACATCTTTATTTGTTGCCCGCCCTTTTAAAAATAAAATTAGAAGATTTAGCAAAAAAGAATAATGGATTGCTGGACTGGCAGATACAAGCAGCAAAAGATAAACAAGCAAAAATGGAGCAATTTGCTCATGCTAGCGGTATAGATGATTTTAAAGAACAAGATGAGATCTTGGATAAATATGGATTAGATCGAAGCAATATAGATTTTGAAAAATTGCGCAGAGAAAAAGCGGCTTAATCATTTTTTTTGTAGCCTGCCCGCCAAGAGCGAAATCTAGTTCAAGAAGAGGAATAATCACCTATTTCTTGAAGAGATTGAGCGAGGGTGGGTGATATTCGGTTTTTTGATATAAAGGGGTAAAACCTGTTTTGCGGGCCCCGAAGGGGTCCCTTTGGGATTTATTTTTTTGCATAAAATCAGATCGAGCAGGATTTTAATTCGATCGGCGGAATTTTTTGTGGCAAACTCCTGTTTTGTGATCAATCCGCAATGTTTTTCTTGCAAATCGCCAACGATAATATCGCTATCATTTAATCGATTTGGTAAATTCATTGTTTCAACCAGTTCGATTCCCCGCCCATTCGGGACGGGGTAAATTCCTTTTTGCATTTTTCCCTTCTTAAATCGCGCAAAATAAACCTCGCTATTTGAAGCAGAAACTAATGAGACCATGTCGCTTATCATTGGCGATATTTGGGCTGTGAGCGTGTCTGTGGCGTACAAAGGAGCTTTTAGCGCATAAGCCATAGCATTTGCGATTGTAACGCCGGTTCTGACTCCAGTAAAGGTTCCGGGGCCGTTGATGACACCAACAGCTTCGATGTTGTATTCCGGAGTGACAGACGACAGTCTGTCATTTTTACCAGACGCACTATCGTGCGTCACTCCGGATTCTTTTTCTATAAATTTTTTTATAATACCAACCAGTTTTCGGTTATTCTCGGGTGTTGATTCGACAATCTTAATCTTAAGATCCCCCGCATTTTGCGGGGTAAATTTATAATTATAAAGTCCGATTGCAGTTGGATTGGTTGTAGTATCAATTAACAATATCATGTTAAATTTATAATAATTTTAAGTAATCCAGTCCCAAATAGCCAACTTCGATATCTGTATTTTTTCCACTTCGTAATATTTTTTTAAATTCTTCTAGTGAAGTTAGTATCACTTCTGCAAACTCTGTTTCTTCTAACTTTTGTTCCGCAATCTTCTCGCAGTCAGTTATTACAACGCAATAGCGGTTCATAGTTGAATAAGCGCAGTCGTAAGCCTGTGTAACTAACCTAGCCTTTCCTTTATATCCGGTTTCCTCCAAAAGCTCTCTTTCCGCCGCTTCCTCCGGAGTTTCTTTCTCATCTACATATCCGCCCGGCAATTCATCCAAAACTTCGTTTGGTCCTGGACGGAATTGTCTTACCAAAATAACCTGATTATCCTTGGTTAGTGCCAGTATTCCTACGGCAGGGCCTTCTTTTTTTAGATAAAAATCACTTTCTTTCCCGTCAGGTAAATGAAAAATAACTTTTTCAATTTTCCTGCTGTACTTCTGGAAGGCAATCTCGCGAGAAAGTTCTTCCCATTTTTCAATTTTTTTATTCATATATTCATAGTTAATAATAATTATTTTTTGCTTAAGTCTGAACCATACATATACCCAAAAAGAATCGGGTGCTTTTGTACCGCTTTCATATAGTTCTCCGGCGTACCTATATCCATAAAGAAGTTTTCACCGTTATCATAGGCATAGATCTTGCCATCCTTTATCAACTTTCCTAATATCTGATTATAAATTGAAATTGGTCCATCGGTTTCGCTCCAATCAAAATCTAGCAGGGCTTTTTTATCAAATATGATAACCCCTGTGCTACTCGCCTTATATTTAATCATCTCTTGGTCCGGTTCTTTGATTATATATTTTGGATCCTTGGTTTCTTTCGAAAATAATATCTTATTATCGTGACCGATGAGAAAGGCATCTTTATTCGGTACACCTTGTCTTCTGGTTAAAACAATCGTTGCACTTGCACCTGTTTTTTTGTGTTGCTCTAAAAGCTTTTCCGCGTTAAAAACAACAGCTGTATCGACATTTTGAACCAGAATATTTTCTTTTATATTATTATTTTCTCGCCTAATTGTTCTTAAAAGATCACCCCCCGTACCCAGTTCGTCATTAAAATTTACCACATCTACATTTGCCTTACTACTTTCTTTTTCTTCATCTTCTTTATTCTTATAAAGATCGGCGATTTTTTTATGATCGCCAGCTCCGATTAACACACTCCCAAACCCTTGATGAACTAAATTGTCAGAAAGTAATTTAATAATCGGAACACCTTTGATCTCAATCAATGCTTTAGCTATACCAGTTTCAGGATCATGTTCCAAAATGGATTCGAGACGCGTTCCTCTCCCTCCTGCATTGATATAAACAGTGGTTTCTTTCAAAAGCCCCTTTTCTTTTTCGGGACTTATTGGGTTTTCGATAGATTTTCTTTCTCCAAATTTCATATGTTTAATTAAAAATATTTATTTTTCTCTCATTTTCACTTAAGTTTTCCCCTCGACTTTGCTCGGGACAGGCAAAACACAAATCAATCTTTTTTTCTGGTAAAATATCAACAATTTTATCCGCCCATTCGATCGCGATGATGTTATTTTTATCACCCCAGATTTCTTCGAGGCCAAGATCGAGAGCTTCTTGGGAACTGTTGAGGCGATAGGCGTCCATGTGATAGAAAAATGTTTTTGCATTTGTAGGGGCGCGGTTCCCGCGCCCTGTTTTCCATTCGGGCGGGGTGACCCCGCCCCTACGAGAATACCGTTTCATCAAAACAAATGTAGGGCTAGTCACATTTTCTTTCACTCCCAGCGCTTTGGCTAGTGCTTGAATAAAGGTGGTTTTTCCGCTTCCCAGATTTCCGTAAAAACACAAAACCTCGCCACCTTTCAATTTTTTCGCAAAATCAGTGGCGATTTTTTGAGTTTGTTCACGGGATTTGGAGATAAAGTCCTGCATAAAGATATTTTACCACAAAAAAGGGCGCAATAGAATCGCGCCCTTAAAAAATTATTTTTCGCTTTTAATTCACCTGATAAGTCAGACTCATCGTTACTGTAATTTCCTGTTGGCCGGTTTGGATATCCGGGGCAGGTATGCTTCCTCCGCCCATACCGGTAGCTTTATCGGCTGCGCCGTACATCGGGGTTGGGCTAACTAAACCGCCGCTTTCATAGACATTAACTATCTTTCCCAGTTTTAAACCGGAAGCGCTGGCAATGCTCGCAGCTTTCTCTTTAGCCTTACCAATCGCAATATCGGCGGCTTGAGCTTTTAATTTCTCCGGATTATCAATGGTAAATTGCAGTTGATTGATAGTATTAGCTCCCAGAGAGGTTGCTTTTTGAATAACCGCGCTGATTTTATCAAAATCTCTGATTTTTACCTGAACATCTTGATTGAGAGTATAGCCGTCGATAAAACTGCCCCTGTTATCGGTATAATTATATTTGGGCGAAAGATTATAATTAGTCGTTTCGATATCGGTATCGACTACTCCCAAAGCCTTAATTGCCGCGGTAATGCCATTCATCTTGTTATTATTTGCCGTTACCACTTCTTCGGATGTGGTAGCCTCACTGGTTACGCCCAGCTGCAAAATTGCCAAATCCGGCTTGGCATAAACTTTGCCTTCTCCGTCAAACGAGATTTCACGAGGCGCATTGCCCGAAGCAGCCTTTTGAATCGAATAAGCGGAAACGCCCAGCAGAATTAATAGTAAAATTCCCACGGCCAATACCAGAAAGTAGAGGCGGTTTGATAAGTCAAAACGATTTTGTTCCATATTTTTATTTTAGTTTATATTTACCCCGTCAAATAGACTTTAATTTGACTGGGGTTATGACTAAATTATTTAAATTTTACCGGAATAGTTACTTTGTCAATTTCAGAACCGTCTTTGGCGGAATAATCAAAAACTTCAATTGTCCCGCTATCCGTGGTTGATTTAGGATAGTCAATTTCTTTTTCAAATGAATTAAATTGTCCAGCATCGCCATTCTCGCCCATGGCCGGTTCTTCCACCAATACCTTGCCATTTCCATCTTTAACTCGGATAGCAAACTGATTTTCAAAAACACGAACCTCCCCGGTGATTTTTACCGGTGAGCTGATGGTATCACCTTGAATTGGAGCGGTAATGTGAATGTTGCTGGAATTTAGACTGTCGTTATTTAGTTTATTATTTTGCACTGGTGTTTGGGTAATCACCGGTACTGCCGGCTTATTTTTTTCTTGGTATGACAAGAAAGCTGTGTAGCCGGCAAGGCCAAGAGCAAGAATTGCGAGAATGGTGATCAAAATGTTCTTTTTCATAAAATTACTTTATTTTTTATAATTATTCTTTGGGTTAAGAATATTTGCTACCATATACAATATTTCTTTACTATATGGTTCTTGATCTAAAATTGATTCTGTCGTTTTTGATAACTCATCACGAGCCTTCCCAAGTTTTATTCTGCCCAGATACTCCTCAAAGTAGACGATCATTTTGGCTAGGTCTATCAATCCATCCTCCATGCAGTGCCTTTTTTCTACATTATTCTCTGGAAAGCTCTTAAAGTCGTCAACATCAACCAGGTACATTTCATTTTTGGTTTCCCCATTTCTTTTACCATAAACATATTGTCTTGGACGAAATATATCATCCATATATAAACCATCTTCTTTGTAAGTGTCTAAAAAGTAGCGAGATAAAGAGGCTAATAAATTTTCTGTATCCTCTTTAAATTTTGGCAACTCTTCTTTCTTGATTGGTATATTCCCGGGTATTTTTTCGTTCTCATTAAATTCTATCCCATGAATCTTGTCCTTTACCTGATATAAAGATGAACCATATTCACCTCTTTTATATGATAGTTCCGAAATAGGACCTATGACATAATTTACATCAGGCGCATTAATGTCATATCTTTTTGAAAAATCCTTAAAGAGCTGTCGTTTTTTATTATATTCAATTGTGACCTCTTCGGGGTTTTGATGAAAAAGTGGTATCTCTTTTACTAGCAGATTATCATTTCCCTTTGGAGTCTTTAATACTCTGTGAATCCCGCTACTTTCCAACTTTTTAAAAGGAGGTCTTTCAAAAGGAGGAAAATATATATCTTCTGGTATCTCATTCATAAATTTATTTTACTGCAAATATAGTGAAAAGGAATAGAAATATAATTGCCAGAACTAGTGTTACGATCATTCCAACAATGGATCCGACCAATCCTCCGGTGGCGGCGCGGACAGCTTTTTCTTGATTAGTTCCACGAATCAATTCGGCGATTAAAATTCCGACAAATACTCCGACTAGTCCTCCAAATGGAGGAAAAATTATTAATCCTATAATCATTCCGATAATTCCATAAAGCATTGATTTTTGCGCTGCCCCGCCATATTTGGCGCCGAGCATGCCCGACAGATAATCGTTAACCGTAGAAAGAATCATAATTCCCGCCAAGACTCCCAGTTCCCAAAGTTGCAAATGCGCGAATTTATCTACGAATCCGTAGATTAGGGAAATTATAAACATATAAAGCAACCCCGGCAAAGGCAAAAATGCGCCGGCAATTCCGGGAAGCATAAGTACAAAAAAGATAATCACAAGCAAGGCATTGTTCATAACGACATTCTAACACAAAGAAATTTTTACGCAAATCAAAAACTATTGACTAAAAAGGCGGTTTTGTGTATACTAATTAAGTTACTTCGCGACGCTAAGTGTGCCGAGAACAATGTCGCGATTTTTTGTTTCTTGGTTGTCATCCTCGAGCTCCTGATGTACTCATCAGGAAATCAAGGATCTCTGACAGGAATAAAAAAAGTAATTTAGCACAATAAAATAGCAGATCCTTGATATTCTCTTCAACTTTTTTATATATATTTTTGGTTAAGTTGAAATAGAGTTCGAGGATGACAGAAAAAAATGGATATTAGGAATATAGCTATTATCGCCCATGTAGATCATGGAAAAACTTTGCTTACGGATGCCTTGATGCGCCAGACTGGCGTTGTGGCTGAAGGAGTAAGCATGGACAATAACGCTCTGGAAAAAGAGCGCGGTATTACTATTTACTCAAAAAATACTTCAATTTTCTACAAAGATACCAAGATCAATATCGTAGATACTCCCGGACACGCCGATTTCGGATCGGAAGTTGAGCGAGTTTTACGCTCCATTGATTCAGTATTGCTCGTCGTAGACGCGCAGGAAGGGCCGATGCCTCAAACCAAGTTCGTTTTGAAAAAATCGCTTGAGCTTGGTCTCAAGCCTATTGTTATAATCAACAAAATAGACAAGCCGGCAGCCCGTCCCGAAATTGTCCAGGAACTGGTTTTTGAATTATTTTACGATCTTGGCGCGACCGACGAGCAATTAGACTTTGAAACTGTCTATGCTGTCGGACGAGACGGCATAGCCAAATTAAAACTGGAAGACAATTCTTCTGACCTAACACCATTGCTCGACACAATCCTTCGTGTGGTTCCACCGGCTCGATCAGAACCGGATCTTCCACTTCGTTTTCAGCCATTCAATCTGGCCTATGATAATTTTTTGGGTAGGCTTGCTGTTGGTAGAATTTACGAGGGCACCATCAAAGCGCCTTCCAATGTGATCGTTAAAAAAACTGACGGTTCAGTTCGCAATGGCAAGATTACCAAGCTTTTTAATTTCAACGGCATAGAGCGCCAAGAAGTTTCCGAAGCTTACGGAGGCGATATAGTCATGATCGCCGGAATCCCCGATATTTTTATCGGAGAAACTATATGTCTAGACAAAGACCAAGAGGCATTGCCGGAAATAAAAATTGATGAACCGACAATTTGTCTAAGCTTTTTAGTAAATAACTCTCCATTTGCCGGTCGCGAAGGAAAATTTGTGACTAATCGTCAAATTAAAGAAAGATTGAAAAAAGAGTTGGAAGTGAATGTGGGGCTAAAAATTGATTTTTCCTCTAATGATTCCTACAAAGTTTTTGGTAGGGGCGAGCTTCACATTTCAATATTACTTGAAAATATGAGAAGGGAAGGTTTTGAGGTTCAAATTTCTCAACCGCAAGTGATTATAAAAGAAGAGAGTGGAGTTAAACTGGAACCGTTTGAAGAAGTAACCATCAGTGTTCCGGATGAATTGTCAGGAACGGTAATTGCAAAGTTAAACAAGAGAAAGGGCAAATTGCTGGAAATGACACCTGAAGGTGGACACACTCGCATTATTTATGAGATACCAACCCGCGGGCTTTTGGGCTATCGCGGAGAATTTATCATAGACACTAAAGGCGAAGGAATTCTTTATTCGCGCGTAATTGGATTCAAAGAATTCGTTGGCGAGATCGAGAAAAATGAATTAGGTTCAATGATTTCTATGGCGACCGGCAAGGCTCTCGGCTTTGCGCTTTGGAATCTACAAGATCGTGGACAATTATATATTGACGCCAACACTGAAGTTTACGAGGGTATGGTAATTGGCAACTGCGCTAAAGGAAATGATATGGCGGTTAATCCGACCAAAGGAAAACAGCTAACCAATACCCGCGCCGCGGGAAATGATGAAGCGATCAAACTGGTTCCACCGGTTAAACTTAACATCGAAAGAGGAATGGAAACAATGAGCGACGACGAATATCTCGAAATAACTCCGAAAAGTATTCGGTTGAGAAAAAAGTATCTCACAGAGAATGATCGGAATAGAGCAAGGAGAACATAAAAAAATCCGCCGCGGGATTTATCCGCGGCGGAACTGTGAACTTGAAGTGATTGAATAGGTATGGCTCGGAAATCAATTTTCGACCAAGAGCAGTTTATCCACTCCCAGTCTCGATCGAAGATCTTCCATGCCTCCCTTTCCGATGCCAGGTAGAATGCTGTGGTCGGGCGCGAACATGAAGCTCTGCGCGCCGAGATTGTCCACTGCAAACTGCGCTAGTAGTGTAATCTGCGTGCTGAAAAGCACACTGGTGTGTTCGGCATGGAGCTTTTTGAGCAGATCCCTGCCCAGCTCGAGTCCGCTCTCCTCCTGTGTACCCGTACCCAACTCGTCGATGATGACGAGAATTTTCTTGTGGTCGGATACTTTGAGCACAACCAGGATTTCCATGATTTTCGTCACGAGCTGCTCACAGGTGGATCCTTCTCCGCGATTGATGAAGACCAGCCCGATTGTATCTTTGATGTTGAATTTGAAACCCTTGCCGAATACCGGCAGACCGCTCTGTGCCAGCCAAAGATTGATGGCGAGCGTCAGCTCGGTCACGGTTTTGCCGCCGCCGTGCGCACCTGTCAGTGCCAACATCGATCCGTTCACAGGCGGGAGTCGCCTGATCGGCACAATCTTTCCACTGTCTGCGCCCCGATTTTGCAATGCCAGATGAACGGGAAATAGTTCCTCAAATGCGACGATGTTTTGTGAATCCGGCAAGATTTCCGGGAAGGTTATGGGCGATCCGATTCTGTCCGCGAGCGCCTTGCAATTGCTGACAAGCTCCGCGAGCTGTCCCAGGATTTCAAACTGGTCAGCGCAGAACCTGCGCAACTTCAGCAATGCATCCGCGATCGGCTTGATCTCGGGATCTTTGAAGATATTCGGGAGAGCAAAGTGCTTGTGCTCTTCGTCGAATCTGGATGAGCTGACGCGGTGCTCTTTATCGAAGAACTCGATATTTCCGTCCTTCAGAAAATATGCCACCGCACCCGCGTTCATCTGCCGAATGAACTGTTCCGTTTTCGTCGCAATCCGTGCACGCATAGTGATGATTTTCTTGCCCTCCCTGCGCGGAATACACACGGGGTACTCATAGGAAAAGGAGCGGATTTCCGGCGTCGGTTCGAGATTGTAAATATGGAGCTTCAGCCCTTCGATGCTGTACGCGAAGCTCACACTAACTATACCGCCATTGAACCTGTTCCGGATTTCTCTCCCTAATTCTGTGTCTTTGATGCGATTGTCATCCCAATTCTGGAGTAACAGATTGGTTGCATCGCTTATATCCCGGATCATTTCTTCGCTCAGATCCGTGATTTCTCTGCCTTTGAGCGCCGTCGCAAGCTCCTGATCGTTACGCCAGTCGGTATAGATTTCGCCGATACGGGTAATCTTGATCGTTTTCATACAGCCCGCTTGCTTCGTCCACGCCGGGTATGGCTGTTTACCGGCGTTGCTTAGTGAAAGCGAGTAGATGCGATATCCGTAGACCTGCTTCCTTATCACCTTATCTGTATTTAATGCTTTACCCAGTTTGAAGGTGATACTTCCCTCAATGACGGCCATCGCATCCATTTTTTCAATGATGCGCCGCGCCATTACCCGCTCGATTTCCTCGAACTTGAGCGATGACTTCAGGAAGGTGCGAAGCTTTACGAGCTCCGCATCGCGAACTGGCATCCTATCCAGCATTTCCAGCAGTTCATGAATCCTTGTCCAGAAGGGGTTATGAACCCTGTCCGGATTGTGGTACTGGATGAAGCTGTTGTGATCTTGGGGGAAATCTGTAGCCAGATTCTTCTCCTTGATCAGGAATTCACAAAGCTTTCTTTCATACATGATGAGCTTCATGAGTTCCTGACGCCTCACGATCTCGGTGATGTCGCGAATACCGAAGCTTCCTGCCAGCGATCTTCGGCATTCAAGCCCCAGATTTTCCATGATCTGATCGAATGGGAAATCTTCCTTGTTGATGATCTGGAGGGAATCTTCTGGAGACGATTTCCTCTTCCACAGATCGATCTCCGGGTATTCCAACACCGGAACAGCCGAACCCGCCTTGTTCTTCTTCATGGCCCCATCTCCTTGTTTTCATTTTTTTTATTTCAATTTATTATCATCAAAATAAAAAATCTTTAAAAATTGTCTATTAAAGGACATATCTAATATACATAGTATTATATATTATTTGCTTACATAAGTCAATTTTTATCGGAAAAACTATATCGCGTTTCTAGTGGAGAAAAGATAATAATTTTAGTTAACATTCACGCTTTTTACAATTTGGTCTATTAGACTATTGAGATCAAAAGATGTTCTCTCATTATTGCATTCTGTCATTTGCGGATAGGGGTAGTTTGCGCATTGAGGATATTGAAGAACAAAATCAGCATAGATTATTCCGCCATTATAATCGGTATAGTAACTATATTTTTTGTAGATTGAGCCAGCTGCTCCTTCGTTGAAAACAGTAATGCAATAAGATCTGCCATTAACTGTTGCGGATGAGGTTGCGATTGGCGGAAAGGATTCAACTGTTGAAGTACCCACTGCGCAGCTATAAGAGAGATCATCCCTTATTGTTATTTTTGGTGGCCATTCTTGAGTAGAAATATATTTTGTTCCCAAAGTTTCGGGATATTGGAAGCTAATTCCGGTGGTTTTGTCGGTAGAAATTTTCCAACCGGCATTGGTTTGCGGTTGAGTTGCTGTTGGACACGCTTGAAATTCGCAATTCGGACCGCTTCTGCCAACGAAAGATCCATCCGGACATTGTTTTGCCTCTTGTGTGCAAACAGCCGGACTAACCGGTTGGCCTTTTGGTTTATTAGAATAAGAACTCCAAACCAAAATGCCACCAATGATAATTAAAATTAAAACAATAATTGCGATGATTTTTTTCATAAAAATAAAGTTAATTAAACACTCATTAATATCGCGCCAATTACTGCTAGAAGTATTCCCACTCCTTGGACAATCGAAATTTTTTCACCGAAGACGACTAATCCCAGAATAACAACTGTTAGAGAATAAAATACCATTTGCAAATTTCCAACGATACCGATCTTTCCTTGATTTCTAAAGACATAAAAGAGAAAAGCTATTTGAATAAAATAGAGAACAATTATAGCGATCATCCATGGATCCTTCAACGCAAGTAGAAAACCTCCTTTCAGAGCTATTTTTTTAATCAAAAAATCAGCAACGCCGATTGATACGCCCGCTAAAATGATAACAATTGGCTGTAAAATGTTTGGCATAGTTTTTGTTTATTTTTCTCCGACCAAAGATCTATTTTTTCTATTATATTTCATAACCTTTATAGCAGCGATAATGCCATTAATCAAATAATAAATTATTCCTATTCGAAGTATCGCCCAGACTACCATGGCTCCTGATGAGGTTTTACTGCTACTTGCAGTACTGTCAAACCATGTAATTAATTCTATCATAGCGAGAACGGTACCCAACAATAAACCCACCAAAGATTTTCTGTATATTATCAGGTACATTATGAACAAAACTAAAACTAGCGAAAAGAATGAGACAAGAGAGAGCAAAGCAGGATCCGAAGTTGATGAAATCATAAATATCCATGTCAGTATAATACTGATTATGTAAAACGCGAGAGCTCCTCCCGCTTCTTCAATCTTTTTGATTGGATCGCCAACAGTTCCCCTTAAAGACTTTCCATCTATTTTTACTATGAGACCTTTTTCTTTCGGCACTATATTCCAAAGTGAAAAGCTGTTGCTCACTTTTTTATATTTTACTTCAACGACATGACCGCTTACATTCAATTTTTTGCCGCTTTTCTCAAATGATTCCCAATCGCATCGGTAAGACTCTTTGCTGTTGACGGATACGACAAAAGCGGAATTTTTTATTCCCAATTTCTCAATAAAAACTATTACTTCTTTTCCATCAAGATCGAATATGACCTTATCTTCGGTTGCCTTTTTGCTATCATGCAAAAAGTGAGAATATTTATTGCTTGCAGGTACCACAGTAATTGGTTGTGTTTTTTCTTTTCGGGGAATATCAGTTGCACTACCTGTCTTCACTCCGCATTTAGAACAAAAAATCGCATCTTCGCCTATTTTTGTACCGCATTGTTTGCAGAACATATTTTGATAATTATGATATTATCTTGTTTTCTTGCCGCATTTCTCGCAGAATTTATCATCTTGAGATATGGCATTGTTGCAGGTAGGGCATACCAACTCGTCATCAAATTCCTTTAGATGTCCTTTTGGTGGGAATATCTTACCCAAAATAATGTAGTAGAAGCATCTTTTTATAAATTCAAAAACGATTATTACGGCCAATAATATCAGAAAACCCAGCAAAACTATAAGCGCCCAACTGTGATAGCTCCATTCAATCATGTAATTTTGAGGCATTTTATCAATCTCGCTATTTTTTGTTTGGGTTGGTTCAGTTACATATTCAGTCGGAGTGGTTATGGTGCTGCGAAGACTTGGATATAATAAGCTATTAGCCTTAGGTTTTGCGTGTGTGGTAATTGGATAATCATACAAATCCGCGCCGAGTCCTCTTATACAAGTAGCCTTTATTTCGTAGATATTAATATAATCGCTATAAGTATTTACATTGTTTAATATATCTTTTAATAAATACTTATTTCCGTTATTACAATTAACCATGGTGTGTTCAGCTTCCTTTCTTGAACCTTCTGTGATACTCTCAGCAATCGTTATGCCGATAGTCAAAACAATCGCCAAAACGAAAGCAATCGTATAAAAAACTTGCAATAATCTATACCAAGGTCTTGATTTTAAGTCGCCAAGTGTTTTTAGTTTCATAAAATTTAATTGCTTAATGTGGATTTCTTTATTTCTCTCCTCCAAAAAACTTTTTAATCTCGCTAACTGTATTCATAAATTGGTTCGGAAATATTATAGTTGAATTTTTCTCAACGGCGATTTCGGAGAGAACTTGGAGATTACGAAGTTGCAAAGCGATCGGATGCTTGGCAATAATATCAGAGGCTTGGCCAAGTTTGTCGGCTGCCAAAAGTTCTCCTTCAGCGGAGATAATTTTAGCTCTTTTTTCTCTTTCCGCTTCGGCCTCTTTCGCCATCGCTCTTTGCATTCCTTCGGGCAATTGAATATCTTTGATCTCTACGGTAGTAACCAATATACCCCAAGGTTCCGTGTGGGTATCGATGATACCGCTGATTTGCTCGTTAATTTTGGCGGTATCGGACAATATTTCATCCAGTCGAAATTGTCCTACGATATTTCTGACAGTTGTTTGCGCGATCTGGTTGACGGCGCTATAAACATCTTGGATTGCCACAATTGATTTAGTCGCGTCCACCACCTTAAAATAGGCCACTGCCGCTACATCAATGGACACATTATCTTTGGTAATAATTTTTTGCGAAGGAATCGGCATAGTTACAATTCTTAGGGGTACTTTTCGCATACTCTCAACAATTGGCCAGACCCAACGCAATCCCGGGGCTTTTTCTCCGGTTACTTTTCCGAAAAGAAAAACGACGCCTTTTTCATACTGCTGAACGACTTTGATCGATGCGCAAATCAGAACGAACAAAAATCCTCCTACATACCAAAGAATGTTTTCCATAGATTTAGTTTACTAATATTTTTCTTATTATATCAAAAAAATAATGATTTGACAAAAATATCAAAAGTTATAGAATTTAGATAAAATCCCTTTCATATAGGCCTTGAGCCAAAGTACTACAAAAAGAAAAATTGAAAAACAAAAAAGAGATTGATATTAAAAAAGAGATTAAATATCCGATTACAGTTTGTTCATTGGTCTTGTTTTTGCTGGGGATGTCGACACTACTTTTGAATCTGCCCAATATTCTGGTACTTGATTTTCGCGGTATTTTAAGTGGTATCAGCGCTCTGTTTATTATTATTGGAATGATCGGAATAATCAGATTAACCCGTTGGGGTCTTTATTTTTTGGCATTTTCCCTGGCACTTCCCATCATATTTATTCCTTTTCAGCTTACTACGCAGCTGATTATGTTGGTTAGCTTTATTAATCTGGTTATTTTTATTGATATTCTGGTAATTTATAAAGCGCATACTTGTAACGATATTGAGTTGCAAAAAAAACTGGTAAAAATCTCAAAAAAATACATTTCTTATGTATTAATTGTTGTTTTAGCTATCTTTCTTGCAGTAGCCGCGACAGTGTTATCCTGCGCTTTTGGCCATGCGAAAGCAGGGGCGATCACCAAAGCATTGGGTCTAGAAAAAATTGTTAACGAAGTTCAGGAGATGAGAAATGCAGATACTCCCTTATAAAAATTATGAACATTTGTTTTAATAAAAAATAGTCCTCCATTGGAGAACTATTTTTTTATTAAAACATTTTCAATTACTCCTTTTTCATCATAGCGGCAGAACCGATCATCCAAATCGCTGCCAAGCCAACAAGGGCATAAATAATTCTTACGACCATTCCGCTCATACCAAAAATGGAATCAACCAGGTTGTATTGGAAAAATCCAACCAATCCCCAGTTAAGAGCGCCGATGATCACTAGCACAAAAGCTACCCAATCTACCACATTCATTTTTTTCATTTTTTATCTCGCCTCTTCGGCGAGCCTCCTTTTAATTTTATTAATATCATTAAAGTTACTAATATTAATCAGTATGACTATAATATACAATAAATCGAGATAAAGTCAAATTTATATTTCATATCATAAATAAACATAACAAAACTGCTTACTTTTTCTCTAAAATATGCTATAATATTTATAGGGGCCTGCATTGGTATCGCCAAAAAGATCCTTAAAAAAGCGGATGCAAGTAGAGTGATGTTTGTAAACTCTTAAAACTAATCAAACAACAACACAAGGCAAAACAAATTTTGCCCCTGCTTTCGCCTAAAAAACGACAAGCAGGCATCGCACCATATTTCGCCCAAGGATATGAATGCGGTGTCAACTTATTGGGCTGCTCCCCGCCCAGGTATTCCTTGGTAGGCGGGGTTAAGACTATTAAGGATAGGATAGAATTATTTTGTTTCGGTTTCCCGCCTTTGGCGGGACAAGTTACTTCTGTCCAAAATACCAACCGGAACTAAACTTGTAGAGGCTGCTTTTTTAACTTTTTGCACGAGGGTCCGATTCCCTCCAGGTCCATTAAATGTATTAGAATTATTAAATGTCCTACTCTCTCTACATTCTTCTTTGCAAAAACAATAAGCTCTATACGGGTATTGCTGTTGATGTTGAGAAGCGATTTTTGCTGCACTGCGAGGGGAAAGGCGCCAAATATACGCAGAGAAATAAGCCGATAAAAATTGTCTATCAAGAAAAATTTAAAACAAGATCAGGAGCGTTGAAACGGGAGATTGAGATAAAGAAGATGAGCAAGAAGGTCAAAGAAGAATTGATCACTAAATAACTCTTGATAAAATATCTTATCTAGGCTATTATTTGTGTACCGCAAGAATAGTTTTCACAAAAAGCGAAGGAGATTCCATGTATGAAAGAAAATGTGGTTATCTGTCATGATGGTGTTGGGATTTTGAGTCCCACCTCCATGTCTCAACCGTTCTGGAAGTTTGTGGATCAAGCTCTCAAGCAGGCGGGTCACGGAACTTTCGTTACGGACTCCATGAGGTCTGCGAGGGATGCCTGCTCCAGAGGCCAGGACTTGCAGCGCAACTTCGTCATCTACTTCTCGGCCAGCATGCTGAAAGAAGCAAAGGACATCGTCGGGCACTTTAGGGGCATGGAAGCAGTGATTTTCGCTTCCCGTCCGGAGGATGTCACCTCCTCTGACGGAGTAACCATCCTCCCTGAAACACAGGAAGGGATTGCACAGCTCATCGAGCTGATCAACGCTCCCCAACCGGCCACGGCGTCATAAGTTATATCTGCGCCATGTCACATTACACCAAGCTCCCGGAAGGGAGCTTGAACTTTTTACATCCAATTAAGTTGTGTTATAATTAATGTTAGTATTAACAAAACATTTATGTCCGCTCTTATTTTTGCAATTTGCGCGTTTTTTTCAACCCTCTTGGGAGGGCTTTTTGGCATTCGCTATCATGATAAATTGCACTATATTATCAGTTTTACGGCCGGGGTTTTAGTGGCGGTGGTTTTCTTTGATATTATTCCCGAGATTTTTAATTTAACGACTGTCAATGGATTGAGCATTACTTTGCCCATGATCGCCTTGGTATTAGGATTTCTGGCCATTCATATTTTGGAAAAATACGCTTTGATTCACCATTCTCACGAAGAGGAATACGCCGAGCACAAGCATCCGACGGTTGGATTAATCAGCGCTTTGGGGCTGGCTTTTCACAGTCTGCTCGACGGCATTGGAATCGGTCTGGCTTTCCATGTTGATTACCGCATCGGATTGTTAGTTACTCTGGCGGTTCTCGCTCATGATTTTTCCGATGGACTAAACACAGTTAGTTTAATGCTAGTGCATAAAAATACCAAAAGAAAGGCCTTTTGGATGCTTTTATTGGATGCGGTTACCCCCATTGTAGGAGTCGCTCTAACATTTCTGTTTGTTATTCCGAATAGTATTTTAACGCTTTATCTAGGCTTTTTTGCCGGATTCCTTCTATATATAGGAGCAGCCGATCTGCTGCCCGAGGCTCACAGCAAACACAGTTCCTACAAACTAATCGGACTAACAATGCTTGGAATGATTTTTATATTTATTGTAACGCGACTAACTTAATTTTTCTCATTTATAGATGTCTTTTCTATGTTTGGCGGCGAGAAAGAGCGTTGTTGCCGGATCTATAAATTCAAAAATAATTCGATAGTCCCTTGTGATGCGAAAAGAATAAAATAACTGCAATTTACCTTGCAGCTTTTTTGTTTTTAGCTCCGGATGATATGGATTGGCGCAAAAAATATTTTCCAACAAAACCGCTTTTTCTTGAATTTCTTTTGGCAGTTTTTGAAACTCTTTTACAAACTTTTTATGATATTGAATGGTTACTTTGTGCATAGAGCTTTAAGAGATTTGACTCTTTTATCAATATCACCATCACGAGATCTTTTTAGAATTTCTTTTTCAAATGAAGGACGGTATTTTCCTTCGGGATCTTCATTTATAAATTGATTGGCTAGAGACGAAAGGCGATTATATTCTTTTTCATCCATGATCACTTTGTTTGACTCTTTGCTTTTAACAATCACAAGGTTGTTTCCGGCCAGCGTTAGAAAGGCGGAAAGATTCTGGCGAAGTTGGGAGGTGGTTACTATATTTGGTAACATATAGCGTACGGTTATTGGTAATATATTCAGTATAGTTTTAATTATATATCTTATAAAAAAATCGTCAAGGGATTTATTTTTTTTAGCTATAACAAGAAATGTTGAAAAATAAGCCAGAATAATATAGAATAAAATTGCACCTTGAAATCTGAAAGCTAAGGTCAACCGCCCGAAAGGCGGCAAATGTGTCCAAAGCCCGGACATGATAGGGCTACTCGCCGAAAGCGGGAGAGGAGTTGTTATGTCTGAAAAGAAAGATTGGATATCGGAGGTACTGTACAAAAAGCTCTCGGATTTCGTGGCGATGGTAGGGGACCAGTTGTCACGCAAGGATTTTAATGACATAGTGGCCGGGCGGAAGGTTCTGAAAGCGTTTGGTCATCCGGCAGTTGGTTCAATAAAAACGAAGCCGCCAATCATAGTTGACTATGATCCGCCCATTGCGATTCCTTACAAGGAGATGCTGGAAATCGCAGGGAAAAGGCGCTATCAGCTCATCGCGACGAAGGAAACCATCAGTGATCTTTTCGGCATTGGGATCAATAAATTCCCGCCGATTATGATCCGAAGATGGGAGTTCCAGAGATATGTCGATTCGGTGTTTCCGCACTTCTTCATTTACTGGCCGGGCGGCATGTCAATGAAGGAGATTTACGAAAAGCTCATACTCCGGTATGGAGGAAGACGCTGGGGCAAGGTGCTCTACGATACCGACCGGTATGGAGGAGGCAAAGAAAGCTTCTTTACCGATCCCATACAATCCGGTTGGATGATGCATTCTCTTCAACCCATCCCCAACACAGGTGGAGAAAATTTTCTTCGGCACACTCAGATGCACCGCGATTTCATCTGCAATCAGATTTATAAAGAGACAGTGCTGCCGATGGAAGTCAAAGAAGCGGTTCGGGAATTCAACAAGGCGAAATACAACAGAATTAATTTTCTCATCGAAGGGAACGAGTGGCAAGAAGGCGCCATAATTCTGGCAGGCCTTAAAATAAACCAGATGTTCTGCTCGCCCTCTCCCGCCGTAGGGTTGCTCTTTTCCGCAGCCACTCGCGAACAGATAGGTCAAAACATCTTCGAAAATCTCTGGAGCTGGACGCGCGCGCTTTCTCGTGATGGCAACCCGATCTTTTTCGGTGGCTCCGATGCCAGCGGAATCCGTGTCGGCGGAGCTCGTCCTAGCCATTCCGCGGAAGGTACGCAGCGTTTCTCCTTCCGCTGGTTTCCCGCTGCTACAGCAGCATGAAACTTTGAAATTCGTTTCTTTGAAACTTTTCGGCGGCCCTTCGGGGCCGCCTTTTCAATGTTTTTTCTTGCTAATCAAGTTTTTTATGCGATAATTATTTTGGCTAATGAAGGCGCGCTTACGGGCGTGCCTCAAAACCTTTCATCAGACAATAATGTCTTATATGGGAATTTGTTCGCATGCCAGAACCTGCTCTATTCAGGGAAAATTAAAGAAAATTTATAGAGAAGAGTATAAAAATTACAGAAATATTTAAAAGAGATATTAGAAACACATTTATTCTCTTGGTTTTTTATTTTTTATCTTTAATTTTTTATTTTCCTTATTATATTCCGGCACTACTTTTAGAGCTAAAATTAAAGCTAAAATTATAGCAAATCCACACATTACCGATGGAACGGCCGAACGGACAGATGGGGAAATAATATAGACCAATCCCATTGGCAGCATAAAAGAAATGTAGCCGATCATAATCCATTCTAGAGCTTCGCTCTTCTTTTTTTGCAAATAGTCAAAGGCCTCCCAGAGACCCAAGAACAAGAATCCGAAATAATAAAAACCATAAAGCCACATTAGATTGGATTGGCTGTTAAAAATTATATAATTTCCTCCGCAAGTAGCATTCGTTAGCGAACCCGGGATTAGCGCGAAAATAAAAACAAAAAGCGCCATAGCAATATAGCCGAGTTTCAAATAGCTTAGTTTATTGGTAATTAAAGAAATTAAATGCAGTCCTAATACTGGTAGGAGAGTAACAATAACAAAACCGATTCTAGCCCAAAGCAAAGCATCCCTTCCCCCACAGATTTGATATTCAGCCAATTGAAAACCGGAGAGCAGAATAATCAAAACTACGGTTAAATGGCTGAAAAAAGTCGATTTATAGCGAAAATATGTATAGACAGCCAGAAGCATTTCGATAACAAAAGTCGCCAGCATAACGGCCGGACTGAAACAATAGAGTTTGGTTTTGTTTGTCCCGAGTATTCTCGAGGGATCTTTGAGAAATAGCATTTTTGTTTTTATTGTTTGACAGTGTAAATTACCAGCTTCCGCCACCGCCACCGCCACCACCACCACCGGAAAAGCCTCCCCCTCCGGAACCGGAAGAAGAAGGAGATGAGCTCATGGTTGAGGACATAGAGCTTGATACGGCCGAAAGCTGACTGCTGAAATTATCGATATTAAAATTCCCAATATATCCTGTATACCAGATCGGATGATAAGTATTAAAATACTCTTCTCCGTAAATTTCTTTCATCTTGCTAATCCAAAGACCGGTAATGCCAAAGAGCATAGCATAAGGCAGAAACTTTTCAAAAAGACCTTCCTTTTCAATAAATTTCTGGCGGTATTTTTCGGCTGTCATCATGTACATCTTAAACCCTTTGATTCTCCACAGCAGGTCTTCACCTTCAGGACTTCTTTTAGGCATCAAAGCGGCAAAGATAAAGATAATGGCAATTGAAACTATGGAAATCACATAAAAAATCGGAGTAGAGATTATGGCTGGGGCGAAAAATAATCCTCCTATCCCGAGAGCGCCGATGACAAGCATAGTTGACTGAATGCCAAACCCTTTCTTTTCGAACATCTTTTGATCGGATAGTTTATTAAAACAAGTCTCCTTAAGTTTTGGAATATATTTATAGAATTGATTTTTTAGGTCTGAAATTTTTACTTCATTGCTACTTCCCAAGAGATAATTTAATAGATTTTTTTCCGCATCAGTCAATTTCTCGGTCGCTTTGTTCAATTTTATCAATTTGGTATCAGCAGATGAAAATATTCCCTGTTTTGGTACAGCTTCAATTTTCAAATACCCCCTAACTGCTAAGTTCACAATGGCAGCCGAGATAGCGCTGGACTTAAGACTGCCGTTACTTAAAAAAACACTCATTTCCATCGGATTCATATCGTCCGGAATTTCAAATTCAGGTGCGACGGCACGGCCCGGGCCAATATCACGGCCGTATTTCCACCACAGTGTGAAGCAGATTAAAAAGACTAGAATAGGCAGTGCCAAAAGAAGTAGCCCGAGAATCAGATCGCCGTATTTTTCCCAAAACGATAAAACAGGTGGAGAAATGATATTTTTTGGAAAAGTAACCGAGAGAGTAATGCCCTCTTTTGGCAACAGAGTTTTTTGGCTGGTCACCTGAATAGTATTGTCAGCGATCCACTTATAGTCTGATAAAACATTACTTTTAGACCCAAAACTACCGTCATATTTATTAATTTCAATTACATTATTTTTTGTGATTCCTGATGGAAAAGTGATGTTGGCGGTAAATTTATCAATTTCCTTTTCCCAAAAATTAC
Source organism: Patescibacteria group bacterium (assembly GCA_028718745.1). Lineage (GTDB taxonomy): Bacteria > Patescibacteriota > JACPGU01 > JACPGU01 > JACPGU01 > JAQULF01. Next base: position 63,349 of record JAQULF010000001.1, on the reverse strand, counting down.
CATTAAGATTCCAGTAAAATTCATCAAAATTTTGATTGTCGAAACGGATAGTATTCTTATATCTATACTTAATAACATAGTTCACAATCCCACTGACAGTCTTGTCTGCATCGCCGATTTTCAAGCTCAAGATACCGGAACTGGTCGATTCACTATATGGTATGGGATTATTATTAAGGTCGGTAACGCTAATATTTTCGATGGGTATTTTTACCTTTTCACTGTTCGTTTTCTGATAAAAAGTAGGCAACATTCGAAAAATACCGTGTTTATCAGGAATATCGGCAAAGTCCCAGGTTATATTTTCGGTAATATCTAAGGAAGAGTCTTGGTTTACAATAATATCGGTTGTTAGATCTTGGACATAATCATCGTAAATTTGATCGGGGGTTCGGGCGGAAGCGGGGGGACAAGAAAGCAAGAAAGCAAGAAAGCAAGAAAGCAAGAAGATTGAGGAAAGGATTTTTTTCATAGTTTTAAATTAAAATATTTTTTTGCGATTATCTTCCGAGTTGTCATCCTTGAGCACTGTTGTACTCAACAGTAAATCAAGGATCCAGGCCTGGATTCCGGTTTTTCTGATGATTACATCAGAAGCACCGGAATGACAATGCGTGGTGTTTTTCATTTTATCACTTTCTAAACAAAAATAGTAGCTAGAAAAATGAAACTATGCTAGAATGGAGAAAATTAAGTCATATAAATAATCTAAAATTTTTTACCCGGCATTCGCCGGGTTAGAAAGGGAAAAAATGTCATCACTAGTAATTGGATTAATCGTAGTTGGATCCATTATTCTTTTATGGATAATTGCTATTTTTAACGGATTGGTTAATTTAAATGTCCGCTGCAATGAGGCTTTTGCCGACATTGATGTGCAGACAAAAAGGAGATATGACCTGATTCCAAACTTGGTTGAAACAGTCAAGGGCTATGCAGCTCATGAAAAAGGAGTTTTTGAAGAAGTTACTAAGGCCAGAACGGCAGCCATGAATGCCAAGACTCCGGCTGATAGAGCGGAAGCGGAAAATATGCTAACCAACACCTTGAAATCTCTTTTTGCCGTAGCTGAAGCTTATCCTGATTTGAAAGCGAATCAAAATTTCTTGGATCTTCAGACTCAATTGACCGAAACCGAGGATAAGATTGAGGTTTCTCGAAGATACTACAATGCCAATGTTCGAGAATTTAACATCAAAATTGCTGTGTTTCCAACCATGTTGGTTGCCGGCATTCTAGGATTCAAAACTCCCAAGTTGATGTTTGAAGCGGCAGCAGCGGAGAGAGAAGCGGTAAAGGTACAGTTTTAGGACAAAAAAACAAGAAAGCAATAAAGCAAGAAAACAAGAAAGTAAGAAAACAATTTTAAAGAAATCTCGGCAAGCCGAGATTTCTTTTTGTTCTTGGAAAATCTGGCTATTTATGATAAAATCTGTTTATGAAGAAAATAAATTGGAAAAATTTGTTTTTTTGTTTTTTTGTTTTTTTGTTTTCTTTGGCCGCGCCAGCGGCTACCTGGGCTGCGGGAACTTGCACGATTCAAAATACAGATTGTCTTGCGCCCAAGGTACCGACTTTTTGGCTGATAACCTCATCAGCTTTTGTTGACTCAATCAATCCTTGCGCTATTGCAGTACTCCTATTTGTTTTATCCGCGCTCGTGTTTTTTGGCGACCGAAAAAAGATTTTGAAAGTCGGATCGGCTTTTATCATCGGACTTTACATTACTTACTTCCTTTTCGGAGCAGGTATTTTTTATGCTTTAAAAATCAATACATGGATCAACCCAACCATATTTCACTGGATAATGGGTATCTTCGGAACTGTGATGGGATTACTCAATATCAAGGATTATTTCTGGTATGGCGGCGGCGGATTTCTTGTAGAAATTCCGAGAAAATGGAGACCAAAAATGTCGCTTCTTTTAGCCAAAGCTACGACTGTTCCGGTTGCGTTTTTGACCGGTGTTTTAGTTACCGCTTTTGAACTACCTTGTACCGGCGGACCTTATGTTTTTGTCTTAGGTGTTTTATCCCAAAGTACCAGCAAGCTTTTGATTCTTCCGATTCTGGCGTATTACAATATTCTCTTTTCTCTACCATTGATAGTAATTATGTTAGGTGTATATTTAGGATTTTTGAGAGTAGACAAAACCGAACATTGGAAGCAGAGAAATATAAGAAAACTACACCTTATTGCCGGTATAGTTTTGGTTCTTTTGGGTCTTTGGGTTTTGCCGAATTCACCTTTTGATTACATCATTCCTCTCTTGGATTCTTTGTTTAAATCCCTCTTTTTTATATCCTCGCGCTTATCCCATTTCTTTTTGCTTTTTGCCAATCCGATCTCAAGTTTAATTATACCGTTTTTGAGATAAGTTTTTGTGGGAACTATCGTCATTCCTTTTTCTTTGGTCGCTCCATAAAGGGAGGCGATTTCTTTTTTGTTGGCTAATAATTTCCGATCTCTGGTTGGCTTATAATCAACATTATTCGCAAATTTGTAGGGTGAAATATGCAGGTTTTTTATCCATAATTCTCCATTTTCAATCGTGACAAAACTTTCTTTCAGCGATAACGAACCGCTTTTTACTGATTTCACTTCCGGTCCGGTTAGTTTTATTCCTACTTCAAGCGTGTCTGATATTGTATAATCATGAAACGCTTTTTTATTGGAGGCAGAAGCACTATTTTTCATTATTTGGAATTCTCGTTTTAATATTCGGCCATTCTTGCGCCATTACCTGAATGGCAGCTACTACGGGTAGAGCTAGAATCATACCGGTTATTCCGGCTAACTCCCCTCCTATAATTAAACCTAAAATTATCACAAAGGCGGAGATATTCAAAATTTTCCCCATAACTTTTGGTACTAGAAATTGATTGGAAAGCTGGTGTAAAACGAGAGTGAAAACCAAGACATAGACCGCTTTCCATGGGGCATCGATGTAGGCCAAAACCAAGGCTGGGGCAGCAGCGGCAATGGGCCCGATATTGGGTACCGATTCAAAAATAAAGGCTAGTAGTCCCAGAACCAGAGCATAAGGAATTCCGACGGCCCACATAGCTAAGGCATTCACTACTCCGATAATTACCATAATTAAAATCTGTCCGGCAAACCAGGAGCCGATTTTGTTGGATATTTTTTTGCCGATGGTGATTGCATAAGCTTTATCAGAGACCGGAAAAAGCGAAACGATGTATTTAACAAAACCACCTTCCTCAATTAATAAGAAAAATGTTAGAACCAAGATCAGGAAGAAATTTAAAATACTGCCAAAAAATCCGCTTAATGTTTGGGCGATCCCACCTGTCGTTGCGCTACTGGCCGGACTATAACTATTTACCGATTTTAAAAAGGGAACTATATTTTTGGCGTAATCCGGCAAGATCTGATAAAGGTTTTTTACCTGTTCCATCACCGGTGGCACAATAGTGTAAACGGTTAAAAAGACAAAAGCCAGAATTAAAATATAAATTATGGTAATCGCCAAGATTCGGGGTATGTGGAGCTTGTTTTTTAATTTTTCAACAATTGGAGAGAGGGAAACAGCCAAGATAATAACGGTAAAAAGCATCAAAATCACGCCGGATAAGTAAAAGAGCAGATAAATAAACGCAATAACAACCAACACTTTTAAGATGCTGGACCAGGAAATTTCGTAACTGACATTTGAATTTGTGGATTGAGGCATAATGAATTATAATAAGAATACTCACATTGTAAATTTTAAATTGTAAATTGTAAAGTTAAGAAATAAATTTAAAATTCAAAATTTAATTTTTAAAATTGTTCTATGGTTATTTCTTCTCATTTTCTAGCTGGCGCCGCTATCGGCAAAGCTACCGGCAATCCTATTTTGGCGGTTGTTTTTGGATTCGCTCTTCATTTTATCATGGATTTGGTTCCGCATTGGAATTACGGATACAAACATTTAAAGAAAATTAAAACACTTATTTTAGTTCTACTGGATCCGTTTTTGGCTTTTGCGCTTTTTGTTACGATTGGCATTTTGCGAGGATATAATTCCGCAACTTGGATTGCTGCATTTCTTGGAGGAGCAGCTTGCGCTTTGCCGGACTTGATTGAGCTTATTATCAGAATTTTAAAAATCAAACCACTTTCCTTCTTTTTAAAATTTCATCGCAATGTACACTGGTTTGATGAAAAGCCAAAGGATATTTGGGAAACAGCCGAGGATATGAATATCTACACAAAAAAAAGAATCTTTTGGGGCATTGTCACCCAGATTCCTTTTGTAATAGTTTCGATTTATTTGTTGGCAAAGTAAAAGGCAACCCGCAGGTTTGCCTTTTGTTGTCATTGTGAATGACGGGGTTACATCAGAAGAGCAGAAGGAACTCTCTGGTCGCCTATATCCTTGAAGGTGTTTTTTCCTCCCGTCTTGCTATAATCATTTATGACTCTCATTGCGCGATTGAAAATCTCCCCGCATTTTTCCGCCCCGATCATTCTGGCGATGATGGACTCGGGGGCTTCATCGATGTACAGATAGATTTCCGTGTCGATGAATTTGGGGTTCAACCTTTCCTTGATGACCCAGCGTTTGTAGAGGGTATCAACATAGCCTTCGCCGGACCTAACAAGGAGCCAGATTCCGGAAAAGACGAGGAGCATGAACCCGTAGATGCCGGTGATCATGAACAGAGCTGTACCGATGATGACGAGTGCGAGTGCGAAGGCGATGGTGGATTTTTCAACTTTGAATCGACGCCGGTATTCTTCCTGCTTCTTGCGCAGACCCTCGATAATCTCGGGGGATTTAGGCGCGCTGACAATTTTCATGTGCAAACACCTCTTTTCAACGATCAGATTTGTCTTTTTAGACCCCTGCATTATACTACAAAAGCCGACTTTTTGTCAACAGTTAAGTTAGATAAGCCAAAAAATGAGAGTGCAATTAAATTCTTTTCCTAATATTTGGCCATTCTTTAGATAGAACAGAGAGAGCCGCGACGGTTGGGACGGCATGCAGATTAGCCGCGTATCTTTTTCTTTTTGGATTCTTGAATTAGTTTTTTTACCTCTTTATCAAAATCACTTTCAAAAAACTTGTCTTGTTTTTTTCTATAAACTTCATATTCTTTCTCTATCAAAGTTTGGACTACCGAGAAATCCTTGGTAGTTGAATTTTCTTTTTATCGCTCTATTACCTTCTTTTTGAACTACCGAGGAATCCTTGGTAGTTGAACTTTCATCCAATTCTTTTTCTTTGTAAATATTTTTTAAGTGAAGAGATATATTATCTGCAGAACATCCAAAAAGTTCCGCCATCAGTTTTTGGGTTAGCCAGATGTTTTCATCAGCATATAATACCTCAATATTTACTCCTCCGTCGGGTGTTTGGTAAAAAGTAATTTCATTATTTAATTTCTTTGGTTGTTTCATAGTTTTATTGTACCGCAGAGATCATTGTTTTGTAAGGATCTTTTTGTTGTATAATTTAAAAATATGTTTTATAATATGATGAATTGTAGACAATATTATTTAACCTCGCCCGATAATAATGAAACCATAATAATATCAAAACAAAGTAGTGGTATTGATAAGGAATTCGATAATGGATTTCAGCATTTTATTGACGCAATTAATTTCACAAAATAACCAAAAACATCTTGGATTTTAAAAAGACGATCTTAATAGATCGTCTTTTTGTTTTCCCCCTAAATAGTCCTTCAACTTCGCAGCTCCGCTGCGCCCCTCTAAATATATCAAATAAAAAAGCAAAATTTTCTGATTGTTTTACGGGACAAATGTTCAGGATTAATTAATCCTTAATTAAAAGGGCAAATTCAATTTTTTAATTCCGTGGAAGCGAGTATTTTTCTGCAGGTACAATAGTTGCCAAGCTGACATAAAGCGAGTTTTGATGATGTAAATTGGATTGGCAATTCTGTATAAGCTATTTCGCCAAAACCTAATGTAATGTGCGGTTTATATTTATCAAAACTTGATTTATGGGGGTAATTTTTTATCCAATAGAAAGTAACCTCTTCTATAGCAGGTGGTGTAAATAGCATATCGGCCGCAGGATTATATATCAAAAATTGCGACAGCCCTTTCATTATTAATTCATGAAGCAATTGAAGTTTTTCTGTAGGTTGGATCGTAAAATCAGCGACTTTATCGCCTGCAGGAATAGTTTCGGCTGATAAGTCTGTAGCGGTCAGGTTTAATACAGAAAATTGTTTTCCGATTTCTGCAATTATTTTGGAAATAGCAGGAATATCGTTTTCATCTATAACGCCCATACACAATGAAATATGAGGAAAACAATCTTCCTCATTTAAGATAATTTTGTTGGGATATTGTCGCAATAGTTTCTGATTAACTTCAATTGCGTTCTTTATCATTAATTCAGAAGGAAGTAGGACAACATCAATTGCAATTTTTGACATAGAAATGAATTTGCCTTTTTTATATTTAATAAAAGTCGCTAATAATTATTTTGCATAATGCTTAATCTTTAAATGTGTCAAATTTCTGTAGCCAGATATCCCGTGTTAGGCGACATATGACGCAGATACCGACATTACAACTTTTTGTGCATCAAATAAGAACTTCCTTGTTGTTCAATCATCTTATAGCCAGTCTTTTTGTATAAAGACAGGGCAGGATTATCAACAAAAACTCTTAGTTTTATAGAATTGCGACCTTTCATTTTTACAGTTTTTTCAATTAGTTTCATTATTTCGGTGCCAATACCTTTGCCCCTAAATAAACCCGAAATTTGTAAATCTCCCAAGTGCCAATGATTTTCTTTAAATGAAAGCTTGTAAAAGCCAATTCGTCTATTGTTAATCTCAAGAATCTTTACAAATTTCGGATCGAAGTTTCTCCGGTAACTTTTTGGTTTCCACTCAAGCTTATGCTTTATATAAAAAGGTCGCATATTCCTTTTTGTTAGCTCATAACAATATCGGTAATCATCCCATGATGAGTTTCTGATGTTGATAATCCTGCCTGGGGTTTTTATTTTCATAGTGGTAAGGAAGTTCTTATTTTATATAAAAATGTCGGCTTTGAAAATTCGCATAGTCAGACACGCCCACGGATTTTGCTGTTCCAAAAAGTTTGCGGTTTTTTTCTTTTATATCTTCTCTAAAAGCCAATCTCGCACGATCTTCTTCAAAAAGTTCGTGTAAAAATTCTTGCGTTTCTTGTTTTCTGGTTTGTACCGCAAAATATGTTTGGGCGAGAGCAATTTCTTTCTTCCTCGGATCACCATTTTGAGCGATGAGATAACAAGCATAGCGAGATAAATAATAGTCATCAACTTCTCTCATCGCTTCTTTTGGGGTTCCTGTAGCGATTTTTATCATTTTGGCGGCGCCGGCGAAATGATCCTTTGTCGACTGACCACTGTTTGTACATGCTTCTTTTGCTCTTTCTATTGCACCTTCAAATTTACGCCATTCAACATATCCGAGAGTAACCATCAAATCTCGAGCACGCCAATACTCTTGTCCATGTTCATTAATTCTTTTAATTTGTTCAAAGACAGTAGTATCCATAAAAGTATTTTAACAAAAATTTGAACTGTAAAATACAGTATTTTCACCTTATCTCCCCTAAGATATAAAAAAATTCAATTAGAAATACGGACATAGTGTATTATGTTTTTTAGCGAATTTATTTTTCCCAATTCCGATATTTATCATGCGAACCGATATCGAGCAGATTAACAACCTTATCTTCGGTATTATTTTCTGAAAAATCAAAAAGAACCCTATAGCCATCTTGCACATAAAAAGACAAACAAGTTTGCAGTCTTCCTTTTAGTTTATGCACTTTCAATTTTGGATTTTTGGGATTATCAATAAAAAGAGCTATCCTTTTATCAAAATCATCCTTGATATTTGAGGGTAGCTTTTTATATGATCTCTTAAATCTGTGCGAGAGATTTATTTTCATTTTTATTTACGATCTTAATTCAGCAATAAGATCTTTGGCGGAAGCAAAGGATTTGTAATTTCCGAGCGCATAATCAAGGCGAGATTCATTGATTATTTCATCTAAATCTTTGGATTTATTCACTCTCTCTATGCTTTTTACATCAATCTCGCAAATAATTTTGTTCTCTTTTGGATAAGAAAGGATGCAACGCAAAGAGGACAATGGAATTTGTATCATCGCGATATCCAGCACCTTTACTCTTTTTTTGACAGTTTTTGTATTCATACACTCATAATATCATTACTAAAAAATAAAAACAATGTTTTTCGAACTTTTTAACCCTTCTCATTTTAAAGACAGTTAGTCTAGATCCTTTTCCTGATATTCGGCCACTCCTTAGATAGAACAGAGAGAGCAGCGACGGTTGGGACGGCGAGAAGCACGCCCATTACCCCTGCTAGTTTACCGCCGACAAGAAGCGCTACGAGCGTTACAAACGGAGAAATCCCAAGAGCTTTTTGCATTATTTTTGGAACAAGAAATTGATTTTCTAATTGTTGAATTAAAGTCGCAAAGATTAGGACAACCACCGCTTTCCAGGGAGCATCCATATAGGCAATAATTACGGCCGGAATAGCGGCGATGATGGGCCCGACAGTAGGTACTGCTTCTAGGAAGAAAGCGATAATGCCAAGAGTCAAAGCATAAGGTACGCCGATAATCCACAATCCTAGAGCAGTAACGAAACCTATTATACCCATCAAGGAAACCTGTCCGATAAGCCAAGCTCCCATTTTGTCGGCGACTTTCTTGCTAACTTCGATAACATAAGATTTCTGGCTGATGGGTAGCAAGGAAATAAAAAATTTGCGAATGCCATCTTCTTCCAAAAGCAGAAATAAGGTTAAAATTAGAATATAGAAAACAGTAGTTAACCCGCCGAAGAAAGTCCCGGCCGATTGAACGAAAGTTCCGGCTACATTTCCCAAAGTGGAAGAAGCCGACTGAATAGAATTGGTGGTTGATACGGGAGATTCACTTAGCGAACTGAAAAGCGAAGTTATTTTTTTAGCATAATCAGGTAGATTTTGCGATAGATTTTGCAGCTGCTCTATTGCAGGAGGAATGATGGCATAAATGGTCAAGGCAACAATTAACAAAAGTCCGATGTAGATTAGAAGGATCGACATAATCCGAGGTATTTTGAGTTTGCTTTTCATCGTGTCTACCAGAGGAGAAAGGGCGGAGGCTAGAATAAAAACAACAAACAAGATCAGAAAAATGTCTGCCAGATAGAAAAGCAAATAGACGCCCAGAATAATGGCGACAACTTTAATAATACTTAGCCACGAAATTTCAAAGAGAACAGTTTTTTTAGTAGAATCTTCCAACATAGATTTGTTTTATTTTTGTTTATTATAGCATTTAGATTTCAATGAATAAAGGAATAAAAGACTAAATGATTAGAAAATACAATCCTTTATTCATTTAATCATTTAATCCTAACTTATTATTCTTTCTCTTCCTTCTTTTCTGCTTCGGCCGGTTGTTCACCTTCAGCCTCACCTTCCTCCTTCTTCTCCGCAGTTGCTTCCACCGCTTCCACATTTTCAACTACTTCAGATTCTAGTTCCTTTAATTCTTCTTCAGATCGTGGAGGATTTACCAATGCGATAGTTTCTTCCAAATCGGTCAGCAATTCAACTTTTGCCGGTAATTTGATATCTTTGGCTTGAATAGAATCTTCAAAGGTTGCCAGTTTGCCAAGGTCGATTTCAATTTCATGAGGGATATTTGCCGGCAAACATTTTACTGTGACTTCGGTCTTATTGGTAATTAAAGTTCCTTCCAGATCTTTAACGGCCAATGATTCGCCAATGAATTTCAAAGGCACTTCAGTTTCAATTTCTTCATCCATTTTAACTTCATAAAAATCAATATGAATCGGCTCATCGGTTACCGCATTGAATTGAACTTCTTTAGCCAAAACATTGTGCATCCCAGCGCCTTCAATTTCAAGATCAATCAAAGAGTTTTCTCCGGCTTTGGAAAAAATCTTATTGAATTCAATTTTATTAACGGTTAAATTTTGGTTTTCTTTTCCTTTGCCATAAACAACAGCAGGAATGTTTCCGGCCACTCTCAATTCTTCAACACCACTACCGGTGATATCTCGCTTTTCAGCTTTTAGTTTGTAGTCAGACATGTTTTTTTGTTAGTTAATATAAAATATTAAAAATAAAAGATAAAAAACAAATACTTAAATATATAAAAACAAAGATGTTTTTAAGTTTTTAATTTGTGTTTTTTATTTTTTATATTTTATTTTGAATATTCTTTGAAAATCTCCGTCAAAGTCCCCCATTTCTTTATATAAATTCATAACATCATTATCGCTAATGGTTCCTTTGGCGACGAATTTTACCATTTCCGTCATAGCCATATCCATTTTCTGATTGGGAGATCTTTGTTCAAAAATCCCCCTATTATTTTTATAGGAAAAACTGGCAATAATGCTATTTTGGCATTCGGGACAGGTCAGGTGCGCCACATAATCTTTTTCAAATTGGGCTTTCAGTCTGGCATTTTCTTCCGAATAATCGCATCCGCAAAAAGGGCAATGCAGGACATCTAATATATTTTGTAAAATGTCTCTGGGATTTAAAAAATCAGGATGTTCCAAAATTCCTCCTTCTATTATTCTATACATTATAGCAGATTGGGAAAGAAAATCAAGGAAAAGAAAATCGCCGCCGGCCAAAGGCCGGCGGCGATGTGAATCCTCGTGAAAACTTTCGTTGGGTTTCTTATTCTCCCGGCGGGGGAAGCGTGACGCTTTCCGGCTCGAAGATGGTTTTTCGTTCTCCTTCTTCAACCCGGCCGAGTTCGAGCAGATCATACCCGGCGTGCGCGGCGACTTCCACTGCCGAGTCAACGCTTGAGCGTGGCACATAGAAGTAGATTCCGGCGCCCCAGTTGAAGGTTTTGAGGCATCCTTCGAGGGTCACGCCCAGTTCTTTCATGAAAAGGAACAGCGGCGGTATCTTTGGCCACCATGTGTGGACCCGGTAGGTGAACGGGCGTTTGTCGAACGCGATTTTGCCGACGCCGTCTCCGGTTGCCGGCAATATGGCGTGGATTTCGATTTCGTTTTCGAGTAGGGCTTCGACCAATTTGACATACGATGGAATCGGAATGAGACATTCCTCGCCCACTGTCTGGCCGTTGAGCTTGGTAAGGAACTGATCCGAGAGTTTCATGACCTCCTTGATCACGAGCGATATTCCGTTAGAATGAAGCCCTGATGAGGGAGCGCCCAGAATCACATCTCCTGCTCGCAATTTTGCGCCCGTGATAAGCCGGCTTTTCGGAGCGATTATGCCGGTTATGGATCCGCTCAATGACGGAGCACTTGTAACAGGCGGCTCCGCTTTGATGAGATACTTGAGCGCGGGTGATTCGCCGGCCGGCAGAGCCATGCCGATTTCCTTGCAGACATCGAAGCATCCCTGTGCATAGTCGGCCGCCCTCTGTTTGTTGGTGAACCAGTCACTGTCTCCCGCGGCGATTTCATCCGTCCAGATTACCGGCATTGCTCCCTGCGCGATGACATCAATCGCGATGAGAAGCGCTGCTGCGCGACCGAGGATATCATAACGGCTGCGTTTCGTGCCGTCGAATTGAAGCATCCACTCGGCGATCCAGTTCAGGTTTCCGAGCCCCTCCTGAGTCTTACACCAGATATGAGGCTGATCGCCGGTGTACTCGAAAACCGCGCCGTGCGCATGGATTGCGTCAGTAACGACGCATACATTGCGAATGTTCGGGAATCCCGTGGTGCGCTTGCCGACTTCGATCATCATGTCTTTGAAAGCTTCCAGCTTTGTGTAGTCCACTCCTGCATCCGCATACTCATTTCCTGATTTTTTTGCCACAGTGACACCCCCGTTTTTTTATTTTTTCAATTATTGAAATCGTCAAGTTCTTAAGATACATAAAACACAAAAAGGGCAAACAGCGCCCTCTTAAATAAAATCTTATCATTAAAAAATATAAAAATCAATCAGGAACTATATATTCTTGTTGTATTGGATCCCCGATTTTCTGTCCGAGTACGGAGCAGAAGCTCGAGGATGACAAGAAAAATATCCCCACTAGGAATCGACCGATCATTCGATCGGTCGCCCAGTCGGATGACTGGGCGAACCCTTTGCTACAATTAAATATCCTCGCCAGGAATCGAACCTGGATCGCAGCCTTCGCAGGGCCGCATTCTATCCATTAAACTACGAGGACCTACATTTAAATAAAAAAATAATCCAACCAACACCGGATTATTGTATCATTTTTCTTAATTTTTTGGAAGATTACATGTGTAGCAGATGGGTGATGCGGTCAAGGATATCTTCGCCGCGACCTTCAATTTCAGTCAGATAATCAGGCAGATTTTTCTGAATTTCTTCAATTTTCTTGTTGCCAATCGGAAAAGATATGACCATGCCACTTCTTTTTTTCGGTTCAATGTAAAAAGTTCCGCTTCTTTCCGAAAACCAATATCCTTTGATATTCTCAAAATCATAAAACTGTTTATTTAATTGAATTCCATTAGTGGTTAGGGCAATATCAACCGATTTGGCAGAACCGAAAAAATACCAAATCAGAATAACAATCATAAAAGCAAAAACTATTCCCACCATCCATTCGTGAAGGACAAAGTTATAAACTAGAGAGGCGCTGGTAAGAGCGAATAAAATCACCATCCAAACAATAGTATTGGGATCTTTTTTTTCATCACCGGCTCTCCATTGGAGCAAGATGCGATTTTCTTTTGTATTTGTGTTTGCCATTTTATTTATTATAGCACTTATGATTGTTTATACCAGTCAATCGGATCGATGCCGTCAAGATTTTTACCTCTTTCGGCTTTTACCTCAATTGGAGTATGAGAAGTGCAGCCATATTTCATACCGCACGAAACGAATTCATCGTAATAAGCTTGATAGCCCTGCCAGCCGGAGACAGTAGCATAAACATTGTAACTTCCGGGTATCACTTCCAATTTATAACCAACCCCATAAGTATATTTTTTATCGGTAATATGCTCTTTGGTGCAAACCAGATTTTTAGCGTCTTTCAAATCTTGAGCGCAAACAGTCATATCTGCTGGTACAACACTACCCGGATAGCTCAAAGATCCTTCAATGACTACTTTCCGGTTTTTTTCTTCTTCAGCCTGATCTAATTTTTTCTGTGCCGCATCCAATTTCGTTTGCAAAATATCCAATTCCGCCTGGTTATCTTTCTTGACCAATTCCATCTCCGCCCTTATTTTGTCAATTTCTTTTTGGCTTAATTTCTCTCTTTGATTAAAAAGAACCGACACTAATCCTACGGCTATTAAAATAAATACCAACACCACTATGATGGCGATAGCTTTCCGGCCATTTCTTCTGGAATCCTGCCACCAGATATCCTTATCTTTTTCTTCCTGCAATAATTCTTTTTTAGTTAATTCTTGCCCCGCCCGAGATGGGCGGGGTGAAATTTTTTGTTTTTGCATAGCTAAAATAGTATTTCCTATTCTAAGACACTAACATTACTACGAATTACAAATTTTTTACGAATATACGAATTATTGGTATATTCGTACGGATTCGTAATTCGTAGTATTGTGAATGCTTAACAATTATCAGCGCTTATTTTATTATTTCTTGCAAAAAGCGTTGCAGATAGCCGCCAAAACCCAACCCATTATGTATCCGATAACGAATGTTACTACGACTAGCATTAACGCCAATAAAGCATCAAATGGAGCGATTACATAAGGCGGACGAATCATGTGCAGTTTGAAAATCCAATCAATTAAAGCTTGCGCTACTCCGGCAGCGATTAACAAAGCCCAGACCAGGTGGAATCCTCCTAGAAATATACCGCAAATAAGACCCCAGGTATTATTGTTTGCTTTTCCTTTCATTTATATCACCCCCTCTCTCGTCAGGATGAGCTTCATTTTCGCAAGAAAATCGCGAACGATTTTCTTTCTCACATTCGGCTATCCCTCCTCTTACGAAAAAATTCTACTATATATTTTGGTATAAATTTTTTCGTTTATCATTCTCTTGGTTTTAGTATAGTAGTTTTGGGAAGTTTGTCAAATTAGCCATTGCAGTAGGATGTATGTTTGCTTAACCAATCGGATTGCAAACCAGAACTTTTTTATTCATAAATATTCGCTCTTGATCTAAATAGCTACTTTTTACAGGATTCTTTTCCATTAGAAAAAGATATTCATGATATTTTTCATCACTATTGATCCATTCGTGCGTCCAGCGCATATTAGCCATCACATTTTTCTTGTAGTCAATTTCAACAGCCTTTAATAATTTACCCGATTCATTTATTATGTCGTTGAGTTCCTGTTTTGTGGCTCTACCACCGGAGCTATATGACAACAATATATAGCGCGCCTTTGTTTCTCTTACCAATTTGCGCAACGCCTGCATAGCGACAAAAGAACCATTTTTATCCTTTCTAAATTCTTCAAATACCGAACCAGCTACCAAATCCCGACTGTCTTCTCGGCGATTTACTTTTCCAAAAACAACCGGCTTGTCATGCTTTATAATAGTTGTCCAAATGTGATAATAAGATGCGTAGCGAACTCGACTAGGTGGCATTTTTTCATTGTTGGAGCCATAGGGCGGATCAAAATAAGCTAGATCATATTCATCATTTGCAATAGTCTCAAAAATATCGCTCCGGATTACTTTGTGCTTACCTTCGCCTTCAAACCTTTTTGGCAGTTTTAATACCAGATCATTATGTGATCTCGGCGACCATTCAGAAAGATAGGCTACATAATGCCCGAGAGTGCTATCGACAGAGTCGAGCGCATAAATTAAACTGGTTAAAATCACGCATTTATCAACCCACTCCAGATTCAATTTTTCTATTTCATCTCTTATGGCATCTAATTTGCGCGTATTTTTTACTTGAAACGGCCTTTTATCATCCCCTGTTAATTTTCCGCCGTAATACTTCGTGTACCAGCCATCATAACCCTTGAGATCATTGAGATGGTTGATAATATCTTGATAAAACTCATCCGGTTTTTTTGATTTCAAATAACAATTGGCAAAAACCTCCGACCAAGTGGAAATATCGCTGGCAGTCACATCATAACCAAGCTGGGCGAGCGCTTGCGCGACACGAGTTGTTCCTGTAAAACCATCGAGCACTTTTTTAACTCCTTTTAATTCCGAGACAATATCAATAATATAGGGTAAAATTTTCAGTTTGGATCCGGCATATTTTATTCCCTGTGTTTTTGGCGTTGAGACCATTATTTTCCCAAATATATCTTGTTGATTGCTCATAGCGTTTTGAGTCTATCAATGTCTTTTTGCAATATTTCATTGGCCAATTTATGACCATATTCCGAACTGTTAAGTGCCAGACTAAATAATGTTACAAGAGCGTGATTGTGAGAATAATCAATCCAGCCGTTTGTCAAAGAATCAAAATAGGAAACGGCGTTTTTTGTATGCGTCCACAAGCCTCTCTGTAAAGCATTGGCGGATGCGCCACCGTACCGAACTTCACAAATGTAGTTGCTTTTTTTATCAACAAACATAAAAATAGGATGCGATCTACCCTTGCCTGGAATTACCCTTCTCGTTTCTGAATCAAATCTTTGATTTTTATCAATAAAGATAATTCTTTCTGTTTTACTCATAGCTTTTTTATGATCGAAAATCATTATGTTGCACCGTTGTTTTTTCTCATCATAGATAAGAGGCATAACATTAATCGCATCAAAATCCGCAAATTCTTTTGACTGAAAGATTTTTTTGATCTTGTCTCTATCCGTAATGTTTCTTCCCTGTTTTTCCAAGAATGGAAACATTTTTTGATCACTATCGGTCGAAAGCTGGAGAGGACCGTCGCCGTACGCTTTTAAGCTTAATGGGAATTCGGTTTTTGTAATTTCATTGATAATAATAATGTCTTCTTCGTGTTCTTTGGCTCGAAATAAATCCTTGCCGACATGGATACTCTTAAAGTCATACATAAACTGATTGATAAATTCGGCCATTCCAATTTCGGCTAAATCACCATGGGTTTTATTGCCGATTAGCCTCATAGTAAAAATGTTAGACAAAGTATTTATAACCAGATGTGGATTCTTGCTGGCTAATAGTTTGAATCTATTTTGAAAGTCATCGTAAGCTGACATGGTCTTTTGATTAATGTTTTGGTTCTGTGACAGAAGCCACAAGCTCTATTTCACTATAGATAAAAACAACAGTTAAATCAACTGTTGTTTTTGTATGGATGATGTTTTATGGGAGACATTTGTCTTCCCCCATTATTTTCAATTGAAAAAACATTCTTTATTTGGTATATTTAAGAAGCGATATGGAGAGGTGCCAGAGTGGTCGAATGGAACTGTCTTGAAAACAGTCAGGGGCGCAAGCTCCTCGTGGGTTCGAATCCCACCCTCTCCGTTATACTAAAAAATGACTCTAAGGAGTCATTTTTTAGTATCATGTTGGAAAGGATTCGAAGGGCGCGAATAGAAGCCGAGCCATAGCGAAGGCTTCTGTGTGTAGCGCCCCGGCCGCGAGTCGGAGCGAGCAGGAATCCCTCCCCGCTGTTTGTAAAAACGGGAAGCTTATTTGAAGATTATTGGCTTAAATAGGCCGGAAAGATATTGACAAATTTATTTTTTGCTATATAATTTAGATGCGGTTTAGGCATCTGTTTTTTGATGCCCAGCCCTCAAATCCAATTCGGAGGGATACCAATGGCTCCTTACAAAACAGCAGAAAAAGCGTATTTCCAGCGATTGATGGATGAAATGATAAGGAAAGGATTCAGATACATGGCATGGGTCACGATGAACAGCAAAACAAGCCATTACCATGTGGACATGTTCCGATTCGCCCAGGAGTCGCGTCTGTTTTTCAATGTGCCTGGCAAGGCCTTCATTGTGATGTTGGCTCTGACCGAACAATTCGGTAACGGACCGGACGAAAACGGCCGCTGGGACGAGAATTACAAGCACTGCTACTGGAATGGCTTCATAGAATATTCCTACAACCGGCAGAGTTGGTGCGAAGCCGAAATTGAGTGGAGACTCGCGCATGGTCAGATGATCTCGGATGATCCTCGCTCAATCGAAGAAGAAGTCAGCAAATGTCTCGACCCAGAAGTCTTCCGCTGGGGTAGCGCGTGCGGACATAATTGCTACTTCGAACAGGTGGTTCAGCCGAATGGCAACTCAAAAGATCTCCTTGACGCCAAGACGATGACCTCTTCTTTCGGGAAAATGCTGGCGGTACTAACTCCTCACCTGCATTCTCGTTTCAAGGAACTGCAGGTAACAAGTTACGCGCCGCACTACACTTTCCCTGGTCAGGAGAAAAAATTCTGGTCCATGTTTCCGCTGTGTCGCCTTGAGCGCGTGGCCGACCGGGTCTGGGGCAGCGATTTTGAGTAATCATCATGTAACAAATAAATCCCAGGTGGTGACTCCACTTGGGATTTTGCTTTTCAAAAAACAGTTTTTGTGCTACAATGTTTTTTATGGAAAATATCATTGAAGTCAAAAATCTGACTAAAAAGTACGGCGAGTTTACGGCTGTTGACAGTATCTCCTTTGTAGTATCGAAGGGAATCGTTTTTGCATTTTTGGGTCCTAATGGCGCCGGAAAAACAACTACGATTAGAATGTTGACGACCTTGCTTGATCCAACCGAAGGAAAAATTTCTTTAGCGGGATATGATTCGGTAAAAGATGAGGATGGAGTCAGGCGTTCCTTTGGAATTGTTTTTCAAGATCCATCGCTCGACGAAGAATTGACCGCTTTGGAAAATATGGAATTGCACGGTGTTTTGTATTCCGTTCCCAAAAAAGTCCGTAAAAAAAGAATTGAAGAATTATTAAATATAGTAGAACTTTGGGATCGCAGAAATGAACCGACCAAAAATTTTTCCGGAGGAATGAAAAGAAGATTGGAAATTGCTCGAGGGTTACTGCATCATCCTAAAATACTCTTTTTGGACGAACCGACCTTGGGGCTTGATCCGCAAACTAGAAACCATATTTGGAGTTATATAAAAAATTTAAATAAGCGAGAGGGCATCACGGTATTTTTTACCACTCACTATATGGATGAAGCGGAAAGGGTGGCCGATGAGGTCAATGTTATCGATCACGGCAAAATCGTTGCAGCCGGTTCACCTGCGGAATTGAAGAAAAAAACCGAAACCAATTCTTTGGAAGAAGCTTTTTTGGCTTTAACCGGCAGAGATATTCGCGAGGAAGCGCAAAGTACGCAAGCGGACATGCGCATGCATCGAAAAATGTGGAGACATTAAAATATGAGTACAATATACATACTTTGGTTGAGACAATTAAAAAGATACTTCCGATCCCGATCCCGAATTATCGGATCATTGGGTCAGCCTTTGCTGTTCTTAGTAGCCTTAGGATTTGGTTTCGGTCCGATTTATGCCAAGGCCGGCGGAGGTAATTATCTCAATTTCTTGGCTCCCGGGATTATCGCTATGAGTATTCTTTTCACCGCTCTTTTTTCTGGAATAGAAATCATCTGGGACAGGCAGTTTGGATTTTTGAAAGAAACGCTGGTAGCGCCGGTTCCTAGAATTCAGATTATGTTAGGTAGAACTTTGGGCGGAGCGACCGTAGCTACTTTTCAAGGCATAATCGTTTTTCTCATTTCTTTGATTGCAGGATTTCGGCCAACCACTCTTACCTTGCTTCCGCTAGCTCTCGTCTTTGTATTTCTAATTGCTCTCCTTTTCACAGCTCTCGGTACTGCTATCGCTTCAATGCTGCAGGATATGCAAGGTTTCCAATTGATCATGAATTTTCTGGTTATGCCGATCTTTTTCCTTTCCGGAGCTTTATTTCCGCTAAATGGTTTGTCTAAAATTTTGACTGTAGTTGTTAAAGCGAATCCCTTGGCTTATGGAGTGGATGGGTTGCGCTATTGTTTTGATGGCATTCATAGCTTTCCGCTAGCTACGGATTTATTAGTTTTAAGCTTGGTAACTTTAGCGTTAATGTTTATCGGCAGTTATCTGTTTTCGAAAATAGAAGCCTAAGTCAAAGCACCTTTATTAATTTGATTTGCGAACATCGGGCAATTTCCGTAATTGAAATCGACCTGGAATGAATTTATTCTGAAAGGGGCTGAAAATGGCAAAAACGAGAGCAAGAAAACAGCCGGAAGAGCAGAAGAAAAGATGTCTGACATGCGGGTCTGTGATGGAGCGCACCGAAAAAAAGGATGTAGGCTTTGCGTCTTCCGGGGTAGCCACCATTACCCATCATTGCCCAAAATGCCCCTCATCATCCGGGAGTAAAACCGGTAGGGCAGTTTGGGGCGGTAGATAATGCTAATGAGCGAACAGCTTTTTGGCAAAGATTCAAAAACACTCATCATTTCCGTGGAGAGGAGGCGAGAAATTTCTTAGCCTTCTTTTTTTGTCCATTTGCCAAGAATGATTGGCGGGGTTATAATGCAGGGAATAATAATAATTTTAAAAGTATGAAAAAGACCAGCATTGTTTTAACCAGTTTTTTACAGGCTATCGGTACACTTATTTATGTAATGATTGTAGTTGTGATTATGAATAGCGGCACTAAGACTCTTGATCAGACTGACGGCGCTTTAGTCGGAGTAGCTGTTTTAATGCTTCTTGTTGTTTCCGCAGCTATTTGCGGATTTCTGGTTTTTGGCAAACCGGTTATACTCTTTCTAGAAAATAAGAAGAAGGAAGCGCTAAAAATGCTTTATTTTACCATTGGCTGGCTGGCTCTATTTACAATCATCATTCTTGTTATCGCTCGTACCGGCTTGATAAGATAATTCAATTCACTTTACATATTTTTTAGACATGCTATAATGTTTCTACAATGAATAAAATCCTGATTCAAAATAGCTGGTATTTTTTCTTTACTACTGACCATACGATCAGCTAATTTTATTTCTGGATTTATTGTAAATAGAAGGCTGATCGTAAAGGTCAGTTTTTTGTTTGCGCCAAAAGGCGCCTGTCGTATCTTACCAACCAAGCGAACAAAATTTACTCCAAATAGGGGGAAACGATCATGACATTACCAAAAAAGCTTGAGGTAACTAATCTGGGAAATGGCGAGATCAGAACCATTCCGGGTATTGTAGAGGTTGGCCATGAGAAAGGCAGAAGGGGCAAGGACATCACGGTTGTCCGTTTCAAAGGTCCAAGAGGTGGTGTGCTGGTAAGACGGTTTGATACCAAAAAATTCTCCGTGGCTACCCCATAATGAATACCTCCCGCTCAATTCTCGGATCATCCAGAGCAAACCCATGGCGGCGACTTTCGCAGAAAGTCGCCGCTCTTTGTTTTTATACTTTTTTCCCGTTTTCAAGCCAAAAATTGACAGGAAAGGCAAAATATACTATAATCGATCTATTATGGCAAACGAAAAGAAAAACGGGTTTGGAAAGATTCTAAAAAACAATTGGTTAATCCTAATTTTAATCCTGGTGATAGGGGCTAGTTTTGCTTATTCCAAAGCAACTGAAACGACTAGTACTAAAACTACGCAAGTTAATATCTCCCAAGTTGTTGAAGAGGTTAAACAAGGTCAAGTCGATCGCATTTTGGTTGATGGCGACAAACTGGATATTTTCCTTAAAGAAGCAAAAGACGGCAAGAATGAACAAATTGCCTACAAGGAAGCGGCTATTTCTTTGACCGCTTATGGAATTACTCCGGATAAAACCAATATCGAGATTAAAAATAGCGATACCGGTTCCATTTGGTTAGATATACTTCCGACAGCGCTTCTATTTTTACTGATGGCCGGATTTGTTTGGATGATGTTGAGATCGGCTCAAGGCGCCAATCAGCAGGCATTGTCTTTTGGTAAATCTCGCGCTCGAGTAAATCTGCAGGATTCCCGCGTCACTTTTAAAGATGTGGCCGGATCTGAAGAAGCCAAAAAAGATCTAGTTGAAATTGTAGACTTTTTGAAAAATCCGAAGAAATATAAAGATATGGGTGCCGAAATTCCCAAGGGGGTACTTCTTCTTGGACCTCCGGGAACGGGCAAAACTTTGTTAGCCAAAGCGGTTTCCGGAGAAGCCGGTGTTCCATTTTTCTCAATTTCCGGTTCGGAATTTGTGGAAATGTTTGTGGGGGTCGGAGCTTCACGCGTTCGCGATCTCTTCGCCAAGGCAAAAAGAAACGCGCCTTGTATTATTTTTATAGACGAAATAGATGCAGTGGGCCGTCAAAGAGGAGCAGGACTTGGCGGATCGCATGATGAAAGAGAACAAACTTTGAATCAAATTTTAGTAGAACTCGACGGATTTGATACCGACTCCGGTGTGATTGTCATGGCGGCAACGAACCGTCCCGATGTTTTGGATCCGGCACTACTTCGTCCGGGAAGATTTGATCGAAGAGTTTTGATTGATTTGCCGGATATTAAAGAAAGAGAAGCGATTTTGAAAGTTCATGTGAAAACAAAACCCTTGGAAGGCAATGTTGATTTATTTAAAATAGCGCAAAAAACCCCGGGATTTTCCGGCGCTGATCTGCGCAATCTTTTGAACGAAGCGGCGATATTATCCGCGCGCGATAACAAAACCACAATCAGCATGGAATATATTGGTGAAGCAATTGAAAAAACCCTCATGGGTCCGGAGCGAAAAAGCAAAGTTATTACCGAAGAAGAAAGAAAAATCACGGCTTATCATGAAGCCGGCCATGCTCTGGTTGCACACTTTTTGCCAAATGCTGATCCGGTGCAAAAAATTTCCATTGTCTCTCGCGGAAGAGCTTTGGGCTACACTTGGAATCCGCCGGAATTTGATCGCGTTCTAAAATCAAAAACCGCTTTTGAAGATGATATCGCAGTTTATCTTGCTGGTCGCGAATCCGAAATTTTAATTTTTGGCGAGCTAACCACTGGAGCGCAAAATGATTTAACGCAAGCAACTTCTATGGCGCGTAAAATGGTGAAAGAATATGGTATGAGCGATCGACTTGGGCCGATCAGTTTTCATGATAAAGACGAAATGGTTTTTTTGGGTCGCGATATTGCTGAAGCCAAAAATTATTCGGAAAAAACCGCGCAAGCGATTGACGATGAAGTTCAAATTATTATGACCAAAGCCGAAACAGTTGCGAACGGCATCGTAACCAATCACAAGGATATTTTAGATAAAATCGCGTCGGTGCTTCTTGAGAAAGAAGTAATTGAACGCGAGGAATTTGAAGCAATAATTATTTCATAAATGTAGTTGGTTCCATGCTCCCGCATGGAACCTTAATGTACATAAAGCATTTAAAAGGATTTTTTAATACATCAATGAACAAACTGGCTCCACGCAGGAGCATGGAGCCAACGCATTGTAGGGGCGGAGTTTCCCCACCCAAGATCGGACATTAAGAATTAATGAACCAAAAAATACAAAGTGCGAGGTATTCGGACATGAAAAAGGAAGGGAAATCAAAGCTTCCTACTATAACCTTTTCTTCAGACCAAACCAGAATCTCGATATGTCTTTCGTGCGCAAGGGCAAAAACGAAAGGCGGCGATTGCCCTTATCCCATCAACTGGAAAACGGGTAAATACAAAGCCTTCAACATGGCCAGACCTTGTCCCGTGACCATGTGTGATTTTTACAAAAAAGCATAAATTCCACGACTTCGGTCGAAAAGAAAGTGAGGAGGTGAAAGAGTTGCCGCACATTGTCGTGTTTACCCCCGATGAGGGAAATGTTTTGAAGACAAAAGCGGATGTCAGGGCAGCGATTGAGAGAGTAAAGAAAAAGCTCCCCCTTAAGATACGGGAGAAGATTACTCTCATGATTGTGGAGGCTGAAATCTCCGGAAATAAAACCGCCACCCAGATATTTATTTATGGGCTGAACGACGCGTGGAATGAGAAGTTGCAAAAAGTAATTTCGAAGCATCTTGTTGACTACGATGTCGGGATTGTTGCCATGGATTTCTTCAAGTCCGCTGGCTCAAAAGATTTCCGTCATCATGTTTACCGGTGAAGTATGAAAAAAAGAAACGGGGGGAGGTGAAATGAATGAGAGTTGAGACCCATTGCTCGTTTTTGCTTCCTGCTGAACTAGCTGCCGCAAATGTGATATGCGATCTTGTGACCAAGGCGATGTGCGATGTCATGGACGAGTTCCCGTATCTGGCAGATCTTCGTGATCAATTTAAGATGGAGCTTGTCGGGACGACTTCTGGTGTGAAGCCCTACATCCGAGTGTTTTTTCTGACAAATTCAGAACTTAATGCGATCGAGAAGATAATGTGGAGGCTTGAAGAATATGAAATTGAGTATGTCCCGCTGGCGGCGTTCAAGCCCGCTGGTTCCACAGTAACATTGAGGCCATAAAGAATGTGGGATATGGTCTCGAAATTAAACCGGTGTGTACTGCCCGGTTTTTTTATTTACAAAATATGTTATAATGATTTCAAACAAAAATAAATATTTCCACTTCGCAGTGGAAAACTTTTTATGCAAAAGAAAAAGAATAAGCTGACATTTCGGCAGATGGTTGCCAAAAGCGGCTATTTGAAAAGACATTTTATTCGCTACAAAAAAGAACTGATCGGGATATCGGTCGCCAGTGTATTGGTGGCTGTTTTTAATACTGTAGTTCCCTATCTCTCCGGAAAAGTTATTGATGGCATAGTGACACCTAGCGATATTCACCTTCTTAGCTATGTATTGAAGGCAGTTTTTGTTTACCTCGTTTTATGGGCGGTGGCAAAAGCAATTGCGGATCTGATTAGTTGGAGACTGGATCGCATGGTAAGTTTATTAGCGGAAAGCGCCGAAGTAGCTTATATGTATGATGGGGTGGCGGCTATTTTGAGATTACCCTTGTCTTTTACAAAAAACCACAAACTTGGGGATGTGATGGATAAATTAAATAGAGCCAGCGGTAACATCTACAATGTTTTTAGCGGTATAGTGGCCGATCTCCTCCCTCAATTTTTGGGAGTCATTTTCGCGCTTATCTTCATGTTCTTTGTCAGCTGGTTTTTGACGACAGTTGTGGTGATAGCTTTGGCTATCTATGTCTATCTTCTATTCAAAATTACTCCTGATTTGGCCGGATTGCGCCGTAAAATGAATAAGGGTTATAACAAGGCTTATGGCCATAGTTATGATGTGGTGATAAACATTCAAAATGTAAAACAATATGTCGCAGAAGAATATGAGTCAAAGAAAGTAAAAAATATCTTTATAGAAAAAGGACTTAATTTTCTATTGCACTACCTTAAGATTTGGCAGAGAAATCAGCTTTTTTATCGCGGAATGGTATTGGCTGTACAGATATTTGTTTTTTCCTATTCCATAATTCTGATCTGGAATGGCCAAATTACCATTGGTCAGCTAATGATGTACAACACTTATATCGCCATGCTTTTCTCGCCATTTTCCAGTATGGTTAATAAATGGCAGAATATGCAAAACATTTTGATCAGTGTTGAAAGAGCGGAAAATATCATCAATGTTAAGCCGGAAAATTATACCCCAAAAGATGCGGTAAAAATGAATGATATCGCGGGATCGGTAAAATTTGAAAATGTATCTTTCAAATATGAAAAAAAGAATCAGGATGTTTTGAATGATATCAGCTTTAGCGTTAAGCCGGGAGAAATCATCGCACTAGTTGGCGAATCGGGTGTAGGTAAAACCACCTTGGCCGATCTTATTTCCAATTATTACCAGCCGCAAAAAGGGAAAATATATATTGATGGAGTGGAAAATTCGAAAATTGACCTGGAGTTTTTGAGAAGAAAAATTGCTATAGTGCCGCAAGAGATTTTGCTTTTTAATGATACGGTTAAGGCAAACATCAAATATGGTTGTTTTGGAGCCAGCGACAAAGAAATGTTAGTAGCTTCCAAAAAAGCTTTTGCGCATGACTTTATTCAAAAATTCAGAAACAAGTACAATCAGTTGGTTGGCGATCGCGGAGTAAAACTTTCCGGAGGACAAAAACAAAGAATTGCGATTGCTCGAGCGATTTTGAAAGATCCTCGCATTTTAATTCTAGACGAGCCGACTTCGGCGCTGGATGCGAAAAGTGAAAGAGAAGTAGTGGCGGCGCTTGAGGAATTAATGACAGGAAGAACAACATTCATCATCGCGCATCGCCTTTCCACAGTTCGCAAGGCGGATCGAATCTTGGTTTTGGATAAGGGGAGAGTGGTTGAAGAAGGCAAGCATAAAGATCTAATCAAAAAACGAGGCGGGGCTTATCGAAAATTCTACGAGTTACAGAAGCTCTAGGCATTAAGTAGTAAGTAGTAGGTAGTAAGCAGTAAGGGAATCTGCTATAATTATATTTGTGTGAATTTGTAACTATTTGTAACTCATGAAAAATATTTTAGATAAAATTTCATTAGTTTCTCAAAATGCGATTATTATCGCGGTGGCGTCATTGGCCTCTCGCTTGCTTGGTATTTTCCGAGATCGTGTTTTGGCTTCTGAATTTGGCGCCGGGGCGACGCTGGATACTTATTACGCGGCCTTTCGAATTCCGGATTTGATTTTCAATTTGTTAATTTTAGGCGCTTTGTCTTCAGCTTTCATTCCGGTTTTTTCCGATCTTATTTTCAAAAATGAGAAAAAAGCCTGGAGAATGGTTAGCAACTTTCTCAATATTATCTTGGTGGTTTTAATTGCTGCTATGCTGGTTATTTTTATTTTCTGTCCATGGATAATGAAAATCGCTACTCCCGGATTTAATACCGTTCAATTGGAAGAAGTAACGCTTCTAACCCGCATCATGCTGCTTTCGCCGCTTTTCTTCTCGATCTCATCTGTTATCGGAGGTGTGCTTAATAGTTTCGGAAAATTTTTCGTTTATTCGCTAGCTCCCATTCTTTACAACATCGGAATAATTCTCGGCGCGCTATATCTTGTTCCGGTTTTAGGAACGGCCGGATTGGCTTGGGGAGTAGTTATTGGAGCTTTCGCGCACATGATGGTGCAAGTCCCCACATTTTTCAAAGTCGGCTTTCGCTTTCAAAAAGTTTTTGATTGGAAGGACGAGCATTTTGTAAAAATAATGAGGCTGATGGTGCCGGTAACGATTGGTTTAGCCCTAGTTCAAATTAATTTATTGGTAGATAATCTTATCGGTTCCACACTGGAAAATGGCAGTATTGCCATTATAAATCTGGCAACCAATCTGGTTAGTTTGCCGGTGGGATTAATTGGAATATCTTTTGCGGTGTCAGTTTTTCCAATTCTCTCGTACGCTCACGCTCAGAAAAAAGATGATGTTTTTGTGCTGAATTTTACCGAAACATTTAAAATGATGTTGTATTTATTAATGCCGGCGATGGTTTTGATGCTGGTTTTTCGCGCCCATATCGTTCGTTTGATTTTAGGCGCCGGACTTTTTGATGTCAGTAATACTATCTGGACGGCTCGTACTTTCGGCTATCTTGCTTTGGGGCTTGTTGCGCAAGGACTAGTCCCATTTTTGGCGCGCGCTTTTTACGCCACCGGAGATACGAAGACCCCGGTCAAAGTAGTTGTGGTCGCATTTATCGTCAATGCTATCGGCAGCATTGTTTTTACAAAAGTGATCCCATTTCATGTTGTTGGCTTGGCTCTAGCCGGAGTCATCGCCTCTTTTGTAAATCTTTTCTTCCTGCTGGTTTTACTTAAAGAAAGATTCAAGAAGATTGATATGAACGCGATCTTTTTGACTTCAGGAAAATATCTGATTTTCAGTATTTCTGCCGGTGTTTTTTCCTATTTCACTCTGTATTACGCGGCGAATTATTTTAATACATTATCTACAATCGGTCTGCTTGGCCAAACTTGTATTGCCGGTTTTGTAGGTTGCTTTATTTATCTCGTTCTCTCTACGATATTCAAAGTTCCCGAAGCCCAGAAACTTCTCGATGGGGTGACGGGGATATTTAGGAAAGTTCTAAGGTAGTATTAAGTATGATGTATTAAGTATAAAGCGGGTGCATAAAACTGCTTTTTTTGTGTTGCAATTGTGCTGCAATGATGTATAATGGATATAATATTAATAAAGTAAAAAATATGAGTACAACAAAAACAAGCAATATTCACGCGAGAATCAATCCTCTCTTAAAAGAGATGGCCACTAAGGTTTTGGATGATCTTGGTATTTCATTGACTCAATTTATAGAATTGAATCTGAATCAAATTGTAAAAGATAAAGATGCAAAAATGGAATTGAGATTATTAAAGAATGATAATAAAGAGGAATATACCGAGATAAAAGACATTAATCATTTTAGAAAGCTAATCGGTTCTAAATGAGAATAGAAATTCATAGAGATGCCCAAAAACAACTTTCCAAGTCCTCTCCAAAGATAAAAAAGAAAGCCGAGATATTGGTTTCTTTTGTTTTAGAAAGTGATAGTTTGGAGGATTTTCCTTTTGATATAAAATCATTGCGAGGGGATTACAAAATTTATAAAGAGATATTAATAGATAAAGATTATCGGATATTTTTTTATATAGAAAATGATACTTTTTACATAAGATATGCGGGAACACATAATTATTTGGGAACCGGTTAAAATGAAAAACATTCGAAATTTTTGTATTATAGCTCACCCCACTTCGTTCTTACTGGCAAAACGAATTACATTCTGTTATTGCCAATGCGAACTTCGAGGGGCAGGCATTGATCACTAAACTTATGAAAAATATACGCAACTTTTGTATAATTGCACACATTGATCACGGGAAAAGCACTCTCGCGGATCGGCTTTTGGAGTTGACCGGAACGGTTAGCAAAAGAGAAATGAAAGACCAGCTTCTTGACACGATGGATTTGGAACGCGAACGCGGCATAACGATTAAACTGCAGCCGGCACGGATGAATTATAAGGAATATATTTTGAATTTGATTGATACTCCCGGTCATGTAGATTTTGCTTATGAAGTTAGTCGCTCGCTGGCTGCGGTTGAGGGGGCGTTATTAATCGTTGATGCGACGCAGGGGATTCAAGCGCAGACACTGGCGAATGCCTATCAAGCGCAAGAGCAGGGATTAACTTTAATCCCGATTATAAATAAAATCGATCTACCGGCGGCTGATCGAGAAAAAGTAGCAGGAGAATTAATTAACACTTTCGGTTTCAAAAAAGAAGAAATGATTTATGTTTCGGCCAAGACAGGCGAAGGTGTTGAAAAAGTTTTGGAAGCGATAGTTGAGCGAATTCCAGCGCCCGGACATCCAATGTCGGGGAATTCCCCGACATTGGATGTCCGGGTTGTCCGGGCAGATAAACCAGATAAACTGCGCGCTTTGGTTTTTGATTCAAAATACGATTCTTACCGCGGAGTTATCGCCTTTGTTCGCGTTTTTGATGGAGAAGTAAAAAGCGGCGAAAAAATATTTTTAGTATCAGCAAAAAAGGGAGCAGAAGCGCTTGAGATTGGCTATTTCAAACCGGGGATGCTGGAATCGGGGAAACTTTTAGCTGGTGAGATCGGTTATATTGTAACTTCGCTCAAAGATATTTCTTTAGTTGGAGTGGGCGATACGATTACTCTTGAAAAATTTAAGGAAGACATCAGTCCCCTACCGGGTTATAAAAAAGTAAAACCAACCGTATTCGCGGGAATTTATCCGGCTGACAGCAATGATTTAAACAAGCTTCGTGAAGGATTATCAAAACTAAAAATGAATGATGCAGCGCTGGAATTTACCGGTGAAAACTCCCCTGTTTTGGGATTGGGTTTTCGCGTTGGGTTTCTCGGCATGCTACATCTTGATATTATCAAAGAAAGATTAGAGCGCGAATTTAACTTGGAATTAATTATTACTCATCCGACTGTTGGTTATGAAATAGAGCTGACTAATGGCGAGAAGATTGCGACAAGTAATCCGGCTGAATTTCCGGGGCTGGAAAGAACCAAGTCAATTTCCGAACCTTGGGTTACTACCGAGATATTATTGCCCAAGACATTCGTCGGATCAGTTCTGGATATGCTAGGAAGGTATCGCGGGATTTATCGTGAAGTAAAATATATTGACGAGAGCAAGGCTTTGATTATTTATGAAGTTCCGCTAGCTGTAATGATCAAGGATTTTTATGATGATCTCAAATCGGTTTCGTCCGGTTATGCGTCGCTTAATTATGAGCATATAGGGCTAAGAGAAGGAAATTTGGCTAAAATGGATGTGCTTTTGGCGGGAGATAAAATTGAGTCATTGAGCCAAATTGTCGATAAGGATGAGGCGCAAAAAGCCGGCAATGAAATAGTGAGCAAATTGAAAAAATTAATTCCAAGGCAGATGTTTGAGGTTTCTATTCAAGCGGCGATCGGCTCACGGATATTGGCTCGCGAAAATATGTCGGCGATGAAAAAAGATGTCGCCGGATACCTTTATGGAGGTGATCGAACTCGCAAAGATAAATTGATTAATAAGCAAAAAGAAGGCAAAAAAAAGATGAAGGCATTGGGGAGAGTGAATGTGCCGTCGAACGTGTTTTTGGATCTGATGAAAAAATAATTTTGAACCACTGAAAATCACATGACCACACATGAATACACTGAACTTTCAGTGTTATCAGTGATGTCAGTGTAATCAGTGGTTCAGACAAATAAAAAACCGCTGGCTAGGCGGTATAACGATAGCACCAAGAGTACTTGCTATCGTCGGGAAGCGGTAATGCGGGGTGTTAGCGGGGTACGAAGGGGTAGATGAAATACTGGGGATATGCCATTATGAGGGTGAGAATTATGAATCCCAGAGTCGAAAGGCGGAACACCCAAGGCAGGTGTTTTTTCACTATGTCGCATTGGCAAAGATCATCTTCGTCTTCGCCGGCTAACGCGGAAACCAATCCCTCGAAAAGGTAATGGCTTGCCAGAATCGCACCGGATATGATGAATGCGGCGAGAAAAATCAGGTCGGCAACAACAGTGAGTGGTCCGAATTTCATGGCGAGTTCTTGAAACATATTTTGTCACCTTCTTTCTGTTGTTGTCGTTGTGATTACGACAGGATGATGATGGACACCCGTGATTCGATGATGTTTCGAAAGGCGCATTTAAGCGCGGTAGACTGTAAAATGGGGTAATGACGGTCAAGTTTTTCCTCAAACTCAATCAGAGAGAACTGCTCCGGACTTTGCATTCGGTACACCCCCGCTTTGGCGGCATCGCAGAGTATCGAGGAGATGATCCCGTCCGCGATTTTGATAGCGTTTATCCCAAGCTTTCTGTCTTTTTGTAAAGGTTCAACGAATTTTCCCCATGCCTCTTCTCCGTGTAGTTCGACAAATTCTTCTTTTGTCACGACAGTCTCCTTTTGGGATTTTACCCTTTCTCCCTTTTTTCCTTTAATTTTAGCTCATTGAAGCGGTTTTGTCAAATAAAAAACCCGGCGAAAGCCGGGTTTTTTAAATAACACTTCAATTTATTTCTTCTCTTTAATTGCTGCTTGGGCTGCGGCTAGTCGCGCGATTGGGACCCGATATGGCGAGCAGGAAACATAATTTAAACCGATTCGGTGGCAGAATTCTACAGAGGATGGATCGCCGCCGTGTTCTCCGCAGATTCCAAGCTTGATATCTTTCCGAACTGATTTGCCGAGTTCGGCAGCCATCTTCATCAGTTTGCCAACTCCGATTTGATCAACTTTGGCAAAAGGATCTTGTTCAAAAATCTTTCTTGCGTAGTATTCGCCCAAGAAATTGCCGGCGTCATCGCGAGAAAATCCGTAGGTCATTTGAGTTAGGTCATTGGTTCCGAATGAGAAAAATTCAGCTTCCTTAGCGATTTCGTCAGCCGTTAAAGCTGCTCGAGGAATTTCAATCATTGTGCCGACTTTGTAATCCAATTTCACTTTTGCCTTCTTAATCACCTCATCAGCTGTAGCAACTACGATGTCTTTGACATATTTCAACTCTTTGACATCGCCAATTAACGGAATCATTATTTCCGGAATGACATCCATGCCTTCTTTGTTAACATTGATCGCCGCTTCAATCACTGCGCGAGTTTGCATCTCGGCAATTTCAGGATAGGTAACAGCCAATCTCGCGCCGCGGTGTCCCATCATCGGATTAAATTCTTTCAGAGAATCTATTCTAGCTTGTAGTTCATCATAGGAAATACCTATCTCTGCCGCGATTAATCTGACATCATCCTCTTCATGAGGCAAAAATTCATGCAATGGTGGGTCCAAGTAACGGATAGTTACCGGGAAGCCGGCCATTTCTTTGTATAATCCTTCAAAATCTTCTCTTTGCATCGGCAATAATTTATCCAATGCTTTGCGTCTTTCCTCTTCACTTTTAGCCACAATCATCTCTCTTACAGCCTTGATGCGATCTTCAGCGAAGAACATATGTTCTGTTCGGCAAAGTCCGATTCCTTCGGCGCCAAATTCGCGGGCTTTCTTGGCGTCTTTTGGCGTATCAGCATTAGCTCTGACTTTTAATTTTCTAGCTTTATCAGCCCATTCCATAAGAGTCGCAAAATCACCGGTAACGATAGCTTCAACTGTCGCGATTTCTTTGCCATAGACATTTCCGGTAGATCCATCTAATGAGATGAAATCCCCTTCTTTATATTTCTTGCCTTCCGCATCTTGGAAATATTTTTCTTCTTCATTAATCTTCAAATCGCCGCAGCCGGAAACACAACATTTGCCCATTCCACGAGCCACTACTGCCGCGTGCGAAGTCATGCCACCCCTTCCGGTTAAAATTCCTTGCGCCGCATTCATACCTTCGATATCTTCCGGAGAGGTTTCCAGGCGAACCAAAACTATTTTTTTCTCACCTTTTTTGGCTGCTTCTACCGCATCTTCAGCGGAGAAATAAATTTTACCGGTAGCTGCGCCCGGAGAAGCCGGCAAACCCTTCGTAATCACTTTCGCTTTTTTCAAAGCATCAAGGTCAAAACCCGGATGAAGCAACTGATCCAATTGTCTCGGATCAACTTTCATAACGGCTTCGTCAGTAGTAATCATTTTTTCCTCAACTAGATCCACGGCAATTTTCAAAGCCGCTTGTGCAGTTCTTTTGCCATTTCTGGTTTGCAGCATGAATAATTTTCCCTTTTCAATCGTAAATTCCATATCTTGCATATCCTTGAAATGTTTTTCCAATTTGTCAGAGATTTCCACAAATTGTTTGTAACAATCCGGCATCACATCTTTCAGCTGATCGATTGATTGTGGAGTTCGGATTCCGGCAACGACATCTTCACCTTGCGCGTTCATCAAAAATTCTCCGTAAAGTTTGTTCTCTCCGGTAGATGGATCGCGAGTAAAGGCCACGCCCGTTCCGCAATCATTGCCCATATTTCCATAAACCATCTCCTGAATATTGACGGCTGTTCCCCAAGAAGAAGGAATATCATTCATTCTTCGATAAACGACGGCGCGAGGATTATCCCAAGAGCGGAAAACCGCTTTGATTGATTCTAGCAATTGGGCACGAGAATCTTGTGGGAAATCAGCCTTCATTTCTTTCTTGTATAATTCCTTGTATCTTTTGACAACTTCTTTCAAATCGTCAGCGGTTAAATCAGTATCAATCTTGGCTTTCTTTTCCTCTTTTAGCGCGCCCAAGATTTTTTCAAACTTTGGTTTTTCAATTTCCATAACCACATCGGAAAACATTTGAATAAATCTTCGGTAGCTGTCATAGGCAAATCTTTCATTGCCTGTCATTTTTGCTAAACCTTCAACCACCTTATCGTTCAAACCAAGGTTTAAGACCGTGTCCATCATTCCCGGCATTGAAGCGCGAGCGCCGGATCGAACAGAAACCAAAAGCGGATTTGTCGGATCTTCAAACTTTTTGCCGGTTAATTTTTCCAATTCTGCTAATTTGTCGTAAATTTCTTTTTCAATCCCTTCGCTAATTTTTTTGCCTTCATCATAATAGTTGATGCAGGCTTCGGTAGTTACGATAAATCCTCTTGGGATTGGCAATCCAAGACTGGTCATTTCGGCTAAGTTTGCTCCTTTTCCGCCGAATTTGGCTTTGTCGCTCCCATCCGCTTCGGAAAATAGATACACATGTTTTTCGTTTTTCTCTTTTACCATTTTTTTCTTTTAATAATAAGATATTTTTGGCCAAAAAAACAAAAGGTTTTGCCTTTTGATCTGTTAAGACAGGTCACTTCAATTATTCTACCGCAGAGATAGAATAAGGTCAAGATCTAATATCTCAACTCCACGCCGACTTTTTCCGCAACCTGATGAATCCAGCCCTCTAATCGGTGATAACTGTTATTTGAAACTACCATTTCTTGAAAATAATCATTTGATTGTTTAGCGTAGGCGTCAACAGATGTTTGCAAATCAGAAAAGCTTTCTTCTACTTTATCAAATCTTTTATCCATCTTAACCTCGGTGGGGAAAACTTTTTCCATAGCAGAGATCAAACTTAACTTAAGATCTTTAAAATCATCTTTAGTGGCAAAAGAATTTAAACTCTCTTTGATATTCCCGATGCCGTCTTTAATAATCTTTAAATCATCCTTGGTAACAAAAGTTTCTTTATTGGCTTTGGTGGTAGCCTCAACTATGTTTTGTATATCTTTTTTGTTTAACATGATTTTATTATATGTTTTTCGTTTTTTTCGTCAATCTCTTTTTGATCTCTTTTTCAAATTTCTCCCTCACCTCTTGCGAATCAAAAATTTTCTCTACAGTTATTTTTGCCATAGAATAAAACATTTGCGCGCCATCAGAATTTTTGAGCGTTTTCTCGCAATCGCCGGAAAGGATTAAGGATTTCATTAAGAAATACTCTTTTTCTTGTTTTATCGCTTCCGGAATCGCTTTTTGCAAAATTTCCTTAGCCTTTTTAAATTGTTTTTGCGTTACTAAAAATCCAGCATAATCTATTTCTGCCATCAAGTTCCAATATTCATGATTGCCTTTCTTTAGCATTTTTCTGGCAGTCTCGAAGGCGGTTTTAGCTTTGGCATATTTTCTCATTTTTTGATAAAGTGTTCCGAGTTTAGAATAAGTTATTCCAATGGAAGCATTCAAACCCTGTCCTTCATCGTAATACTTTTTCATAAAATCGATGCTTTTAAACATCAATTTCTCGGCCTCTTTATATTTTCCAATACTTTTTGTAGCGATGCCCATATCGCGATAAATGCTTCCGATCCTAGACGGCCACTTATTTTTTTCACAGATTAAAATAGCTTTCTTAAAAAGTCCAATCGCTTTCTCAAATTTTCTCTGGTTGGAATAGCAAATCCCCAGAGAAATAGTAGCATTAACCGCTGCCTTATAATTTTTAGACTTCAAAAGCGGTTTTAAAATTTTTATCGCCGCTTCAGATTTCCCGCTATCGCGGAGCTGGTTAGCTTGGTTGATTTTTGCTTGTGACATAGGTTTTTAATTAATGATATTCTTGATTTTATTTTTTATTATAGCATAAAAAAATAAACAAAAAACCCTGAATGGTTACAGGGTTTTTTACATCAAGGATCGTCGCCTTTTAATGATGGATAATGGATTGGATAATGGCGATGAGGAATCCGATGGCGGCAGCGACCCACATTAGGGTCTTATCGTGTTGCTGGATGAATAACCCAGCTTTTCCAAAAACCCGCCACCACCCTGTTGTGTTTTTAATGAGATACTCGAATGGCTCGCGCTGCGCCTCTACGGACTCATTGTTGAAGTCTGCCAAATTATCTCACCCCGTTTCTTAATGGAATTTGCGGAAAAGGCTGAACCGTCGGAACGGTTCAAGGATCTTCGCGATCCATGGGAAGTGGTAGTTTGCCTTTTCGACACAGTGGAAGGAGACGAATTCCCGGAAAATTTCCCATTTTGTACGATGGAAGGGGAAGCCGTATATACGCACATCCAGCCCCGCGTGTTTCTCATAGAGCCAGTGTATTCTCGGCCCTCTCAAGCGGTCGCAGTGGACATTGACTCGCACAATTCCCCCTCGCTTTCGCTCGTCTTCAATTGTTTTCCGGATAATCGGGATTGCTTTCAAGACATTGTCCCGGGTGGTCGTGGAGTCTTTTATCTGGAAATCCAGATCGGGGTTGAGCGACCAGCCGTATTTTTGGAACCACTGTGCCATGAACTCGGCTTCGGTAATTGGGTCGGAAGAGCCGGGAGGTATTCCCCCGGAAAAAATCCGATGGAGCTTGGGCGGATCCGGTTCATCCGGTTCATTACCGCAAATGCGGACCGGGTGAAGATAGTCATACATGGAACCATCGCAAAATTCCAGATAGTCCCCGGTTTCATCGTTAAGGATAGTGCCGTAACCCATGATCTGATTTATCACAACAGTCGGCTTGTCTTCCATTGGTTTTTACCACATCCTTTGCGAGGTATTTTCGATTTGTCAAACTGCACCCGGCATTCGCCGGGTATTATCGAATATGGGAATTATAGACTAAATAAAGGAAAATGTCAAATTTTTGGCTAGAATTACAGTGAAAAATGTAGGGGAGGCCCTATGTGGCCTCCCAAATGCGGGCGACCACGCAGGGTCGCCCCTACGAGGTTCTTATTTTTCTATTCACCACTATCATTCCAACCACCAAAATCAAAACTAAAATAATCAGTGCCACAAATTTCTCTTTGGCGCCGGCTACCAGTGAGATTCCGCCGAAAAGAGCGGTGATGATCCAATAAATAATTGTAATGGCGCGGCGGGATAATCCCAGATCCATCAGTTTATGATGCAGGTGATCTCGACCGGCTGACCAAGGTTTTTTGCTGTGTACTATTCTTGAGATCGCGACCCAGATGCCGTCAAAAATTGGCAGACCAAGAACGAGCAGTGCCGTTGCCACTTTGCCTCCGGAAATGATTGCTAAAGTCGCCAGCATAAATCCCAGAAACATTGATCCGGTGTCGCCCATAAAGAGCCTGGCCGGATTAAGATTAAAAGGCAGAAACCCGATGACTGCGCCCAGAGCGACCAGCGCAATAATGGCGCTTAAGGGTTGATTTACCGCCGGCGACATGCTTAGCAAATAGATAGCGATAAAGGCGATTCCGGAAACTCCGCCGGCCAATCCATCCAGTCCATCCAAGAAATTAACTACATTAATCATTCCCACAATCCAAATCAGCGCAAAAATATCCGCCCACAAAGTAATTTGATAGATCGTATTATGAATGGTTAAGACCGGAATTTGAATTTGATTGAGAAATATGAATCCACCAAAAGGATTGTTGATAAATGATATTCCCACGCCGGCAGCGATAATGGTTAGAGCCGCTAAAACCTGCGCTACCAATTTCAAGCCGGGATTTATTTTTTTTCTGTCATCAATTATTCCGGTTACAAACAAAATCAGTGAACCGATGAAAAGGCCGACAATATATTTGAAATACGCATCTTGAACCTGATTAAAAAACATAAAGAGCGCCATAACCAGCCAAAAGGCGAAGAACATGGCAATTCCACCAAGATTGGGAGTTGGTTTTTTGTGAATCCTCCTTTCTTCATCCGGCACATCAAGCCACTTTTTGCAATGTGAAAGTTTGAGGATTGCAAAAGAAAATAGAAAGGATAAAATGATTGTGAATAGAAAATACAACATAAAATTAAAACAAAAATATGGATAAAAAGAAACTTATCATGCTCGCTGGCGGATTAATACTGCTCGTCGCTATCATTCTAATTATATCTCTAATCTCCCCTTCTCCACAACCACCAACTCCGAGTAGCGGTGTTGTCGCAAGCGTTGTCTTGGCAAGGGGCGAAGATCAGAACAAAAATCCTATTGGCGCGACCGATATTTTTTCTGTAAATGATCCGGAAATTCATGCGATCGTAACTTTTAATGGATTGCCGGCAGCGCAAAATGTCACTTATCAATGGGTTGATATTAAAAATAACCAGGTTTTAAAGGAAGAAAAAAGACAAAACCAAGCGATCTTTTCGGGACCAAGCAGTTCCAGTATTATCAAGGATGATAAGCTGAACTGGGGCGTAGGCGATTATGAATTTCGCGTATTGATTAATGATCAATTACAAATCAGGAAACCTTATTCGGTAAAAACCGATATAGACATTCAGCAGGAAAATATCTTGTCTAGCATTCAAAGCATAGTTTTAACTACGGCGGTGGATTTACAGGGTAAGCCGACTAGAAATACTTCTGATATTTTTAGCAAAGATGACGAAAGTATCTTCGCCTCTGTTACCTATCAAAATACGCCGGTAAATGTTGATTTTGAAGGAAGATGGATTTATCTGGGTGATGGTAGATTGATTAAAACTTATCAAAAAAGCATTGTTGGTAGTGGCACCTTTGCTTTTAGTATGAATGCCAAAACTGATTCCTGGGTGCCTGTTGCTAAGTGGGTACCGGGCAGGTATGTTTTGAGAGTTTTGATCAATGGGGAAGAGGTCAAAGAGATTCCGTTTACAGTAGAATAATTTTTATTTCTCTATCAACAATATCAACAATCTGTGTAATTGCTTAATCAGTGATAAAACCACCGGCGGAGCGATGAGGCTAACCGATTCTATTCCTTCATCGTCTTTCACGGTCCATGGTTTTTCTTTTTTTATTACTTTGCCATTCTCGAGCTCATAATAAAATTCAGGAGTGATTTCGTAATTGTCCACTAATTTGTCAGCTTCACTGACGGGAATAGCGTTGCGCAATAATATCTTCGGAACTCCGTGAAGAGAAAAAACTTTCTCAATTAATTTTTGATCCAATTCCAAACGATCTCGAATTGCTTCAATTCCCAAATTATCGCCTTCTTTGGCAACCATTCTCGCCCCTCCACATTTCGGATCGTCGCAAATAAGATAAAATTCTTTCTTCGTTTTATCATAACCGACCTTATCGGTTGCTAATAATTTCAAACTTCGCGGAGTCTGGCATTTCGGACAAACGACGCGATTTCTCATTCTCTCGTCGATGATAGTTTCGGGAATATCAATGGCGATAAAAATATCCATATCGTCCCGATAATCAATTAGATTGCGGAAAAATAGCGCGTAAGAGATTTGATCAAGATCTCTAGGAAAACCATCTAGAAAAATGGTTTTTTTACCCATTTTATCAATCACTCTTTTAATTAATGCCATAGTAAATTCAGTGGGAATAAGCTGGGCGGTGCTTCGGCCAAGTAGATTATCGATCGCTTCATCCAAAGAAATATAACCGCGATAATGTTTGTTTAAATAATCTAAAATTAGCTTCTTTTCCTTTTCATCCGATATCAGAGAGTGCGCTTCGCGAATAACATCTCCGACCGAAATATGTCCGACTCTGTTCTCGCCAAACACTTCCATCATCATCTTGGAATAGGTTCCTTTGCCGGAATTTTTCTTGCCCAGCCAATAGGCGACGAAGGTATTTTTGTCCAGATATTTTTTGAGATCCTCTATTTCTTTGCCAGCCTTGGCTTCAAAATATTTTTTTCTTTCCGCTACATTTGATAGATCAAATTTTTCTTCTACTCCTTCTGCTTTCGTCTTGACTAGTTCAATGGGAAAATCTTTGAATTTCATTATCTCTTTTTTCCTTTCAATTTTTCTTTTTTAATTAATAAAATCGCTACTACCACTGTGGCAAAAATTAAACTGATGATTTGCTCTAAAGTTAAATTCCACAAAACTTTTGACTCGATGGATAGGAATTCTATAAAAAACCTTATTACTGAATAGCCCAAGATAAAAGATAAGAAAACAGTTCCCGATGCGAGTTGCCTCCTCTTTCTCATTAAGATCAAAACTATAAAAAGAATCAGGCAAAGCAAAGATTCATAAAGAAATAATGGGTGAAAAAACGCAAAACTGCGCAATTCCCAGGGTCGATTGGCCGGATGGACATACAAAGCCACCGGATAATTTGAAGGAAGGCCGAAATACTCTTGATTGAAAAAGTTTCCCCATCGTCCGATAGCAAGGCCAATGAGAAGCGCGGGAGCGAAAAGATCCAGAGCTTTCCAGGCATTTTCTTTTTTAAACAGTGAGTAGACAATTAAAAATAGTCCACCGCCAATTATGCCACCAAAAAGGGATAAGCCCCCTTGCCAGATATTCAAAACATTTATCAGATTGGGCGAATAAAATCCCCAGTTAAGCAGTACAAAAACCAATCTCGCTCCCAAAAATCCAAAAACCAATACCCAGAAAACCAGATTAATGGTTTTGTCGATATTTATTTCTCTTCTTCTCGCCTCTCGGACAACTACCAAAAATCCAAAAAGAAATGCCATCGCGAAAATGACACCATACCAATAGATATTGGTTTGGCCAATGGTCAGAGCGATTGGATTTAATAAAATCTTACCTTCAAAAACCATGGCAATTCGCTGTCCGATAGCTATCAGAGCTCCGATAGTAAAAATCAGCGCAGCGGTGTTGTAAAGGTCGAAGAAAAGCTGGTTGGGATCTTTTTTTACTTTTTCAATGTATTGTTTCATCGTTTTATTTTTATTTATTATTAATAGTTGGTTCAAATCTCCCGATTTGAACCTATATGTACATCTTGAAGTTTTAAATTCTTATTGTACATTCATGGTTCAATGCAGGAGCATTGAACCAACACTAGATATTGTCGTATTCTAATATCTCAATATCCCAATATCTTAATATTATCCCTATAACTTAATTAAATCCAGATACTTTTTCTCCTCCCTTGGATCAATTGGACCGACAATGACCATATTAAAATTTTCCGGACGGAAAATCTGCCTAGCCACTCTTTTTATATCAGTGTTAGTAACTTTTTTGGTTTCCCTAATGATTTCGTCAGGCGTTTCTATGGGAAGACCATAAAGTTCGTTATCCGCAATATTTGATGCCCAACCGGCAGCTCCCTCTAGGCTTAAGGCCAGTTTTCCAATTGTGTTTTCTTTTGCCATTTTAATTTCTTCAGGCTTAAATCCTTTTTGTTTTGCATCTCGTAAAATCTTAAAAACTTCTTTCAGGGCATCCGGAATCTTATTATGATCAAATCCTCCGTATATGCCAAAACATCCCGTATCAGCCAGTGAATCAAGCCATGTTGAAATAACATAAGCTAGACCTTTTTTTTCTCTTATTTCCATAAAGAGCTTTGAACTCATATATCCACCCAGAACTTTTAGAATAATCTGCCTGATATGTCTGTCTTTATGGCCTCTACCGAAAGAACGAAATCCCATAAACAAAGTCGATTGTTTGAAATCTTTTTTGTGTATTTTAATCAAGGGCTGCCTCTGAACAATGTGATTTTTTTCAAAAGTTTCTAATGTTTTTCCCTTTACGCTCCCGAAATACTTTTTCAAAAGTTTCTTCGTTTTTTCCATATTGATATTACCACCAATAGCAATAACTATGTTATCGGAGTTATAAAAAGTTTTGTAGAAATTAAGAATTCTTTCTCGATCAATCGACTTTATCGTTTCTAGCGTTCCGAGTGTTAATCTGCCAAGGGGTGTGTCGCCGTAGAAAAGTTCGTCGAATTTTAGACCCGCAAAACGCGATGGGTCATCATGTACTTTTTTATATTCTTCCAGAACAACACCCTTTTCTTTTTTAATTTCATTTTTATCCAGCTTCGAGTTTATTAGCATGTCAGAGAGAATATCAAGTGCCAGCTCAATCTTTTCAGATTGAAGATTGATTTCGTATCCGGTAATATCACTTCCGGTATAAGCGTTTATATATCCTCCGACCCCATCCACTTCTTTTGAAATGTCCAGCGGAGTAGGTCTCTTTTTTGTTCCCTTAAAAGCCATATGCTCCATAAAATGAGCGATACCTTGATTTTTTTTATTCTCATATCTTGATCCGGCTCCAAGTTTTATTTCAACAAAAACCGCCTTGGTTTCTTTCTTCGGAACCATAAAGATGCGGATACCGTTAGGGAGGGTAAATTTATGATACTTTAACTGCATGTTTTGTGATTTTAATAATATGGGTTGCAAATAATTTCTAAGCTCTAAATTATAATATCTAATAAAATGTCAAAGGATTTAATTTCTAAGTTTCAAACATTAGGTATTAAAAATTTTATTAGAAATTATAATTTATAATTTAGACATTTTCCTCTATCCTGTCGTTCCAAACCCTCCCCTCGACTTTTTGTCCATTTTTGCGGTTTGAATAAATTCAGCTTTTTCCACCGGTAGGAACATGGCTTGGGCGATTCGTTCGCCTCTTTCTATCTTAACATTCTTTTCGGTAAAGTTATAGCAAAAAAATCTGATCTCATCTTCCTCTCCGCAAAAATCTTGATCAATTATCCCAATGCCATTTACCATTTTTAACCCCTTTTTTCCGGTGGAACTCCGGTTCGCTAAAACCAGGGCATATCCTTTCGGAATTTTGACCACTATATTTAGTGGAACCAAGGCGGTAGTTTCCGATTCAACATTCACTTCTAGCCTAGAATATAGATCAAAAGCAACAGCTCCTCCGGTTTGATAATTTGGCAGGGGCAGGGAATCATCAATTAATTTTATTTTTACTTTCATTTTTTTAGTTCCCTTACTTTATGGTAGATAAAATAAACTATCGCGATTATGGTTATAAAAACGATTAAAAAGCTGAATTTCTCAATGTATTTTTGGACAATCTCCCAGTTATTCCCGGCAATAACCCCAAGATATGTGAGTAAAATTGACCAAAGAAAGGAACCGATGAGAGTAAAAAGATTAAATTTCCAAAAATTAACCTTATAAATTCCCAGAGGCAATGAGATAAAGGTTCGAATAAAGGGCAGCATGCGGCTGATGAGGGTCGTCCATTCACCGTATTTATCAAACCACCTTTCGCTGATGGCGATGTCTTTTTTGGTAATCAAAAGATATTTTCCATATTTTTCCAAAAAAGGCCGGCCTCCCCAACGACCGATCAGGTAGGAAATATCCGAGCCGATCAAACATCCGATGGAACTGGCCAAAACTACGCCCCAAAAAGAAAATCCCTCCTTCACCACCAAAAATCCGGAATAGGGGATAACTATTTCGGAAGGCACGGGAATGTTGCAGGATTCTATCGCCATCAAAATAGCAGTGGCGAGATAGCCATGGGAGGAAATGATATTGGTGATGAAATTGATGATAGTTTGCATTGTTCAATTCTACCACAAAAATCATTTTGCAAAACCCCCAACAAAGTCGTACAATACTATCAGATTGTGCGAACTATAAATAGTCGCACAATCTGATTACTAAAACTCAACTATGAATTTGACCGATTTACTTCGCCAATTTCTGGAACATACGGAAATTGAAAAAGGCAGAAGTCAAAAAACAATTGAAAACTACCAGCACTACATGGGCAGGTTCATTGAATTTGCGGAAAAAAATGGGGTGAAAAGTCCCGGTGAAATCAGCCAAGATCTGATTCATCAATATCGCCTTCATCTAAACCGTTTAACCGATCAATTAGGCCAACCGATAAAAAAAGTTACCCAAAACTATCACATTATCGCGCTTCGCGCCTTCCTCAAATATCTGGCGAAAATTGATGTAAAAAGCTTGTCAGCTGAAAAAGTTGAACTGGCTAAACAAGAAAGTCGCGAAGTGAGTTTTCTGACAAACGAGGAATTGGATCGTCTGATTGCCGCTCCCGGACTTTATGAAGAAAATCATTTTAAGCGAATGCGCGATGAAGCGATTCTGCATACACTTTTTTCCACAGGGCTGCGTGTTTCCGAATTAACCAATCTCAATCGCGATCAAGTTGATCTTAATCGTGGAGAATTCTCCGTTCGTGGAAAAG
This sequence comes from Patescibacteria group bacterium, assembly GCA_028718745.1. GTDB lineage: Bacteria > Patescibacteriota > JACPGU01 > JACPGU01 > JACPGU01 > JAQULF01. The sequence goes on along the minus strand of JAQULF010000001.1, from coordinate 20,671 downwards.
GCGGGAAAATTCGTTTGGTATTTTTATCTAATGAAGCCAAGGAAAAATTGCAGAAATATATGGATAGACGAAAAGATAAAAACAAAGCCATTTTTGTGCCATTGTACAAAGGAAAGAAACAAGCCGAAGAACAGGACGAAAAAAGTAGCAAACCACTTAGTGAAAAGGGTTTACCCCGCCAGGCTTTGCGAGGCGGGGAAACTCGCCTCACTCCCCGATCGATTCAAAGGATGATTTCTCGTTACGCGAAGCTAGCAGGAATTGTGAAGGATGTAACGCCGCATACGCTGCGCCATTCCTTCGCCACCGATTTGCTGATGAATGGCGCCGATATCCGCTCCGTTCAAACCATGCTGGGGCATTCATCGATTACCACAACCCAGATTTATACACATATTACAAACACACAACTGAAAGAAGTTCACAAAGCATTTCACAGCCGGAAGAAATAAGTAAGAAAAATAAGTTTTTGTGCTATAATAACCGCATTATAACTAATTCAAATTTATGGTTTCGGTAGGAATTATCGGATTGCCAAATGTGGGGAAATCGACAATCTTCAACGCGCTGGTAAAAAGTAACCAAGCGCAGAGTTCGAATTATCCGTTCACAACAATTGAGCCCAATGTTGGGATTGTTGAGGTTCCCGATGAAAGGCTGGACAAATTAGCTGAAATTGAGAAAAGCAAGAAAGTCGTTCCCGCCTTAATTAAATTTGTGGATATTGCCGGTCTGGTTAAAGGAGCTTCTGAAGGTGCTGGGTTGGGCAATAAATTTCTTTCTCACATTAAAGAAGTGGATGCGGTAGTGATGGTGGTCAGATGTTTTGAAAATGAAAATATCACCCATGTTTCAGGAAAAGTGAATCCGGAAGAAGATATTAAGATTATCAATTTGGAATTGATTCTCGCCGATTTTGAACAGGTTAGCAAGGCGGTTGAGCGGGTTAGCAAAGAAGCAAAGTCGGGAAATAAAGAAATTAAAAAGAAATTAGAAATTCTGGAAGAAATTAAAAAGAAATTGGAAGAGGAAGCTCCCATTCGCGATTTGGGTTTGGTTGTGGATGATATGGAAATGATTAAAGATATCCAACTAATCACAAATAAACCGATTTTTTATATCGCCAATGTCGCGGAGGAACAACTCAATATGGATTTGGAAGAACTCGGCGTTCCATCCGATAGTATCAAAATCTGTGCGAGATTGGAGAATGATTTAAATAGTTTGAGCGAGGAAGAAAAGAAAGAGTATTTGGAATCCGTAGGGGCGGCCCTAAGTGGCCGCCCGAATTCAGAAGGAGCCCACGCAGGGGCTCCCCTACAAGATGTGATCAAAAGAGGTTATCAAGTTTTAAATCTGATTTCCTTCCTCACTGCCGGAGAAATGGAATCCCGTGCCTGGACAATTAAAAAAGGATTTAAAGCCCCCCAAGCAGCCGGAGTAATTCACGGTGATTTTGAAAAAAAATTCATCGCTGCCGATGTTATTCCTTATGAAAAATTTGTGGAAGCTTCCGGTTGGGTTCATGCCCGCGAAAAAGGTTGGGTCAGGACGGAAGGAAAGGAATATGAAATGAAAGATGGGGATGTGGTGATATTTCGTCACGGGTGACGGAAGAAGTTAAAGGTTATAAAGTTTGTAAAGTAGGGGCGCGGTTTCCGCGCCCGAGAAAAATGCAAAAAAATAATGCCGCCCGTGAGGGCGGCTGTTGTGTTGCCATTTCTGGTTGTATTGCATTGGTGCGCGGGTCAATCTCGGACCTCCACTTTGGGTCCGGCGGGCGGTTGCGCTTCGGGTGCCGGTGCGGGATTCAGCGCGCGTTCGATCTTGTCGCATTCCGCACGGATGCTGTCGGCGTACTTGGACGATTCGTTCGCAAACTTTTCGCGAATGGAGGCGATGAGTTCCCGGGTCTTTTCCTTGTCAACGACACCGATTCCGATCGCGTCAAGAATAAGAGCGAGCCGATGCATGATCTGGAAGTATTCCCCGCACTCGAGTTCTTTCACTTTGGACGCGGGTGTTTCCGCCGGTTTGTCCGCGCCGCAGTGGCGACACACCTTCTCGTCCCCCGAGTTGTTTGTTCCGCATTTTTCGCAGTTCCACACGCTCGGTTTTTCGGTGGCCACTTTTGCCAGTTTGGGCGCGGGCTTCTTTTTGCCGCACACCTCACAGGCGAGCGCGTCCTTCGGATTTTTATTTCCGCAGGTCGTGCAGACCCATGTGTCGCCGATCGTTGTTGCCGCCTTGACCATGGTCTTCGGTCGGGTTGTGCCGCAAGCGAGGCACTTGTTTCTGAAATAGACCGAGTTGACTTGACCGCAGGAAGGGCACCTCCAGAGCGAGAAACCATGGATCATAAATTGGACCTCTTTCAATGTCGGAAGTCCCGCAATCCATGTTGCAAGGTCATCCGCCTGTCGGTTGAGCTCGTTATTCTCGCCTCCAAGTTGCCTGACCGTCTTCTGCAGTTCCTTGCACTGCTCCCCCTTCATGTACCACATGATGGCGCAGATCAGGAGGCCGAGCAGAGAGACGATCGCAAACAACATGATGCCGGTGTAAAGAGCATGTTCCTGATTTGCCAGCTGATCGCTTTTTCGCGCCGCGGCTTCCAAAGGCGCAAAGTTTATAACGCCCAATATTGTTGTTAAAAATGCCATAATCCTAGTACCTCTCTTCCGTGTGGGATGTGAATCTGTGAACCCGTAAACGGGTTAGTTTAAGTAGCTAAATTTATTATAAAAGAGCAAAAAACGCTCTAACAAGCAGATATTACCACAAAAAAAGAAGCTTGTAAAGATTTTTGCTATTTTCAGTCAAAAATTATGATATAATAAAATAAAGGATGAAATATAAAAAATTAAAAACAAAAATTAAAAACTTAAAAATATAAAGTTTTTACATATTTAAGTATTTGTTTTTTATCTTTTATTTTTAATTTTTTATTTATCTTATGCCTAAGAAAAAAAAGACCAACGAAATATTGCCCAAAGAACTAGATGCCAGCCAAGACATCGACCGCTTTCTCTCTCCTGAAATTGAGGAACAAGAGGAAATTATTGAAGTTTCTTTGCGGCCGAGAAGTCTCAAAGAATACATCGGTCAGGAAAAGATAAAAGAAGGGCTCAAGGTTTTTATTGATGCGGCCAAAAAAAGAGGCGAGGCCTTGGAGCACTCACTTTTTTACGGACCGCCGGGAATTGGAAAAACTACTTTGGCTCTAATTATTGGAAATGAATTAGGCGTTCGCACCAAAGTTACTTCAGGTCCGGCGATTGAGCGCCCCGGAGATTTGGCGGCGATCTTAACTTCACTCGAGAGCGGGGATGTGCTTTTTATAGACGAAATTCATCGCTTAAATCGAATTGTAGAGGAAATTCTTTATCCGGCCATGGAAGATCGCGCCATTGACATTATGATTGGCAAGGGACCGGGAGCTCGATCGATGCGGATAGAGCTAAATCCATTTACCATTATCGGCGCTACGACTAAAATCGGCTCGCTTTCAGCACCCTTGCGAGACCGTTTCGGCAGTGTTTTTAACCTGGACTTTTATAATGAGGATGAGATTGCCCAAATTATAGGCAGATCGGCCAAGATCTTAAATACCGAGATCGAAAAAGAAGCTTTGACAGAATTGGCAGCTCGCTCCCGATTCACTCCCCGAATTGCGAATAGATTGTTAAAAAGAACGCGCGATTTTGCCGATGTCAGACACGATGGAAAAATAAACAAAGAAATTGTCCGGGAAGCTTTGGAAATGCTGGACATTGATTCTCTGGGACTGGACAAAGGAGACAAGAAAATACTTTTTTCAATCATTCAAAATTTCAATGGCGGACCGGTGGGGCTGGACACTTTAGCCGCTTCAACTTCGGAAGAAAAGGAAACTATTGAGGATGTCTACGAGCCTTATCTATTGCGGATTGGGTTTCTCGAAAGAACTCCGCGAGGGCGAAAGGTGACCGGAAAAGCTATGGCGCATCTGGGAGTAAAAAGCAATCCGCAAGACGGTTTGCTCTAAAAATGATTTTCCTCTTGCCAAGCGCCGGAAAATGTTGTAAAATCAGCTTAGGAAAGCTGTTTTTTTGATTTAATAATAATATCGAAAAGATGATGCTAAGCTTCCTGCTTTCAATCTATGTTATTTTTCTGCTTCTCTACGCCGTAGTGATGGGTTTTGCGGTCTATAAAGTTTTCATGTTTGCGCAGAATAAAGACCTAAAAGGTTACAGCCGTAGAATGACCATCGCTTTTTTAATCGCGGTACTTTTTATCTTCTTTGTCAGTCTTCTGATAATTAGAAATTATCAATGGAATGACGGTTTTAGCTATTACTGTACTAAATTATCGCCGGGAAGCTGTATTTGCGAACCGACCAAAGAAGCCCAAGATATTTGCGCGGCCAAGAAAAAAGAAGCGGCTGCGAAAGTTCAAGGAAATCAAAATAGCAATCAATTACCCCAAACATAATGGAACATGGACTATTACTCAATTTATATGAAGATGAAAAAATAGTCTTAGTCTTAAGGCGCCATTGGCTTGCTTTTCTGCAAAACATTTTGGTAACCGCTGTTTTGCTGATAATCTTTTTTATCGGTGTTTTTATTCTAGGCGGGAGACTAAATTCTCCAGCCAGCGCTCTCTGTTTGACCACTCCTCTGATAGGCGACAATTTGGGCAAAGGAGCGCTAATCATTTTTAGCAGCATTTACCTGCTTTCGACTTGCGCCTTTTTCTATGTGTCCTGGCTGGACTATTATTTGGATGTTTTCGTAGTAACCAATAAAAGAATTCTGCGAGTCGAACAACTAGTTCTTTTCGGCCAGAATGTTTCCGAAACTTCTCTCCAGCACATTCAAGATGTTAGTTCCCGAGTAAAAGGCGTTATTTATACGATTTTGGATGTGGGCACGGTTTATATTGAAACAGCCGGGGAAAGAGCTAATTTCACCTTTACTTTTATCAAAGATCCGGGAGATCTAGCGGCTAGAATTTTGGAGTTACAGAAAGAAATGTGGGGGGATGAGGGTTTCAAGGAAGACCTGATGTTTGAGAGAAAGAACGAGAAAATCGAAAAAATGAATGTGGGCAATAATATGATGGAAGAAAAAGCGAAAGCAAAGGATGCCGCTACAGCTGATAAAAATGTTGTTCAAAACAATATAGAGAGCCCCTCGATCGGTAGCGGAAATCAGGAAATTAAAGAGAAATTAGAAGGAAATTTGGGGGAAGCTAAAGAAGAAATCAATTACAAAGATGGCCGGAAAATCACTCCGGAAGGTGTTATTTGGCAAAGTGAACAAGAATTGAGCGAAGATATTCTCAATACTTTAAATGAGATGGACGAATAAGCGGGTAAGTAGTAAGCTTGTAAGCAAGTAAGCAAGGACAATGAAAATATCTGATTTTGATTATAATCTGCCCAAAGGCTTAATTGCTAGTTCTCATGCCGAACCGCGAGACCATTCGCGATTGCTGGTTGTGAATAGATCCCTCGGCTGCGCTCGGGACGAGCAAGCTCGGAGTAGACAAATTGAGCATAAGCATTTTTATGATATTTTGGATTTTTTGAAAAAGGGTGATATTTTAGTTTTTAATAATTCCAAGGTTTTTAAGGCGCGGATATTTGGTAAGAAAGAAACCGGAGGAAAGGTTGAGCTTTTATTAGTAAGACCGATTGACGGTTTTTCTTGGGAAGCGCTTGCCAGAGGAAAAATTAAAGTTGGCGATAAGATTATTTTTGAAAATAAATTATTCGGAGAGATAAAAGAAAAAAATGAAAAAGTTTGTATTGTTAAGTTTAATTTTGACACAGAAAAAGTTTTTAAATATCTGGGAAAATATGGGGAGATGCCATTGCCGCCATATATTCACCCAGTCAAACCGCCGGTAAACCGGCGTGCGGAGCAGTTTGACGGGGTAAAAAATTTCTACCAGACAGTTTATGCCGATAAAGTTGGTTCGGTCGCAGCGCCTACCGCGGGATTCCATTTTACGCCGGAATTAATTAAAAAAATTAAAGCGAAGGGTGTTAAATGTCTAGACATAACATTGCATGTTGGTCCGGGAACTTTTTTGCCAGTTGAAACGGAAAATGTCAAAAACCACAAAATGCATGAGGAGTTCTTTGAAGTGAAAAAAGAGGTTTGGAATGAGATTATTAGCGCAAAAAGCGTAGAGGCGAACGGCTGTTCGCCTAGAATCATTGCGGTTGGAACGACAACGGCGAGGGTGTTGGAACACTTGGGCACGGCGTGCCGTGCCCCTACAAATAAAACCATCATTGGTTCGACGGATATTTTTATTTACCCGCCTTACGATTTTAAAGTTGTGGATTGTTTGATCACCAATTTTCACCTGCCAAAGTCCACGCTGCTGATGTTAGTTTCGGCTTTTCTTGCGCCAAATAAAAAGAGCGGAATTAAGTTAGCCAAAAAAGTTTATCAAGAAGCAATCAAGAAAAAATATCGGTTTTATAGTTTTGGAGATTCGATGTTTATCCAATAATTAGCTAAAATAGCTATTAAAATAAAACCGCTCGTTCTCAGAAGAACGAGCGTGGTAGAATTGCGTAGCAAAGGTTGCTGGCGGCTTTCAGCCCGCGACGTCGAGTATGCCCCCGATTCCACCGGCCACAGTTAAAGCATCGGGGAGCTTGTCCTTGGCAATGGCATTTCCCATGGCTGCATTGGTCGGACCGATGTGGGTGTTTTTGATGGTGTTTGCGGCGACTTCCAAACCGGTGACCACGGTTTTGCCGGGAGGGACGACTGGGGGTATATTGGTGGGGATTAAAGAAACATTCGTTGTACTCATAATATCATCTCCTAGTGGTTGAGTTGAAGCGTGTTGCGGTTTGTCCCTACTCCGGGATCACCTTCTTTCTTGTAGGTTTTTATGACGGCAAAAATTTAAGCTGCGTTGGGATGTCGATATTATTATATGCCTTTTTATCTAAAATAACAAATTTTTGTTATATCTTGTCATTTATTATTTTTTTGCTATATTTATTTTATGCGAAAAGGAGGGATTTTTTTATTAGTATTTTTGTTGTTGTCTTTCTTATTTCCTTTCAGCGTGTTAGCGGTGGACAATAGTTGTGTTGTAGCTCAAGGAATCTGTATTAATGAATTTATACCTTATCCAAGTAGTGGCGATGAATGGGTTGAAATTATAAATTTAGGGACTGAAAGTAAAGATATAAGCAATTGGTATTTAGATGATATTGAAAATGGAGGATCTTCACCTTACAAGATTCAAGCCTCTCAAAACACAATTATCCTTGCAGGCGGTGTTGTTCTCATATCTCATAATGTAGGTTTTAACAATACCGGAACCGATTCTGTTAGACTATTGGACAGTAGTCAGGCATTGATTGATTCTTATTCGTATTCCGATGCCGAGAAAGGTAAAAGTTATGGTCGAAAAAACAATGATGGGGTTAGTGATTGGACAATTTTTGATACGCCTTCTCCAGGAGAATTAAATCCGGTGCCAGAAGAGCCGCCTCCGACGGTTTATTCCACCAAGATTTTGATCAACGAAATTTTTCCCGCTCCAGGTTCTGCAACCGATTGGGATGGAGATGGTAAGGCCGATAGTTATGATGAATGGATTGAGCTGATTAATCTTGATGATGGACAAATTGATTTGGCGGGATGGTCGCTGGATGATGTGGCAGATGACGGTTCCAATCCCTACACCATTTTGCCGAACACAAAAATCGATCCGGACGGATTCAAAGTTTTTTATTATAAAGATACGGGATTGATTTTAAATAATGGTGGTGATTCGGTGATTTTAAAAGATCCCAACGGCAAGATAGTTGATCATTATGAATTTGACTCAACATCGACTGACAAAAGTTTTAGTCGCAATAATAATTCCGCTACCAGTTCCTGGGTTAGCAATTATTCTCCCAGTCCGGGAAGATTAAATACTGCTCCGGGCAATATCTCTCCAATGGCTAATGCCGGCTCATCGATTAATAATGCCAAAGTCGGTGAGACGCTAAATTTTAACGGATCAGCTTCTTCGGATCAAGACGGGACTATTGTAAGCTACGAATGGAATTTTGGCGACGGCTCCGTTTCATCGGGTGCTCAAACCACTCATTCATATTCAACTATCGGAACATATCAAGTTGTTTTAACTGTCCACGATAATGCCGGCGCAACCTCATCCAGCTCGATTACGGTTACGGTTGTCGCGGGCGAGATCCAATATCAAAACCAATACAGTAGCAACATAAAAATTAGCGAGATTTTGCCCGATCCGGTAGGTTCTGATACCGAAGGAGAATATATTAAAATTTACAACTTCGGAAGCGACGATGTTAATCTAAAAAATTGGAGTCTGGACGATGAAGATGGTGGCAGCAAACCTTATAAAATCGATTATGATCTGGTTCTCAAGTCAAAAACCGTAGCTGCTTTTTACAGCGTGGACACCAAAATATCACTCAACAATACCGGTGATCACGCTCGTCTTTTTGACCCGGGCAATAAGTTGATGGACGATATTGTCTATACCGGCCCGGTTATCGAAGGAGCCACATACACTTTAGAAAACGGAAAGTGGGCATGGATAAATACCATTGTTGATGCCAACGATGATTCGTCGACAAAAAAAGAAACGATTTCGGTTCCGGCTTCAGTGGAAAACAAAGATCTGCAAGCCAAAAATGGTTCGACAAACTCACCACAAGCAGAAACTAAAATTCCGGATCTGAAAAAAATTGCCGTAGCAGAACCGCCGATTGTGGCAAGCCAATCTTTATCCAAGAAAAACGAAATTCCGGAAGTAAAAACAATTAGCGAAGTTATTGTTATTTCGGGAACCTTGGCTTCTACAACAAATAAAGAAAAGGAAACGATTTCCCAAAAAGATTTTGTTTCGGAAAATTCCACCTCTCAAATTGTCCAGTCGCCAGTCTATCAAAAACCGATTGTGATTTTTTCTTCCATGGCCATTTCCTTGCTCCTGATCACTAAAGCATTATTCCGCCCGGAAGACTGGAGGAAAATTTGGAAAAAACTTTTTGAGAACCAAGAAAAAGACAGCGAGGGATTTGAGAATCTCTTTAAATAAAATAGAATTTCTAAATTATAATTTCTAATTACTAATAAAAATTTCAATGTCTAATGTCTCAAAATTTTGAATTTGGACATTTTATTAGAAATTAGGATTTAGACATTAGATATTTTCCTAAAGGTGATCCTTTTTACCCATTCCCAATGCCACTCTGATTTTGGATCGGGCTTGAGAGGTTTTGGCAAAAGTTAACCACCCTTCCGAGGGCTTTTTATTTTTGGTTGTGATTATTTCCACCATATCCCAATTTTTGAGCTCGCTATCCAGGGCAACCATCTTGCTATTTACCTTAGCGCCCATGCAATGGTTGCCGACATCAGTATGAACATGATAAGCAAAGTCAATCGGAGTTGCCCCTTCGGGCAAATCGACGACCTCTCCCATTGGTGTAAAAACGAAGATCCTATCTTGGAAAAAATCAATTTTGAGATTTTCCATGAATTCTTTATTGTCCGAGATGCTTTCTTGCCAGTCTTTCAGCTGCTTGATCCAAGCGTATTTTTTCTGATTGGACAAACCGCCGACAGATGCCTTGCCCTGTTCGCTATAAGCCCAGTGGGCGGCAATCCCATTTTCGGCTTCCTCATGCATTTTAACTGTTCGGATCTGCACCTCAAAAATTACGCCGTCCGGACCAAAAACAGTAGTGTGAATGCTCTGATACCCATTAGGCTTTGGTATGGCAATATAATCTTTAATTAGTCCGGGTAGAGGCTTCCAGATTCTGTGAATTATGCCAAGGACCGCGTAACACTCCTCGACCGTATTTAAGATAATTCTTATAGCAGCCAGATCGCGCACCCTGTCAAAATCACCACCCACCCTTGGATTTTCCAGTTTTTTATACAAGCTATAAAGATGCTTGGTGCGGGAATGAACGGAAACGGGCATTATATTTTCTTTGAGTAATTCAGTTTCAATAATCGGCTGAACTTCCGTCAAAAGATTCCTGATTTTATCATATAGAGGCTTTGATTTTTTTACCAGATTCTCATACTCTTGAGGGTAAACATATTTGAAGGCCAAGTCTTCGAGGTCGCCTTTTAGTTCTCCCATTTCCAGACGATTGGCAATAGGCGCATAGATTTCCAGAGTTTCCAGAGCGATTCTTTTTTGCTTTTCTTTTTTGACGAATTCCAGAGTTTGCATATTGTGCAATCGATCAGCCATTTTTATGAGAACAACTCGAATATCTTCCGCCATGGCTAAAAACATTTTTCTTAAATTCTCAACATTCTTTTCTTGTCCGCGATATTTTATTTTTCCCAGCTTGGTAACGCTATCAACCAAAAAAGCGATGCTCTCGCCAAATTCTTTTTTAATCTCTTCAATTCCTGTCGCGGTATCTTCGGCCACATCATGGAGCAGCCCGGCTGCGATAGTTTCGGCGTCCAACCCCCATTTCATTAATGTTGCTCCGGTTTTATAAGCATGGACAAAATAAGGTTCTCCGCTGGCGCGTTTTTGTCCTTCATGAGCCTTTTTGGCAAAGATAAAAGCTCTTTCAATGATTTGTCGATCATTTTCATTGAATTTATCATCGATTTCTTTGAAAAAGTTTTCTAAGGTTAAATCATCCATTTCAGATAATTTTACCTTTTTTGAACCGGTTTTACAACATTAGATGAACCCTCATTGTTTTTATTGCCTTTTTGTCTTTAAAGAGAGATAATATGCTTGAGGTGATAAAAAAAATTTTTATAGTTTTGGCTTTGTTAATTTTGGCGATTTTAACTGTTTCGCTCTATTATTTTTTGTTTTCTTCCGGAATCAGGCATGTTTATTCTTCTTATATGCAGTTTAGGTTTCCTTTAAGATATCAAGAACAAATTGATAAATATTCAACGGAATTCGGTCTGGAACCAGCCTTGGTTTCGGCGGTGATTTATGAAGAAAGCCGATTCAACCCTTATTCTAATTCTGAACGAGGGGCTATTGGACTAATGCAGTTATTACCCGAGACAGCGGAATATATTTCACGGAAATTAAAAGACAAAGCCTTTAACCCATATAAAATAGCCGATATAGATCAAAATATCCGATATGGAACTTATTACCTCAAGTATTTGGATGATAAATATGGCGATTTGGATCGGGTTTTGGCGGCCTATAATGCCGGAGAGGGCAATGTGGATCGCTGGATAACCGAAGGAGATTATCAGATAAAATTTGAGGAAACCAGAAATTTTGTAGATAGAGTTAAAAAAAGTAGGTCTATTTACGAAAAATTATATTTCAAAAAATAACTGGTTGAATTCGCTAACATCTGGTATAATCCAGCTATCATACTATTAAATCTAAAAAAATGAAACCAATTGTAAACAGAGAAGCTTGTATTGGGTGCGGCCTTTGCGAAGGAGCAGACGATACAGTTTTCAAAGTGATTGATGGAAAATCGGAAGTACAATACCAAGATGCTGAAGGTAATATGATTGTCTTTGAAGATCATAGGGATACCATTGAAAAAGCTATTAGAGAATGTCCAGTAACCGCAATTTCTTGGGAAGGTTCGGAAGAGGCTGAAGGCGCTAGCGAGGAGGGATTATCAGCGGATCCAACAGTAGAGCCTATGGCTGGGCTAGACCAAGAAGATATGCAAGAAGCTGCCTAAGAAAAAATAGTATTAATTTTATATATGCTATATTTAGCTTCTGACCACGCGGGATATAAACTAAAAGAAGTGGCTAAAGAGTTCTTGAATTTCCTTCAAATCGAATACCAGGATTTGGGGACGAATGACGAAGAAATGGTTGATTATCCTGATTATGCCAGAAAATTGGTCAAAAAAATGAATCCCAAAAAAGACAAGGGTCTTCTTTTCTGTGGTACCGGCTCCGGTATGTGTATTATGGCCAACCGCTATAAAAAGATCCGGGCTATCGTTGGCAATAATGAGCATGAAGTACTTTTGGGCCGCGCCCACAATGACGCCAATGTTTTATGTTTGGGCGGAAGATTAACCGGAGAAAATGGGGCTAAAAAAATGATTAAGATATTTCTGGACACGCCTTTTGCCGGAGAGACCAGGCATAAGAGGAGGATTAGGAAACTAGACATTAAGTAGCAAGTAGTAGGTAGTAGGTAGTATGCAAAATGCCACCCCCCCTGCTACATAATACTTACTACACACTACGACTATGAAAAAAATTATTCCTGCGGTTTTAGCTGCTAATTTAGAAGAATTTAACCAGAAACTGGATAAAGCAGCTTCGTTTTTTGATGAAATTCAAATTGATATCGTTGAAGGTGCTTTTGCCAATAACGAAACAGTTGAGCCGGTAAATATACCGTCGTTACCTACTGGAAAAGATTATCAGATGCACCTGATGGTTACCGATCCGGTGGATTACCTCGTTCATTGCAAACGATTGGGCGCAAAAACGATCGTTTTTCATAATGAAATAGAAAAAGATACCGCGGAGATTATTGAAAAAATACGAGAACAGAATTTCAATGTTTTTCTAGCCATTGCTCCAGAATCAGAACTGGAAACTTTTGAAAAATATATTTCACAGGTAGATGGAATTGTACTAATGGGAGTCAATCCCGGTTTTGCCGGCCAGGAATTTGAACCCAAGGTTTTGGAAAAAATAAAAGAATTGCGATCGAAATATCCCGATACAACCATTGAAATCGACGGCGGAATAAGTAAGGACATTATCAAAGAACTTTTTGACGCGGGAGCGAATATCTTGGTAGTGAACAGTTTGTTTTTTAAGGCGGAAGATCCGGAAACAATAGTTAAGGAGCTAAATTTGTTTCTTAAATAATGTAAAAATCAAATATCAAAAATTAAAATGACAGTTTAAAAATATAAAATGTCTAATATCTAAATTATAATTTCTAATAAAAATCTTAATGTCTAATGTTAGAAATTTAGTCATTTGGCATTTTATTAGATATTAGAAATTAGGATTTAGAAATTATGAATAAAAAGCAGATCGAAGAATTACAAATTAGAGCTAAAAGAATTCGTCGAGAATTAACTGAAATGTTGTATAATGCTGGTTCCGGCCACTGGGGCGGGTCGCTGGGGATGGCGGATATTTTTGCCGTACTTTTTTTCGGAGGGGTTTTGAAATACAATCCCAAAAAACCGGATTGGGTTGAGCGCGATCGATTCATCCTTTCCAATGGGCACATCGCTCCGGTCTATTATACGGTTTTGGAACAAGCCGGATTTTTTGGAGATAAAAAGGCGCAGCTGCGCCGAACCGGTTCCCCGCTTCAAGGTCATCCCAGCCACATTCACATTGAGGCGGTAGAAACTTCTACCGGTCCCTTGGGACAAGGAGTGGGTGTAGCGGTTGGCAAGGCGCTAGCTTTAAAACTTAAGAAAATAGATTCGCGCGTTTTTTGTATTTGTTCGGATGCCGAGCATGAGGAAGGAAGCACTTGGGAAGCGATCGCCTCGGCCGGTAAATTTAAGCTGGATAATTTGATTTTTATTCTTGATAGGAATCATTTGCAAATAAGTGGAACTACCGATGAGGTGGCCAATCTGGGCAATATTGCCAATCGCTATCGAGATTTAGGGTGGGAAGTTTTTGAAGTAAATGGGCATGATACAGCCAAGATTTTGAGAGCCTTTTCCGCGATTAAAAGCAAGAATGGCAAGCCCAAATTGATAATTGCAAAAACTGTCATGGGCAAAGGAGTAAAGTTTATTGAGAACGATTATCATTATCATGGCAGAGCACCTAATGAGGAAGAATATAATAAGGCGATGGAGTTGTTAAAATAAGATGCCGAGAGAGACAAAAAATAAAACAAAAAAACTGTTAATTAAGAAGGTTGTTGCAAAGCAGAATAAATCCTTTATTTCTAAAAATAAAAAACTTCTTTCTTATATATTAGCCATAGTGGTTTTACTTTTGTTGATCGGGGTTTTCTATTGTTCCAGGGCCCATTCATTAATTAAAGGATACCGTTTTGACAGCACCCCTTCAGTTGATAATAAAGGCCTGGAAAAAGAAAAAGTTGAACTGGCCAAAGAAGCTATGGCCAAGAGTGAAATGCCTGAAGATTTTAACGCGAAAATAAAAGATGTTAATTTTGAAAAGTTGGCCTTTGAAAAAAATATCCCGATTTTGATGTATCACTATATCGAACCGGAAACTCCGACTCAATCGACTTTGCGAAGAAATCTGGGAGTAACACCGGAGAATTTTGAAAAACAAATGAAGTGGCTTTATGACAATGGCTTTAAAACCATGTCATTGTCTCAATACTTTTCGTTGGTTGCCGAGAGCAAAGAGATCCAGCCAAAAACAGTTTTGATAACCATCGATGATGGCTACAGAGACTTTTTTGAAAATGCCGCGCCGGTTTTGAATCGTTATAATATGAAAGCGACAATATTCATAATAACTAATTCAGTCGGTTCGCCTGCTTACATGGATTGGGATCAAATTAGATTATTATCAGATCAGGGATTTGAATTCGGATCGCATTCACTTACTCATCCAAACCTTAAATTATTGAGTGATGTAAGGTTAAACGATGAAGTAAAAAAGTCCAAAGAAAAATTAGAACAGGAATTAGGCAGAGCAGTTAATTTCTTCTGTTATCCGACCGGTGCGTTTGATACCAGGGTTGAATCAGCTGTTCGCGCCGCCGGTTACCGGGGAGCGTTCACTACGATATACGGTTATCGCGACTCAAATAAAAATATGTTTGAATTGCCAAGATTTCGCATAACACATACAATGAGCATAGAAGGGTTTGAGTGGACAGTGAATAGTGCGCAGTAATCAGTAGTAGGTAGCAGGTAGTAAGTAGCAAGTAATATCTCTTGCCTACTACCTACTACATACTACATACTACTTACTACAAATTTACCATGAATTACAACCTCAATCCCAATTTATTCTCCGTCAATGTTGAAAAGCGCTCTTGCCGCCAGGGTTTTGGTGATGAGATAGTTGAGTTGGCAAAAAATAGCAAAAAGGTAGTTGTGCTGGATGCAGATCTGATGGAATCTTTAAGATTGGGAGAATTTAAGAAAAAATATCCGAATCGTTTTTTTGAAATGGGAGTGGCCGAAGCCAACATGATTTCAGCTGCGGCGGGACTTGCTCTGGAAGGTTTTGTTCCCTTCACCTCGTCTTTTGCAGTATTTACTCCCAATCAAGCAGTTGCTCAAATCCGCGTTTCAGTGGCTTACAATAAAGCCAATGTGAAGATTGTGGGTTCACATGCGGGGATTGCAACCGGTCCGGATGGAGCGACTCACCAAGCCTTGGAGGATATTGCGATTATGCGCGCGATTCCGGGAATTACCGTTTTGGCACCCTGTGATTATTGGCAGACTCGCAAGGCTATCCGTTCCGCTTTTAAGATTAATGGTCCGGTCTATATTCGTTTTGGCCGAAATGAAATTCCCTCGGTTACTACCGAAAAAACGCCTTTTAGAGCCGGTGAAGCGCAAATCTTGCGCGACGGATTTGACGGATTTATCTTAGCTCATGGCGAATCGGTTTATCGATCTATGGTAGCCGCTGAAGTTTTAAAAAGAGATAAAAAAATGGATTTTGGAGTGATTAATATTCCGACCATAAAACCTCTGGACGAGACCAATCTTTTAAAATACGCCAAAAAAACCCGCGCCTTCGTGGTAGTTGAAGACCATCAAGTAACCGGCGGGCTTTGCGGCGCGGTTTCCGAATTTTTATCTGAAAATTATCCGATCCCGATCCAATTCGTTGCCATCCGCGATAAATTTGGCGAATCCGGCTCCTCTGAAAAATTAATCAAAAAATATCATATAGATATAGAAGATATCGTTGACGGCTGCCTGAAAGTTAAGGAAAGAAAAAGGATGTTTGTGTATAATAAATAGGGGCAAGTAGTAAGTTGGTAAGCAAATAAGTTGTAAGTTGTAGGGGCGCGGTTTCCGCGCCCTAATTTGTGTTCCGAGAGGTCCGAGCTAGGTGTACTCCCGTAGGTCGTACCTCGGGATTATTATTTTTGAAAAATAAAATCCCCCAGCGGTGGTGTGTTGCCATGGGGGACAGTGTTTTTGGGGAGGGCGGCCACACAGGGCCGCCCCTAAGACTACCCTGAAGTTGAAACTTGATAAAAAATATTCGGATTGATTCGGATGTAAATTTGGATTAAGATTAGAATACAATTATCATTAAACAAAATAAAATGAATAAATACGATGTAATTATTATCGGAGCGGGGCCGGCGGGGTTGACTAGCGCGATTTATGCCGGCAGAAGAGTTTTAAAAACTCTAGTTTTGACGATGAACCTCGGAGGTCAGATGAATTTGACTGAACACATCGAAAATTATCCGGGGGTTGATTTAACCGGAGGCGCTGATTTGTCGTTAAAGATGATGGAACAAGCCAAAAAATTTGGGGCGGAAGTCATGCTTAATCAAGAAGTTTTGGCTATCGAAAAAAAGGAGGATGATTTTTTAGTTAAAACTACGAGCGGAGAATATGAATCTCAAACGGTCATTCTTGCTTTTGGTAAGGCGCCTCGCAAACTGGAGGTTGAAGGCGCTGACAAATATCTTGGAAAAGGGTTATCCTACTGCGCGACTTGCGATGGACCGCTTTTTAAGAATAAAATAATCGCCGTTGTTGGCGGAGGAAATAGCGCTTTAGGTGGGGCGCTTTATCTGTCGGAATTAGCCGAAAAAGTTTACCTGATTCATCGCAGCGAAACCTTTCGAGGCGACGAAATCTTAGTTAATAAAATCAAAAATAAGTCAAACATTGAATTGGTTTTAAACAGCGAAGTCTCGGCCTTGGAGGGCGAAGAAGTTCTAGAAAAGATCAAAATTAAAGATTCAGTTAGCGGTTCAGATCCTTCTTCGCATGAAGCTTCGAAGGACAGGACAATTGATATTGATGGTGTTTTTATCGAAATCGGTTATGAAGTCAAAGCCGATTTTGTGAAATCCTTAGTTAAAGTAGATGAATTAAGCCAGATTATCACAGATTCGGAAGGCAAAACTTCAGTGGAAGGAATTTTTGCCGCCGGCGACCTGATTCAAAGTCCCTACAAACAAATTGCGATATCAGTCGGGCAAGGCGCTACCGCGGCGCTTTCGGCCTACGACTATATTCAAAAGAAGCAAGGCAAAACAACTGTGAGAGTTGACTGGGGACAGAAGTAGCTTATAGCTTTTAGCTTCATTAGCTTTTAGAGTTCGAGGATGACAATTCAAGAAAGCAAAAACCGCCTTTGAGGGCGGTTTTTATATAGAAGTCAGAAATTGTTCTATAGATTGCTCAAAATCGTTATGGTTATATGATTGGAATAGTTAGCGCTCTCTTGCCGGCTATTCACCTCAAGTTTAAGTAATAAATCAACCAAGTCGTTTTTTACCGGGCCGGAGCTTCTGCTAATCTCGGAGAAGTTCGAAGTGATCTTGGCATATTTTTGAACTCCTCCAGTCGAGAAACGATCCGAGAGACGATTATCAGTATTGCTCAAAGTGATACTGTTAGTAGAATATCCCAAAAATCCCTTAGTTACTGATGGATCAGGAGAAACCCAGAGTTGTGGGTGAGCGTTGGTTGGTGCCGCCCCTCCATTATTGTTAAATCCTTCAATAACAGATTTCCCGTCGCTGCTGGACAGATCATGATCTTGAGAAATAAACATGGTGTAGCCAAATTGACTATCACTACTAACGCTAAAAGAGAATCCAGTTGTTTTTTTGTTATTTGCCAAAAGCTGTCCGAAATCAACCGAGTTAGCGGAAGCTAAAGTATTTACCACTTCCCCATTTATATTGGTTTCAAGCGGCAGAGGTAAAATAGAATTTAAAGAATTTGTAGTTGAGGGGATGAAAGTAGAGGGAGGGCCGGAGGGAGCGGGAGGAGCAGCAGTTTCAACTCTAAATGAAGGGGTTGTAGGGTTTGGAGGAAAGGAAAAGGGATCAACGGGATAAGCTATGGCTGAATCAAAAGCATAATAGGTATAGAGAGGGTTAAAAGGACCAATACTACCAGGGGCACCGGAATGAGTTTGATCAAAAGCAGTGAATATCCAAAAATAATTTATGCCCACATCCAATGCCGTAACCGCTCTCGGAATTAGATCACTGAAACCGAAAGTGGGCGCGCTAATATCAAAAGATAAACCGGTTATTGGGAGGGGAATAGCACTATCACTTTGCTCAATGATAACTATATTGGGGTCTCCGGGACCCAGGGTAAAATCAAGCGGAGCATTCTTGGTTAAGACAAAGATAAATCCGGCATCCGTCGCTCCGGAAACATCAAAGGTAAAAGAAGGGTTGGTTTCGGTAGTAGTTTCATTGCCAATATAATGCGTTCCGGTATAAGTGATAGCCGGCGTCCAAGCGGCAGTGATTATGAAAGATGGGGAAGAGCAAACATCGGCAACCGCGCCACAACCTCCATAGACCCAGCCCGAATTACCTCCGTTTTGATCTGCGGCGATAACTCTCCAGTAGTAAGTTCCCGGGACAAGATCTGTGGTTGCGGGAGTAACGACATACCCGGCCGGTAAAACCGCTCCCGGACCGGTGCAAAAATCAACTCCTCCGATATGAAAACTGATCGGTCCATTAACACAAGCTCCCGAAACATAATCCATATAAATAGAAGAGAAATCGGGTGAATCTTTAGCAATTTGAATTTTAAATTGCGCCGCATCGCCGACATCGGCATCGCCAATGGAAAAGTTAAAGCTCGGGGTAAGATTGGTCATAGAACCTCCGCCGGTCACATCAACCCCTCCCAAGCCCAATATTTGAGGGTTCGTATTGGGCGCAGTTGTGCTATATTCAGCTTTGATACTCCAGCGATCGGTAGTTAAATTAAGATTGGAACCATAGATATTAGAAGGAAAAGCCCCGTAATCTTGTTCATAGACAAACCCATCTCCTACCGTATCTCCCGGAGAAAAACCTAAATAGCCGGAGGTGTCGGTAGCAGCATCAACTTGATAGGCCAGATAATAATCGCCCGAAGAAGCTAAAGATAATGTATTCGGTGTTCCACTGGAAATAGGAACTTCTTTCCAAGCGCCGGCGGCAGTAATAGTTGTTGTGGCTGACCAAAGAAGATTTGTTCCCGAGTAAATAGCCAGTTTTATATTAGTATTGGGAGCGCTCAAAGTATGGCTGTAAAAATCTACTTTGGAAAGATAAGCGGTTTCACCCCCACCTAAGGTTAGTGAAGCTTTAGTTCCGCGAATATATTTAGGATTAATTTCAGTTACGATAGCGGACGCTTTAATTATTTTACCCGGATTGGCAGTGGCGGCAAAGATTTTGGAAGTGGAATTTTGAAAAACAAAAGTACCATAGCCTGAAGCTGTTGTAGCGGCTAATGTGCTATTGTAAGTGAATCCGGTGAGATCAATTTTAATAACATCCCCTCTTGTATTGTTAGTCAAAAAATAAGCAAAATTGGTAGCCGAATCAAAATAATCCTGATTGCCAATAAACCCCGAGGTTGTTATGGGTAAGGTTAGAGAACTTATTTGAGAAGGAGCGGCATCACCTACGCCGAGAGCTATTTTGGCAATCTTATCTCCGCTTAGAAAATAAGCCAATTGGTTGGTTGTGTCTATTATGCCGCTTAAAACTCCACCGGCGCTGGAAATATCCCAATTCATTTCAGAAACTTTAGTAAAACCGGTTAGATTAATTTTCACTAAATCTTGAGTAGTTTGAGCATCATTAGTGCCACCCGCAAAGTAAGCATAATGAGTGGGGCCGGAAGTATCTATGACGGCCGAAGTAAAGCTGTAATCGGTTTCTAATGTCGGAGCTCCGATAAAACCGATTATATCCCCCAAAGTCAGAGTTTGGGCATCTATTTTGTATATTCTGCGAGGATTGCCGGTTCCTAGATATATATATTCATCTACGGAGTCAATTACAGCCGAATCAGGAACTTGAGGGGTAGCCAATGCAGCAGTTCCCAGAATAGTAAAACTGCTTAAATCAAGCTTGGTAATTTTATTATCGCCACTGATGAAATAAGCAAACTGATGGGTCTCATCTATTAATCCAAATAAAACTGCGCCAAAACTTTCATCTAAAAGCAGAGAATCCGCGCGAAGAAAAGTGCTAAGATTTACTTTGGTAATTCGGGCCGGGAGATTTCCGGTAATAAAATAGCCGAAACCGTTAGTTTGATCTATAACTGATTTTCTGAAATTATTTTCTCCCGGTTCCAACAAAATCGCGCCATCTCTGGTAGGAGAAACCAGCGGACTGGTATCTATTTTTACGATATGGTGTTGATGCAACGAACCGGGCGATGTTCCGAAATAAGCTTTATTGGCGGCGGTATCTATAACGGCTGATATTATAATTGTTTCCTCGGCATTTAAAGTGAGGTCTTCTACAAAACTCATAAGGCCGGCAAGATCAACCTTTTTTATTTTGGCAAAAGAGTAAGAAGCTATATAAGCAAGATTATTTACAGTGTCGATAACGGAAGTCCCCATACCTTCCCCCAAATTTAAAGAGGAACTTTCCAAAAAAGTGCCTAAATTTATTTTTGCGATTATTCCATCTATTCCGACAAAATAAGCAAATCCGCCGACAGCATCTATCATAGAGGAAGTAG